>CAVUGE010000024.1:0-47448 GCA_963740945.1 uncultured Bacteroidota bacterium | reverse complement strand
GCATTATACAGGAAGTATTTACCGATCTTATTGGTAAACGTAATGCATTGCAATTCAGAATTGATATTCTGAACTTCGGTAACCTTTTAAATAAAAGTTGGGGCGTTGGGCAGAAGTTTACGGCGGGAAGCAATAGTAATATTCAGCCTTTAACTAACCCTTCAGTCGACGATCAGGGGAGAGCTATGTACAGATTGAAACAGATTAACGGTCAATTAATTTCTAAATCTCTTGAGTATAACAATTCACTTGATGATGTTTACCAGATTCAATTTGGTTTGAGATATACATTTAATTAAATAAAAGTTAGTTAGAATGCTGATAATCTGGTTGGAAATAATGTAAATTAAAGCCTCCTGAGAGATCCGGAGGCTCGTTTTTTTTCAATTATATATATTAGAATTGTACATTATAGAATGTAGTTTGAAAATGATGTAAAAAGCTCTTTATATATTAAATGTAGTGATAAAAAGCACATTACAAAGTAATAATAACATGAGAATCATTGCTTTCTATTATTCTTGTCATTATTTTTTTACCGCTAGCAAAAATAAAATTTGACCCTTTCAAAGGGTTCTCCCCTGCCCTTTGATGGTAACGGGTCGCACCCAGTGTTTCCCCAACACTGGGTTGTTTATTTTAAACCCCTTTTATCGTTCAAATTCAAATGATTTTCGCCTCTCAAAAAAATTATGCCCTAAAATGTAAGCGGAAATTCTATTGTTCCTTTTTTGGCAGTTCTGATTATAAAAAGAATAAAAAAAGATTAACAGAAGGGTAGTGGGAATAGGGCTAGAATGAACCAGCACATATAATCTGAGAATGCTGCGGATATAAAAAAAGATGGTCATAACTTTCACTATAACCACCCAATTTTTCAAAAGAATTACTTACACGGGGAGAATTAAAACCTAAATACTTTATCGAGCCTATTGAAAAGACAGAGTATCAAATCATATTCTTTATAATCACCATAATGAATTGTGCCGTAAATAACAATCTCAATCTTTCTAATTCATTATTGACTTATCTCTCTTGACTTTCAAATTCATTATGTTAAATTTTGCTTTAGAAATTGATAATTAGTTTTATCAATTTCAGATTCTAAAATTCATTAATTTGAGTTTTGGAATTATGATTGGATGGAAAAGTACTTAGTATAAAAACTAACGAATACCATCCAATCTTTTTTATAAAATAAAACCTTTATGCCTTTTCGGTTCCCAAACCCCAAATCATTTAAGAGGTGGCTGGAAATTTTACTTTTTGGTCTCCTCTAAATGATATTCTAAAATCTTTTACACTTAAAAATAATTTCTTTTTGATCAGCCTCGAAGGGCTTATCCACAAATCATATACTACATATCACAATTAATAGACCACAACCACAATAACAGACCACAAATAATATTTTCCTTGCAAATAAATTATAATTAGATTAGATTATCGCTAATCAAAAATCAGAAAGATAAAATACCGTTTAGAATTACCTCAATATTTTTATTTATTTTTTAAACTCAGCTTAAGCAGAACCTGAAAAACCTTCTTTGGTATCCTAAAGCAAGTATCTTTAATTAATAATAAAAAAGGAAAGTATCATGAATATTTATGTAGGAAATCTCTCCAGAGATGTCACTGAAGATGAACTGAAAGGATTATTTTCAAAGTACGGAAGTATAAAAGATGTTAAAATTATAAAGGATCAATATTCGGGCGAATCAAAAGGATTTGGCTTTTTGGAAATGTCTAATTCATCCGAAGCTCAGAAAGCTATCAATGAATTAAATTCGAAGGAATTAAAAGGAAAAAAATTAACTGTGAACGAGGCAAGACCTCGAGAAGATAAAAGAGGTGGTGGAGGCAGAGAAAGAAGAGGCGGGGGCGGCAGAGAAAGAAGCTGGTAAGCTTTACTTACTTATTTTAATGATTTGTGGTTCACTCCGTATAAATTGCTGCAATCCTTAAGTACATTTACTTCATGACAAAAGATTGAAAAACAATGCCCGGCGCCCAAAGCGGGCATTGCTGTTTTGTCAGATATGTAATCCTAAAATTTTATCGGCAAAATAAAGAACATCTGACTGCTCAAAAGGTTTTTCTAAAACTTTACAATTTGATAGGCTGCTTGCAAGTTTTTCCAATTTTGGTCTAAGGTAACCTGAGATGATAATTATTGGCGTACTATCGATTTTCCGGATCTCTATTATTGCATCCATACCTGAGACTTTGCCTTTCAACATCAAATCGGAAATAATCAAATCAGGTTTTTTGGATTTATATGAAGAAATCAAATCTTCCCCTGTTGAAACTGTATCTATTACTGTATAATTATTATTCTGGAGCAGCATTTTCAAACCGAGTGATACAATTCTTTCATCCTCTGCAATCAAAATCGTTTTAGTTGACATTGTTATTTATAGCTGAAAATATTCCAAAATTATTTCGTTGAAGTAAAAGTTTAAGGTCCGGTCAAACTATACTTTCATTATCGGCAGTCATCACCCTTCTTTACATTACTGCATCTTCATTTTGGATAATTCGAAATTTCCCTTTTTTTTATAAATAAAAAAGATATGATAGCTTTTGTTCAGCTAATTGACAAGGTTATAAAAGTTATTTTTATCTTATATTAAAAAGTAAAATGGAATAACATAAATAACAAGTACCTGTCACAAAATAAAATTAGGTACGTGATTTAAAATCACATCTTCTCATACTAAAGATTCAAAATAAACCAATGACCATAGGCTCAATAGTGCCCCCGATGGGGTTCGAACACATAATTTAGGATTCATTAAATCCGGGCTCTATTGGACTTTAACAACTCCTTGCTCTTCCATCGAAGCTTCGGGGGGACAAATCAATTTAGATTAGGATGAGAATTCCCTGTGTGCTAACTTAACAATAACAAGTCACCTTTGATTGGAATAAACTTTGTTGCCTGCTCAATCAATGAATTTGCTGTAAGTTCTTGAACACCATATACTTCAACAATAATATTATACTCTTTTTTTATCTTATTGACGAGCAAGCCAAAATCACCATCTCCTGATGCTAAAACTATTATATCCGATTGTTTTACATAATCAAGTATGTCAATTGTTATTCCTATATCCCAATCTCCCTTTCTTGAACCATCACTTCTTTGTATAAATGGTTTAAGCTTCACTTCAAAACCCATATTTTCCAATATCTTTTGGAATTTAATCTGTTTTTCATCTCCTTTATCTATTGCATATGCTACGGCTTTTATTAGCTCCCGGCTATTAACGGCATCAAGAATAAACCGGTTATAATTAAAGTGACAACCATATATTTGCTTAACTGTGTAATAAATGTTTTGTACATCTACAAATATTGATACTCTTTTTAACATTTCTATTTATAATAATTCAGGTTATTTTTCTCTGAATTTATCGAGGGCTTAAAATACTATTAGCATTGAGTTAATGCTGGTTATACTTTCCAGGAATCAACTACTAGAATTTTCTTACCCGTGATTTTATTTATATCATTGTCAATACTTGCTCTTATCCGGAATTCAGGAAGACTATTTACTTCATAATCAGTATGGTCTTCAATACTATCCCAAAATGTCGAAACAAGGTATCTTGAGTTATTATCCCTGGAAAAAGTTCCTCCGAGCATTCCTTTTGATTTTTTCATTCCCGGAAACCAAATTTCATTCTGCATTCTTTCGAAATGTCTTATCTTATTTTGTTTTACGATGCAATCTGCAATTCTTAATAACCTGCTTTTTTCAACGGCTTCAGTTAATGAATTAGCTTCACCTTCCATATCCATCATTTTATTAAAATAAACTGCATTTACAGAATTATATGTATCAGCCTGTCTGTTATCCTCAAGAATTTTATCGTGCAGATCTATCATAAATTTATCAAGATATTCTTTCCCCTCCCAGAAAGCAATTATGCAAGCCTCATTTTCATTATCCGCATTCCATCCTCCGGCTTGTGCAATAAAACCGGGAGCTCTTTTTGTTTCTTTCCATTTCCCCTGTGAATCAGAGAATTCTTCCTGCATCCCGGCTTTTACTTTGCATACAATCCATTTTATATACATTTTACTATCTATTTAAGCAGGATAGCTTTTATTGTTTTATTGTAGCTCCCGCTGGTTGTATGAATAAAGTACATACCCGAAGGCAAATCATCTGCATTCCAGTTGAAATTATATGTTCCCGGTTCAAGGATATCTTTGTAGATTGTTTTAACCTCACGTCCCGTAATATCATAAACTGTTATTTCCGTATAACTTTTTTCATTTGTTATTAGCTTGATATTTGTCTGCGGATTGAACGGATTTGGGTATACAGATAAGCTGTAAGTCTGAACTAAAACGGAAGAGATGTTATTTACAGAAGTAACATTTGCAGTATCTTCATAAAAAAATGTATAAGCTACCCCCCCTTTACTAAACCAGGATTGTGAGAGCTCAGTTTTATTAAACTTATACCCGTAACCGTTAGACCTTGCGGGATCATGAACAAGGGGATTCCCCTGAGAATCAAATCCTGCCAGCATCATCAGATGACCTGTATAAAGTGGGGGTCCGACCGACATTACGATTCTTCCACCTGCTGCCAATACTCCGCGCGCCTGGCTCCATGTCCTATATCTTGTAACAGCACCGTTTAATTTATATTCGGCTGCATTCTGCACAGCACGAGGCCAGATTCCAAACATGCCATAATAGTTATCATAATTATCTCTTGCGAATTGCAAAGGATCCACTTTAATATCATAGCTTCGCAAAACCATGCTAACGGATGTAGGAGAGCAAATATCCCCACCTATACCGGGATCAAGCGCATATTGATAATAATGCTGGGTGGTTATAAATATAGAAGATGGTTTATCATTGACGATTGATGTTATATCAATAGGAGTTTTGCTGTCGCTGGCATAAAAACTCAGCTTGTACAAATCCGGTGATGGTTCATCGGCATCTGTTCTTTTCATAACAACCTGAAACTGCCATTTAGTGTAATATGAGTTAAGAACAGCATTATCAATATCGATCTTTCCTCCGTTAAATGTGGTAGAACCATACGAAGACCAAATATTTTCTTTCCAGAAACCGATAGTGAGCCATGGCGACCAGGCAGTTTTATAAAATCTCATTAAAACTTTGAAGCTGCTTTTATTGTCAGGTACATGACCATTCCATGAAGGCAAACCACGATCAAAAGGGAAGGCAGATGAATCGGCTTTAAATATAACATACCCGTCATTAAATCCTTCCGATAACATTACACTCTTTCCATCGGAAGAAATTTCAGTTCCGCTCATCTTTTCAATCCTCATCATAAGGCTGTCGTTTTGAAATGAGTAAAACTGATCAGGATAAGGCTGACCTAAAGCAAGAAATGACAATAATGAAAAAATCAGTAAAAATATTTTAACCATATAGTCCCGTAAAAAGATTAAAAAAAGACATCAAAAAATTCCCACTTCAGCTAAGTTCAAGATTATAATAAATCAATTTAATCTTTTAATTAAAGAGATTCAATCAAATGACTATCAATAACTGTTAAATGACCATCAATGAATTATTAAGATACTTACATTGAAGACTTGAAAAAAATAATTGAAGCTAAAGCAAAAGGCAAAAAACCGAAAGCTAAGGGAAAACCAAAAAAGCAAGCGGAAGTAATAGATATGATGACTTTATTAAAGAAAAGTCTTGAACAAAAAAAGAAGAAAAGTGCTGCATAACTTTAGACAACAAATCTCTGAAGACTTCTATATTCATTACTGTAATTTTATCTCAATTATTTGTAGTTTACTGAAGGAATAATCAGTATTTGCATCATGACTGAAATAAACCATTACTTTTATAATACCTTAATCAATTCAATCTTTGGGGCTCCTAAACCTTCTGAAAACGTTCTGAAAACGTCTCATATCCATGATAAGTCTATCCTGCATTCAAATATTCAAATTGTTTACCAAAGGTATTATTATATATTATTTGATCTCTTACCTCTAAAATATACCGATGCCTGAGGACGGAAAAGATAATAAGAAACAAGGATTAGAAGCAATATATGAATTACTAATTCAAAAGAAGAATTCCAAATGCTTATTATGACATGCACCATCAACCAAACAGCAAGAAGCCAGCGTGCCCAGTTAGCAGCATAGAGCATAAATACACCGCAAACAGCGGCCGTAAGTCTCAATAATAAAATAAGGCTGTATACAACAGGAGTATAACTTCTAAATTCCGCAGCACTATGGAAAGTTTCTATACCAAAAACGGGAAGGAGACTTGCGACAAATGCAGTACTTCCGAAAACAATGAAAATCCAGCTGATTAAAGTAATTGACAGAGGCCGCTTATCCATAAAAATCCCTTTTAAAATTAATTACACAAACATTGTCATTCTGAGCGCTAGCGAAGAATCTCAAATTCGAATAATAATTGAGATTCTTCAGTCGAAGACTCCTTCAGAATGACAGAAAAAAGTACTTTTTGGACAGCCTCCAATATAAAAGCAACTTTTTGTAAATGAAAGAGATAATTAAAATTTGAATAACTATTCATTTCAATTGAGTTTTCACACATCCTCTTAAATCCACTCCGGAGATGCAACAGTCCTTTCTCCTCCGGCATCGCCTGTATTTAAAGTACCTGCCGGCTCTACCATCATTAGACTGCATTCTGTTTTTGCAGAAGGCTTATGTTCAACTCCTTTTGGAACTATGTACATTTCTCCTTTTTTTAGACTTACGCTTCCATCCCGGAATTCAATATCCAGTTCTCCATCCATAATTATAAACGCTTCATCGGTTTCCGGATGACTATGCCAGATAAATTCACCTTGAAGCTTAGCTACTTTGAATTGATACTCATTCATTTGAGCAATTATTTTAGGCTTATAATACTCGTTTATTTTCTCAAATTTTTCTTTGAAATTGATAATCTTATATTCCATTATTTTTTCCTTTTTCTAAAGAATTGAATAACTCAGTTTTTGAGACCTGCTCTATTATAAAATCCAGGAATTCTATTGCTTCATTCTGCAAATTTAAATTCGGTACCATATTTCCAATTCTCCGTAGAACTTATTAAATGACTCCGTATATTATAATTACTTTTCACCCATGCTGCGGCAGCTTTTTTTGAACCTGCATTTCCAGAAATTACAGTGTAAAATATACAGCATAAATTCAAAATAAAATATGATAGATAATGACTATTTCCAAGCCATCCCCTGTCTGTTTTTTTTTGGTAACTTATAGCTCTTAAAACATCTCTGACCTTTTCCATCCATGTTATTTGTTCTTTGGAATTTAAATTAGTGTTCCTTCGTGTCCTTAGTGCCTTTGTGGTAAATGGCAAACACCCGGAAGGTTATTATATATTTTATTATTTTTGTAAGATATTCAAAATTTTTATAAGATAATCATGACATCAAATGAAATAAGAGAACAGTTTTTAGATTTTTTTAAGAGTAAGCAGCATCGAATAGTACCAAGCGCACCTGTGGTTCCTTTTGATGACCCTACCTTGCTTTTTACAAATGCAGGCATGAACCAATTTAAGGATGTTTTTCTCGGAAAAGGGAAGAGAGATTATACACGTGCAGCAGATACTCAAAAATGCATACGTGTTAGCGGTAAACATAATGACCTTGAAGAGGTCGGGTATGATACCTACCACCATACTTTTTTTGAAATGCTCGGCAACTGGTCATTTGGGGATTATTATAAAGAAGAAGCTATTGTTTGGGGCTGGGAGCTTTTGACCGAAGTCTGGAAGCTTCCAAAAAAGAGATTATGGGCAACGGTTTACAGAACAGATGACGAAGCTTTCGAGTTATGGAAAAATAAGACCGATATCAATCCCAAACATATTCTTAGATTCGATGAAAAGGATAATTTTTGGGAAATGGGTGAGACGGGTCCCTGCGGACCTTGTTCGGAAATTCATATAAGTCTTAGTAATGACTATGATAATCCGGATCTGGTAAATGCGGGTACACCCGAATGCATTGAAATATGGAACCTCGTTTTCATTCAATACAATAAAGATGAAAAAGGTGAACTTCATGAATTACCTGCTAAACATATAGATACAGGGATGGGTTTTGAGAGGGTCTGTGCAATTTTGCAGGGAAAGAATTCAAACTACGATACGGATGTTTTTACTCCATTAATAGAAACGACATCGAGACTTTCTGGTATAGACTATGAGAAAGAATCTGATAAAATCTCAATGCGTGTAATTGCAGATCATATCAGAGCACTGACATTTGCTATTGCAGATGGAGCAGTTCCGGGAAATGAAGGACGCGGTTATGTCTTAAGAAGAATTCTCAGAAGGGCTGCCAGGCATGGGAGAAAATTAAATTTAACTGAACCTTTTCTTTTTAAACTGGTTGGTGTATTGGCTTCTGCAATGGGAAGTATTTTCCCGGAATTGAAGCAAAAACAAAGTTATATTGAAAAAATTATAAAAGGAGAAGAGGAGAGCTTTAATTCAACTCTTGACAGGGGAATTGAATTATTTGACGAATTAATCAAAGGTTTAACTGTAGAGGGATTAAAAACAATTCCGGGAGAGGATGTCTTTAAGTTATATGATACTTACGGATTTCCGGCTGATTTAACCAATGTTATGGCAAAAGAAAAAGGGTTTAATATAGATGAATCCGGATTTAATGAGTTAATGGAGATGCAGCGGGAACGGGGCAGAGAAGCCACAAAAGATAAATTCGCATCTGTTAATATATCTTTAAATGATTTAAAGGATTTCAATCTGTCTGAAAAAGAAAAATCGGAATTTATAGGTTACGATGAACTAAAATCGAAAGCAAAAATAATAGGACATAAAAAAGAAAACGGCAATGATCTCATTATTCTTGATAAAACCCCATTTTATGTTGAAGCAGGAGGTCAGATTGATGACCATGGGAATATTATATTGGAATCCACTTCTTTAAATGTTCTCGATGTAGCGAAAATTGATAATAAGACCATACATGTAGTTGAAAATGAAGGACAGAAAATTATTCAGTCGGGTAAGGATGTAATAGCAAATGTAGATGAAAAACGGCGATGGGATATTATGAGAAACCATACGGCAACACACCTTCTCCATGCTGCTTTAAGAAAAGTTCTTGGAACACATGTACACCAGGCTGGTTCGTATGTAGGTCCCGACAGACTTAGATTTGATTTTACACATTATGCAAAATTGAGCGAAAGTGAAGTAAAAGAAATTGAAGCAATAGTTAATGAAAAATTAAGAGAAAATATCCCGCTTCAGCATCATAGGAATATCCCTTTTGATGAAGCAAAGAAGATGGGGGCTTTAATGTTCTTCGGGGATAAATACGGGGATAAAGTAAATGTTGTTCAGTTCGGAGAGTTCAGTAAGGAATTCTGCGGGGGTACGCATGTTAAGAATTCTTCTCAAATAGGATTATTTAAGATTATCAGTGAATCATCCATTTCAAGCGGGGTTAGAAGGATCGAAGCGGTAACAGGCTTAGGAGTAGAAAATTATATTGATTCACAGATAGTACACCTTAAAAAATCGGAAGAGAAAATTACCGACCTGATTGAAGAAAGGAAAAAACTTGAAAAAGAGATATCTGAATTAAAACTGCAAAGCAAATTAGGTCAGCTTGATTCAGTTATTTCAAAGTCGAAAGATTTAAATGGTATAAAGATCTATAAGTCCGAAATTAATGCTGAAAATATGGACGAGCTGAAATCATTTGGTGATGAGTTAAGGAATAAAACAAAAGGTGCAGTAGGAGTATTAATTTCGAAAATAGATGGTAAGGCTGCAATTGTTTGTATAGTGACAGATGATTTGATAAAAGAAAAGAAATTAAGTGCGGGAAAAATTGTAGGTGAACTTGCTAAAATTATAGGCGGGGGCGGGGGAGGAAGACCGC
Organism: uncultured Bacteroidota bacterium; assembly: GCA_963740945.1. Taxonomy (GTDB): domain Bacteria; phylum Bacteroidota; class Ignavibacteria; order Ignavibacteriales; family Ignavibacteriaceae; genus CAVQBP01. The sequence goes on along the minus strand of CAVUGE010000024.1, from coordinate 37,514 downwards.
ATCTTGCAACTGCCGGTGGAAGGGACACCTCTAAAATTAAAGAAGCTCTAGAAAGAGTTGAAGAAGTAGTTCTAAAAGAGTTTGCAAGACTTCCAAGAGAGTAGAGCGTTTACTTAACACTATGAATATTAAATCTAAATATTAGTAAATTAATTCTTAAAGAGAATAACTTAGTGAAACTTAGTGTTTCTCAGTGTCTTAGTGGTAAAACTACAAGGGAATTAAAAGGGATGTTAACTCAAAAATTTATAAATCAACTTTCCTATGAGATTGTAGGATGTGCAATTGAGGTACATAAGCATCTAGGACCCGGATTATTGGAATCAGTATATGAGGCTTGCATGGTTGAGGAATTAAAATCAAATGGTTTTAATATAAATAGGCAGCTGCCGGTTCCAATAAATTATAAAAATAAAGTTTTAGGGACTAATTTAATTCTTGATTTGCTTGTTGAAGATTTGATCATTGTTGAGCTTAAAACAGTCGAAGATATAAACCCTGTTTATAAAGCTCAGTTACTTTCTTATCTGAAATTAACATGTAAACCAAAAGGTTTGTTAATTAACTTTAATACAGAAAATATTACCCGAAGTTTAGTTCCCTTAGTAACTGAAGAGTTTGAAAGACTTCCAAGAGAGTAGAGCGTTTACTTAACACTAGATGAATATTAAATCTAAATATTAGTAAATTAATTCTTAAAGAGAATAACTTAGTGAAACTTAGTGTTTCTCAGTGTCTTAGTGGTAAAGCCCTTTTATGAAAACAAGATTAAAATATATTTGCGCAAACTGCGGTTACGAATCTCTTCGCTGGCTCGGTAAATGTCCGGAATGCGAAAACTGGAATACTTTTACCGAAGAAATTATTGAAGAAAAAAAAAGACAGCCGAAAGCATTTAAAGGAACTGTTACTTTAAATAAGATAAGTGAAATTACTGCCAACGAAGAAGACAGAATCAAAACCGGCATAAATGAATTTGACCGCGTATTGGGGGGTGGCTTAATGCCCGGTTCCATAGTCCTTTTAGGAGGTGATCCTGGAATCGGGAAGTCTACCTTAGCAATGCAGGCAGCTTCGGGAATTAAGCAGAAAGTTCTTTATGTAACTGGTGAAGAATCAGCAAAACAAATTAAAATTAGAGCAACAAGATTAAAGATCAATTCCGATAATTTTTATATTCTTTCCGAGACAGACTTAAATATAATTTTAACAGCAATTGTTAATCTGTCACCCGATGTGGTTGTAATCGATTCAATCCAGACTACTTATCGCAGTGAACTTGATAATTCTCCCGGAACCATAACACAAATAAGAGAAAGTGCTTCCTTGTTAATGGAAGAAGCAAAAAAGAAACATTTCTCGGTAATTATTATCGGTCATGTAACCAAGGAAGGAATGATTGCCGGTCCTAAAATATTAGAACATATAGTTGATACAGTGCTTCAATTTGAAGGAGAAAGCAACCATTCGTTTAGAATATTACGTGCTCAAAAGAACAGGTTTGGCAATACAAATGAAATCGGGATTTTTGAGATGATGGAAACCGGGCTGGTCGAGGTTAAAAATCCGAGTGAGCTGTTTATCAACCAGAGAAAAACCGGTATTCCGGGCTCTGTTATTACCTCAAGTATGGAAGGTACAAGGCCGATATTACTGGAAGTGCAGGCGCTCGTAACACCGTCAAATTATGGTTATCCTCAAAGAGTCTCTACCGGGTTTGATCAAAGGAGATTATCTATACTTTTAGCTGTGCTGGAAAAAAGAGCAGGGTTAAGAGTATCCGCCAATAATGTGTTTGTCAATATGGCTGGAGGAGTGAAAATTAATGAGCCTGCTGTTGATTTGGCTGTCTGCTGCAGTATAGCATCGAGTTTGCAGGATAAAATAATCGACGGCAAAATTTTAGTAGTAGGGGAAGTTGGTCTCGGTGGCGAAGTCAGAAGCATCGGGAACATTGAGAAACGAATGCAGGAAGCTAAGAAATTAGGGTTTAAGACAATGATTCTTCCTGCTAATAATTTTAAAGGGATTGAAAATGGAGAAATCAATATTCATGTAGTCGAAACCCTGAATGAAGTTCTTGAATTACTTCTCCGCTAAAAGTTTATCTCATATCAACAGACATCTACGGCTTTAATGATACGTCAAGATTACATAATGAGAATGATTGAACAGCTTGTTAAAGTGCTCTCGAAAATTCTATTTAATAAAAATGCAGGCAGCTATCAGGAAGCAATAAACAATGTTGATACCGCTTTTAAAAATATATTAGGACTGGATTTCAATTTACTTAATGCTTTATCAGCTAAAGATATAATATCTTTATTGGAGATTGCAAAAGATAATTCATCAATAAACATTAAATGTATTGTCATTGCAAAATTATTAAAGGAAAGAGCTGATATAGAAAATATAAGTAATAAAGAGGCGGTAAATTCCTCTTATGATTATCAGAGAGTTTTAGGCTTATTTCTGGAAGGTATCCTCAATAATAAAAATAAGGATATATCATTGAGTGATTACTATGCTGACGTTAATGATACGATCAAAAAATTAAGAGATAGAATATCAGATGAAACAAGATTTAAACTATTCCAGTATTATGAGCTGTCAGGCGAATATGATAAAGCTGAAAAAGAATTGCTTATACTAAGAGATATGGACTTTCCTGATATTTCGGATGAAGGGATTAAATTTTATCGAAAACTGCTTAAACTAAGCGATGAAGATTTAAGAAAAGGGAATCTTTCCAGGGACGAAACAACGCAAGGTTTGACAAATTTCTTGAAGGGATAATCTCACCCTGTCCTTTAAGATAAGAAATGGCTCAATATTTGTTTTATATAAATTGCTGAAATATTAAATTGGTTGTATTTAGCCTATTTCGATAATATTGTTAATAAAAAAGAAAATTTAAATGAGAAAAATTCTACTTACACTTTTATTTTTATCAGTGTCAATTTATTCGCAGGAGCTTCCATTCCATAAAGGTGTGAATCTGACAAACTGGTTTCAGGCAAGCAATCCTCAGGGTACTCAATTCAATAAATTTTCAAAAAAAGATCTGGAAAGAATAAAGTCGCTTGGAGCCGATGTTATAAGACTACCAATAATTCTTCAGGGTATGACGGAAGGTTCTCCGGATTATAACCTTAACCCGCTTTTTGAATATATGCTCGATCAGGTTATAGACTGGGCTGAAGATCTGCATATTTCACTGATCCTGGACAATCACGTAACCGAATCTATCACCACAGCTATTGAGCCATCCTTAATAAAAATCTGGTCCAATATGGCGGAAAGATATAAAAACCGGTCAAAGTTTATTTACTATGAAATACTTAATGAACCCCACGGTATCTCTGATCTCCAGTGGAACAAAATTCAGCTTAATGTTCTAAATTCTATAAGAGCAATTGATACAATACATACAGTAATTGTAGGACCGGCAAACTGGAATAGTTATAATAATCTATCTGCTATGCCTGTTTATACAGATACTAATTTAATTTATACCTTTCATTTTTATGATCCTTTCGTCTTTACACACCAGGGTGCAAGCTGGATCGATCCTTCGATGGTACTCCTTAAAGGAGTTCCGTTTCCATATAATTCCGCTTCAATGCCTGCCTGTCCTTCTGAACTTAAAGGGACATGGATCGAAAGCAGTTTAAATAATTATTCAAATGATGGAACCCCAAATAATGTATATAAACTAATAGATATAGCAGATAAATTTCAGAAAAATAGGAAAGTAAAATTATATTGCGGTGAATTTGGTGTATATATGGAGAATGCTTCCGACAGCAACAGAACATACTGGTACAGTATCGTAAGGCAATATCTTGAATCAAAAAATATTGCATGGACCACATGGGATTATCAGGGAGGGTTCGGTCTCTTCAAGAAAGGAAGCAGCGAGCTTTTTGATTATGATCTTAATATCCCTTTGCTGAATGCTCTTGGATTTAATATTCCTGAACAGCATCAATATGAATTGAAACCGGATTCTGTAGGTTTTGATATTTATACTGACAATATTGGAGAAAATATTCTCGGCTATGGTTCTGGAACGGCCGATTTTTGGAATAAAGATAATCCGGAGGGGGGAGAGTTTTCTATTTACTGGACAGAAGCTTCACAGTACGGTACTATCAGCTTTGTCTTTAAACCTGTTAAAGATCTGTCGCGGTTGGTTACTGAAGATTATAATATTGATTTATATATAAAAGCTGATGCTGCGGTACCCTTAGATATTCGATTTATTGATACTAAAGAGAACGAATCAGACCATCCATGGCGTATGCGTTATACTTTGAATACTCCTAATGTTTCATATAATGGTACATGGCAGCATATTAATATACCGCTAAAAGATTTTACCGAACAAGGTTCGTGGGATAACAATACCTGGTACAACCCTGAAGGAAAATTTGACTGGTCAAAAATAGACCGTTTTGAGATTGATTCGGAATATGGAGATATCGGAACAGCGGAATTGTGGTTTGACGACATAAGAATTGTTAATCCTGGAGCTCTCTTTGTTAAGGATTATGATAATAAAGAGATGATATTTAAATTAAATCAAAATTATCCTAACCCCTTTAATCCTTCTACTACTATTGCATATAAAATCGCCGAAAAAAGTTTTGTAACAATAAAGGTATATGATCTTTTAGGGAGAGAAGCTGCAGGTCTTGTGTCTGAAGAAAAAAATCCCGGTCTATATAAAGTGGTTTTCAATGGTTCAAATTTATCTTCAGGTATTTATTTCTACAAGCTAAATGCTGTTTCTGGTGATGGCAAAATGGCGTATCAGGCGGTAAGGAAACTAATGCTAATTAAATAATTTAAATTTTATAACTCATGCCATATCAATATGTCATCCCTTTAGGAGAATCTCTATTAACAGAATTTTGAACGCTGAAGGTGTGATATTATTATTGTAGATACAATAAAATAGCTTAAATCCCAAAGAGGCCGACTAAAAAGTGTCATTCCGGACCTGTGCTGATGTAAATCAGTATTGACCCGGAATCTAACCTTGTAATTTTGCTCTGAAAACAGATGCTGAATCAAGTTCAGCATGACAATCTCTACTTTTTGGTCACCCTCGAAATAAATAATTATTGAGATTCTTACCATAGGGACAGGTCAGTAGAAGATATTAAATTGCGGGATAGAATGACAATGTTTATGTAACCTCAGCAATATAAATTTAGAATCCTTTTTCAATTCTGCTCATCATATTAGTGCGATTTAGAAATTATTATTTTGAAAATAAATAAAGTTATATTATAAGTTAAAAAGGAGATATAATGGCTGAACAATTAAATAAAGAAGCTTTTTTGGAGAAGGTCTTTGATTATGAAAAGAATAAGGAATGGAAATATCTCGGGAATCTACCCGCTGTAATTGACTTCTGGGCCCCATGGTGCGGTCCATGCAGAATGGTAGGACCTGTTATTGAAGAACTATCCGAAGAATATAAAGGACAGGTAAATTTTTATAAAATAAATACGGATGAAGAGCAGGAATTGGCAGGTGCGTTTGGAATTAGAAGTATTCCATCATTATTGTTTATTCCTGTTGAAGGCCAGCCTAAAATGGCAGTTGGTGCAGTTCCGAAAGAAAGCCTTAAAAAAACCATTCAAGAAGAATTGTTAACTTCCGCAGCATAAATGTTTTTAAGTTCAAGTTCAAGTGTATCTTGAACTTGAACTTACACTTGAAAATAACTATTCAAATACCGGAATAAGAGCTTTGGATTTATATTAACAAGTATTACTCCGCATGTAATAGTAATTCCGCTGATTACTGTTAAAAAAGTTATATCCTCATTAAGTATTGACCAGGCAGCTATAACTGTGACAAACGGTTCAAAATATAAAAATGCTCCCACCCGTGATGATTCCATATCCTTTAACGACTGTGCCCACAAAACATATGCTACACCTGAACAAAGCAGTCCTAAAAAAAATAATGCACCCCAGATTTCCAGGGAAAGATGAGAAATAATTTCAATAGTTTTCCTGTCAATATTAAAAGGAATGATTATAACTGCCATAATTATAAACTGGAATAAAATTGTCATTAAAGGGGAATATTTAATCGTGATTTTTTTATTTACCATTGAGTAAATACTCCAGGTAAATGCACTTGCTAATATTAAAAAATCACCCTTACTCGAAATAAAATCTATAGATGTAAAATCCCCTTTACTAATCAGCATCACCAATCCCAAAAAGGAAATTATAATTCCTATTATTTTAAATAATGTAAACTTCTCACTAAAGATGAAGAATCCAAGGATTGCCATAAAGATGGGTGTGATTCCTATTATCCACCCTGTATTTGATGCTGTAGTATACTTTAAACCGGTTACTTGTATCCATAGATGGAACACAGCAATTAAAGCAAGTATGAAAATATATCCGTGACTTTTAAGATTAATGGAAAAACTTCTTTTAGTATAAATAGCAATAATGGATAAGAGAATTGAAGCTAAAATAAGCCTAATAAAAATAATTGTTATTGGTTCTAATTTGCTTAAAGCAATCTTTGTCGCAATAAATGAAGCCCCCCAGAACAGAACTGCAGTTAATGGTTTCCAATATTTTAATAAATGTTTTTCCAACTTTAATTGTTTTTTTTCAAATCAAAAGATAATTAAAACTTCTCAAAACAATTAAATATTCATCTTCGAATAGATATTAAATGATTTTATAGGTGTAAAAATGACATCTTTAAAATGAAAAATAATTTTTCTAACCTTTTATTAAAATGTAAATTTTAGATAAAGCCTGATTTTCCAAAATTAAAGATGTCATCTTTTTAATGAATAATATTTTATTAGAGCGTATGTGAAGCGTATGTATTAGGGAGTTTGAATGGGGTTAGATGCCAGATACATGATATGGGTGACCGGAATCCCGCATCTCTTATAAAGTATCTGGAATCTGGCATCCTGAATCTGATACCCAAAATGTCTTTCTATATATTGCTTTTCTTTTTTATATTTGAATTCCTAAACTTGAAGGAAAATGGATTCAAAATACGAAGCTGTAATTGGATTAGAAATTCATGCCCAGTTATTAACAAATTCTAAAATTTTCTGCGGATGTTCTACTAAGTTTGGAAATGCTCCCAATACAAATGTCTGCCCTATTTGTCTGGGCCATCCAGGTGTTTTGCCTGTCTTAAATAAAAAAGTAATTGAATTTGCAGTATTAATGGGGCTGGCATCAAACTGTATAATTAATGAAAAATCGATATTTGCACGAAAAAATTATTTTTATCCGGATCTCCCTAAAGGATACCAGATTTCCCAATATGAAGAACCTATTTGCGAAAACGGATATATTAATATAGTGATGGAAGACAGCTCCCTTAAAAGAATAGGTATAAAAAGAATTCATATGGAAGAAGATGCCGGAAAATCGATACATGATCAGGGTTACGAAACTCTTGTAGATGTAAACCGGTGCGGAGTCCCTTTAATTGAAATTGTTAGTGACCCTGATATAGGAAACGGTACAGAAGCATATTTATATTTATCAAAAATAAAACAGATTGTGCAATATCTCGGGATTTGCGACGGCAATATGGAAGAAGGCTCACTGAGATGCGATGCGAATATTTCCGTTAGATTATTCGGTGAAGAGAAACTTGGTACAAAAACCGAAGTCAAAAATATGAATTCTTTCAGGAATGTTGAAAAAGCTATAAATTATGAAGTGAGTAGGCAGATTGAAACCCTGGAAGAAGGGGGTAAAATTTTTCAGCAGACTCTCCTTTGGAATGCAGATTTGAATGAAGCATACCCTATGCGAAGCAAAGAAGAAGCCCATGATTACAGGTATTTTCCTGAACCGGATTTACTCCCGGTTATAGTCGATGAAAATTGGAAGAATTCTATCTTAAAGAACATGCCCGAACTTCCCGAAAGCAGAAAAAGAAGACTGATTAAAAATTATAATTTGCCTGAGTATGATGCAGAACTGCTTACACAATCCCGTTCTATTGTTGATTATTATGAAAAAGTAATAGAAAAAACGGATGACTATAAATCTGCCAGCAACTGGATAATGGGTGAAGTTTTAAAAGTAATAAATGAGGAAAAAATTGATATCGAAAACTTCCCTGTGAAGCCGGAAAATCTGGCAGAACTAATTAATATTATTAATGATGGAACTATAAACGGTAAAATCGGGAAAGATGTTTTCCAGGTAATGTTAAAAGAAAATGAAAATCCCTTAAAAATAGTTAAGGAAAAAAATCTTATCCAGATAACCGATTCATCTGAAATAGAAAATATTATTGATGCAATTCTTGAAAAAAATTCAAAAGAGGTTAAGCAATATATTGAAGGGAAAGAAAAAGTATTCGGGTTTTTTGTCGGACAGGTAATGCGGGAGACTAAGGGTAAAGCCAATCCTAAATTAGTAAATGAAGTTTTGAGAAATAAATTAAATTCTTTTAAAAGAAGCATAACATTTAAACGGAGAACAAATTGTCATTTAAGAGCGGATTAAAAAAATTTTTCGGTATAAAAACAGAAGAAGAATTAAAAGAAAACAAAACACCTAAAGAAAAAGCAAAAGAATTTTTCGAATCATTATTCTTTGCTGCAATTGCTGCTTTTCTTATTATAACTTTTGTTATTCAGAATACAAGGATCCCCACCGGTTCTATGGAAGATACTATTCTTGTGGGGGATTTTGTATTGGTTAATAAATTTATTTATGGCGCATCTTCACCGCATTATATCCCTTTTACGGAAATAAAAATTCCATACTTTACCCTGCCTGCTTTCCGTGAACCACATAAAAAGGATATTGTTGTCTTTGAATGGCCGGGTGAAAGAGATAATTTAAAAGCCTCGGAGCTCGGTGTGAACTATGTTAAGCGCTGCATAGGAACACCGGGTGATACTATTCAGGTAATTGATAAAGTTGTTTTTGTAAACGGGAAACAATTCTGGATCCCATCACATATTAAATATTTAAATCCGTTTGCCAAACCCAAAGATTATATTGAACCAAGAATTTTTCCTAAGGGAATGCCGTGGAATGAGGATAATTATGGTCCGCTAATCATACCTAAAAAAGGTTTTACTGTTCCGCTTAACCTGAATAATATAGAGCAATGGAGAACCACGATTGATCGCGAATATGGAAAAAGAGTGGTCGGGATTGAAGGCAATCAGGTCACTATTGAGGGTAAACCGGTAACTTCTTATACTTTTAAGAAAGATTATTTCTTTATGATGGGGGATAACAGGGATGACAGTCTCGACAGCCGCTTCTGGGGATTTGTACCAAGGGATGCTGTCGTCGGCGAAGCTTTTATAACTCTCTTTTCATGGGATAGAGATATACCCTTTTCCGATTTATTCCGGTTAATAGGTTCAATTAGACTCGATCGTGTTTTATTACTTTTGCATTAAAGTATAAGCCAGTGACCTTGACAAATTTGTCATTCTGAACGTAACGAAGTGAAGTGCCTGTCCCGCAATTTTTTGCGGGGAAGAATCTCCTAAGCCAATGCTGATTATAGCTTGAATTTACTAACAGGTCATTAAGCTGAGTCAGCAAGCTGTCCTTATGATAAGAATCTCAACGAATTTCGAACACCGAAGGTGTGATATTACTGTAGATAATATAGATAGTAGTAATATTCAAAACCCCGACAGGGGTGAAATAAATAATTATTGAAATAATTATCTCGATTTCACATTTTATCGGGCTCCTTCAGAATGACAGAAGAAATAATTTTTGGACAACCCCCGCACATTTTATTAAAAAATAAAAGTTACCCCAAACTTAAACTGATCGTAAGCTAAAGGAGCTGCGGTATTAAACGGCCAGTTCATCTTCTCCTGCCTTAACTGGTATATCCCATAAGAAAGTGCACTCTTAAGTACAAAACTAACAACCGGGACAGCGATTGGAGATGAATCTTTAATCTCATTTATAAATGCATCCAGGGCTCCCATGCCTCCCAGATAAATTACTTCACTCCCTACCCATTTCCAGAATAGATGTCTTTCAAAAATGATAGACCTTTCATAACCTGCGTTAAATGCAATCAATGGAATTATCTTAAATCTAATTCCTCCCTCTACACTTGTTCCAAATCGGAAAGTCTGATTGAACCGGTCCAGTCTCTCTTTATCTTGCGGGTTCGATGGAAAATCCTTTAAATCTAATCTTGACCATACTGCAGAACCGGAATTATAAAATATAACGGAAGAACAGCCGAAGTTATAACCATAACCGCTATTCCAGCTCGCTCCAAATCGCCATAAATTGGTGTTTAATCCATCCGATGAATTTTTATTTGATAATTTAGTAGATATGTAACTCACGAAAATATCGGTAAATCTATATTTAACTATTTCTTCATCCTCTACAGGATATTCTGCAGCATGTCCAAGTTTCAATTCAAGTAAATTAGGTTTTGCAAAAGAAGGACCGAAATCCTTTAAATTGATTTTTGATAGCCCGTAGTTAACACTTATTACAGGTTTTCCTTTCTTATGGAATTTTTCAAATTCAAGTTTGAAATCTTCCCAGTCCCATGTTTTTGTTGAATCATTAAATTTATTTTCACCGTTTCCATGAGAGAAACCCTGGATTGAGAAAACAATTACTAATAGTACCACTCCAATTAAACTTTTGTATAGCATCTGACTCCCTTTTTGCATAAATGAATTTATTTTATGACATCTAATAATAGAATGATTTTTGGTTAATGGTTATTAAAAAATGTTAAACTGTTCAAAACAATGACTTCCGGCAGTTATCTTAGATGACCCTTTTCTGTGCTATCATAAAAACAAACTCCCTTTTCAATGAGGTTGACCAAAAAGTAATATATCATCCTTTGGAAGAGTCACCATTAACAGAAAAGTACTCTTTCCTTAACATTCAATAGATTTTTTCTTAGATTAGGAATCAATTTTTAAGATTTCAAATTTTGAAAATAAAGCAACCAAGTTTGGGGCTGACCAAAGAGTAATATTGTCATTTTGAGGGCAAGCGAAGAATCTCGTAATCGAATAATTTTTGAAATTCTTCAGAATGGCATAAAAAAGTAGTTTTTGGTTAGTTTACTAAAAGGATGGTTCATACTTTTCTTTTTTTGCAAAACTTATTTTTATAAAAACTCATAAATAGTGGAGGATGCAATGTTTGACAACAATTATAAATTTACCTGTGTAGACAGATTCTTAAGGTATGTAAAATATGATACCCAGTCAGATGATGATTCACAATCTTTTCCAAGTACCGAAAAGCAAAGGATTTTGTCAAAAGATCTTGCTAAGGAATTAAAAGAATTAGGACTTGGTGACGCTCATATGGATGAGAATGGCTATGTTATGGCTACTCTTCCATCTAATACCGATAAGAAAGTTCCGGCAATCGGTTTTATCGCTCACGTTGATACCTCACCGGCTGTAACAGGAGCAAACGTTAATCCTGTTATTAATAAAAATTATCAGGGCGGCAACATAAAATTGCAAAAAGATGATGTAGTTATTAAGGAAAGTGAAAATCCCGATCTAAAGAACATGGTCGGGTTCGATATTATTACGGCAGATGGAACAACTCTGCTTGGTGCGGATAATAAAGCCGGTGTTGCAGAAATAATGGATGCTGTTAATTACCTTATGTCACATCCCGAAGTAAAACATGGTGATATCAAAATATGTTTTACACCTGATGAAGAAGTTGGAAGAGGGACTGAAAAAATAGATGTGAATAAATATGGTGCAAAGTATGCATACACTGTTGACGGACAATCTAGGGGAGAGGTCGAAACTGAAACTTTCAGTGCAGATGGTGTTACTGTAAAATTTATTGGAAAAAATATTCATCCCGGATATGCAAAAGGGATTATGATAAATTCAATGAAAGTTGCATCGGCATTTATAGATAGTCTTCCCAAAGATAAATTGTCGCCCGAAACTACTGAAAAAAGGGAAGGATATTTCCATCCTGTTTCAATTAATGGAAATGAAGAATTAACAACGATTAAATTTATCATCCGTGATTTTGAAACCTCAAAACTTAAAGAACATGAAGATTTATTAAAGAAATTAGCCGAAGAAGCAGTAAATAAATTTCCCGGCTCCAAATTGAATTTTGAAGTAAATGAACAATACAGAAATATGAAGGAAATATTAGTTCAGCACCCGCAAGTTGAAAAACATGCAATTGAAGCTATGGAAAATCTAAATATTAAACCAATAATGAATCCGATTAGAGGCGGTACGGATGGTTCCAAACTTTCATTTATGGGATTACCGTGCCCAAATATTTTCGCCGGCGAACACAGCTTCCATTCAAAAGAAGAATGGGTCGCAGTTCAGGATATGGAAACAGCGGTTAAAGTCATTGTCGAAATTGCAAAAATTTGGGAAACACATGCGTAAGTAATGGGTATGCCATATCAATTAAGAATTCATATTACGAAGTATTGAAAGATGACATCTTTTCTAAGTAAAATAAATACTCTAATCTATAATAAAATTATCATTTTTTTTGTTTCAAGTTAAAAGTTAAAGATGTCATCTTTTCACTACTTATTTTTGTGAAGGTGAGTTATTAAATTAAAATAAAGAAGAAATTAATGAATACAAATTTTGAAGATTTGGAAGTTTATAAACTTTCGGAAAAACTTTCAAACTTGGTTTGGGATATTGCGATTAAATGGAATTATTTTGCAAAAGATACAGTTGGGAAACAATTAGTTAAAGCTGTTGATAGTATTGGAGCAAATATTGCAGAGGGATCAGGGAGAGGCAGCTATATTGATAATAAAAGATTTGTGAAAATTGCCAGAGGATCATTATTTGAATCGAAACATTGGCTTAATAAAGCATTTAAGAGAGAATTAATTATTGAAAATGATTATAATGAAATGCTAAATCTCGTTGAAGAATTAATCCCGCGACTAAGTGCATTTATTAATTATTTAGAAAAAAAATGTAAATGACAATAAAATAAATTTAACAAAAATAAATAACGATATATTATTTGCAACAACTGTTATGATCAATAAACCACATACAACTAGCCACAAACCACAAACTACAAACTACGTACTACAAACAAAAAATCATAAACCTGAATTAATGGCCCCTGCCGGTAATTGGACCATGCTTTCTGCAGTCGTTAATTCGGGTGCTGATGCAGTTTATTTCGGTGTGGAAAAACTAAATATGAGAAATAAAGCTGCAAATTTTAAATTGGACGAATTAAGTGGAGTAACTTCTTTTTGTAAGCAGCATAATGTAAAAACTTATCTTACTCTTAATTCGATTGTACTCGAAGATGAAATAAATGAGCTTGATGAAATTGTCTCCTCAGCCAAAACAGCCGGAGTTGATAGAATTATTTGCTGGGATTTGTCAGTAATTGAAAAATGTCAAGAATATAAAATACCTTTTTGTGTATCAACACAAGCTTCGGTTTCTAATTCCTTGAGCGTTGATTTCTATAAAAAATTGGGTGCGGTAAGAGTTGTACTTGCAAGAGAATGTACCCTGGATGAAATAAAAAGAATAAAAGAGAAAGCCGGTATTGAAATAGAAACATTTATTCACGGAGCAATGTGTATTGCAGTAAGCGGCAGATGCTTCATGAGTCACCATCTATTCGGCAAGAGTGCAAATCAGGGAGAATGTATACAGCCATGCAGAAGAGAGTATGAAATATATGATAAAAGTGTTGACAAATCTATGATATTAGGTGAAGATTACATCCTCTCTCCAGAGGACCTTTGTACAATAGAATTTATCGAAAGACTTATTGAAGCAGGTATTGATTCTTTTAAGATTGAAGGGAGAAAAAGAAGTCCTGAATATGCTGCCAAGGTTGTATCCGTATACCGCAAAGCAATTGATCTTTATTTTCGGAACCAGCTTACCGGTGAAATAAAGAAGAAATTCCTTGGAGAACTTGAAACTGTATATAACAGGGGATTTTCATCAGGTTTCTATTTCGGAAAACCAGGTTCGGAAGATTACTCTGATATTTACGGAAGCAAAGCGACTTCAAAAAAAGTGTTTACCGGTAAGGTTTTGAATTACTATAAAAAGGCTAAAGCTGCTTATATTAAAATTGAATCCGGTGCCATAAGGTTATATGATGAAATCCTGATAACCGGACCGACAACAGGTGTTGTTAATCTAAAACTAGAAAATATTATCAGGGAAGATATAAAAACAGAAAAGGGGGATAAAGGAGATAAAATCACTTTTCCCTGTGATGTAATTGTTCGCCCAAATGATCATGTATATTTGATATCCAATACCAACGTTAAGCAAGAATAAGTATTTGAAAGATGACAACTAATTATTTTATTTCTTTTAATGAAATAGAAAAATAGTCAAGCTTTGATAAGCATTTTCAAATAGTTATTTTTGAAAATTCGTTTAAAATCAAAAAAAAGAAACATCTATAATGAGATTCAGTAATTCATTTATACCAACTTTAAAAGAAGTGCCGAATGATGCGGTAGTTAAAAGCCATATTTTAATGCTTAGAGCAGGAATGATTAGAATGCTTTCTGCCGGAATATATTCTTTCCTGCCGCTCGGATATAAAGTAATTAGAAAGTTATCTGAAATAATCAGAGAAGAAATGAATGCTATCGGCGGACAGGAATTTCATCTCCCGGCTTTGAATCCAAAAGAAATCTGGGAAGAATCAAACCGGGTAGAAGCTTTTGGCGATACTATGTTCCATATAAAAAATAGAGATTATGTCTTAGCTCCTACCCATGAAGAAATAATGACTTTTCATGCCCGCAATGTTTTGAAATCCTATAAGGATATGCCCCAGATATGGTACCAGATACAGACCAAATTCCGGAATGAGCCGAGACCAAGAAGCGGGGTTATCAGGGGGAGGCAGTTTTTAATGAAAGATTCTTATACTTTCGATACTTCATGGGAAGGTTTAAATAAATCGTATTTACTGCATGATAAAGCCTATAGAAAGATTTTCGACAGATGCGGGTTAAAATATTTTGTTGTCGGTGCTTCAAGCGGAGCAATGGGTGGAACTGGTTCTGAAGAGTTTATGGTCAAATCTGAAGCCGGTGAAGATACTGTTGCTTACTGCAAGTGCGGATATGCTGCAAATGTCGAGATCGCAACTTCCAAAATAAAAGCAAAGCTTAGGTCTGAAAGAAATGATGAACTGAAAAGAATTTATACTCCGAATGTTAAATCCATTGACGAACTATGTAAATTCCTCGAAATCAATGAGGAGGAATGTGCTAAGTCAAGAGTATACATTTTTCAGGAAAAACCGGTAATGATTTTAATGCTTGGTAACGATGAAGTTAACGAAATTAAACTTGAAAAAGTTCTCGGAGGTGCTGCCCGTGCCGCTCTCCCTGAAGAATTGATCCTGTTTACAAAAACCTCAGCCGGTTCAATTGGACCCATAGGTTTTGAAGGTAGAATTATTGCAGATAACAGACTGATTGATGCAAATAATCTATACAGCGGAGCTAATGAAGATAATTATCACTTTGGAGGAATTGATTTTCTTCGAGATATAAAGAACATTGAATACAATGATTTAAGGACAGTAAAATCAGGCGAGCAGTGCCCTAATTGTGAGGGTATAATTGAAGTCTTTAGTGCTATTGAACTGGGACATATATTTAAGCTCGGTACAAAATATTCAGTCTCTATGGGTGCAAATTTCCTTGATGAAAAAGGAAAGGAAAACCCGATTATCATGGGAAGCTATGGGATTGGGGTTGAGCGTGTTCTTGCTTGCTATATCGAACAGAATCATGATGATAACGGGATTCTATGGGATAAATTCCTCGCTCCTTTTCAAGTCCACTTATTGAGCCTCAATATGAAAAAGGAAGAAATAGCGGTTGCTTCTGAAAGTTTATACAAGGAATTAACATCTGCAGGATTTGAAGTCCTTTACGATGATAGGATTGAAGTGCAGGCTGGAGTAAAATTTAATGATGCTGACCTTTTAGGTATGCCAATTCAAGTTATTGTTGGAGAAAGAAAACTAAGAGATAAAAAAGTTGAAGTTAAAATTCGTAAGACTGGTGAAAGATTCGATTTGTCACTAGATACCCTGGCTTCTAAACTAAAAGAACTTATTATACCCAAAACTTAACCTTAAAAGTAATAACTACCAGCGTCTGTCATTCTGAACGAAGTGAAGAATCTCATGGTTTATGATTTGCACAATTTTGAGATATTTCGCTCCGTTCAATATGACAAAAAATAATTTGCGTAACATGAGTTATTAATTTTCTTCCGGTTTACCCCTCAATGAATCCCAAATTATATATGCACAAAGGATTGCAAACATTATTAAAGCTATAAGTTCTGCTGAATGAGATTCCGCCCATTCATTATTTATCCAGTTGAATCCGAAATATCGAAGAAGTGCACTTACAACTCCCATTAATGCGCCCCCTGCAATAAAGCCTGAAGCAATCAAAGTTCCCCGTTCTCTCCTAGCATTATTTATCTTTTCATCTTTGCTTCTGGTAGAAACGTAATGAGCTATAAGTCCGCCGACAAGGAGCGGAGTGTTTAATTCTAAAGGTATGTACATACCAAGTGCAAATGCTAGAGCAGGAACATTGATCATAGTTAAAATTAAAGCCATTATTGCTCCGGCTATATAAAGCATCCAGGGCGCGGGCTGATGAGCCATCAATGGCTGAATTACTGCTGCCATTGCATTGGCTTGAGGGGCAACAAGAGCATTTGGACCGGTAAATCCGTATGTCTGGTTCAAAAGAAGAATTACCCATCCAACAGTAGCAGCAGATACAAAAGTTCCTAAAAATTTCCACCTTTCCTGCTTGTAAGGAGATGAACCAAGCCAGTAACCAATTTTTAGATCCGTAATAAAGGCGCCTGCCATGGATAAAGCTGTACAAACTACCCCGCCGATTAATAATGCTGCAACCATTCCGGAGCTTCCGCTTAATCCGGCAGAAACAAGAATGATCGAAGAAAGAATAAGGGTCATCAATGTCATTCCCGATACAGGGTTTGTTCCTACTATTGCTATTGCTGTGGCCGCAACTGTTGTAAAGAGAAAAGATATCACTATTACAATTAATAAACCTATTAAAGCAAAACCGACATTATGTACCACGCCAAAATAATAATAAATAAATATCAAAATTGCCGTTGTAATTAATGCCAAAGCTATAAATTTCATACTAAGATCTTTTTGAGTGCGCAGCTTTTCTTCAATAACTTTCTTTTTACCTAAAATTTCTTTTGCAGCTAAAGAAAAAGCTGAAACAATAATTTTAGATGACTTGATTATTCCAATTATTCCTGCCATCGCTATACCGCCGATTCCTATATGACGCACATAGTTTGAAAAGATTTGTTCTGCAGACATATCTTTAATTAGCAAAGTCACATTTGACCCGAGAGGCTGAGTTAAATATTGACCGATATATGCAACAACCGGGATTAAAAGATACCATGCGACAAATGAACCCGCACAAATTATTGCGGAATATTTTAATCCGATTATATATCCAAGCCCTGTAATTGCAGCACCAATATTTATTCTAAAAACTAATTTGGTTTTATTTGCAATCTGTTCACCGATAGGAATTACTCTAGATGAAAATACTTCGCTCCACCAGCCGAATGAAGCTATTATAAAATCATACAGACCCCCGATTATTCCGCTGATAACTAATACAATTGCCTGCTTTCCCCCTTTTTCACCTGCAATTAAAACTTCCGTTGTTGCAGTTGCCTCGGGGAAAGGATACTTACCATGCATATCTTCTACAAAATATTTCCTGAATGGAATAAGGAATAAAATTCCAAGTACTCCCCCGAAAAGTGACGCAAGAAATATTTTATAAAACTCAGCATTTAAGTTTAAAATATATAATGCGGGAATTGTAAAGATTGCACCCGCAACAATTATCCCTGAAGTCTGTCCTATTGATTGAATAATAACATTTTCACCTAATGCATTTTTCCTTTTTTTCCCCGCAGATAAACCCACTGCAATAATTGCAATCGGAATAGCAGCTTCAAATACCTGCCCTATCTTTAATCCAAGGTATGCTGCAGCGGCAGAGAAAATAATTGCCATTACAACACCCCATATTACAGAATAGCTGCTTACTTCACGAACTTGTTTAAAGGGAGGCATAACCGGTGTATACTTTTCACCGGGCTTTAATTCGGTATAAGCATTACTCGGCAGCCCCTTTAAATTTTCACCGTTGATGTAGTTGTCACTCATATTGTCCCCGAAAATTGTTCAATTTTATAGTTTAAATTATAGAAGCAGATTATTCCCTTAATAATCCCCAAATACCTATAATTAAGTCCCTCAAATTAATAAAAAAACCTTTGATAAAGCAATTAAAATTTATTTAAATTCTTAAATTCTGAATTATTAAATATTCCATGTCTGTCCTTCCCCGAGGCTGACTAAAAGTAAAATTTCTTAGTGATTCTTAGTTTCCCTGTGCCTTCGTGGCAATTATTCCTCAATAATATCTAAATCGTATAACTTCCACTAAAGTTTATACTGAACCTTTCGATTATAGATAAAACTACTATTATGTAAAAAATTGATAAATTATGGAGAAAATTAACGAAAGGGAATTCATTTCACCAATTTTTAATAATTTAAATCTGCTTCAGGATATATCTTATTTTGCCGATTCCGAAGGAAAAGTCATGGAGATATACGGAAATTGGTTTAAGCAAAATAATCTTACCACTGATGATGTCATTGGTAAAACAATTGGCGAATTTTTTGATGACAATTCAAAAAACTTGCACCATGAACGATTTCATCAATGTTTGAAAAATGGGAATATTATCTATGAGTGGAATTTTAATAAACTAAATAAAACATTCTACTTTCAAAGCGCTGTATCTAAAATTTGTTATAATGGTTCATTCGGTGTTGTCGGGATTATAAGAGATATAACAAGACAAAAAAAGATCGAATCATTCTATAGGGAAATAGAACTTTCTTTTAAAGCTCTCACAAATGCAGCAAGTTATGGTATTATTTCAATAAACGAGAATAAAGTTGTAGAATATTCCAATCCGGCTGTCTCTATAATTTCCGGATATTCTGAAGATGAACTGCACGGTAATGAAATCGATAAATTATTCCTTAATCCTCCCGATTTTTTTAGCTTTCTTGAACACTACTTAAAAAATAAATTCTTTAGCGGGAATTATTCTGAATATGAAAACCATTCGGTCGAAATTTTTATTAGAACCAAGAATAATAAAAATATTGCCACGGAAATTACTATATCTTCTTATGAAATCTTTAATGTAATGCATTTTGTTATTTTAATTCAGGATATAACTCAGCGAAAAAATGCTGAAAATGAATTGCTGGATTCAAAAGAAAAACTTAAAATTCAAAATGAATCTTTAGAAGAGGCTTTGTCTTCATTGCAGAAAATGCAGGATCAACTAATTCATTCTGAAAAAATGGCTTCGCTGGGACAGTTAACCGCGGGGATTTCCCATGAAATAAATAATCCCCTTGCTTTTATCTCCAGTAATATCAATAGGTTCAACGAATATTTTAAAGATGTCAATTCAATCCTCGATAAATGGAAATTATTAGGAGATTCTGTTGCTGATTATAACGGTAATCAGAATTTATTCAATGAAATCAACCGGATGGAAAAGGATATTGATCTCGATTTTATCAGACAGGACTTTATCGATTTAATGAAATATAATTTAAAAGGTTTGGATAGAATAAAAAATATCGTACAGCAGCTCAGAGGATTTTCTTATTCAAGTGAAAATCATCTATCTGAAGAGAATATAAATGCCGCTTTGGATGAAACATTAACATTGGTCTGGAATGAAATAAAATTTAAAGCTGAAATAGTTAAAAATTATGACGAATTACCTCCTGTTGAATGTAATATCGGTGAACTAAAACAGGTTTTTGTAAACCTTCTTATAAATGCTGTTCATGCAATTGAAGAAAGAGGACAGATTATTATTGACTCCTTTTCATTGGGAGAAAATGTCTTTATCAGAATTTCCGATAATGGACAGGGAATTCCTGCAGAGATAATTAATAAAATTTTCGATCCTTTTTTCACTACCAAGTCATTAGATAAAGGAACCGGTCTTGGTCTCTGGATTTGTATGTCTATAATTAAAAAACATGATGGCTTACTGAGCGTTAACAGCGAATTTGGTAAAGGTACAACTTTTGAAATAAAACTTCCCCTTAAGCAGGATAGAAAGAAGAAAGAAATTTGTAATAATGAAGGATGAAAAAGATTTAAAAGCTCCCGTTTTATGGGACCGGAAATCGTTAAATAATGAAATTACTCCTCGTGAATCAAATACTGAAAGCCCTGATCAGCTTTCAATTCTCTTTGTAGATGACGATGAGCCGATTCTTTCCTCATTAAAAAGCTTATTAAGGAAAGAAAAATTTACGAAATATTTTTATTCCTCCCCCAAAGAAGCGCTCCGGTTCCTTCATACCGCACAGGTTGATATTATTGTCTCCGATATGAAAATGCCTGAAATATCCGGGAAGGATTTTTTAATACTCGCTTCCGACCTTTCACCTGAATCAATTAGAATAATATTAAGCGGGTATGAAGAAAAACCAACTGTCCTCGATATGCTTGCAAACGGGGTCGCACATTATTATTTCATGAAACCTTGGGATGATGAGGAATTAAGAGGCGTTCTAAATAAGTTTTGTAATATAAATCTGAGCCTTGAACGGAATAAAATTAAGCAGTATCTGAAATCCTTTTCAAGACTGCCCGCTCCCAAAGCCATTAGTACCCGGTTAAACTCTATTCTGAAAAATCCGGATGTAAATATTAAAGCGGTAATTGATGAACTTGAGTACCATCCCTTTTTAATTGCAAAAATACTCCAGATAGCTAATTCTGTCAGTTATGGGGTTCGTAAGGAAATATCTTCTTTAAGAGAAGCTATTATACTTATTGGATTGGAACAATTAAAGACTCTAATTGTTTCTTTTGAGCTGCTTAAAAGATTTTTTGATTCTCTTGATTCACGTTATCAAAATACCATAAGCGATTTCTGGAATTTATCTTTAAAGAAAGCTATGATAGCAAAACGGATTGCCGAAAATTGGACTGAGAAAGTTGATAAAGATCTGGCTTTTGTTTCTTCCCTGCTTAGTGATATAGGAATGATTGCCTGGCTTTACACAGAACCGGATACTTTTAATGCATTTACACATCTTCTCAAAAACAAGAAAATTACCGTGAATGAAGCAGAAAATAATTTGTTTATTTTCGAGCATAATAAACTTGGTTCCATTCTTCTCCAGCTTTGGAATTTTCCCAGAAAAATTATTTATCTGGTCGAGAATCATCATTCAACAAAGTTAGATGATCCTTATATTCAAATTATTCAGGTGGCAGAACAATTATCTAAAAGTGATCCTGAATCGCAGCATAACCCTGTCATCGATCCTTTAATAAGTTATTATGCAGAACAGTTAAATTTATGACAATATTTACTACTAATAATAACTTAAGTTACTTAGATATAAAGATGACGACTTTAGGAAGAAGCCTCACCACCAGTCCCTTGCTGCTAAAATTTAAAATATTTAGATAGCTGGAATTTAAAGATTTGCGATAACTTTTATATTTTTAAATATGAAAGGAAAATTATATTTAGTCTCCACTCCCATTGGCAATTATGATGACATTACCTTACGTGCCTTAAAGATTTTAAAAGATGTTGATTTTATTATATGTGAAGAATATAAAGAGGCAGGAAGATTACTTTCTCACTTTGAAATTCATAAAGAGTTAATTCCACTTAATGAACACAATGAAAGTGAAATTGTTAATGACATAATAATAAAGCTGTCGGAGGGGAAATCTGCTGCTTTAATTTCAGATTGCGGCACACCCTTATTCTCAGATCCCGGTCATTTACTGGTTGAACTATGTATATCTCAAAACATTGATGTTATTCCTATTCCCGGTGCAAATTCACTTCTTCCGGCATTAACGGGATCCGGTCTGGATTTTGAAAAATTTTATTACTACGGCTGGCTTTCACCCAATAAACAAATAAGGAGAAAACAATTAACCAATTTAAAAAAGATAAAAGAAGTTATCATTCTCCTTGATACTCCATACAGACTTAAAAGTTTAATGGCGGATATTGTAAAAGTATTGGGAAAGAATATAAGAACAGTTTTAGCTTTCGAACTTACCATGAAAGATGAAAGATTTTTTAGAGGAACGGCATCAGATATTTTACAAATTGCCGAACAAAAAAATCTTAAAGGGGAATTTGTACTGATATTAGATAATAAGAACTAAATCACTGAAGTTACGCAAACATTGTCATTCTGAACGGAACGAAGTGGAGTGAAGAATCTCATACTTTAAATTTTGCACCATTTTAATATAATTTCCTTCACTCTTACTTATTATAAAAAACATTTCAATTGTGTAACTTCAGTAAATTATTATTTATGTGGATCTTCGTCTCAATAATAATTGTATTAATTCTGATAATGCCCTTTTCAGAAAGATTCAGAAATAAACTGGTTAAGATGATCTGGTTTATTCTGGATCTATTTTTGACCTAAAACCGAAGGTACACTGGTCGAATTATAACCTGTCCAGGTAATGTCATGTTATGAACTTATTTGCCAACTCTCACCACCATTTGGTGATGCAATGGTAATTGTAATACCTTGGGCATTAACGAGAATAGTAGTTAAAAGAAAATCAAAAATATTAAAAAAGTTTTCACAGCACCACTTGTTATAAAAGGAAGAAACCCTGATAAAATGTAATTTTTATTCCAATACTTAAGATTTTGGAGAGAAATGGGCTTTGTTATTTTAATTACTCCAAATATCTATCGTTTTGTTAGTCATATTTTCTGAAAGTTAAAAAAAGTGTTAAGTGTTCATTATTAAAAGTTATTTCATCAGTAACATTTTCTTAACAGCAGTATAATTACCTGCTTTTATCCTGTAGAAGTAAACACCGCTTGCCATCCTGCTTCCGTACCATTGATATTTATAGTACCCTCTGTGTAGTTGTTCATTTACTATTGTTGCCACTTCATTTCCAAGCATATCGTATATTTTTAATGAAACGAAGCACGGTTCTTTAACCTGGAATTCAATTGCAGTAGTTGGGTTAAATGGATTCGGGTAATTCTGTGAAAGCAGATTTTGTTCGGGTATAGTCTTTTTAGTTTCATCGACAGCCGTATAAAGCTCATCGGTATCGACTAACTTAACATCCCCGTTTACAGTAGCATTATTCCCGTTCGGTGATAAATCTGGTATAGCTGTTCCGAAGAGATTATCAAAATTCCAGCAGGCAGCAAGTCCTTCCTCAGTGCCGGTGAGTTTTTTATTTATTCCCGATTTTATTTCATCCTGGCTGCAGGCATTGTCCCATATGCTTAATTCATCCATTTCACCCCGTAGGCCAAGATATGTACCCGGATAACCTAAAAATTCACCTATCCTCAAAGAAGATTCTGTACCTGAAGCATAGGTATTGGATTTTTCCCCTACTAATTCACCGTTTAAGTATAGTTTTAATTTCGTTTTATCCTGTGTTACTGCAATATGGTACCATACATTTTGATAGATTACATTAATTGCACTAACATCCTCTGGAAGTACTATAGTAAATAGAGAAACCGGGAAACTTGTACCCGCAAGCCGAAAGTTAAAACCGGTATTATTATCACTGCGTTTATCAAGAATTGTTTGTTCACCATCTCCAGTATTAGCATCACCAAGCCCTTGTACTTTGAACCAGAATTCAATTGTGAACTCAGAAAGATTAAGTGAAGAAGAATGGGGAACTTCGATGAAGTCACCGGGTGAAGAAAATTCTACTGATTTCCTGGAGGTTGTTGTTGATCCTATTGTAAAAGATTTTTCATTACTAAATGGTGAGCCTGCAAAGTTGTTATCAATTGCTTGAACACTCCAGTAATAAATACCATCAGGTAATCCTTTAATAATCCAGCTATTGTTATGATTTGCATTTCCTATGTTTACAACCCTTCGAAATCCATTACTTCTGTTGGACATTGGGGATAAGGTATTTACCCCATTCGAGCTAGTACCTATTACAAGATTGTAGCTCAATCCATTTTGAGAAGTTTCATTGTCTGTACTTTTATTCCATTTAAGTGTTACGTCTGAATTATTAACTTTTGATGAAAGATTTGTAGGAATAGCCGGGAGCGTGTTGTGTATTGTACAATTATTCTTGTATATCTTCGATACACTATTGTTTTCAGATATACCTGAGAGCAAGATATCAAGGTCTCCATCATTATCGTAATCACCCCAAGCTGCTGATCCTATTGAACCACCATTTATAGAAATAGATGTTTGTTCAGTAAAATTGTCATTTCCGTTATTACGATATATTATTACTAGCCCACTTTCCTGAGCTCCTCCGATTAACAGAATATCCAAATCACCATCATTATCGTCATCCCCAAAGGCAATCATAACCGGATAGAAATAATCAGGCAATGATAAATTCAGTCCAGTAAAGGTATTATCACCATTATTCCGATATAACAAGCATACATTACTATTTAAACTCTCTGACCAACCTGTCAATAGAATATCTAAATACCCATCATTGTTATAATCTCCCCAAATTCCTGAACCCCTAATATAAGTTAAAGGAATAGATGTTTCTTCTGTAAAATTGTTATTTCCATTATTGCTATAAATAATTGACTTAAGGTCGTCTTTTGTCCCACCATTTAATAAAATATCAATATCTCCATCATTATCATAATCCCCACAACTTGCCGAACCTTCAATACCGATTAAAGTATTGGGCTTTTGTTCCGAAAAACTATTATTCCCATTATTACTGTATATCTTGGAAATATATGCTGTATCGGCATCACCCGTCAATAGAATATCTAGATACCCATCATTATTATAATCTCCCCAATAGGCAACTGCACCATCCCATACACTGGTTAGAGAAATTGATGATTGTTCTATAAAGCTATTATCCCCATTATTTTTATATATTTTTGGAGATAGGGGTTCGGTAATATCGGGGTCAAACAATCCAGCAAAAAGAATATCTAAATTGCCATCATTATTATAATCTCCCCATGCTGCATTACCAGCAGCTAAATTGGAAGGCAGGATTGAGTTCTGTTCTGAGAAAGTATTGTCTCCATTATTCCTGTATATTTTTGATATATAACCGCTACTAGAATTTCCTGTTACCAAAATGTCAAGATTCCCGTCATTATTATAATCTCCCCATATTGCGGTTCCTCCTTCGATACCCCTTAAAGAAATCGATGTTTGTTCTGTGAATTGGCCGGTTTTAATAGTAAAAACATTATCACTTTGATCATTGATAGATACGTTTGAAGCACTTGATATTTTTACTCTACAATTTGTTGAAAGTATATTAGGCACTGTCCAGCCATACGAACCATCACTCTTGGTGAATTGTACTAGGTTTATCCAATTTCCTCCATTATCTGTTGAAAGTTCAATCTTGACATTATCTATAGCATTACTTGTCCATGCAATTTGATAAAATGATCCAATCTCCAATTCCTCATCTCCATTTGGTAAAGTTACAGCTATTGTAGAAGTTGGTTGTGAACTTATTGTAAATACATTATTGCTTTGATCATATACAGAAGAGTTTGCTGCATCGGATATCCTTACTTTACAATTTGTTGATGAAGTATTAGGAACTATCCAGCTGTAAGAGCCATCACTTGAAGTTGATGAAACTACATTTGTCCAGTTTGTTCCATTATTTGTAGAATATTCTATCTTAACATTATCTACATCACTGCTTGACCAGGTGATATTATGAGAAGAACCTACCTGCCAATTTTCTCCGCCATTTGGTGAAGTAACGGTTATAGTTGGATTTTGTGGCGAACTTATAGTAAATACATTATCACTTTGGTCGTTTACAGATGAATTTGATGCATCGGATATTTTTAATTTACAATTTGTTGAAGGTGTATTTGGTATCATCCAGCTGTATGAACCATCACTTGTTGTTGATGAAACAATATTTGTCCAGTTAGTCCCATTATTTGTTGAGTATTCTATCTTAACATTAATTACATCATTGCTAGTCCAGGTAATATTGTAAGTTGAACCTACCTGCCTGTTTTCGCCTCCGTTTGGGGAGGTCAAGGTTATTTTTGGATTTGGTGCTGAACTTATTGTAAATACATTATCGCTCTGATCAGAAATTGATGAATTTGATGCATCAAATATTCTTATTTTACAATTTGATGAAGGTGTGTTAGGAATTGTCCAGTTGCACGAACCATCACTTGGTGTTGATTGATAAATAATTATCCATCTACCACCATTATCTGTAGTATACTCAATGTTGACATATTCAATCCAGCTGCTCTCCCATGTAATTTTATGTGATGCTCCAACTGACCAATTCTCTCCTCCATTTGGCAAGGTAACTGTAATTTTTGTTTGAGGTGGAGGAGCGCTTATTGTAAATACATTATCACTTTCATCATCTGTTACACCATTATTTATTCTCAACTTACAATTTGTAGATGGAGTATTTGGTACAGTCCAGCTATATGAAAATATTTTGGGGCTAGTAATTGTTGTGACTGTTTTCCACTGAGTCTTGCTTCCAACATAATTATCACTGTACTCAATTTTTACATTTCCCGAATTATAACCAGTCCACGTGATATCATGAGATGTTCCTGCCTGCCAGTTTTCATCGCCATTTGGAGAGGTTATAGTTATTGTAGTTATTGGTTGTGAGCTTATCGTAAATGAATTACTCCACTTATATACAGATGAATTTGTAACGTTAGTTATTTTAATGAAACAGTTTGTTGATGTGGTATTTGGTATTGTCCAGCTATAAGAACCATTACTTGGTGTTGACTGAATTATATTTAACCAGGTACTACCACCGTCTGTTGAATAATCTATTTTAACGTAAGTTACACTTGTACTTGTCCAGGTAATATTGTGCACTGAACCGACTACCCAGTTTTCTCCGCCAATTGGGGAGGCTATATTAATAGTTGGTGGTCTTATTATAGTAAATTTTTCACTTTCAGAGTATCGGCTACCACCTGGTTCTTTTAATTTTATAATACAAACATTGGATACTACACTGGGTATTGTCCACTCATAATAGCCGTCACATGGAGTCGATTCTACTATTGTCGTCCAACTATTTCCATTGTCTATAGATAATTCTATAGAAATAAACTCATTATCCTTGGCATATTCCCATTCCCAAATAATATAATGAATTGAGCCCACATACCAGATATCTCCACTTTTAGGAGATAGTACTTTTGCATTTAACTTACTCAAACTAAACAACAGACTGATTAATAGTAACAATGTGAAAGACCTATAGTTCATCATGATTGCCCTCCCTTGTAAGTTGAATTATTAAAAATGGTACCTACCAAGTTCAAATTCTTATTATTTAAGTAATCTCATTTCTTTTTCGCTTTTATAATCTCCGGCTTCTAACTTGAAGTAGTATGTGCCTTCCAATAGATTCCGGCCTGTCTGTCGACAAGGCGCGCTTTCACGGGAATGACAATTTGTGGCATCAAATGCAATCTCATAGGTACCGGGTTTTTTTTCTTCATCAGTTAATTGTTCAATAACTTCGCCTACAGAATTATGAATTGTTATTATCACCCTCGTTTTATATGCGATACAGTATTTAATCATTGTTTTTTCTTTAAAAGGGTTCGGATAATTCTGGCTAAGATGAAATTTTAGAGGGATCATTTCATCATGATTGACACTTTTTACTGGATTCATTTTTTTTCCTTTTTTTATGGTAAAAAGGAGGAGTTCTGGAAAACCCTAATTATTTTCTTATATTATTAATAAGCTTTAAAAAGGAAGAATTCTATAAGAATTGTGTAAAAAACTATTAAAATTGTCCACGGAGAAATTTAATGATGAGATTTTGGGTAGATTTAAATGTATTGAGGTTAGTTAATTAGTGAAAATTCGTGCTAAATTAGTGCCTTTTCTTTAGCCACCAACTGACACCAAATACACGAATTTTATAAAATTCATTTAGTGAAAATTTGTGTTAATTCGTGGCTTTATGATAGTGCGAAGGGGAGACACCGAATTGTTTCTTGAAGCAGGCAGTAAAGTATGAAGGATCATTAAATCCGACTTCAAATGCTATTTCGGTAATGTTACCGGAATTATGTTCAATTAGTTTAGCAGCTTTATTAAGGCGGGTTCTTTTTAATAAATCTCCAGGTGATTCTCCTATTAATGAGTTAAGTTTTTTATGAAGCAGGGATCTGCTTACCGCTAAATCTTCTGCCAGTTTTTCAACACTGAAACAGGGATCAGAAATATGTTTATTTATTATTTCTACTGTCTTGTGTAAGAACCTTTGATCAACTGAATTAATGCTGCTTTCTTCTATTTCAAATAATCCGTTTTTTTGAAAATGTTCATGAATTCTTTTCCTTTGATCCAATAGATTTTTAATTCTTGTTTTTAATTCGTCTGCTTCAAACGGTTTCATTATATAATCATCGGCACCTATTTGCAATCCTTCTATTTTATCTTTTAGCGTTGCTTTAGCAGTTAATAGAATCAATGGGATGTGGCTTGTTCTTGAGTCGGATTTTAATTTATTGCACAATTGAATCCCATCCAATTTAGGCATCATTATATCACTGATTATTAAATCTGGAATTTCATTGAATGATTTGCATAATCCTTCTTCACCATTTGATGCCTCTGTTATTATATAATAATTATCCAAAATATCAATTATATAATTTCTTACATCGCGATTATCTTCAACAATCAGCAGCAGAGGTTTCTCTTCTTTGTCAATTGATTCATAACCATTTTTCTTAAAAGTCAAATTCGGGAATAAAATAGATTCATTAAACGCAGGCATGAGCTTTTTCTCCTCACCTGTTTCAACTTCTTCATCTTGACTTTTCACAACAATTTCTTCCGGCAGTAAATGCTCTTTTCCGAGAGGAAGGATTATCTTAAAGATAGATCCTTTTCCCTCTTCACTCTCAACATATATTTTCCCTTTGTGAAGTTCCACTAATTCTTTAGTGAGTGATAATCCAACTCCGGTCCCTTCGTATTCTTTTGAAAGTCTATTATCCACCTGATAGAATCTGTCAAATATTTTATCTAATTGTTCTTTTGGAATTCCAATGCCTGTATCATTAATGGATATCTCGATAAAATTGTTAGTAGTCAGTTCATTTTGATCCATCCCTTGCCTTTCCAAAGGAGGGAACATTGATTTTAAAGCAGGCTGCAATACTTTTATATCAACAGAACCACCTTGGGGAGTAAACTTAAGTGCATTTGAAAGAATATTGCTAAAGATTTTATCAATTTTATCCCTATCGAGGTAAATAATTATTTCTTCTTGCTCAGGATCAAATGTCAGTGATATTTTTTTCCATTCAGCAAATGCTTGAAATGAGGAGATAATTTCTTTAACAACAGGTATTAAATTTTGCGGGCTGGTTTTTAATTCCATTTTACCGGCTTCAATGCTCGATATATCAAGGAGTTGATTTGCGAGTCTGTTCAATTTTTTTGCACTACGGTAAATTATATCTGCATCTTCCTTAATTTTATCATTTTTAGTCTGTTTCAAAATTTGTTTTGCCGGACCAAGAATTAAAGTTAATGGTGTTCTAAATTCATGAGATATATTAGTAAAGAAACGGGATTTCATTTCGTCTAATTCAAAGTGCTTTTCCGCCTCAAACTTGCTCATTTCATAGTCATGTTTTATTTTTACTCTTTTCAGCTGTGTTTTCCATGCTATATAAATAGTTCCGATTATAATTAAAGCATAAAAAATAAATGCAACGTTAGTTTGCCACCAGGGGGAGGTAATAATTATTTTAAT
Organism: uncultured Bacteroidota bacterium; assembly: GCA_963740945.1. Taxonomy (GTDB): domain Bacteria; phylum Bacteroidota; class Ignavibacteria; order Ignavibacteriales; family Ignavibacteriaceae; genus CAVQBP01. The sequence goes on along the minus strand of CAVUGE010000024.1, from coordinate 7,529 downwards.
TGATGCCCCTTTCTCATTCCAGATCCCGTCTCTATTCGATGCAGTAACTCTGAAAATATATTCACCCGGAACAAGATTTGTATATGTTGCGTTTCTCTGCGTTCCTGCATCAATCCAATTTTTATCAAAATTTTCTAGAATATATTTGTATTTATTTTTTGAAGGCTCACTAAAGTGCAATCCTATGAAATCAAAACGGAGGTCATTTTCATCGTAAGGAATAATAATTTCCTCATTCTCAGAAATAAATCCTTTATATTTTAATTTCTTACCGGGTTTGTTAATAAGAGATACTTTACTTATAACTACCTGAGCAGGTGTAGGATCGTCCTTGATGCTGTCCGGATAAAAGGCTAACAGCCCTCCGGTGGTGCTGAAATATATTCTCCCATCAGAACCCCTTGCAGCATTATTTGATAGAAAAAAATTATCCGGGAGCCCGTCTTCTTTGAAATAATTTTTAAAGGTTCTCGTTTTTATATTAAACTTTGATAATCCATTACGGGTACCAAGCCAAAGATTATCAGAGTCGTCTTCTATAAATTGTATGATTTCAGTGTAGGGGAGTCCTTTTTTTTGATTGTAATTTGCCGTAATTCTGTTTGTAGAGCGATCAAACAAGTTTAAGCCGGTAAAATAATCTGCAACCCAAAAGTTTCCGTGTTTATCTTCATAGACTGGAGCAACGCATTTAAAGCCGCAATAAGTGAATTTTTCTGTCTCCCTATTAAACTTATTCAAACCATAATAATTTGTTCCTATCCATATTGTACCGGCGCGATCTTCATAAATACCCCGTATTTGATCTCCTTTTATGCTCGACGAATCCATCGGATCGTGTTTATATTGAGTTAATTTATTTTTAGCGATATCATATTTGTATAATCCTGATTGAATTGTAGCTATCCAGAAAAACCCAAGGTGATCCTGAAGCATGTGGAAAATTGACTTATTAATTAAACTTGGTAATATATTATGGTCATTAAAATAAATTTGGTAAGATGAACTAGCTGGATTAAATTTCAAGAGCCCATAATCACTTCCAATCCATATATTTCCTGTCTTATCGAGGGTAGTTCTGTAGCGATTGTGTGTCAGAAATTCTTCATTCTTAAGGTAATGTATAAATTTATCTTCTTTTATATCATATTTATCCAGAGCAGTTTGTGTAGAAATCCAGACATATCCTTTAGGGTCGGAAACAATATCATATACCTTCGAATTACTGATGCTGTTTGAATTCTCAGCATCATGCTTTAGTAGCTGAAAATTATTCTTCCTTTTATCCAATTTCCAGAGTCCGCGGTCTAACGTTCCTATCCAGATAATACCAGAACGGCTTTCATATAAATCAAAAATCATATTGTCATAGGAATTTTTTGGTGCATTTGGTGATAATTTATAATGCCGTATCTGCCCTGCCTTTTGATTTAAACAAAATACTCCGTTGTCATATGCAACAAAGCCGAACCAAATTAATCCGCTCTGATCTTCAATCACACTCCCATAAGTATAACATGGACTTTCGTAAATATTATCTTTCAGTTTTGGAAATTCTGTGTATAACTTAAATCTGGAATTTGAGGGGTCTATATTTGATAATGTATGATCGGAAGCCATCCAGATTTTACCATCCCTGGATTTATAAAACGATTGAATCCAGCCAATATTTTTATCAAAATTTTGGACGGAACTGAATTTATATTTAGAAAAACCTTTTTCATTTATATCAAACTTCCATAATCCATCTTTGTCTGTTCCGATTAAAAGATTATTTGATACAGGGTCACCAATTATGGCATTTATACCTAAACAGGATTGTTTAGATAATGAATTATCGGAGGATTTTAAATCTTCTGTTGTGAAATAATATCTAATAAAGATTTCATTTTCTTTGTCGAATAAATTCAAACCTCTATTAGTTCCGATCCAAAGTCTTCCTTGTTTATCTTCATATATGCATTGTATACTATCACTAATGATACTGTTTGACTCACCGGGTATATGCTTATAATATTTAAAAGATTCATCCGCTCGATTTAGTTTATTTAAACCGCCTAAAGTTCCGATCCAGAGAGTTTTATTTTTGTCTTCATAAATCGTTACAATACCTCTGTCACTGATGCTGCAAGTATCATCATCTTCAGGTTGAAAAACTTTCATGGAATAGCCGTCATATTTTACCAGGCCGTTTTCTGTTCCCAACCATATGTAGCCAAGGTAATCCTGCAAAATACAGGTTATGCTGCTGTTGGGCAGACCTCCGTTACCGGAAATATTATCAAATGTAGGACTTGTAGATTGAGGATCCTTAAATTGCGAAAAAGATGACGTAGAAATAGAGATGGCTAAAAAAATTATAAATAAGCAGACGACAAATGAATTAACCTTCCGGTTATATATTATGCTTTCCCCGAACATAGAATTCCTGAAAAATAATTTATGAACAGAGAATAATTTCGATTGTTATCTGGTAAGAAACCTTATTATAAGCTCCATTTTTTCTTGCCCCACGTATTGCAAAGATTAAGTTGGTTAATATTTATGTAAAAATCAATAGGGTGTTGAATTTTTTGTGCATTCAAAGGATAGAGACAGAGCAAAGGGCATAACTAAGAGATCATTGGTTGTTCCCGCTGCACTAAGGTTCTGCGTGACAGGCATTCGGTGGTCAATAGTGATTAAATCATTCGGTTGACATTCAGTTGTCATACGATAGAAACTCATTTGTCATTTATGGTCATTTGGTAATCAATAAATTATACAGTTTTTATCTATTCCTAACTTCTTGGAATATATCACTTATCTCATCTCTTTTTAATTTCACGTCTACTCCTTTAACATCAAGAGGAGATTTTTTTTTTGTTATTAGTCTCAACTCAAATATTGCTCCGTCTTTTCTTTTTATTATAACTTTTCCTTCTTTTTTTGCTTTGTCTAAAAGTAAAGCTAATTTTTGCCTTGCTTCACTGTATGTGTATGTATTCATTTCAAACCTCTATTACATTAATATACATTTGTTTTGCTATTTCTAATAATCTATTATCTATGCTTAAGTATATAATTCTTTAATTAATCGTTTATACGGGACTTTCTAACTTAGAGTCCATATTTTTACCACAGTAATTTTGCGTCAATATATCAGCAGATATTTGTCCACAGCTTTTTAGAGTTTTTTGTAAGTTTTGTTACCTAATTGTTACTTTTAAGATTTTATAAAATATTGAGTCTTTATATTATAATAATTTGCACAATAATGCCACATTCTCAATATGATAAGTATGAGGAAACATATCAACCGGTCTAATTTTCTCTAATTTATATCCGCCTTCGGTTAGCATTTTAATATCTCTCACCTGTGTTGTTGGATTGCAGCTTACATATACAATCTTTTCAGGATTTAATTTTACAATATCATCAACAGTATTCTTATGCATCCCGCTGCGTGGAGGATCTACTACAATCACGTCCGGTAAAGGTAATTCATTTTCACTAACAAGAGGAAGAAATGATTTGTATAGATCAGCAGTAAAAAATCTAACGTTCTCAATATTATTAATTTTCACATTCTCTCCCGCATCCTGCACTGCAGAATCAACACTTTCAAATCCGTAAACATTTTTAGAATTACCGGATATATAAATAGCAATTGTACCTGCACCGGAATATAAATCATAGACTGTTTCATTTCCTTTTAATCCGGCAAATTCAAGAGCAGTCCTATATAAGTTTTCAGCCTGTAGTGTATTCGTTTGAAAGAACGAGTTTGCACTAATCCTAAACCTGTATTTACCTATCGAATCGTATATTAAGCCTTCACCATGATAAACTTTTTCATAGTCACCAATTGCAACTGCTGCTTTCTTCAAATTAATATTATTAACAATTGTAGTTATCTGCGGAAACGTTTTTAATAGAGCCCCGGTGTATTCCTTTATTAAATTATCATCTTCATAAAAGGTCACTAAATTAATTATCAAATCATTTGTATGCTCTGATTGTCTAATCACTAAATTTCTTAAAAATCCGCTATGGGTTTTTGTATTATAAATAGGAATCTTCCTCTCTTTAAAAAAAACTCTCGTAAAGTTCAATATTTCATTACTCAAGACTGATTGAAGAAAACATTCGTCTATATCGAGAACTTTGTCATACACGTTTGGTACATGCAGTCCCAGAGCAAAATCTCTATCGAAATCTTTCCCCGAATCTATTTCTTCCTTTGTTAACCATCTTTTATCGGAAAAGGAAAATTCCATTTTATTTCTGTAATAAAAGATCTTTTCAGAGGGGATAATTTTCTCAATGATAAAATCTTTGAAGCCTCCCATTTTATTAAAGATCTCTTCAACTTGCTGCTGTTTAAATTCTAATTGTTTTTGATAATCAAGGTCCTGCTGCTTGCATCCGCCGCAGATACCAAAATATTTACACCTCGCACTTACCCTGTATGCTGAAGGTGATACCACCTCTTCCGTAATTGCCTCAGCATAAGATTTCTTAATCTTTGTTAACCTGCCGTTTACTTTATCACCGGGATATGAACCGTGAACAAAAACTACATAATTGTTTTGTTCCTCTTCGGATTTAGAACCCGGAATTAATAAACCCCTGTTTATTTTTGAAATTCCTTTTCCTTCAAATGCATACTTTTCAATATTTAGTTCTAATATATCTCCCTTTTTCAAATTCACACCTTTCTTAATAACAAAGCTTTAAATCCCATATGGAGGTTCCCGCCCATCTTTAAATAAGCATTAGACTCGTGGCTGATTTGCTTCAGCGATTTTTTATAATATCTTTTTTCATCTTCTGAAAGTTCATTTGATTTTTCTTTAAGTAAATTGCTGCTGAACCGGTAAAAGTCTTGTAAAGTATTTGAAAGATCATCCTCATAGATAATTTCAAAATTCTTACTGGTATAGTATTTATTTATCTCTTCCTGAAGAAGCGGTGAAATATTTGAACCGCTCCATATATCTTTTACAAACTGGGGAGGTGAAATTGTTAAACTAATAATTTCACCAACACAAAAATATCCTGTTGGTTTAAGTATCCTTTTAATTTCCTTTATAATTTTATTCCTATTAAAAGTTGAAATTGAAGCCTGTGCATAAATTAAATCAAATGTTGAATCTTTAAATTCAGTATTATCGAATTCCATTAACCTTACGCTGATGTTCTGATCACCGGATAAATTCAGCCTTGTTGTTAAAAGAGAATCTTCATCCTGGACTATTATTATAACCTTAGATGCACCTGAAGATATAAACTGCTTTGAAATTTCTTCACTGCCGGAACCTATTATAAGTATGGTGAAATCATCCACAACAATTTGATTGAGCAGAAGTTTGATCTGCTTATCTGTTCCCGGAAGAAAAATTTTATTATTCATTTCAAATTAAGTAATAAAGTGATGTTATCTTATTAAAATTCCAAAATACAAAATGCAAATTACAAATAAATTGCACTTCCAATTAAAGGTGCTCTTTTACCGCCGAATTCACAGAGAGGAAAGAAGTAGAGAAAGTTTAAGTCTGTTACCTCATTATTTACTCGTTACCTCTGTGGTTAATTTTCTTTATTAAAAATATACATTAGGTGGATAATAGTTAATGTTTTTTATAATATTAAGAATTAAGTTATAATTAATTATGGAATGTTAATGTCAATATTTCTCTACTTATCATTTCAAATCCTTCGGTAATTGCTCTCATTTCCGGTTCTAATGGCCATCAAAGGCCATTAAATTAATTATCAAATCATTTGTATGCTCTGATTGTCTAATCACTAAATTTCTTAAAAATCCGCTATGGGTTTTTGTATTATAAATAGGAATCTTCCTCTCTTTAAAAAAAACTCTCGTAAAGTTCAATATTTCATTACTCAAGACTGATTGAAGAAAACATTCGTCTATATCGAGAACTTTGTCATACACGTTTGGTACATGCAGTCCCAGAGCAAAATCTCTATCGAAATCTTTCCCCGAATCTATTTCTTCCTTTGTTAACCATCTTTTATCGGAAAAGGAAAATTCCATTTTATTTCTGTAATAAAAGATCTTTTCAGAGGGGATAATTTTCTCAATGATAAAATCTTTGAAGCCTCCCATTTTATTAAAGATCTCTTCAACTTGCTGCTGTTTAAATTCTAATTGTTTTTGATAATCAAGGTCCTGCTGCTTGCATCCGCCGCAGATACCAAAATATTTACACCTCGCACTTACCCTGTATGCTGAAGGTGATACCACCTCTTCCGTAATTGCCTCAGCATAAGATTTCTTAATCTTTGTTAACCCACTCCCGTTTACTTTATCACCGGGATATGAACCGTGAACAAAAACTACATAATTGTTTTGTTCCTCTTCGGATTTAGAACCCGGAATTAATGAAGCATGTTTATTTTTGAAATTCCTTTTCCTTCAAATGCCATATTTTTCAATATTTAGTTCTAATATATCTCCCTTTTTCAAATTCACACCTTTCTTAATAACAAAGCTTTTAAATCCCATATGGAGGTTCCCGCCCATCTTTAAATGAACGTTAGACTCGTGGCTGATTTTCTTCAGCGATTTTTTATAATATCTTTTTTCATCTTCTGAAAGTTCATTTGATTTTTCTTTAAGTAAATTGCTGCTGAACCGGTAAAAGTCTTGTAAAGTATTTGAAAGATCATCCTCATAGATAATTTCAAAATTCTTACTGGTATAGTATTTATTTATCTCTTCCTGAAGAAGCGGTGAAATATTTGAACCGCTCCATCTGTCTGCTTTACAAACTGGGGAGGTGAAATTGTTAAACTAATAATTTCACCAACACAAAAATATCCTGTTGGTTTAAGTATCCTTTTAATTTCCTTTATAATTTTATTCCTATTAAAAGTTGAAATTGGAGCCTGTAGTAGAAATTAAATCAAATGTTGAATCTTTAAATTCAGTATTATCGAATTCCATTAACCTTACGCTGATGTTCTGATCACCGGAGAAATTCAGCCTTGTTGTTAAAAGAGAATCTTCGTCCTGGACTATTATTATAACCTTAGATGCACCTGAAGATATAAACTGCTTTGAAATTTCTTCACTGCCGGAACCTATTATAAGTATGGTGAAATCATCCACAACAATTTGACTGAGCAGAAGTTTGATCTGCTTATCTGTTCCCAGTAAAAAATTTTGTTATTCATTTCAAGTTAAGAATAAATTGATGTTATCTTATTTAAATTCCAAAATTCAAAATGCAAATTACAAATAAATTGCACTTCCAATTAAAGGTGCTCTTTTACCGCCGAATTCACAGAGAAGGCACAGAGGAAGCAGAGAAAGTTTTTAAGTCTGTTGCCTTCATTATTTACTTAGTTACCTCTAGGGTTAATTTTCTTTATTAAAAATATACATTAGGTGGATAATAGTTAATGTTTTTTATAATATTAAGAATAAGTTATAATTAATTATGGAATACTAATGTCAATATTTCTCGCTTATCAATCCAAATCCTTCGGTAATTGCTCTCATTTCCGGTTCTAATGGCCAT
>CAVUGE010000023.1:0-46012 GCA_963740945.1 uncultured Bacteroidota bacterium | reverse complement strand
AACCCCGAAGGGGTGATATAAATTTAATTAACAAAATTCCTACTATACATAATGAAATTATCTAAAATATCTTTTCTCGTTTTACTATTCTTTTTACAAACATCTCTGTTTTCACAATCAGATACAATCAGATTTGCATGGATGAGCGATACACATATCGGCGAACAGACTGCAGCTGAGGATCTGAGAAATGCTGTTAAGGATATAAATTCTCTTTATGGAATAGACTTTACCATTATTTCGGGTGATATAGGAGAGATGGGTACTAACGAGCAATTGAAGCTTGCAAAACAAATTCTCGACAGCCTTAATACCACTTATTATATTATACCAGGCAACCATGACTGTAAATGGTCTGAATCAGGTGCAACAATGTTTCCCAAATTATGGGGTAAAGACAAATTTATTTTCCCCCCTTTAACAAAGGGGGGACCAAGGGGGGAAAGGGGGGTTTTAGGAGGCTATCTCTTCATAGGGATGGCTCAGGGTCCGATAATGAAAATGGGTGATGGACATTGGGCTCCTGAAGATCTAAGATGGCTGGATTCAACTCTTAATAAAATTTCCAAACAGAGAAGACTCTTTTTTGTTACCCACTACCCGATTGATAATGGTATTGATAATTGGTATGAAGTGCTTGACCGGATGAAAAAATATAATACTCAAGCATTTTTATTCGGGCATGGCCATAGAAACGGTTCTTATAACTTTGAAGGAATACCCGGAATTATGTGCAGATCAACTCTTCGGGCAAAAGATACTATTGGCGGTTATACCATTGCGGAAATAGCAAACGATACTATTAAATTTTATGAAAAAACTCCGTTAACAAACAGGAAAAGATACCTGTATGAAGTTGCGCTCGGTGAACACCATTACGATGAATCTGTTAAGGGGGACAGACCGGATTTCTCAGTAAATGAAAGTTACCCGCAGGTAAATGAAGAATGGGTTCATAAGGCAGGATTCACAAGTGCTTCCTCCCCTGCTGTATGGAGGAACGCAGTTTTTACAGGCGATGAGTCGGGCATCCTGCATAAATTATCAATAGAGAATGGTAATATATTAGCTTCATTCAAAACCGGTGGTCCGGTTTATTCTACCCCTAAAGTTAAAAAAGATTTTGTTGTTTTTGGTTCTGCTGATAGTAATATTTACTGTATAGATGCCGAAACCTGTAAATTAAAATGGAAAGTAAAAACGGGTGCGGAAGTTTTAGGGTCACCTTCAATTGATAATGAGATCGTTTATATCGGAGGAAGCGACAGAAAATTTAGGACGATAGATTTAAATACTGGAAAAGTTCTCTGGATTTTTGACGGGTTAAATGGATTTATTGAGACTAAACCTTTGGTTTACAAAGATAAGGTTATTTTTGGAGCATGGGACACATATCTCTACTGTTTGGATAAAACTAATGGAAAGCTTTTATGGAAATGGAAAGGAGACCGGGATGGGCTTCTTTATTCACCTGCAGCTTTCTGGCCTATTGCTGCCAATGATATAGTATTCATTGTGGCACCTGATAGAATGCTGACTGCTGTAAATGTTAATACCGGTAAGCAGCTCTGGAGAACCGGTGAATACCAGGTAAGGGAATCAATTGGAATTTCAGAAGATAAATCAAAATTTTTTGTAAGGACAATGAGAGATTCAATAATTGCTTTTCCGGTTTCAGAAACTTTACCTGAACCATTGTGGATTACTAATGCTGGATTCGGATATGATATAAACTCAGCTCAGCTTGCCGAAAAAGACGGTGTTTTGTTTTACGGTACTAAGAATGGATTGCTTCTTGCTTTAAATTCATCAACAGGTAAAATACTCTGGAAACACAAAGTTGGAGTAACTATTATAAACACTGTAATTCCACTGAATTCAAATCGGGTTCTGTTAAATGATTTTGACGGTAAGACGATGCTTGTGAGAAAACAATAGTAGGTAAAATAGGACCAAATATAACCACAGAGCGGTGAAATATTATTAGCAAAATTACCGCCACCAATCTCACTACATTTAACCGCAGAGCGGTGATATATTATTAGCAAAATTACAGCCACCAATCTCACTACATTTAACCGCAGAGCGGTGATATATTATTAGCAAAATTACAGCCACCAATCTCACTACATTTAACCGCAGAGCGGTGATATATTATTAGCAAAATTACAGCCACCAATCTCACTACATTTAACCGCAGAGCGGTGATATATTATTAGCAAAATTACAGCCACCAATCTCACTACATTTAACCGCAGAGCGGTGATATATTATTAGCAAAATTACAGCCACCAATCTCACTACATTTAACCGCAGAGCGGTGATATATTATTAGCAAAATTACAGCCACCAATCTCACTAAACACCATAGCTGTGAAATATTTTGAACACCGAAGGTGTGATATTATTGTAGAAAATATAAAATAGCAATAATACCAAAACCCCGATAGGGGTGAAATAAATGACTCATTATTGTATATATAAAATAGGAGCGGATCTCGAGTCTTAAAGAAAGTGAGGTTCACCTCACTTGTTATTAACATTACAAGATTTTAAAACAATCTTGTAATTTTGTAATCTTGCAATTTTGCAATCAATCTATCTATCTATACTTTTATAAATATCTTCCTTGCATATAATATCCACATCAACCCCAGCCAAACTAAAACATAGCAGATTGCCCATGCTAGTGATGCATTAATAGGGCTGAACAATGGTAAAAATAAACTTCTGAAAAGATAAGTTCCAAGACCTACTTGCTCGGTTCCGTAAGATACTTTAATTGTATACAGCAATCTTCCAACAAAACCTGAAAGGAAGAATACTGTAATTGCATTGAGACCGTAAACCTGGAAAGGCTTTATCCACCACCTGTAATTTTTAACATCAATGAACCAGTAACAGCATCCAAGGAATAAAAGAGCAAGGCCGCCGGTGTAAAGAACATAAGAGCTTGTCCACAAATTTTTATTGATTGGAAACCATCCATTCCAGATATAGCCTAAAGTCAGACAAATACTCCCCAATACAAACAACCAGACAGTTTTAGTAGTTTTGTCTTTATCCTCCCGCCTAAGCCACCAGCCTGTAATCATTCCCATTATAGCTGTTACAATTGCAGGCATAGTACTTAAAATTCCTTCTGGATCCCAGACTTTAGACTGAGACCATAAATGATTACCCAGTACAGTCCTATCCAGCCAGGCTCCGAGATTTGTGGCAGGTTCAAGGCTTGGATGTCCAACACCGGGGACAGGTACTAAGTTCATTAGAATTGCATAAATGATAAGCAGAGCAGCACCGATATAAATCTGCGCTTTATAATTTGTTTTAAGAAATAATATTGCAGCTATTAAATAAACAACAGAAATTCTTTGCAGAACACCCGGAATTCTGACCGTTGCAAAGTCCAAATGATGCCCAAATAATCCAAATGGTGAAATAGCCAGGATAAATCCCAGCAAATATAGTGTTATACTTCTTCTGATTATCTGTAGAATAATTTTTGAATGATCTTCCCCCTTCTCCATCCTTTTTCCGAGAGCAAAAGGAATTGCGACGCCGACTATAAAGAGGAAAAATGGGAATATTGCATCTGTAGGGGTACAACCATTCCATTCTGCATGATCAAGGGGGGGATAAACAGCACTCCATGTACCGGGGTTATTCACAAGAACCATTCCCGCAATTGTAATGCCTCTGAAAACATCGAGTGAAAGAAGTCTGCCGCTGGTTTTAGCAGGCGGTATTCTTGATGATTTCTCTTCAACTATATTCTCTAATGTTTCCGGCATCTTTTCTCCTTATTAATTGATTTACGCACTAAAGATGACATCTTTTAATTGCAGATTCCCTCCCCTTTACTAAAGGGGAGGGTTAGGGAGGGGTTTCTTGTTAAACCAAAAATTTAATCTTTTCAACAACCTTTCTTTCATGAAATTATTTTGGATAATTCCGATTAGGATAAATTTATCTAAAGAAGAATTCATAAATATTTTCTATTTTAATATAATCTGTTATTTTATATAATTCCAATACTAAAATGAATAAAATTCTAATTATGTTTTTACTCTTTTCGGGTGCGGTAATACTCTCCCAGACAAAATCAAACGGTTCATCAAATTTAGAACAGCAGTTAAATAAAGAAATTGAAGCCGGTAATTTTTCAAAGGCATCATCAATGATTGATGAAATAATGAATAAAAATAATCTTACACCGGAAGAAAAATATGAACTTGATTTCCAGAAAGACAGAATGAATAGAATAAGGCTGGATTTTCAAAAATCAGGAGCTGATGTTCTGGAATTCATTAGGAAATATTATCCGGATGCAGATGAGAAAATGCTGGAGAAATGGGAAAAGGATGGTTCTCTTGAATATAAAATCATTGACGGAAAGAAATTTTATTTTAACCGTGCCGCTGCAAATCTCTTCAGGGTGAATAAAGAAGCAAAAAAACAAAAAGAAAAAGTTGACGGAGTTTCGTTAAGTGAACTTAATAAATATCTCTTGGAATATATTCCTGAAGCTGTTAAGGAATCAAAGGAATTAAATAAAAGTCTTGTAAAAAAAGTTGTTCATAAACTTGATTATACTATTACCTTAAAACCAAATGCAGTGCCTGACGGTGAGGTTATCCGCTGCTGGCTCCCATTCCCCAGAGAAGGGCATGAAAGACAAACTGATATTAAACTGCTGTCGGTTAATAGTAAAGAATATACTATTGCAGATAATGATAACCTTCAGAGAACTATTTATTTTGAAAAAACAGCACACAAAGATGAGCCTACAGTATTTAACATGGTTCTTGAAGCAACTAATTATTCACAGCTTTTCAAGTTAAACCATGATAAAATTCTGCCTTACGATAAGGAAAGTAAATTATATAAAACATTTACTTCCGAAAGAAAGCCGCATATCGTTTTTACAAAGGAAATTAGAGAGCTTTCCTCTAAAATAGTCGGAGAGGAAAAGGATCCTTATTCAAAAGCTAAAAAGATCTTCGAATGGATAAGTAAAAGTGTTCCATGGGCTGGTGCCAGAGAATATTCAACTATTGAAGATATCTCCCAATACTGTGCATTAAAAGGTTATGGTGACTGCGGAATAAAATCAATGCTGTATATAACCCTCTGTAGATATAACGGAATACCTGCAAAATGGCAGAGCGGCTGGATGCTTCATCCCGGCTCTGTAAATCTACATGATTGGACGGAAATTTATTTTGAGGGCTATGGATGGGTGCCTGTCGATCCCGATTTCGGAATGCAGAATTTTAATAACAAAGAAGAGCAATATTTTTACTTCGGAGGAATTGATGCACATCATTTTATAGTTAATGATGATTTCTCCAAACCATTATATCCCGCAAAAATTTTCCCGAGAAGTGAAACCGTTGATTTCCAGAGAGGCGAACTGGAATGGCGCGGAGGGAATCTTTATTTTGATAAATGGGATTACGATATGAAAGTTGATTACAAATAATTTAGCAAAGTTGAACTTGAACTTGCTCTTGAACTTGAACTTGAACTTGAACTTGAACTTGCTCTTGAACTTGAACTTGAACTTGAACTTGAACTTGAACTTAAACTTAAACTTTACTATGAAAAAACAATTAAAATTATTTTTTTTAATCTTTCTTATTTTATTTACAATCAACTTGTTTGCACAGGGAAGAAATGATATGGATAAGATACAAAACGTTATTAAAGAGCTGGAAAATAAATATGCACCGGATGCACGAACAGCTCTCTTTAAAGTAAATGTGGAGAAGAAAAATAATAGTTATATTCTTGAAGGTGAGACAAATCTTCCTAATGTCAAAGAAGAGCTCCTTCAAAAGCTGAATAATTTAAATATAACCGATCAGATTGAAACTTTACCCGAAAAGGAACTCGAAAGTAAAATATACGGAATAGTGGATCTTTCCGTTGCTAATCTCCGGACTAATCCTGAGAACCAGGCTGAAATGGCTTCGCAGGCATTACTTGGTACACCTGTTAAAGTTTTGAAAAGAAAAAGAGGCTGGTATTTAGTTCAGACTCCTGATAAATATATTTCATGGACTGAAAATGATGGGGTTTATAGAGTCGATTATGGTAGTTTGACCGGATGGAACAGATCGGATAAAGTTATTTATACTAAAGATTTCGGCTTTGCTTATACAATGCCTGATGAAAATTCCCAGAGAGTTTCCGATATAGTCATCGGGGATATACTTAAATATTCGGGGGAAGAAAATGGTTTCTGCAAAGTAAATTATCCTGATGGAAGAACAGCTTACATAAAAGCAGATGAATGTAAACATTTTGATGAATGGCTCGATGAAAGAAATCCTACGATAGAAAATATTATAAAAACTGCAAAAACTTTTATGGGTATTCCTTACCTGTGGGGCGGGACTTCCGTAAAGGGAATGGACTGCAGCGGCTTTACTAAAACCGTTTTTTTTCTTAACGGAGTTATTCTGCCGCGAGATGCTTCTCAACAGGTTAATATTGGGAATCCTATTGATACTAAGGATAAATTGGAGAACCTTCAACCCGGAGACCTTCTCTTTTTTGGCAAGAAAAATACTGACACTACAAAACAAAAAATTACTCATGTAGCAATTTATCTAGGAGACGGCGATTTTATCAATGCTGCCGGAAGAATCAGAATCGATAGTTTTTCCAAAGATAAACCTAATTACAGCGCCTATAGGGATGATTCTTTTGTTTGTGCCAGGAGAGTATTAAACTCTGTAGGTTCAAACGGAGTAACCACAATTTCAAATAATAAGTTTTATAACGAGAAGAAATAAAGTTTCTATGGTTTGAACTTTAAGAATAATTGAAAAATAGAATAGAAGAGTCACTATTAAAAGAATTTTTGAACACCGAAGGTGTGATATTATAATAGATAAAATAAAATAGCAGTAATGTTCTAACTCTAAAGAATTTTTTGAACACCGAAGGTGCGATATTATTGTAGATAACATAAAATAGCAGGAATGCTCTAACTCTAAAGAATTTTTTGAACACCATGGGTGTGATATTATTGTAGATAACATAAAATAGCAGGAATGTTCTAACTCTAAAGAATTTTTTGAACACCGAAGGTGTGATATTATTGTAGATAACATAAATTAATCTCTAATGTTCTAAGAGTTGACTAAAAACCATGTGTGATATTATCGTAGCTAACTTAGACTAGCAGGAATGTTCTAACTCTAAAGTAATTTTGCGCTGAACACCGAAGATGCTGATATCAAGTTCAGCATAACAATCTCTACTTTTTGGTCACCCCGAGGGGTGAAATAAATAATTATTGAGCTTAAAAGGGATTATTAAATGAAAATCTTAATCATCGCTTTATTTTTTTTATCAATTTTAATTTATCCGCAAAAAACAAATGACAAATTAACAGGAGTGAAAGTGCCTGATTACTATCAAATCGACAATTCTCTTTCCGATTCTCTTTTATCGATCGTGAAAAGTGTAGGGCTTGACGGGAAGTATGATGCAGGAGAAGACGGAATCGAGACAATATCTTTTGCCGTTATAGATTTGAACTCAAACCCTGCCAGGCTCGGAGGAGTAAATTTTGATAATTTTATTTATCCTGCCAGCGTTTATAAAATGTATGTAGCTGCCTCTATTCTAAAACAAATTAGTGAAGGTAAGTTTTCGTTATACGATGAATTTGTGGTTAAATCACCAAATGATGCGGATAAATCCAAACAGTTAGATAACGATCCGCGGCCTTTATTAAAAGATGGAGATACTGTCACAATTAATTATCTCTTAGATTTGATGATAACCCGGAGCGATAATTCCGCAGCAAATTGTTTAATTGATAAAGCTACACGCCCTGAAATAAATAAAATGATAGATGATTTCGGATGGCACGGGAGTGAAGTTACGAGGAAGTTTTTGAAACGGCAATACGAAGACCCTGGTTATGATACCGTAAGAGGAACAGAGACCTGCGCACTTCATGCTGCAGATTTTATGTATAAAATATATAATAATGAATTGGTTAATCCGTGGGTAAGTATGCAGATGAAATCATTGCTGGGGAGACAATTAGATGTGTCCAAACTTTCTGCAGGCCTGCCGAAAAATGTTATGTATTATCACAAAACAGGCTGGTGGAGCATATATACAAATGATGTAGGTATAGTTGATGACGGTAAAGTCAGATACGTTATCGCATTATTTACTCCCGTTACAGAAGATGCTGTTTCACCTAAAATGAAAATTATTTCGGAAAAAGTATATCAACTAATGAAATCTAGACCCAATAACAAATAACAAAACCTCCAAGGTTTTCCTAAACCTTGGAGGTTTAAATCTACGTGTTTGATATTTGAATATTGAAATTTGAATTGTTATTTGTTTTTTGTCTTTTGGAAATTACCACTTTATCGCTTCAATAACAGCATTATGAACCTTCGGCCTAACCTTAATTATTTTCAAATTATTCCGTGTTGGATAAACCCTGTTTGTTAAAAATACCACGATTAAATCCCTTGTAGGGTCTGTCCAGACTGATGTACCTGTAAACCCGGTATGTCCATAAGAAATATCACTGAATAAATTTCCCGCAGAGGAATATTCCGAAGATTTAGTATCCCATCCCAAAGCTCTTGAACTTAAATCGGATTGCTTTTTCACAAACAATTTAACTGTGGATTCTTTTATATATCTTTTCCCTTGATAAATTCCTTTCTGAAGCAGCATCTGCAGAAGCTTTGCCAGATCTCCGGCAGTAGAAAATAAACCGGCATGTCCGGCTACTCCTCCTAAAAGCTGGGAAGTTTCGTCATGTACAGTCCCTCTTATTTGCTTGTGTCTCCAATAATTATCATACTCCGTAGGTGCAATTCTGTACACTAACGAATCGGGCGGGTTAAACATTGTACTATTCATTCCCAAAGGTTTGAAAATATTCTCTTCACAAAATTTATCAAGTGGTTTACCTGTTACTTTTTCAATAATTTTTCCCATCAGGATAAAATTCAAATCAGAGTAAACCATTTTTGAACCGGTAGGATAAACAAGAGTATCATTAAAAATTTCATTCATTACACCCTGCTCTTTATTCTTTACGGAATCGAATGCTTTATAAGAAGGGATATCGGGTCTTAAACCGCTGTCATGAACTAATAAATTTCTGATTGTGACATTTCCTTTTCCGTTTACTCCGAAATCGGGGAGATACTTTTCCACTTTATCATCGAGTCTGAATAAACCTCCATCATAGCAGATCATCGCTGTAGTAGTTGTAGCTATGACTTTGGTTAAAGATGCTAAATCGTACATTGTATTTACGGAAACACTTCCAGATGCGGAATCATATGTATAATAGCCGTAAGCTTTTTCATGTATAATTTTCCCGCTCTTTTGTATTAATAAAACTGCACCGGGAAAGGCGGAATCAGAAATAGAAGCATTTATTATACTGTCAACGGCAGCAAATTTGTTATTAGAGCTATTCGTATTATCATGTTTAAATCCGACATCATGCGAATAATTGATACATGGAATAAGAAAAATTAAAACTGTAAATAAACTAATTTTTTTCATTATGTTTCGTCATTCTTTTTTCCAAATTCAGGGTCAATATCCAAAGCTTTAATAATGAAATAACCCGGAATCATACTGATGAAAACCCATACAAAAAAGAATTTATACCCCAAGAATTCTTCTATTATACCGCTGAATGCTCCCGGTATCATCATACTGAGTGCCATAAATCCGGTACAGAGAGCGTAGTGGGAAGTTTTAAAATCACCTTCGGAGACATAAATCATGTAAAGCATATAGGCAGTAAATCCAAAACCGTACCCGAATTGTTCTCCTGCTACGGATAAAGTTATCAGTGTAAAACTCTCAGGCTGAAAAAAAGATAAATAGATATATAATACATGGGGGATATTAATTGCTGCAAACATCCACCAGATCCATGATTTTAATCCTCCTTTTGAAACTGCAATACCTCCGAGTATGCCGCCAACAAGAAGAGCAATCACACCTATAGTTGAATAAGCAAAACCTACCTGGCTAGTAGATAATCCTAATCCTCCCGCACTTCTGGGATCAAAAAGAAAGGGCTGCGACATTTTAACAATCTGAGCTTCCCCAAGTCTGTATATCAAGAGGAAACCTATAATCCAATTGATTTGCTTTTTCTTGAAAAATAACTTATAAACCTTTATGAATTCTTTTAAATATCCTTTTTCTCTCTCTTTATCTGGAAAATCCTGTGCGGGATGGGGAAGAATAAAGCTATGATAAATAAAAAGGAAAAAAAACAGCACCGTAATACCTATAAATGTCATCTGCCATGCATGGGGAATATTAGAAGTAGCATTTTCCAGATAACCGGCAAACATTACAACAAAACCGGATGTAATCATGGCAAGCCTGTAAAAAGTGCTCCTGATTCCAACAAAGAATGACTGCTGACTCTGATTTAAACCGAGCATATAAAATCCATCTGCAGCAATATCATGTGTTGCAGAAGAAAGTGCTACTAAGCTGAAAAATAATAAAGTATAAAGGAAAAAATTTGAGGCAGTTGTCGTCAAAGCTACAAGAATTAACCCTACAAGGACAATTGACTGCATCAAAATTATCCAGAATCTTTTTGTCTTGAAAATATCTATTGTCGGACTCCATATAGGCTTAAGCACCCACGGAAAATATAATAGGCTTGTAAAGAACGCAATATCCGCATTTGAAACATTCATCCTTTTATAAAAAGCAACCGTTACTGTCATCACCATTACATAAGGAATGCCTTCGGTATAATAAAGAGACGGGACCCAAAACCAGGGATTTCTTGAAGCGGGTTTAGTTTTTTCCATAAAAAATTCTGAATAATTATTTTCAAACAATTATAATAAAATACTCAAATTAATTCTGCTATATAAGGTAAACTGTAAAAAATGTTTTTATTTTTTATTGAAATAATCCTAAAGGAACTAAATGGTTTTAATCAATTATTAAAAGTTTTTGGGGCCGACTAAAAAGTGTCATTCCGGACCTGTGCTGATGTAAATCAGTATTGACCCGGAATCTAACCTTGCAATTTTGCGCTGAAAACAGATGCTGAATCAAGTTCAGCATGACAAGCTCTACTTTTTGGTCACCCTCGAAATAAAAAACTTCATATTACAAATTTATCATTTCCTATTTTCATCTCATTATTTGATTGTCATCTAAAATTTAATAAGTTTTTGACTGAAATATTTAACAAATTGGTAACAAAGAAAGAAATGAAAAATTTTGAAGGCTTGACAAACGAAAATGCACTAAAAATCCTAAATGAACCGACTCCCCATGCAGTAGCGGAAATTTATAACACAGCATACCCAATTAGCGATGAACAAATAAATTTTTATAAAGAAAACGGATTCATTTCCCTTGAAAAAATATTGACCGGTGAAGCTTTAGAATATGCCGGGCATGTTATAGAAGCGGCTGTTTTGATAAGAAAAGAAAAAGATAAAAGGACACTAGCCGAAAAATCACAGTACGAACAGTCTTTCCTTCAATGCGGATATTTATGCTGGGATTTCCCCACAGTTAAAGACTTTGTCTTCGGCAAAAGGTTTGCCGGAATTGCAAGGGATCTAATGGAAGTATCCAATGTAAGATTATGGCATGACCAGGCTTTATTCAAAGAGCCTCACGGAAGAGTTACAGATGCGCACCAGGATATAAGCTACTGGCCGATTAATGAAGGAGAAAAGACTATAACAATGTGGATGGCGCTTAATGATGTTCCTAAGGAGAAAGGATGCCTTTACTTCTATCCCGGATCGCATAAAGGGAAAAATAAAGAATATGTAGATATATTTAAGAACCCACATCAGCCTGAAATAGTAAAGGGAATAGAAAAAACATTTACACCAATCAAAGCGGGAGATGTAACATTTCACTCAGGTTTAACTTTCCATGGAGCAGGACAGAATATCTCGGATGAAATGCGGGAAGGAATGACAGTGATATATTTAGCCGATGGGGATACATTTGATGTATCCGATCCGAGAAATGCTACTCACAAATCATGTGCGGGATTAAAAGACGGTGATAAAATCGACACTCAATATACTCCTGTACTTATATAAATTTTTTTCTAAAAATAATCTATGGTAATTAAATTGAAATATTTGAAAAACCTGCCTGTCTTAATTTTTTTATTTGTTTACGGATGTTCAACAAGCAAATATGAAACAAATACTACCGGGATTGAATATCCGCCCGGTTTGAAAGTCATAACCCGAGATGAATGGGGCTGGAAACCTGGTACAAAAACATTACCCGAACAGACCATAACAAAAATTACTCTTCATCATGGAGGAGAATTTTTCGCAAAGAATACAAACGTTGTTGACTATCTTAGAAATCTTCAGTCATGGAGCAGATCCGAAAAAGGCTGGATGGATATTCCCTATCATTATATGATAGATTTGAACGGAAATATTTATGAAACACGTCCTTTAAAATATCCCGGAGACACAAATACAGATTATGATGTTCGCGGGCATGCACTCATCTGTGTTATGGGAAATTATGAAGTTCAGAAATTTAATAAAGACCAATTAAAAGCCGTTGTAGATTTAACAAGTTTCCTTGTAAAAAAATACCATGTATCTTTAGATAGTATTAAAGGGCACAAGGACTATGCTTTAACATTATGTCCCGGAGAAGATTTTTATAGATTTATAAGAGATAAAACAATTCCGAAACTTGTAGCACAGAAGCTTGCCGATCTTCAGATCAATTATGATAAAATATTCAGAACCGGTCCGGTTGTAAAAACAGGAATTGAAGTTTTAAGAGACAGAAACTATAATATCCTCAAAGGTAAAAGAGTTGGTCTGGTTACCAATCCTACCGGAGTTGACAGTAAGCTGAAATCAACAATTGATATATTAAATGAGGCTCCTGATGTTAATCTCGTTGCACTTTTCGGACCTGAACATGGTGTGAGAGGAAATTTCGCCGCAGGCGATTATGTCGAATCCTACAAAGATGATTTAACGGGACTCCCTGTTTATTCTTTGTACGGGAAGACGCGCAAACCTGACTCAACAATGCTCAAAAATATTGATGTTTTAGTTTATGATATCCAGGATATAGGATGCCGTTCTTATACATATATAAGTACAATGGGAACTATTATGGAAGCGGCGGCTGAAAATAATATTGAAGTAGTAGTACTTGATAGACCTGATCCTTTGGGAGGGAGCAGAGTTGAAGGAGGGCTTGTTGAAGACGGACATTTTTCATTTGTCAGTATGTTCAAAATACCATATGTATATGGTTTAACCTGCGGGGAACTTGCAACATTGCTTAATAACGAAGGGATGCTGCCCGGAGGAGTAAAATGTAAATTAACTGTTGTACCTATGGAAGGATGGAACAGAGGTATGACATTTGAAGATACCGGTTTACCATGGGTTCCCACTTCACCTCATATACCTAACATGGATTCACCTTACTATTATGTAGCATCCGGCATTGTAGGTGAATTATACGGGGTATCAATCGGCGTAGGTTATACACTCCCCTTTCAGACATTTGCCGCAGAATGGATTGATGCTCAAAAGCTCACAGATAAAATGAACAGCTATGGAATGGAAGGAGTTTTGTTTAGACCTATTACATACAAACCTTTCTACGGCTTCGGTATGGGAAAGGATCTTCACGGAGTTCAAACTTATATTACAGACTATAAGAATGCCAAACTTATGCCTGTACAATTTTATTTTATCCAGGCACTAAAAGAATTATACCCTGATTCTTCTCTCTTTAACGATCAATATAAAAGCAGGTTCAGAATGTTCGACAACGTTGCCGGAACAAGTAAAGTCAGAGAAATGATTCAAGGCAATTTTAATGTCAAGGAGTTAGAACCGTATTTTGAAAAAGAGGCTTCCGAATTCAGAGAATTTTCTAAAAAGTATTTTTTATATAAATAACTCAAGTTACCTGTATTTGAAAGATGACATCTTTATTATTTACTCAAGTTGACCGCCTTTTGGAAATGGTTACAAATATTCATCTTTTTTTATTAACCCCGGGATTAATGCCGGGGGTTAATATAAACCAACGTTTGATATTTAACTGTTTTAACAGTTTTCAATTTAAGCGGTCAACTTGAGTTATACAATAACCATTAAATGATTATGAATGACTATTGTATGAACATCGAATAACTATTGAATGTCAATCGAATGACAATTGAATGACCATCGTATATTATGAATAATATTATTTACAAACGCCCCGGGAATTTCAAACCCGATTTTAATAATTTACTTTCCGTTATAAATCGGGAAAAACCTGAAAGACCTACTCTTTTTGAGTTCGGAATTAATAATCGAATTATAGGAAAATTATCCGGTGAATATCAGGAAGATACCTCATCCAGAACTGCACCTTTCAGAAGACTTATAAAATCATTCGTAAATGCGGGATATGACTATACTACCATTTCAGCATGGAGAACAAATACACTTAACTTCCCAAAGGGAACTATTGAGAAAAAAGAAAGCAGATCTTTAAATGCCGGAAATATGATTATAGACCGTGAAAGTTATGAAAAGTATCAGTGGCCTGATCCGGAAAAAGGTGATTATGATATTTACTACGATCTCCGCATTGAACTGCCGGATGGAATGAAGTTAATAGCCAGCGGAAACGGCGGTTTACTTGAAAATGTAATTGACATTACCGGATTCGAAAAATTATGCCTTATGTGCATGCTGGATGAAGATTTAACGACAGATATATTTGATTCGGTTGGGTCAAGATTATTACGGTTTTATGAAATTGTTGCCCCTATTGAGACTATAGGCGCATGCATTGTTAATGATGATTGGGGATTTAAGAATCAGACAATGCTCTCCCCCGAAATGCTGAGACGCTGGATTTTTCCATGGCATAAAAAAATGGTTGAAGCAATTCATAAAGCAGGTAAGCCCGCAATACTGCATTCATGCGGACAGCTTAAAGATGTTATGAATGATATAATAGACGACATGCAATATGATGCTAAACATTCATTTGAAGATCAAATAACTCCTGTAGAACAAGCATTCGATCTATGGGGAGAACGGATTGCCATTCTCGGAGGAATTGATATGGATTTCCTTGCACGCAGTTCACCTGAAGAGATTACTAAAAGGTCAAAAGCGATGCTTGGAAAAGGATCAGCCCAGGGAGGTTACGCTCTAGGTTCCGGAAACAGCATCCCCGAATATATCCCGGACGAGAATTACATTGCCATGATCTCCGCAGTTAACCTATAAAAAGTGAGGTTCACCTCCAAGGTGAGACTCACTTATAACCTAGTTTAGATAAACTGTTATAACCTGCCTCTCAAAAACTCTCCGTCAACTTCTTCAATTCAATTGATTTAGTATAGAATTCATCTATTGAAAGTTCTTTAAGATAAACCATTCCGTGCGCTGCTCTAACCCTGGGAATTTCATGCTTAATAAAGAAATCCCTTCCAAGGCAGAGCCTGATAGTGCGGTACTGCTCGGCCAAAAGCTGTTGAGATAGTGCCGAAAATGGTCCGTCAAGCTCCCAGCTCGGAAAGCTCGCACTTTTCTGGGAACCGTAGCTGTTCATAAACATGCTGTCTATCAACGCAAAGCTATTTAAGCTTACCGGGATATAAATATTTGCCTCAGCAGGATGAAAACGGTACCAGACATTCCTATAACCCCAGATGCGGAGCTTTGAAATATCAGCCTCTTCACCATACAAACGAAGCGCTTCCGTTATAGTCTGAAGAACTTTATAATGAGTATCAGGCCCGCTTCCTTCCGGGTCTAAAGCTACAGTAATTATTGTCGGTTTAAATTTTCTAAAGAGATTAAGGACTGGTATTACATCACGGTTTAATTCAGGATTTTCGGTAAATATATCTCCCTGGTAAAAACCAAGGCGCGGATGGGATACACCATCACTGTTAAATCCAAGATGAGCCCATAGAATTTCCTCTTCCCACTCCCTAAGCATTCCCTTAAGCTTCTGAACTTCAGGAACATCTTTCTTTCCTGGATATTGGGTCTGAAAATAATTTATAAGCTCATTTATTTTATCATTTAGAAATGAAATATCATTCTTACCGTAAACCTCTATTAAATTCCTAAGTGATCTTCTGGCCTGAGCTTCACTTTTGAATACATCACTCTTCGCGGCAATCCCATCAAGATAAAGATTAACATCCCTGTTTTTCCCTTCTTCAAAGGAAACCTCGAAATATTTTGTATTTAACCTGGCAATAAATTCCTGATCATAAAAATGCTGTTTTAAGTTTTCAATAACCTGCAGCATATATGAGTTAGTAACTGCGGTAAAACCACTAGTCAGAACAGTAAAATGATGCTGATTTGTGGCATTGCGGACAAGATGAACAATATATGGAAGATAGCCGAGCATTATATCGTCATGATGAGGTCCCGTATGAAGTATTCTTTCATTTTCAACATTCTCTATCCCCCTTTTAAATCTTTCCAAAACGGAGCTTTGAATGTCTTTATTGATCTCTTCTGTTGATAAACCGGTTTTTGAAAGGATATAATTCCCAAGCTGGTCATTCTTATAATCTTCTTCTGTTAATTTCATAACCTCTTTTCGTTTATCCACAGCAAGATTTATTATAGCACGCTCAATAGCAAATTTTGATAAAGGTTCTTCTTTCTTAATATCTCTTAATCTTCTTTCTTTTAATCTCAGGGCAGCACCATCTGTAAGATAAAACCTTGCTTTGCTTAATTTCTGAAGCACCGTAGCTGGGTATTGGTTATTCTGAGAATTTTCAATTGAATCCCTGATTATATTTGCCTTTGCTTCACCTGATGCAATAATTAAAGCCACAGCATTTTTATTATATGTTATAGTATTTAGACCGATCGTTATAACAAGCCTGTTCCTGGCTATTTCAATTCCGCCTAAATCAGTTGATGCGGCAGCCTGCGTTTCATAATTAGTTTCAGTTAAACGTGTAGTTGAAAAATGGTCGCTCCCCTCAATATTAAACCCGATATGCCCATCAGGTCCAATACCCCCAAGGAAAAATCCTATTCCTCCCAGTTCACGTATTTTCCTTTCATAGTTGGTGCAGTATTCATCTACTAATTCAATAGTTTCTTTCTGCCGGCGTTCCTGTCTCGTTCTGGCATATCTATAACGAAGAGATAAATCTACATGTTTATCCGGAAAAATTTGATCAATGGGAAGATTTTCTGCTGTCGGTATTTTATTAACATTTATTAATTGCGCTTTTGCGGGATCTAATTCAAAATTACGGAAATAAAATTGCTGTATATAATAATAAAAACTGTTATGCTGAAAAGAATCAATCGGATAAAATTCATCTATCTGAACAAAGTATAAACTTTTCATATCCGGTTTTGTATTTGATTTGATTCCTGATTTCTCTAAAAATTCACTGACCTCTTTTTTATTCCAATTATTGAGATAATAAGAAACCCATTTAATAAAATGCTCGGGCGTCTTTCCGGTAGGTAAAGAAATAACTCCGCCGGGATTTTCAATAACCCATTCTAAAAACCTTAATGCCGTTAATTTTCCCAGCTCAGGAAAGTTTTTAACCTGTATAATCCCAATTTTTTCTTTCGGAGGATAAAATAACTCTTTCCCTGATTTTTCAAGATATATTTTTTCAACAGTTGATAATTCCATCATTTTATTATTTTCCATATTACTTTAAAAAACATTAGTAAATTTATTAAATTTAAGTGAAAGATTATATTATCCTGAATTCCCGGACTAAAAAGGATTTGATGAGAAACAAGATATTCCACATTTTATTTTTTTATTTGATTAGCTTCTGTATTTCAGTTGTATACCCGGCGAGCTCCGATTCAACTGCCGTAAGCCGTGATATATCCCCTCTCTCTGCTTCCACCCAGATGATTTTAATAATAACAGGGAACTGGAAAGATACAATCGGTACCTTACACAGATATGAAAGGAATAAACTAGGGGGAAAATGGAAACAAGTAGGAGATGAATATAAAATAACTGTAGGTCGTGCTGGTTTAGCATGGGGAAAAGGACTGCACGGAACTGCTCTTGATGAAGGGCCTGTAAAGCATGAAGGAGATTATAAAGCACCCGCTGGGGTTTTCAAATTAAGCAAAGTCTTTGGCTATGAACCTCCCGATAGCGCCGACTGGCTGCACATGCCCTATATTCAGGTCGATTCATGTACCGAATGCGTGGATGATATAAATTCCAGATATTATAATACTATAGTAGATAACAGAAATGTTGCCTATAAAGACTGGAACAGTTCAGAAATAATGAAGCTAAGTGATAATGAGTATAAGTGGGGCGTATTTATTGAACATAACAGCATGCCCCGGTTAAAAAGCGGAGGCTCCTGCATCTTCCTTCATATTTGGGATAAAAATGAAGGAGCTACTGCAGGCTGCTCTGCTATGACAGAAGATCATTTAGTTAATATTCTCAAATGGCTTAATATAGATTCAAACCCGGTTCTGGTTCAGCTCCCTAAACAAGAATATGAAAAATTTAAGGCGAAGTGGGGGCTTCCATAGTTCAATTTACCTAGGGAGTAGTAATTCTTCAAAAATTTATCTTTCAGATGAAAGTATTTTTTATTGTTCATATATTAATATCTCAAAAGACTCTGTAAATTTTATTGATGATACTGATTCAACTCATCAGATTTCAATCAACCAGCTTGAAAAAGCATTTGTGAAAGATAATGCATCGAGTCTACTTAGTGCATTCTGGATTGGATTAAGAAGTGGAATATTAGTAACTGTGACTGCTTCACAAATAAATAACTACGGTACATGTCACCCTAATATTGGCCCTCTATATGCAGGTGCTGCTGCCATTCCGGTCGGATTCATGTTGGAATACATTTTTACCGGAGAAAAAGAATATATTCTTGACCATACAAAATAAGAGAATGACTAAATCAGGTCATGAAGTGAACCTTTCTGTAAACCCCATTAAGTGCGGGTGATGTATGAACTTTTTTTGTCTATTATTCCCAATGTAGATTCGGTTTCTTATTTTGTTCGGCACATTCCTTTAAATATATATTCATCAAATTTTGATATGGAATGTCAATTTCAGATGCCAGTTTTTTAAAATATTCAACGGTATCATTCTCAATTCTTATTGAAATTTGTTTTTTTAATTTCTTTGTATAAGGATTCTTAATAGATTTAGAAAAACTATATTCTTTTTTCATTTTATTTTACCTCATAATAATACTTAATTTCAGATTTTGCTGCTTTTCTTGCAGAAATAATTCGTATAACTTCATCATTTTCTAAATAAGTATGAACAACAACAAGAATTCGCAAACTATAAGAAATACCTAAAATAATAAATCGTTCTTCATGATTAGAATGTTCAGAATCGAAAATAAGCCGGGCGCTTTCATCATAAAATACAGTTTTGGCTTCTTCAAAAGATACTTTATGTTTCTTAATGTTTTCTTGATTTTTATCTAGATCCCATTTAAAATGAATATTGCTCATGTCGTATAATGTAATGATATAATAATTATATAATAATGTACAAAAAAGAACATAACAATACAATTTTGTTGAATGCAGTATCTAATTATTTATCTGGGTATCTCGGTTACTAAGGTTTTTACAAAAAATAAGCTTAGGAAATTGAACTTTGGAAGGTCATAACTTTCCAATTTGATTACAGTCTATAATTAATCTTATTCCTGAAAAGTTAATTCCAATCATATTGCCTCAGAATCTGCAGTACTGCCTTATACATAATTTACCGCAAAATTAAGTGAGGCAATGCAGTTTGGTCTCATACTTGAATTTGAAGGAAAATCCTTTAAGATACCGTTTACGAGAAAAGAATTTATGAGAGATTTTAGTAGTATCTTAGCTTTATATAAACTTAGTGCTAAAGTATTTTCATAAAATTTAATCATTAAACATCATGATAAAAATTTCCATGAAATGAAAACCTCCGGGGTTTTCCTAAACCCTGGAGGTTTGGGTTATTACTTTTTTAATAGCAAAAATCAGCTTAAACACCTGAAACAACAACATCCGTAAAAACAAGACTTGGAACCCGTTGAGATGAGTAAATCCATGGATCATTAGCAACCTCAGCGAGCTTATTCCAGAACTTCAAGTGGTTGTCCGCTATATTCATTTCGGCAACAGCCTGAACAGGTTCGCCATTTTCGAAAAGCTGTCCGAAAATACCGACAGATGCATCGCCTGTAGTTGAATTAGAGTTGCCGCCAATAAAACCTGTTACATATATACCTCTTCCTAAATCTTTCATAATCTCTTTAACCGAACGTTTCCCGGCAGGAATAATAATATTTGAAGTCCCTCCTGTAGTTGGTTCCCATCCCAGTTTTCTGCTGTAATACCAATCCAGGTAAAATTCCTTCAATACACCTTTTTCAATCATAGTAAGTTTTTTAGCCGCAAATCCATCACCATCATAAAGCCTGCTCCCCATACCTCCAATTATAAACGGATCATCAATTAAGGTAAGGTGTTCACTTGCAATTTTTTGACCTAATTTATCAGCAAGGAATGATTGTTTCTGCTGAATATTCCCGCCAAACATTGCAGAAAGAAATCCCCAGACCAATTGCATAGCATTCCGGTTTTCCACAATAATTGGGAGTGTCTCCGTTTTAATTTTCTTTGCACCTAAAAGATCAATCGTTCTTTTAGCTGCTGCAGCTCCTATCTCTTCATATCCGGGAAGATCTTTTTTAGCAACAGACCCGATGTAGTTGTAGCCCTGCGGCCTGCGATCGCCTTCATCTTTTGCAGTCATACTTGCACCCGCCCAGTATATGGTTGATTCTCTGTGTCCCTCAAAACCATTACTTGTGAGCATTACAGATTCAGAATGATTGTCATACTCATCTGCCGTAACCGAAATTACTTTTTCAGCACCCTCTTTCAAACAGGAATTTTCGATAATTTTAACGAGGCTGTGTCTATCCTCAGGCGTGAATTCATTATAATCCGGATCAGTAATCTGTAAATCAAGCTCAGCTCTATCCTCATAATATTTCGGATTAGGCAATGACCGATAAGGGTCTTCTGCCAGAAGTTTAGTTGCAGAAACAGCGTTTGCAATGAAATCTTTCAAAGCATCCTTACGTAAATCCGAAGTACTTTGACCGGAATACCTGTTATTAACAAAAACCTCTATATAAAGACCCCTTGTAGAAGCCTCTTTAATATTTTCCGGTTTTCGTTCGCGGTAGCTGATTTCAACAAAGCGTTCTTTATTTATATTTACACGGCAGTCATCTGCGCCGGCTGATTTAGCGGTCTTAATAGACCATTCGGCTAGATCAAACAATTCTTTATTCATTTTGAACTCCTTTTGCCATTGTACCGCCAACAGTCATAGATTTAACGAGGATAGTAGGTAATCCAAAACCAACCGGTACTGATTGTCCCCCTTTACCGCAGAATCCTGCTCCACCTCTAAACATTTCAAGATCATTTGCCACCATAATAACGTTCTGAAGCATTTTCGGGCCGTTACCCATAATGTTAACATCTTTTATGGGAGAAGTTAATTTTCCATTTTCTATCATTCTCCCCTGCGATACATAGAATGCAAAATCCCCTTCCCCGATCTTAACCTGCCCGTTGCTTACATCCTTAACATAAATCCCCTTATCAACACTTTTAATTACATCTTCGGGAGTCTCATTCCCGGGAAGCATGTATGTGTTTCTCATCCTTGGCTGAATATAATGCTGATAACTTTCCCTTCTGCCGTTTCCGGTTGGTTCAACTTTATAATGGCGTGCAGATATTTTATCATGCATATAGCTAGAAAGAATACCTTTATCAACCAGCACCGTTTTTTGAGCAGGTGTTCCTTCGTCATCAACATTAACCGAACCTGTCAAATTCGGAATAGTCCCCTCATCAATAATAGTAACAAAGGGTTCGGCCACTTTCTTGCCTATCATAGAGCTGTATGTAGAAATATTTTTCCTGTTAAAATCGGCTTCCATTCCATGTCCAATGGCTTCATGGAGAAGAATACCGGTTAGACCGGGACCTAATACTACAGGCATTTCACCGGCAGGAGGCTGAACAGCATCAAATAAAATAATAGTGCGATCAACAGCAGTTTTGGCCACTTCATCAACTATGGCGGGAGTATAATGAGAGAAATCCCATCTGCCGCCGATATCCCATCCCGATCTTTCACGTTTACCATCCTTTTCTGCAACAACCGAAGCATAAAGATAATTTTTCGGCAATAAGTCTTCGCTCTTCTTACCATCGCTTGTCACAACAAGGATACGTTTCTGCTGATCATGAAAACCTGCAGTAACTTTAATGATTAAGGAAGAAAGAGAAAAACATTTATCGTTTGCTCCCTGAACAAGCGGGAGCTTGGATTCAAGAGGAACAGAAGTTAATAAGTTCTCTAGCTGGTAATAATTTTCCAGATTAGACTGAACGAACTCTCCTGCAGGTGTATTCGCTCTTGAATCTGCAATAGTAGCGGCTGTAGAAGCAGCAGCCAGCATTGAATTTTCAGTAAGTTCCTGGGTGAAACCGTAACCAACCTGATCACCGTTGACTGTTCTAATACCTACCCCAAGTCCAACATCACTGTAAGCTCTGTTAACTTTACCATCTTCCAATAAAATCCAGTTGCTTATTGTATGTTCAAAATAGAGATCGGCAAAATCGCCGCCTTTGGATAGGGCTTTGGTTAGAATTTTTTGACACAGTGCATCGGTAATCCCGAATTCCGATTCAAAATATCCGGAGGTATTAACTTTCTTAAAGCTATACCATCCATTTGGCAGAAACGGAATTGCTGCTGCTGCAACGGCAGCTGTAGCTCCGGTTTTGAGAAAGGAACGTCTCGTAATTGGTTTCATAGAGTCCTCCTCAAATTAGATAACAATTAATTACTTATACTTTATTAGACAGGATAAATTAGATTGACGGAGAATATTATCAATATGCCCGCTTTCCCCATCCCTCTATTTTTCAACAACTAAATTATAATATATAATTTAGATTATCAATGATTTTTTTTACCGATGGATAGGAAATTGATTCTGTGGAAGGGTTCTTAAAAAATAAGGTAAAATTATGGCAAATAAGAAAATGATAGCTTAAAAAGGAAAAAATGGTCCATTGATACAAATTTTATTTTTATTTCCGGCTTATCCTGGATAATTATTTCTTCTGCATTATTAAACGCCTCGTCAAATCCCAAGATATTTAATTCTGTTGAACTTTTGCCTTTATCTGTTTCCCATATTATTTTCTGCTTTTCTCCTCCTATTTTTCCAAATGGAATAATATCAATATTCGGTATACCTTTATAATTAAATTTATGGGGGACCTTGGTGGGTTCAAAATTAAACCTTTCCAATTAATGAATTAGCTTCTCAAAATCTTCCCGAATCTCTATATTTACACCAAAATCAATATCATTGGTTTGTCTGTAAATTGGAATACTATGGACATTATGTAAAATAATGTCTCGCGCTGTAGCACCTATAACAAAGAATCTCATATCCAGATTCAGTAACTTTTGTAATTATTTTTAATATTTTAAAAGTTAATGGATCTATTTTATTTGATAAGTTGAACAATTTCTCTCTCATAAATAATATTTGCAGTCTCTATATTCCGCGGATCGCCAGTAGCTAATAAGTCAGCATAAATTAATATTGGATTTACAATATCTCTATTTTCTGGAAACCCCCAAAACTTTTTAACAATTTCAATATTACCATTTTGTTCTTTTCTTAACTTATTTTTTAGGATCAACTCTCCCACCCTTTCTCCAATATATATAGTGTGAATGAATGGTTTTAAGTATTTTGTCAATTTAGCTGCAGCAGTTTCTCCTCCCCATAAACCATCGAACTTTCCTATATCCCAATTTTCAATGGTGACATTATCATCTTTAACATACCGCCCAAAGAAATATTTTGGTTTTAATTTATCTGGAAATAATATTACCCATTTCTTAATAAGATCTTCTTTTTTTCTAATTCTTTTGCCTTGTTTTCCTGTATCAAAAATGTATCCCTGCCTTTCTAAATCCTTAAATGTTATTTGAACCAATACTTTCGAATTTGGTGAAAAAATTCCTTATCAAATTTTTGATGAGAAATTAAAAAACAAAATAAAAGAGATAGAATCATGGTAATAATTAAAGAAAAGGTAGTGGTGCTAAGAATGATATTACTATTTGTCCTTATCAATTCCAGTATATTAGCCCAATCCATCTTAATTGATTCAACTAAATTAAAGGAAACCGAGTTCCACTCTGAATATGCAATTTCTCCGTTGAAGGATAAAATTGTAATTGTAAGAGAGCAATTAGGCGTACTAGACAATTCTTATTTACACAAAAAAAGATATATCGAGTTAAAAATTTTATGTTCATTGTGGTTAATTAACCTGCAAAACTCCTATCCAAAATTTTTAACAAAATTTGATGATAAGGATACAGGTATAAATAATCCATTATGGTCTCCCGATGGAAAATGGATCTCATTCTCATCCTATAGCATTGGAGGTCATTCGCCTGAAACATCAACAAGTTCGTGGGTGATTGATAGTAGCGGTAATAGTCTGCAGTGTATTAAACTTCCTGAACCGTTCCGGCATTTCAGTAATTACGTATCTAGATGGATATTTCCCTCTTCTCTTGTTATAAATGGACTAAATGAACAATATGTAAATGGTGCATGGGTAGAAAATAGTGCAGAATTTATTTACAATTGTAACAATAAATCTATTCAGCAACTAAAATAATCTCAAATATCAATCGAAAATTATCTGATACTTTTCTTAATAGACCATCGAATAGACCTATGAATAACATCCGAATTACTATTGAATGACTACCGAATGACTATAAATGACCATTGAATGACTATCAAATGACTTCATCACCACATCATTCCATTACTTCAAACTCCTCATTCATACCTAAGAGATTTTGCCGGATTTCGAGTGGCGGCTTTTATCGCCTGATAAGAAATGGTAGATATTGCAATAAGCAAAGTTAAAATACCGGCAATCATAAATGTAGAAATTCCAATATCAATTCTATATGCAAAATCCTTTAACCAGCCATTCATGAAATAGTAAGCAAGAGGCCAGGCAATTAAGTTTGCTAATATGATAAGTATAATGAATTGTTTCGATATTATATATAAAATACCCGGAATGGAAGCTCCAAGAACTTTTCGAATTCCTATTTCCTTAGTCCGCTGCTCGGTCATATAAGATGCTAATCCAAATAAACCTAGACAAGCGATAAAAATTGCAAGAAATGTGAAGCTTCCAATCAGGGTAGAGAAACTGCTTTCCGTTTTGTAAAGCTGCTCAAATTCATCATCGAGAAAATTAAACTCAAAGGGTCTGCCGGGATTTACTTTCTGCCAGGTTCGTTCAACTGAATTTACTGCATCAGAGATCCCCCCTTTTTTTATCCGAATTGACAGTATATTATTTGCATTAGGATTATTAACAATCAGCAAAGGTTCTATTTGATGACGCATAGATGCGAAATTAAAATCTTTTACAACACCTATTACGTTTAGTTTATTCGGAGAATTACCCCCAAACGAAAGTTTTTTATTTAAAGGATTTTTCCACTTTAAAGCCTTTGCAGCAGCTTGATTAATTATCACACTTTCTTTCTGATCAGCAGGAAACTTCAATGAAAAGTTTCTTCCTTCTGCTAGTTCCATTTTCATATTAGGCAGAAATTTTTCATCGGCAGACATAATGCTGACTATCCAGATATCATCTTTGCTCGAATAACCTTCCGGCTGAATACCTGTTCTGCCGAAACCTCTTCCGGGTAAATTGGAAGATAAAGAAACACTTTCCACAGAAGGCAGCTTTTGAATCTCATTTTCCAGAAGCTGTGAATTTTTTTGTAGCTGCTGATCATTTAAATCCAGAGTCATCACCTGTTCCCTGTTATATCCCACATTTTTACTTCTGATATAACTTAGCTGCTGATAAACAATATAGGTACCGATTATCATCCCTATAGAAACAGTAAATTGAACTGTTACCAATATTCTTCTCATCCATATTCCGCTCTTATTATTTTTGGCAGCACCTTTTAATATTAAAACAGGTTTGAACTTTGAAAGTATGAATGCAGGATATATGCCGGAAAGTAAACCTAAAGTTAATATACTTATGATTAAACCTGCAAGAAAAACAGGATTTTCAAAGAAGAATAAGATATAACTCCCTTTGATAGGTAAATTAATTAAAGGAGCAAAACATTCTACAAGAAGCATCGCAAGGAAAAGGGAAACAAAACTCAATAAAACAGCTTCTCCAAGATACTGTAGTATCAGCTGATACCTTATAGCCCCAACAACTTTCCTTAATCCCACTTCCTTTGCACGGCTAACAGCTTTTGCGGTTGATAAATTCATGAAGTTAAATGCTGCTATCAGTATTATAAATATCGCAACTGCAAACAAGGAATAAATATATCCTATATCACTTTTATCTCTGTTTGCATCATCGAATAAGATATCCGATGATTTTAAATGAACATCTTTCAAAGGCTGCAGCGTTACATTAAAATTCTTACCTACATTGTTTTTCCTAATCAAGGGTTCTAACTTTGACTCCACAGCAGCCTCAGATGCAGGATTGTTCAAAAGAACATATGTAGTCATACTGATATTGTTCCATGAATTTAAATACTTCGCAAGATTGGTATCCTGAGCGGTCGGATAAATGGAAATTATAACATCCATAGCTAAATGCGAAGTCCGTGGAATATCTTTCAGTATTCCAACTACCTCAATATCCTTATCATTATCTACTTTAAAGCTTTTACCGATAGGATTTTCATTACCGAAAATCCTTTTGGATATTTCTTCGGTTAAGACTGCTGTATTTGGTTTTGTCAATGCAGATGCCTTATTCCCATTTATAAAATCAAAATCAAAGACCTTAAACAATGAAGGTTCGGCATATATAAGATCTTTTGAATAGAGGAATTTCTGGTTATATTCAATTAAATCCTTCCCTGATCTATTGACTCTAACCTCTTCTTTAACTTCAGGAAATTCATTCTTCATTGCAGGTCCAAGCGCCGGTAAAGTTATCCCCACAAGATTGCTGCTTACACCAAGTGCCTTATCAATTGTAAGTACTCTGAAGATATTATCGAATTTTTTATTCTGCTTGTCATAAGATAATTCGGTATGAATAAATAGAAAAATTAAAATACATGAAGTTATCCCAATTGCAAGCCCTGTAATATTTATAAATGAAATACCCTTATTTTTTAAAAGATTACGGAAAGCAACTTTTAAGTAATTTTTAAACATATTTTAACTTTAATAATGATGAATAATAAAAGGACTCTAAAGATGACATCTTTAAAATGAATATCCAGCTTCAATTTTTTGTTAAATATAAATTCAGTTGTAAACTTATTTTAGTAAAGTAAAGATGTCATCTTTTAAATACCATCTTTCAAAACCTACCTTGAGACGATTAAACCCTCCTCCGGTTTCCATTTATCATACTCCATATATTTTGCAACAGCCTGCGCGGTTTCCATTCCGAATAATCTCTGAACTACATGCAGTGCACCATCAATCCCTGCTGAAACACCTGCAGTAGTAATAATTTGTCCGTTATCAACGAACCTTGTATCGGAATGGACTTTAGCCTTAGGAGTCATTTTCTTAAGGTTATCTATTGCACCATGCCAGGTAGTAGCCTCTTTACCATCCAGCAAACCTGTTTTTGACAGAATCATTGCACCCGTGCAAACAGACATAATAATCTTAGTCTTTTTAGAACATTCCTTAATCCAATTAATTACTTTTTCATTTTTTGCAGATTCACTTTGTGCGCCTCCGGGAAGAACTATAATATCAGGCTTAGGACAATTATCTATGGTATACTGCGGAGTTATGGTTATAAAACCCTGGCTTAAGAGGGGCTTGTCGTTTGCTGCAACCGTATAAACATTAAATACATTATCACCTTTATAATTCGCAGCGGCAAAGACTTCACTAGGACCGCCAAAATCAAGTATCTCAACATTATTGTAAACAAATATTGCAACATTCATTTTTTTGTTTTCCTGATGTGAATACGCAATTCCCAATAATAACAAAAAGGAAATAATTATTTTTTTCATATATAATTCTCCTTATTTTATAAATATGAGGGATAGGTATATCCGGGACCGGATAATACATGAAAAGCATTAATCATCTCAATGAATTAATATATTATAAAATACAATTCAGATAGATTTATTTTCTTTATAACGGGTAATTTGTTAATAAATCGGCAAAGATTATGCCTAATAAAAGTATTTTAATTGGAATCTAAAATAACTCTGATGAACAAATGAGTGTTCATTTTTGAACAAGTGTGAACGCTGGCGGACAACCTCCTCCCCTTTTTCTAAAGGGGAGGACCGAGGAGGGGTTAAAATGCATCAGACAGATCCTATTACTTAACAAGCTTTAGGAATGGGAAAGGTTTTAAAAATACTTGCATTTTAATCTCAAATAAGCGACATTCTATATAGTTATTATTCTAATCTTTAGACCATTTTAAAAGAGGGAGAGTGAAATGAAAGTATTCAAAGTTACAAAATGGTTAATCTTTTTTATCTGCCTTTTTACAATTTCGGCACAGAGTCAATGGATGAAAAAAAGTTTCCCATATGCCGAAAATCTCAATATGGTAAGGTTTGCTTCCTCGCAAATAGGGTGGATTATAGGTGAAGGACATCTTTTCAAGACAACAGATGGAGGAAGCACATGGAGCATAAATGATACTTCTATTGGAACATGGAAGGGACTTCAAGTTTTAGATGATACCACTGTTGTTCGATTTGATTCAAAATGGGGAATTATAAGAACAAGCAACGGTGGAAAAACATGGATTACTGTAGACAGCACAATTGATGATATTAATAGCTTTGATTTTGTTAATTCAAAGTTGGGTTTTGCTGCAGGCGGACACAGAGATACAGCAATTGTTTATCGGACTATGGATGGTGGGAAAGCATGGGAGAGAATTTCACATACATATATAAAAAGTTTTTCATCAGATTTTTCAAAAGTAAGTTTTATCGATTCTCTGCAGGGATGGGCGGTTACTTATAGCGGTATGATATATCATAGTACTGATGGAGGATTTAACTGGATATTCCAGGATAGTACGGCCATGGCTAATTACTTACTGCCTTTGAGAGATATTCAGTTTACTTCACCGGAGAACGGTTTGGCTGTCGGCGGAATATCCGGATCTTCAATTATTTTAAGAACTACAGACGGAGGTAATACATGGATCCCCTCATCTATTCCGGTTGGTATTACCAACTGCAGCTTTAAAGAAATCTTTATGCTCGACTCTAATACTGGATGGCTGGTAGGATCGTATAATGGAGGGCCGGCTTATATAATTAAGACAACAGATGGAGGTATAAACTGGACTGATGAGACTCCAAAAGATATACAAATGGGATTTGAATCAATCTCAATGTTAAATGAATCGCAAGGATTTATTGTCGGTGGAATGGCAGATTTTTATGAAACAAATAATGGAGGACTTACCGGTATTGAAAATGAGAATATTAACATAGTTGATAAATTCTCTCTGAGTCAAAATTACCCTAATCCGTTCAATCCTTCAACAAATATTAGTTTTACGATACCGGAAAAAAGTTTTGTGACAATTAAATTATATAATATTCTAGGAAAAGAAACAGCAATAATTTTCAAAGGAGAAAAAAATGCCGGCAATTATAATCTGAAATTTAATGCTGCAAATCTTCCAAGCGGAGTATATTTTTATCAATTAACAGCCGGTTCATATACGGTAACTAAAAAGATGACACTACTGAAATAAAGACGCAGATTTTCACGGATATTACTTTAGTTCATAAATTATACAGAAAGTAGAATCCTTTTATTCTTATTGGCAATTTAGCAATTTAACAATTATTGAACATAACAATTTAGGTTCCAGTTTTGCCAATGACATACCTCCATCTGTGCCCATTATCATTATAAATAAGCTTATAAATTGGTATTCTTACCTATTGAATACACTTTTCTATTATATAACAAGAAACAGATAAATTTAGACGATTGGGTTCTTCACTTCGTTAAGAATGGCTGTTTTATAACATGAGTGGTTTAAAGGATATGGATAAAAAAAGCTCCATAGAGGAAAAATATAGTCAGACATTAGGGAGCTCATTAGAAGACCTTAAAGAGAATGCAGAAAGATTTAAAACACTTGCAGATAATATTTCTCAATTTGCATGGATGGCAGACAATACGGGATGGATTTTCTGGTATAATAAAAGATGGTATGAATATACCGGAACAACATACGAAGAAATGAAAGGATGGGGGTGGAAGGTAGTTCATCACCCCGATCATATAGATAGAGTTGTAAATAAATTTAAAGAATCTATCGAAAAGGGAGAATCTTGGGAGGATACTTTTCCTTTGAGAAGTAAAACCGGTGAATATAGATGGTTCCTTTCGAGAGCTTTACCGGTTCATGATAAAGAAGGGACTATTATAAGGTGGTTTGGTACTAACACAGATATAACAGAACAGAAAAACGCAGAAAATGAATTGGAAGAAGCATACAAACGTATTGAAAGGCAGCTGAAAGAGAAAGAGGTATTGTTAAAAGAGTTATATCATAGAACTAAAAATAATATGCAGATAATGTCTTCTTTATTGGGCTTAAAAGCTCAAACTGTGGAGGATGAGAACTTAAAAGAAATAGTAGAGGATATGAAAAATAGAATCCGCTCTATTGCCCTGGTTCATGAAAAACTTTACCAGTCTCAAAACCTATCCCGGATAAAACTAAGCGGGTATATAAAAGAATTAATCGACTTAATTTCACAAAGCTATATAAATAAATCAAAAGAGATTCATTTTAATTTGAACCTTGAGGAAACCGATGCACTTATTGATACTGCCGTGGCTTTAGGGCTCATTATAACAGAAATAATAACCAACGTTTTAAAACATGCTTTTCCTGATGATAAAAGCGGAAAAGTTGAAATAATATTAGAAAAAGGAGAAGGAAACTTATTTGAATTAATCATTTCAGATAATGGCGTAGGTTTTGATAAAAAAATTGAAAATCAAAGTGAAAAATTGGGTCTGCAAGTAATCAGAATAATCGCCGAACAGTTAAATGCAAGCATAAAACTTGACACAGATAAAGGAGTCACCTGGCAATTTTCCTTTCCTAATGAATTAGATAAATAGAATATCATTTTTTCTATATTTTCACACAACCTCCATTAATGCGTAACCATTTTCCGGATTCCCAAGTCTAATATTATATCATCCGGAGGTTTAAAATGAATAAAAATATCATCATCTTATCACTTATTTTAATTTTAATTTTTTTGCATATGGATACTTTTGGCGGCGACCTAAAAGTAATTAAAGAAAAGACATTCCAGATATCTCCCGGTAAAAATTTAAAAGTAGATGCTTCTAGCGGTGAAGTATTAATATCATCATGGGATAAAAATGAAGTTTATATTAAAATATTGGGAAACCAAAAAGCAGAAGACAAAGTGAAATTTGAGCTTAGTAATGATGATAATAAAGTCGAAGTAATAGCAAAAAGAAAACACTGGCTATTGGGGTGGTTTGAAAGCGGAGTCAGATTAAAATTTGAGATTAAAGTCCCTGAAAAGTTTAATGTAAAAGCAGGTACCGGAGGAGGTAATGTATATGCAAAAGATATCTCAGGGAACCTGGATATATCAACTTCAGGCGGCAATATAGATTTGGAAAATGTTAAAGGAAGATTTGAAGTATCCACTTCCGGAGGGAATATATCAGGGATAGATTTCCAGGGAGATCTGGACGCATCAACTTCAGGTGGAAGTCTTGATCTAACTGGAAGCAATTCAAAAATAAAAGCGACTACCTCCGGAGGAAATATTTACCTCGACTATAAAGGTATAAATAAAGGGATCTATTTAAGTACATCTGGGGGAAGCATCGATATAAGGCTCCCCGAGGATTTTAATGCAGCCGCGAGATTGTCCACTTCGGGAGGAAGGGTAAGCTGCGGACTAACAGCTAACAATGCAAGGAAAATTTCATCAACAGAATTTGTAGCAGATTTAAATAAAGGGGGCAATCCCCTTACAGCCGAAACATCCGGAGGCAATATTACTGTCAAAGGGAAATAAATTTTCTGTAAGAAATAGCACAACCACAGATATGATATGGAATCTGGAAGGGAGATTGGGAATAGGTGAAGATGATTATGAGGATAAGAAAAATTCAGAAAGTTAATCTTAGTTGTTATATTGCTGACTACTGCCGACCTTCCGCTCCTGCCTGAGGATTTTGCAAAAGCTTTACAATTTATCCGTGTATCACAACCAGATGTAATCCTTCTGAATATTGACTTATGAAATCAAAAAAAATTATTTCGAAACATCTGCTTTAAGAGCCGAATTCAATACCTCTAATATTGTCTTTCTTTCAAACGGCTTTAAAATGTAATATGAACATCCGTTATTTAAGAATCTTTCTTTATCTCTTTCCATTGCATATGCTGTAACTGCAATTATTGGAACATCTTTATAACTTTCTATATTTTTTATCTTCTGTACCGCTTCCAAACCGCCAATGCCTGTACCAAGATTTATATCCATTAAAATAGCATCAAATCTTTTATCCATAGCCATTTGAACTGCCGTTTCCCCGTTTTCCGCAAAATCTAACTTATATAAATTCCTTAAGCTAAGTTGTAACAAATTTCTAGATATAGCATCATCTTCTACAACTAGTATTCTGAAACCTGTGTAATCTTTATCTCCAGGTACTATTTGGGACACAGAATTTTTTTCCGATTCTATTAGGTTTTTACCATTAACTTTCCTCGAACTCGCGTATGATTGATTTAAACATAATTGTAAATATGGAACCTTTTCCAGGCTCACTTTCTACCATAATCTTTCCATTCATCCTATCAACTAATTTTTTTGTTATTGCTAATCCCAGACCGCTCCCTTCAAACTTACGTGCTATTCCCTCGCTTCCCTGTCTAAATTCATCAAAAATTATTTCTAAACTCTTTTTCGAAATTCCGATTCCGGTATCTAATACTCTAAGTATAGACCAGCTTTCAGCTTACTATATAGTTTTTATTAGCTTCTACTATTACACCTCCATCTAATGTATATTTAATTGCATTACCTATAAGGTTTTCGATGACCTGGATAAAGTATTTAACATCAAGAAGCGAAAAAACATTTTCAGACTTTTTCACTAGCCGCAGGTATAAATTTTTCTTTTTAGCTAAAATTGATAGTGCTTTGACGACTTTCCCCGTTTCCTTAATGAAATCTACCTCAACTAATTTTAATTCCATTCTTTTTGATTCTATTATTGCTAAATCAAGGAGTGAGTTTATTGTATGTAATAATCTTTGACCGCCGTCTGCAATCCCCTGTAGCATTTCTTCATGTTCCTTACTATGAACTTCTTGTAATAAAAAATCAGAGTATCCTAAAATTGCAACCAAAGGTGTTCGCATTTCATGACTCATATTATTTAGGAAGTTGGTCTTTAGTCTGTTCATTTCTTCAGCTTTTTCTATTGCCTTAATCAATTCTTCTTGAACTTCTTTTTGTTCGGTTATGTCTATTCGTACACCAATTAGAAATTTTGGAGTACCCTTACTATTTCATTGCACTGTTTTACCAATTACCCTATTCCATCTATATGAACCATTGGCGTGTCTTATCCTTGCTTCATAATTATAATCTAGGATGCGTCCATCAAGAACTTTATTGATTTTATCAACTAGCGTCTTTCTTTCATCCGGCTGAACTAAATTCACCCAAAATTCATGATCGACAGGTCCTAAAGTCAGGCTCATATCCAAGCATTGTATAATAAGTTGGTGATGCATTCAAAATATCTTTTTCTACATCCCAATTCCATATTCCAATATTGGTTACTTCCATTGTTACCCGCAGCCGCTCTTCACTTTCCTTCAATGCATTTTCAGAGCGCCTTTGCTCAGTAATATCACGGAAATACCAAACACGCCCATAATATGACCCATTCTTTCCAACCATTGGTGCTGAGTAGCGATCAAAGATGTTTCCATTCTTTAGAATTATTTCCGTCGTGGCTTGTTTCAGCTTTGTTCTCATATAGATATTGAACGCGTTGAATAAAAGATTCGGGTTCTGCCGTCTGGTTTGCTACGAAATTCAAAACTGGTTCATCCGATTTCATATCTACCAATTCTTGCGGGATTCCCCACATCTTAACAAATCGGCTATTGTAGGATACAATCTCGAAGTCCTCATTTACTACGAGTATCCCATCAATTGAAGTTTCCTGCTGTGTTGATAAAATAATATTTCTGAATTGAATTTCTTCTTCTGCTGCTTTTCTACTCGTTATATCTCGAATAATAGCTGTATAGAACTTCCTATTCGAAGCCTCCCATCCGGATAATGATAATTCTATTGGAAACTCTTTACCGGTTTTATTTAAGCCCCGCAATTCAACTGTTTTACCAACAACATGATACTTACCCCCGGCTTCCACACGTTTCATACCTTCAATATGAATTTCTAAAAGTCCCACAGGAATTATTAATTTCAGTTCCCTCCCTATTATTTCATACTTTTTATAACCGAATATTTTTTCAGCTCCATTATTCCAGTCTGCTATTTTCCCTTTTATGTCGGCAGTTACTATAGCATCAATAGCTGATTGCGTCAATGAGCGATATCTTTCCTCGCTTTCGCGTAGAGTTTTTTCACTAAGCTTCCTGGTTTCATTTTCGATTTTCAAATCCCGAAGTAAATTCAAAGTTGTATCATAAGCTTGTTTCAGATCCTTAGTTTGCTCCGAAACCAAATTCGTAAGCTGTCTTTTCTCGTTGCGCTTTTGGATGTTTGCGTTTTTAATTTTTACCATTGCTCTTATCTGTGCAGTAAGCTCGCTAATATCAACTGGTTTGGTAATGAATGCTTCACCACCTGCCTCTAATGCCCTTATCCTGTTTTCTTTATCGCTTTTCAGTGCAGTGATGAAAACAACTGGAATTTCTTTGAGCTTTTTATTTGCTTTTAATTTTTCACACACTTCAAAACCATCCATACCGGGCATTAAAATATCAAGAAGAATTACATCAGGATCTTCCGATTCTGCCAATTCCAACCCTCTTTTTCCGTTGTCGGCTGTAAATGTAATCGCTAATGGAAATGCATCTTCTATTAATGCTTTTATGCTGATTAGATTATCATTATTATCATCGATAGCCAATATTTTAGTTTCTCTACTTTCCATATAAAATCTCATCAATAGCTTTAAAAAAAACAGATTCGTCAATAGGTTTTGGAATATAGCCGTCAAAACCGTAAGCCAATATTGCTTCGCGGTCATTAGTCATAGCACTTGCTGTAAGCGCAATAACTGCAATATCCTGTAGTTTGGGCAATGCTCTTATTTTTTTAAAAACTTCAATTCCATCCATTACTGGTAGTGCTATATCCAGAAGAATCAAATTGGGTTCGTATTTCTTTGCTAATTCTAACCCTTCAATTCCGTTTACTGCTTCTATCACGACGTAGTTCTCGGACAGCAGAGCTTTTACTGTAAGCATATTATCGGGGTTATCTTCAACAACCATGACTACCGCTTTTCCCTCAATGGGTTGTGATTTACGCTGTGGCTTTATTATTACTTCATTTGGCGTAATCATTCCGGCAATTGCGTTAATTAGCTCACCGCGTTTCATATCCCCTTTTTGTATAAGCTGATGAATGTTGTTCCTCTTTAAATATTTCAGGTCATCTTTGCTTATATCTTTGGCAGTTAGTATAAGCACTGGAATATGTGCTGTCCGTTCCGATTCATGTATGATTTTCAACACTTCAAATCCGTCAATGCCGGACATCATTAGATCAAGTATCATCGCATCAGGAATGGTTTTCGCAGTTATTTCAAGCGCTTCACTCCCATCATGTGCAACAATAATTTGATATCCGGCTTCATC
The DNA here is from genome assembly GCA_963740945.1 of uncultured Bacteroidota bacterium. GTDB lineage: Bacteria > Bacteroidota > Ignavibacteria > Ignavibacteriales > Ignavibacteriaceae > CAVQBP01. Next base: position 9,884 of record CAVUGE010000023.1, on the reverse strand, counting down.
AAGTATATCTTTTACTTGGATATTCGCAGGTTCACTGTCTTCAACAAGGAGAATTGTTTTTAAAGATGAACGGTTAACTCCCTCATATGGTGCTATCTTCGAATTTTTGTATGCTGTTTCTATTATTCTGTTTTCATGTGAATGAATTACAGGAAGCTTAACTATAAATTCTGAACCCTTTTCTAGGATGCTTTTAACGGTAATTATACCCCCCAGAAGGTTTGCATATTTTTTAGCAATAGCTAATCCCAACCCGGTACCTCCGTACTTTCGAGATGTACTACTGTCTGCTTGACGGAATTCATCAAAGATATGAGGCAGTTCAGATTCCGGAATACCAATTCCGGTATCGGTAATAATTATCTCAATCATATTTGCGCTATGCTTCGCAGTAATTGCTACTTTCCCTTTTTCAGTAAACTTCACCGCATTGCTAATGAGATTCTGCATAATATGACGTAATTTATTGGCATCACTTGTAATTGTGAGATTTGTTTCCTTTTCTATATTAAGCAATTCAATGTTTTTTTCTTCCGCTTGCGGCTGTATCATGTCTATGACTTCAGTTATTATGCTGCCAGCATCAAACTTAGTGAGTTCAATCTCTTCCCGGCCCGCTTCAATACGCGCAATATCAAGAACATCGTTAATGAGCGAAAGCAGATGCTTCCCATTTCTTTCAATCACTTCCAGATAGTTATGTTCTTCTTCTGGAATTTTTTTGGCAAGTCGGCGGTTTAACACACCCGAAAGTGCAATAACCGAGTTAAGAGGTGTCCGTAGTTCATGGCTCATATTTGAAAGGAAAACAGTTTTTAGCCTGCTGGCTTCATCTAATTGTTTTTTCTGCATTTCCAGTTCGGTGTTTTGACTCATTAATTCAGTCGATTGCGTTCCCAGTTCTGTTTTCTTAGCCTCAAGTTCATGGTTTTGCTCTACTAGTTTTTCCGAAAATTCTTTAATCTTGAAATATGCTAAAATACCTTCTACCCTGGCGCTAAGTATATCAAGAATATTTTCAACCAATTCTATGGAATGTATGTTGTATATATTTATACTTGCTAAAGAAATAATTGCTATAACTTCGCTCCCGGCAAGGATTGGAATAGTTATAATTTCGCGTGGAATGAACTTGCCGCCTACGGTATTGAAAACAAATCGTGTATCTCTGGGTATGTTCTTAATATGCTGCAGGTTGTGTGTAGAAAGAACTGCCCCAAATTCCCCTTCTAAGGTTTCTGAAGTAAATGATCGCCTTGCGTTTTCATCTACTCCGATCGATTCAAAATGATTATAGTGCTTTTTATCGTCACTTAAAAGATAAACCGAAGCCATTTGCGATCCGGTATGAGCTGAAAGAGCTGTAAGTGTTTTTCGGAAGAATTCATTTGCTTCTTCCTCTCCCAGCATTACGGCAGTTAAGTTTACTGCCTTCTTATTTAATTCTTCATTTGCCTGAATGCTTTCAGCGAGTGTATTAAATGAATTAGATAAAACACCAAATTCATTTTGTGATCTATACGAACTCCTTGCATTCATATCTCCTTTATGAAATCGTTGCGCTGTATCTGTCAGCTCTTTCATTGGTATGCGGATGTTACTCATTAAAATATAATTGATTAGAAGTGATAACAATAAAATAACGGCAATCAAATAAATTAACTGCCTGTTTAGTGAGCTGGCTAATTCCAGCGAAGCATCAAGCAGTTCATTCGCTTTCTTTTTGGCAAAATCTTCAACCTTTTGAATTTTTAGTATTAATTCTCCCAATTGTTTTTTGCTTATGGTAGCTGTTTTGGGAGGTATAACAACTTCATGCAGTTGAGCGGTGTGTAGCGCCCTGATAGTTTCATCATGCATAGAATTCCATGATATCAATGCTTTCCTTATCGAATCAATATCAGAAATAGAACCCAGGTATTTGAGTTCAAGAATGCCAATCTGATTAAGGGCATCTGCTTTGAAAGTTTCAATCTGTGCTAAATCATTGGCTATTGTAGGTCCGTCAGTAGTGTACAATATATCATTCATATTATTTTCAATTGCGTGAATATCTTTGCGTAATTGACTAATTGCTCCACGAACTCGAAGCGGGTGTTCATACATATTTTCCGTTTGCTGGCTAATCAGGTGGCTTTGTTGATATGTAACTATACCTAAAATCATTACGAAAAAGAAAAGGAAGAAAAAACCAATCCTAAACTGTGTTCTTATTTTAAGGTTTTTTAAATTCATGAATTTCTTTTATTCCTTATACTTTAGTAATAAATCAAATGAAAATTCCTGCCGGAACCTGGAGAGATCTATCCCATGCAATTCCATAAATAGATCTTTTATATGTTTATTAATATCAATCACTCGATCACATAGTATTATCTTAATGAATCCAATTAATTTTAGATAATCACTAAATTTCTTTGTAAGTATTATCTCCTCAAATCGAGGATGAAGCGAGGTGAGTCTGATAGCTGATACATTACAGGTTTTGATTTTTAAATTTTCCATCAGATCAGATGCTGCAAGAGCTTACGCTATGCCGGAAGTTAAATTTTCTTTGCTCCTCTCACTCTTCCAAGTAAGTTGCGAAACTAAGAACTCATTTCAGGAATGATAATCATTTTTATTCCCAAAAATTAAAAGGAGCGCCAAATAAAGGTAAGTGCGGTTTCTCGAATCATTCTCTTCGTATCCATTTTATTATCATTTATTTCTAATCACACTCCAATAGTATCCATGGAGAAAATACTCTTTTATCATCATTTCAGCGCTCCTCAAAATTAAAAAAATAACTTGGATGAATTTTTTGAATTATTCCCGGCAGTTGTTCAAACTCCTGTTTAGCTTCATTATTGAAACCGGAATAGTAACTAATATAGCTTTCAATCTTTCTCGTATTATTTCTGAATCATCCACAAGTAATATCTTTGTTATCATTTTCTATATCATATCTATTCCGGGCTATTTGGGTTTCTTTTTCTCCTCTTTTATTATTAAAATATTCATCTAGTGTAACTTCAATTTATAAGTTCTTCAGAGTAAAAGAAATTTATACTAATCAATTGATAATTATGTTAAGTATTTTAATGATTATGACGTAGTCATTATAACTATTCTCATGTAATTAATATGACTACTTAACTGATCCTTATGAATATGAATATTTAATTCATTCGATTAGGTTATTTTTAATGCAGTAGGTAATTATCTGAGAGTTATTTAACATATTCATTTTTTTCATGATCCTTCCCCTATAAGTTCTTACTGTATTTGCACTAATACAAAGCTTGTCTGCTATTTCATCGCTGGTTTTTCCGGAAGCTATCAAGCACATAACTTCGAATTCACGATCTGATAAATACTCGTGAGGAAGATTTGTTGATTGGCTGTTAAGTTTTTCTGCAAAGAGGTTTGCTAGCGATTCCGAAATATATTTGCCGCCGCCGGAAATTTTTATTATTGCTTTAACTAGTTCTTCGGGTGCGCTGGCTTTTGTTAAATAGCCTGAAGCACCCGCTTTTAAAACTCTTAACGCATATTCTTCTTCAGAATGAATGGAAAGCATAAGAACATGCAGGTGGGGCAGTTCTGCTTTTAACTGCTTTAATATTTCAACCCCGCTCATATCTGGAAATGAAATATCAAGAACCACTATATCATAAAATTCTGATTGAACTTTTGATAATACTTCAACACCATTAGATGCCTCTTCAATTGTTCCAATATCGTTAATACCGGTTAATATTTGCCTTAATCCTTTACGGACAATTGCATGGTCGTCTGCTAATAATATTTTCATTTAAAATCCTCGTCGTTTAATTGCAATTTTACTAAAACTTCCGTACCGGAATTCTTTTTCCCTTTTATATCTACAGTTCCGTTCCAGTACCTTGCCCGTTCGCGTATCCCGGTTAAACCAAGTGAATTTATATCGTTTATTTTTTCTTTTGCAATCCCTACTCCATTATCTTTTATATTAATATTTAATTCATTGTTAACAATTTCTATTTTTATTTTCACATTTGTTGCTTTAGAATGCCGGATTATATTTGTTAATGTTTCCTGAACTATTCTAAAAATATTTATCGAAAGATCTTCTTTCAGTGAAATATCTTCGGGACTAATTGTTAGTTCAAATATAATTTCCGTTCTTTTTTTAATTTCTTCAGTTAACCATTCAATCGCCGCCGGCAATCCTAAGTCATCAAGTATTCCCGGTCTTAGTTCTGACGCTAATCTTTGAATCCTCTGTATTGTCGAATCAATCATGTCGGACATTATGTCAATTTTATTCTGCACCGGTTTATTAGATAGATCAACCTCTTTTTTTATCCATTTTATATCCATCTTAAGTGCTGTTAGAGTTTGTCCTAAATCATCGTGAATTTCCCTTGCAATATTTGATCTCTCTTCCTCACGGATAGATTGTAAATGCTGTGTGAGCTTACGCAAAGCTTCCTGGATTCGCTTTCGCTCGGTGATTTCTCTATTGCTTACCCGCATTCCACGAAATTTATTATTCTCATCAAAAATTGGTTTGCAAATATGATGAATTATTCCAATCGATCCGTCTTTTTTAATAATTCGAAATTCAAATTCTTCAACATCAGATTCCTGATGGTACAAATTAAATTTTTTACAAGTATTAATTATTAAACCAATATCATCAGGGTGAACAATTTTTTTTAACAAAGCAGGATCAGATGTAAACTCCTCACGGGTATACCCGGTTATTCTTTCGCATGATGGGGATATATATATTATCTGGTCATTCTCGTCTTCCCAATATTCCCAGTCATAAGTGAAATCAGCTACTGTACGGAATTTCAGTTCATTAGCTTTTAGCAATTCTTCTGCCTGCTTGCGTGCGGTTATATCAATGACAGATCCTTCCATGATTCCCTCCTCAGAATTTAACCGCACTGAAGTAAGACAATTTATTATCTTTCCGTCTTTACTGAAAATCCGGCATTCAAAATCATTGACAATACCATCACGCTTAAGTATGCTTAACATTTCCTCCCGTTCACGTGGATCAACCCAGTACATTATCGAGGGAGTGCCTAACATTTCTTCGTGTGTCCTTCCAAAAATTTTCCAATAATGATCATTTAAATCCAATATTTCAGACCCGTCCACTTTCGATCTGAACATACCCATTTGAACATTATTAAATAGTTCATGATACTTTCTTTCACTTTCTTTTAATTCATGTTCAGCTTTCTTTTGCTCCGTTATGTCGAAAGAAACGCCAATAATACCAATCAGATTTCCATTTTTGTCGAATATCGGAGAGTCGTTAATCAATACGGGAAAGACCGTTCCATCATTTCGCTGCACATAAAACTCGCCCACCCATGATTCACCTTTCTTTAACTTTTTCATAATATATGTTGCTTGCTTTTGTGATATTTGGGGAACCGTAACATTCATAATGTTGCGCCCTATAACTTTATTTGAAACCCATCCATACATATTTTCAGCCGCATGATTCATATAGACTATGTTTCCTTCAATTCCGGTAGCAACAACTGCTTGACCGACTGCATTTAAAAGGGTTGCCTGAAAGCGGATCTGTTCATCGATTTGTATACGTTCTGAGATATCGGAAATGGTTAAACGAATATTGGAAGTTTTATCCAAATTCTTATCAATAATTGAAGTGACGTATGCCCAAAAAATAGTCCCCTCATTCCCCTTCATTCTTAATTCAAACTGCTGCTTATTTCCTGTTCTTAACATTTCTTTATGATTAAAGTAGTATCTATCTTCATCTTCTTTGATGATTAAATCAGAAATCGGTTTTTTCTTTAGACGTACTATTGGAAGGCCAAATAAGTTCGCTGCTGTAAGATTAGCCTCGACTATCAATCCATCTTCACTTAATGTAAGGTAACCAATCGGGGCAAAATTGAATAGATCAAAATACTTTTCACGCGCATCATCAAGTTTCTGTTGCGTTGAACGCAATTCTTCATTCTGTGTTTCAAGTTTAATCTGGTAAGCTTGAAATTCATGTAAAAGATTTTTGACTTCTAACGGGGGTAATTTGCTTAATTTTCCTTTATGGTTTTTTAACTGTTTTTCTGCTAATTTCCCAGGCCGTACATTTTGGTGTTTGGACTCTTTTTTCTTTCCCATGTTTTTATATCTATTTGGTAATAGTAACAAGGAATTAATTTTATTGAGAATGTGCAGTGTCTTGTTAAGTTATGAGTAACCGGTTTGGTTAAACTAGAGACGATCATTTGCTTACTCTTTTAGACGTTGATTGTAAATTATATTAATAATTTGTTATTTCCAATTAACTTTAATTTATTAACTGAAGTCATTAAAAGAAATAATTCATTCTGTAGTACTTCTTGTTTAACTCCTCTCTTCGTTTACTTTGCCGCATACCATATTATAAACATACCCACCTAAGATGCCGCCTATAATTGGTGCAGCCCAGAATAACCATAATTGAGAGAATGCCCAGCCTCCAACAAATAATGCCGGCCCGGTGCTTCTTGCCGGATTGACTGATGTATTTGTAACAGGAATACTTATCAAATGGATCAGAGTTAATGCAAGACCTATTGCAATACCTGCAAAACCTTTTGGCGCTCTTTCATCTGTAGCCCCCATGATTACAAATATAAAAAAGAAGGTCATAACCACTTCTGTTACTAAACAGGATAACAACGAATACCCCCCTGGTGAATGTTCCCCATATCCATTACTTGCAAGACCGCTGCTAATATCAAAACCGGCTTTCCCGCTCGCTATTAAATACAATATACCTGCAGCAGCTACAGCACCTAAAACTTGTGATACAACATAGAGTAAAATTTCATTTCCTTTAAACCTACCACCTGCCCACAATCCGAATGTTACCGCTGGATTTAAGTGTGCTCCTGAAATATGGCCAATTGCATAAACCATTGTTAAAACAGTTAAACCAAATGCCAGAGCAACTCCCAGCAAACCTATTCCAACATTTGGAAATGCTGCTGCAATTACTGCGCTGCCGCATCCGCCAAGAACTAACCAGAATGTCCCGAAGAATTCTGCTAATGCTTTGTTTCTATTCATAAATACCCTCCTTTTTTTATTGGATAATTCAATTAACTTTAAAGTTCATTTATCAGGAACATTTTTATAATCGTGAAAGAGAAATGCATTAATTAAAAGAATAAAATAAAATTTTATCAATCTGTTTTACTTGGACAGAAAATGTTATAGTTGAGGACTTTTAGAAGTACCGGAAACACAGAGGAAAGCAGTTTTTATTTTTCTCACTTCCCACATTTATATTAAATTAAAAATAATTTAATAATAAAAAGTATTTCTTTAAATATAGTAATAGATCAAAATATTGTGAAACATACTCTAGGTGTTTGGAAGCACAATTATATAAGGTAATTAAAAGTAGTAACAAACATCAGACTAAATGCACTAAAAAGCTTAAAAAACCCCCTCATACAGACAGATAGTGTGTTTCACGTCAATTCATCTTTATTTAATAATTCTTAAAATGAAACAAAAAAATAAATGTCGCTTTTATTAATAATAGGTTTATTTATTTCTTTTTCAATAGCCTCATTGATTGTAGGTTATTTTGCTATGAAAAACGCAAAGTATGAAGATAAGATATGAACCATATTTATTAATACCGGTTAACTATTTTGAATCTCTTAATTATTGGTGTGCTATTTGTGGACATTACCTGCTATGTGATTAAGTCGAGATAATATATGAAATTATATGATAAAGCATTTCCTTTTCATTTCCCGTAGGTTATCTTTCTTTTTTTTAGGTTAGATTGTTTGTGTTGGATTGAAGTTATATTTTATTATCAACAAGATCCTAATATTTAATGGACAAAATCTTTGAAAGCCTTTTTGCTGATGAAATAAAATTTAAAGACAACCATAAAAACCGCCAGATAAAACTATTCGATATAAGCACTTTCTTTAAACAAGTTCCTATCTTTTCAAGTTTAGACCAAACTGTACTAAACCATATGTATAGATTAGGCACCCAAAAAGCATATAGTAAAAATTCAACTATTGTATCGGAAAATGAAAAAGGGACAGCCCTTTATCTGGTTATTGAGGGAAAATTAAAAGTGTTTAGAGCTAATGACAGCGGAAAAGAAATAATTTTAACAATCCTCAATAAATACGATTTCTTTGGAGAGATGTCTATTTTAGATAAAACTGAAAATTCTGCAAACGTAGTTGCAATAGAAGATTCCAATTTATTTATTATTCAGCAGGATGTTTTTTTGAAACTTCTAAATGAACATCATATTATTGCGTTAACTCTTATGAAGGAATTAGTGAGAAGGATTCGTGCTGCAGATATAAAGATTAAATCACTTTCTATAAATAATGCCGAAGGAAAAGTCGCTGCTGTTATTCTTGAGCTGGCCAGGGAAATAGGTAAAACAGATCAGCCCGATATTGTAATAGAAAAAATACCTCACCAGCATGATTTTGCTAATATGGCAGGAACTTCAAGAGAAACCGTTTCAAGAAGCCTTCATGATTTAGCTAAAAGAGGTTTGATAAAACTTAATGGATCAAAACTTACAATACTTGATTATATACAATTCCGAAATTTATACGAATAACAATTTTATGAGCCATGGTGTATTTATTATTTGTTAGAGATATGAAGAAAAGGAGCAATGATAAAAAATAAGATTTGTTGAAGAAAGGAGTATTTGTCACTTCGTTCAGAATGACAGTTTTGCGTAACATGAGTTATTATATTATTTATTTTTCCAAAATCATTTTTTTAACTGAATTAAACTTATCTTCAATATTCAATTTATAAATATATATACCACTTGCTAAATCATTCGCATTAAATACAACTTCATGAGAACCAGCGGGTAACTTTCCATTAACCAATTCAACTACTTTTTCTCCAAGAATATTGAAAACATCAAGTTTCACTTTTCCACTTTCTTTTAGGTAAAATTTAATTTTAGTTGAAGGGTTAAATGGGTTTGGATAATTTTGTTCTAATTGAAAATCATTTGGCATTTGAGCTTTAACATCATTGACATCTGTTAACATCATATCGCTGGAAAAATCTGCTTGATTTGTTATATCGGAAAAAAGTTTCCCGATTAGAATGGTAATATTATCTCCCGAAAAATTCCAATTTACGAAGATACTTTTAAGATCGAATGTGTTTTTTTCCCGATGAACTCTGAAAGTACCTACCCTAAGTGAATTGTTTCCATATATGTCTGTCAATGCTCTCGAAGCGAAAGTTAGTTCAATTTTATTATTCTTCAAATTAGCAGAAAGACCAAGAGTAGGTTTATTCAATAATTGTGATGTTCCATTTACAAAAGAAAAATTATAACTATCTTTACTCATACTATTACAGTAAAAAGAAATAACACATTGATACGAGGTCATTTCAAAATTATTCTGAGCACTTAGTACTACATCAAATTGATAAGTTGAGTTATCAACTAATTGTCCATTAGTAATACGCATTTGATAGTTAGATTGGGAAAAAGAGAAGTTTACAAAAATAAATTGTAAAAGCAGGCAGAAAAAAACAGCGTATTTAATCATGAGTATCCATACCTTTTAAAAACGTTTCAAAACATTTATATTCATCAACTCATGGGTTCAATAGAATAAACCCAATATGATATTCCCTTTAATGGGTATAAAAAATAGTTTAGGTTTTTAAATGCAAGGAAAGTCAATATATAACAAGTAACAATTGAACATTTCCCTCGGTCATTTTGAAGAATCAAATATTGTGCCATGGAGCACAAGTGCTTAAAATTGAGAGAATATTAACTTTTTATAAAAAAAATGTAGGAAAAACTAAGCTATATAGGTACGAAAAATATACGCAATTGTGTAATTTAT
>CAVUGE010000022.1:0-98823 GCA_963740945.1 uncultured Bacteroidota bacterium | reverse complement strand
TGCCAGCAGTAAGCTCGCCAAGAGACGCCATTTTTTCTGCATGAACTAATTGTGCCTGTGCGGATTTCAATTCACTCAAAGTTATTTCAATTTTGTTTTTAGCATCCTCAAGATTCTTAAAATCTTCATAACGTGCATAAGCAATAGAAAAGGCTTCAGCTAAAGTTTTTACTAATTCAAGTTTTTCATCTGTGAGAGGAATGGTATCTCCTACATAAAGCATTCCCTGGGTAAAAGGGACAAAATGCAGGTTTAATGATTCAGGTGGAGTTGAAGAGCCCTGGTATGTTTCCGGGTTTTGAACTTGTCCTAATTCCATCATTGATTTTGTCCAGCTGATAAACTCTTCTTTAGTCCAGTGTTCTTTGTATACTTCTTTCTTTTGCCAATACTCAACTGTGTTTCTTGTTAGTTCATTCGCACCGAAAGATAAATTCAATACTCCAAGTGATTTGCCGTCGGGAGTAGTTAAATAAACCTTTGTTTCCGATTTGTCTTCATCAATAATGAAAACTCCACATCTGATAAAAGGTACTTCAAGTGTTTTTAATTCACGCCAGATAATTGGAGTAATGCGATTGAGATCTTCTGCAGTACGCATGCTTGCAATTTCACCACGAATTCTGTCCAATGATGCCTGTTTGATTGCCTCGCGTGCCTGTGCTTCTGCTTTTTGCAGATCTTTATAACGTTTATAAGTAAGACTAAGTACAGTCGTAAACCTGCGGTAAATGTTTAATTCATCTTCCAACATTTCTTTATCCGTCCATGCGTATACACCCCCTTCAGAAAAGAAGAAGAAGTAACCATACTGAACCACATCATTCGGATAATCAGGAAAAGAAACCTGTGGTCTTAGCAATTGATAATATTCTTTTATTTCATTACCCCGCAAAATGGGATGATATTCTTTTTGTAATAACCAATTGTCATATACACCTACTAATACCGGATGATCGTGCAGTTTTATTTTACCGATAATTTCAATTGAATTTCCACCTTCGATCGTATTTGTGGTGGATACTTCGGCAATATGTGTTTCATTATCTATCAAACCAACACCACATCTTCTTGGTGTGATACTATAGGATTCCAATTCGTTATAAAATGTGCCGATGGTTGCTGCAAGATCCTCCGAGCTGTGCATGGCCATTGCTTTTGCACGAATTCTTTCCAATGATGCTTCGATCTTTGCTTCTCTTGCCTGCGCTTCTGCTTTTTGGAGATCGAGGAAGCGGATAAAGGACTGCTCAAAAACTTTGGCAAAACGAATCAGGATTTCCTTTTCTTCTTCGGAAGGCAGATCCCCCTGGATGGAGGGAATCATAATGGCAGAGTTTTTAGACCAGGCCCACGCAAGCCCATGACTTTTACTCTCTAAAATGATTTTTTTGTATTCGTCGGGCAGTTGTCGGTAATCGGAATGCTCAAAGGCATAGTTGAAGAATGCATTTTTCACATCATACGAAAAGACTTTTGCAAAATAATCGTCCTCCCTGTTTTTAGATGCCCATGCTTCATCGAATAATTCATCCTTGAAATAGGGTAGCAAATAAGAAACAGATGGATGAGCAGGATCTTCGGTTGCAGTCCAGTGTATCACGTCTTTGGAATCCTGGGAATATGTACAGATAACTGCTCCCCACGTATCAAGAATGACACCTGTGTTCTTCAACTCTTCGGCTACTACCCGCACCACCTCTTGCAGTTCATCTGTCTTGTGCATCGCCATTGTTCTGCTCCGCACTCTTTCCAATGCAGCTTCTACCTGTGCTTCTCTTGCCTGCTCTTCGGCATTTTGGAGATCAAGGAAGCGGGTGTAGGTTTGTTCGAAAACTTTGCAAAATCGTTGGAGTAAGTAGAATAGTTCGTCATCTGCTTTACTCCAGGAGGTATAACCCATAAAACCAAACAGATGGCGGCATTGAAGCAGGTGATAATCCGAGGAATCTTCCGGGATATATTCCAATTCAAACTGTAATTGCTCCTTTAATACTTTTTGAGCGACTTCCTTTTCGAGTGAGAATTGACGATAAGGCTCATTGTTTTTGAAAGCATCTATATCAGCCTGAAAAGTAAAATAATCTTTCCCGTTAACGGTGTAGTTTGATTTTAGATTGCTTTGCCCGGTATTATTCCAAATTTCCAGCGTATTCTCTTTTACATTTACAAGTGAAATCCAGCAAGTAACTGTCTCTGTTCTGAGAATTTTGAATTGACTGGTTAATTCTTTAACAACCTGTTCCAACTCGTCGCTTTTTTGCATCGCCATAGTCCTGGCACGGACTCTTTCCAATGCCAATTGAATTTCTGCTTCTCTAGCCTGTACTTCTGATTTTTGCAAATCGAGAAAGCGGGTGTATGTTTGCTCGAATACTTTGGCAAAACGTTTGAAAATATCATGTGCTTCGGGCACATGTTCATACGTAATAAATACTAAATAGCCTTGTGAAAAATAGGCGCAATGCGTAATCTGGAATTTCGGCATTTCAAAGCCGGAGTTCTCCAGGTCCCCGAATATTTCTCTTGAACCAGGAAGGCCAAACATGTAACGATAGGTTTCCGCCAGGGATTCACCTTTTGATTCCCATACTAATAGTTCATCTCTGCTTTGTCTGGCATTATAGATATTGATGAAAAAAGGATCTTCTGTAAGCGGTGTTCTAAATGGTGGAGAGATGCCGCCATCAGCCAGGCTCATATATTGAGCTACAGCTTTCTCATCTTTATCAAAAATATTAAACCCGCAGCCCCATGGAACCATTCCTAAAGATTGTATTTGTTTAAACATCTCCGAAGCAGTATTACCCATATCCTCGCTTTTTTGCATAGCCATTGTTCTTGCACGGACTCTTTCCAATTCGGCTTCGATTTGTGCTTCTCTTGCTTGTGCTTCGGACTTTTGAAGATCGAGAAAACGGGTATAGGTTTGCTCAAAGACTTTGGCGAAACGTAAAAAAATATCGTGTGCATCAGGCACCGGTTCTAAAGTGATAAATAACAGATAACCGTATTTAAAGTAAGTGACGTGATCTATTTGTTGAGTTGGAAAAGAGCCGCCGCTTTCTTTAAATTCTTTCAGCGCCTCGCCCATGACCGGCAGGGTACATAAATAATCGTAGTGAGCTGCACAAGCATCGCCTGTAAACGATTCAATGTATATGGATTTTCCTTTTTTCCCTTCTTCGTAATAACGAAGGAATATATTTTCTCTTGGTGTTTTATACATAGGCATCGTACCCATTTCGGAGCTGAACCATTCAGTGGATTCATTATCGCCATAAATATTAAATGCACATCCTCTGGTTTTAATACCCAATGCTCTTACCTGGCTGTCCAGTAAAAAAGAAGCATCCGCCAGCTCATCACTATGCTGCATACCCATAGTTCTGCTTCTAACTTTTTCCAACGCGGTCTCTATCTGCGCTTCTCTTGCCTGCGCCTCTGCTTTTTGCAGATCGAGGAAACGGATATAGCATTGCTCAAATACCATAGCAAATCGCTTCAGCACAGCAAGGTCCGCAGCTGAAAGTTCCTCACCAGAATAACTGAAAATTTGGATATATGAATTTTTGCTTCCCGCCGTGGAAACTGATATACCAGGAAGGCTCAAAAGAAATTCTTTGCGTCCTTCAGGTGTTTCACTAAACCCGGATTTATCAAACAAATTTTGATAGTATTTATTTTTCTCTTTCTTGGAATACGATTTAGTAAATTCTTTTCCCGATTTCAGGGCAGTAACTATGTCCCTGTTGATTTCGCCACTTAGTGCCGGCTTCCCATTCTCCATGAATGGTACGATAAAACCCTTGGAATACTTGTATTTCTTACTTGCGGTCCAATCTACAGATGTTTTCTTATCCTTTGAAGGAATAACTATTGAAGCCGTGTCCAAAAGAATCCCAACTTCCTCCAATTGTTGCAACAGGATAGTAATAACGAGCTCCAGGTCTTTGCTCGTGTGCATTGCCAATGATCGAGAGCGCACTTTCTCTAATGCTGCTTCTATTTGAGCTTCTCTTGCCTGGGCTTCGGCTTTTTTAAGATCGAGAAAGCGGGTGTAGGTTTGCTGGAAAACTTTTCCAAAGCGCATCAGTACGGCATTCTCTTCATCAGTATAAGGAATACCCGAAAAGTTTTCGATGTATAGGCCGACATTATCTAACAATATAGTGGATCCTGCAAGGCCGGGGCAATTAAAATAGAATTCCAATGTTTCTTCCGGAACACCGGGGATTAACTCAAAAAGGTCCTGATAAAATTTATTCTTTTCTTCGAAGTTTAAATTCGTAGCAAAAAAATCTAATCCTTCTTCTTTCGCTCTATTAAATTGATTCGCCCAAACTGAATCAAAATATGTGTGTGTGATTTTAGATGGTACTTCATGTTTATCAGCAATCCAAAAATGCCAGTCACCTTTTGGTGTATAATCAACTACAAAACCTGTATGGTCAACATTGATTTTTAAATGAACGAATTGTTCATATACTAACGGAATTACTTCTTTGAGCTCCTCGCTTTTTTGCATACCCATTGTTCTTGCACGAACTCTTTCTAAAGCCAATTCAATCTGTGCTTCTCTTGCCTGAGATTCGGCTAATACAATATCTGAATAACGCTGATAAGATAGGCTGAAAACATTTCTAAATTTTTTTAGAAGTGCAAGCTTTTCCTCGTTAATGGGGTTGAAAGTGGAAATGCCGATTGTTCCGTTTCCGATGGAATAGAAATAGTAATAAAGTGCATTTATATTTTTGATTCTAGGATCGTCTTTTTCACCATATTTTCTTCTAAACTCTTTCCATTCTTCCAGATCATTCCCTTTATAAACGGCTTCAGAAAAAGCATCATTTGCTGCCCGTGATTGGTTTATCTGTTTTTCCATCACAGGGTGTGTGTTATAATTTAATGGAGTTATACTTTTACCTATCTCATCAGAATAGTCATAGTTCAGAAAAGATTTTTTTTCATCGTTATGAATATTGATCATCGAGTTCCTGAGTTCAGAGAAGCCCAGTGATATAAATTCCTTGAATAATATTTCGCAGATATTCAGAATGTCATCAGGTTTGTTCATCCCCATTGCCTGAGCTCTTACTCTTTCGAGTGAAGCTTCAATTTCAAGTTCCCGGTTTTGTGCTTCTACAGCTTTTCGTTTTTGTTCGAGTTCTTCAATTGTTTCTTCAAGTAAAATTGCTGTTGTCTTTTTTACTTTCTCGGTTCGTTCAAGTTTAAATGCTGTAATTTCTAATTCTTTGTCTGCATCCCTTACAGTCTTTGTAAGATCGGCTTTTTCCTTTTCGGTCAGATGTTCGGAGTTCTTAATAAAATCGAGAATGTATTGAAGATCTTTATTCATTTTTAAATAATTCCCAGAAATTTATTCATATTAATAACCGTGAAATCTTTTATTTTATTGCCACGACCTTTAGGTCGTGGATTGAATTTAAATGAAAATATCGGCTTTAGCCGCATTAGTTGTAAATGGGGCTAAAGCCTGAAAATTTGTCTTATACTAACCCCGATCTAAATGTCGGGGCTATTGACAATGCATTATATGTTAAGTTTACCTTAAAGAATTATTTTTCTTTTAATACGACACAGCATGCAGTTAAATTATGCAGATCATTATTGCCATCAGTCGCCCTGGCTATTTCACCATAACTAAAAAATCCGGCCATCGGAGCATTCCAGACTTTATGTATTTCCTCAATTTCTTTGCCCATCAGAGGTCCTAATGACATTAAACGTCCGGCACAGCTAAATAGAATTACAGCGTCAGCATTCGGCATTTCAGTTTCTTTCAATTCATTAAGGCCTTTAACAACTTTCTCGATAACATCGAGATCCGGCGGCAAGGAAAACCTTACTTTTGAACCTTGAGGAACTTTACCGCCGCAATAGAATGATCCATCATTCCAATCAATCAATAATCCTGGACGCATGACCGGTGCGCCTTCTTCACGCTGTAACTGAAGCGGAAAATTTGTAGCGATCATTTCAGCAGTTGTTTTCTGCTGGTTTTCTTCAGTCAATCCATCTAATCCCCCGTATTTTTTTGTTAGTTCAAGTACTGAAACACCATCAACAGTGAACACGTGGTTGCCTTCACTTTTTGTAACTGTTTTGGTTGTCCCCGCAGCTTTCCAACCGTGAGTGGCTCTTCCCTTAATAATGATTTTGTCTTCATCTAAAACTAATGCTACTAATCCGTGACTGCTGGAATTGCCTTTTGTAAATACAAACTGTTCTGAAAATTTATAATCGTCGCCTGCCAATCCGCCAAATATGTTTACTTCTTTACCAAGAACATTTTCAAATCCTTTAATCATCTCTTCAGCATCAGTTTTAAGATCACTGCTTGCAATTAAAAATGCCGGTTTTGCAAACTTTTCGAGTGATTTTTTTACTAGTGATTCTGCAGCTTCACCAAAATTTCTATCCTGAAATTCTTCAAATAATATTGTGAAATATTCAGGCTTTATTTCTAATAAAATTATTGCGGTGGAATTTTTGTCCATCTCATCATTGATAAATTCACCATTTGAACTCGCGCCAAATATGGCAAGTCCTCTGCTATCAAGCAGCTTGCAAACTCCCTCGCGATCCTGACTGATAGATAAGAATATAATAGCAAGTGTTGGTTTAAATCCATCTTCCGTACTTTCAGTCAAAGCCGATTGAATTTCTTCAGGTGTTTTTCCTTTTATTGATTTCGCTTTCATAGTAAACCTTATGTCTATTAGAATATTTTGAATATTGTCACACCGAGCTTGTCGGAGTGTGACTGATTCTTTATTAGTGTCATCCTTCGATAAACTCAGGATGACACTATTTTTCTTTTAATGCCACCACGCAGCATGCATTATTGTGATATTCATTCTTACCGGTTTTAGCTTTTCCATATTCACCATAGGTAAAGAAACCTGCCATGGGCGCATTCCAGATTTTTTGCACCTGCTCTATCTCCTCCTTTACTACCATCCCAAACGTTAAATGCCTGCTCACACATGAAAACATGATAAGTGCATCGGCTTCTTGTTGTGCGTCATCTTTAAGGGTTTTACAGTCTGCAACCACTTTTTCAATGGAATCAAAATCAGGCGGCATGGAAAATTTAATTTTTGAACCCTGAGGCACTCTTCCGGAACAAATCAGTGAACGGTCTTCCTTGTTGGCGAACATGGCTGTACGTATGACGGGATCTGCATTTTCCCTTTCCAGTTCCAGTGGATAATACCAGGAGCTCAGGAATGTCGTGATGTCCGTCTCCACATCCTCTTTGATATCCACACCCAGGTAATTCATCAATATATCCAGCGCTGGTTTATCGTCAATGGTATATACGGTATTCCCTTCACTTTTTGTAACTGTTTTTGTGGTGCCAATAGCTTTCCAGCCACAGGTAGCTATACCTCTAACATCTATTTTATCTTCATCAATAATGAGTGCTACAATTGCGCAGTCTTTACTTTTTCTGTTGGTAAAAACAAATGTTGATTTGAGTTCCAGATCATCTCCGGCCTTGCCGCCAAATATGGTTACTTCCCTGCCTCCAGGCGTGAAAGATTTTTCAAACTCTTGTATAATGCCTGCAACAAATGGTTCACCATCCATTGAAACTCCACTGTTTGCTATTATAAACGCAGGATTGGTAAAAACCTCTTTTCCAGTAGCAGCGAGCTTTCTGGCGTCGTCGAAGGCAGTCTCCTGGCTTGTTTCTAATAATTCAATCTTGAACCAGGCGGGGTTCATGTCGAGCAACAGCATTGCAATGCTGCCTCCTTCTACCTCGCCATCTATAAATTCACCTGCAGTTGTGGCGCCAAATATTGCAATGTTTTCGTTATCAAGTATTTTACAAACAGCATTGCGATCCTGTTTAATTGATAAGAACACTATTGCTAAAGTAGGTTTAAATCCATCTGACATACTTTCTGATAAAGAGGATTTAATTTCTTCAGGCGATTTACCTTTTATTGATTTTGCTTTCATAATGTGAATCCTATTTTACATTTGTTTCATTATAAAATTCCAATAACTACAAATTTCCTTAAAGCATATCGTAAATAAGCCATTACTTTGTTTTCGGCTGCCAGTTTTTGCCTGATATTCCTGAAAACATTTAACATTTATTACTTTTTAATTAATTCAAATTTATATGTTTTGTCAGTAAGATTTATTGTTACCCGATAGTAACCGGGTTTAACAGATATGTTCTGACCAAACCATTTTGCATCTCCGGAAGGAAATTTTTCTCCTCCCCAATTTGCTAACCAGCTATTTCCATCTCTAAACTTGACAGATCCTTCACTAAGCTTAACCGTAGCTTCCCAAATAGATTGAGGTTCGTTTATTAAAGTCATTGGTTCGTTTTCAAAATAATTTTTATTTTCTGTTGCATCGCCAACAATACCAATGTTTTGATACAGCAACCGAGCTGCGGGATAATATTGTTTAATCATATCTAAACAAGTAAGTGCAGAACTTTTTTCATTTTGAACCATAATTACGGCTAAGTCATTTTGACTTTTTGCAGATTTCAATGCTACTTTAAATGAGTTTGAATTAATAATCTCTAATACTTTTTTCTGTTGTTCTTTTGAAAAAAAAGTTCTGTCCATATTTTCATAATTGTTTAAAGCAGAATAACCAAATAGTAAAGCCGGTTCGGGGAGATGTAGATTATTTATTAATGGTGTTAATTGTGGCGAACTAAATTGACCAATATTTAATTTATTAAAAACATAAGAAGCTATACTTTTATAAAGCTTGCTTTGTAATAAGTTCTTCGGATTAAATTCTAATAAATCAATTTGATATAAAGCCTCTGAAGTAAACACATCTGGAAATTTATCAATATAATAAATAAATGATGGTAAAAGTGCCGGTTCAACTTTGTCTGGATAATGCATTAAACTATCTATAATACTATTTTTTTGTCTTAAAGTGTTTTCAGTGCGGTTCATTTGCTGAACATCTTGATCAACAATTGTATAGATCTGTTCTAGAACAGCATTGAATTTCACCTCACTTTTCCGATTTTCATTCCAGTTGTTTACTTGAAGAGCAATTAAAATACCAATTACCACCAACAAAATTTCGCCCAACGCATATTTTATATAGTTTGTATTTTTAATTACTGAACTATTTTCAGTAATTATTTTTTTACGGATGTTTTTGAAGATTTTTATCATTTTAGTTCGGTCTGAATAAGGTCAATCATGATATTAATATTATCTAATAGTTGATTATAAAAATGAAGTTGATAAACACGATATGCGATAAGCTGACTTATGATATTTCCAAACTCTTCATCATTTTTTAACCGTTCCCATTCAATCTTTGGTTTTTTACTATTAGTGTAAGTATTAAATGTCTCGCTTTTTAGACTATTTTGAAATATTGATATATAATAATCTCTAAAGAGTAAAGGTGGTAGGAACTTATGGACATAACAGGCATATCTCTCTATAACAGTTTTTAAGTTTCCGTTATGTGTTGTCCAATCCCAGTTTGTTACATCATGATAGATGCTCAACATGTTTTTAAGTTGTGTGTTTTCTATCAGTTGTATATCTCCACTACTTAAAAGCGTAGTATAAGCTGACTTGGAAATACTAAAAAAAGCATAAGCTTCAACGTCTAACAAATCATCCGTAATTTTTGTTGTATCTGTTTTGGATAGAGAGGCATTAATGAACTCAGAGATCTCGAAAGTTTGATTATTTAATTCTCTTACATATTCAATAATTTCTTTAAGGTTATTTCTATCATTATTCAATTCATTTAATAATTCTATATAATGGTTATTTAATCGTAGCTGGTCTTTTCTGTCTTCATTCCAATTATTAATCTGCAATGCAATTAAAATCCCTATAACTACAAGTACAATTTCACCAATGGCATAGCGAAGATAAGCCATCACTTTATTTTCGGCTGCCAGTTTTTGTCTCATATTTCTGAAAAACCGTATCATAGTCTAATTACTTTTATTGATTTTGATTTCATAAAATAGTTCTTTTAAAAATTATTGATCTCTTATAAATACTAAAGTAAAAATCTTAAACCATCACTTCACTAATCTGCACTATTGGTTCTATATTAGCAAAAATGGGCAGGTCTCCCATTATTTTATCAGCATTGGGTCCAAAAGATTTTTCAAAGTCTTCCATCGAATTAAAATACCAATTTCCCATTGCCGCAAAAGGAGCCGGGGAACCAGGTGTGCCTCCTCCTAATCCGGATTCTATGCTGGCTCCTTTAAGAACATCACCCAATAAACTGGTAACAAGCTTTACATGCTTGCTGCAATAATAATCCATATCAATTTTTTTCCCATCAGTATTGGGAAATAATACGCTAACTTTTATCATTCCTTTTTTCATTTCTTTGTTCCTTATTTTGTAAAATACAAGCTTTATTTTATTTTTCTTTTAATGCTACACAACAACAAGTGATGTTTTGAAACTCATGTCTGTTTCCGGGTGACCTGCCAAATTCTCCGTAGGTGAAAAAACCCGCCATGGGTACATCCCAAACTTCCTTCAATTCTTAAATTTCTTCACTTATTAAGGGACACTGGTACTACTTCAAATTTACTAAAAAAGAATGAAGACACATTGGTCTAACTATGACGAAAATTTTAATTACTCAAATATCTTGAGCAAATACAAAATATTAACTTTTTATCTTAATTAGGTTTTCTATATTGGATATTTTTCATAGGTAAGAAGGGCATGACACACTAATTTGTCCTGCCCTGATCATATATCTCTGTTAAAAAGCACAATAACCTGGATATCCAAAGTCTAACAAATTGAAAGAATTTGCTCACTCGGACAATAGTTCTGTTTCACAACAGGAAAAACGTCATTCAGGTGATATCTTGTTAAATAGCTATATAACAGCTCACAGCCTGGTTAATCAAATTCCAGCAAAAATAAAATAAACTTAATGATTAAACCGGAATACTTTCGGTCCATAGTTTCATTCTTTCCATCAGCAGATCACCTGCAACACCTCTCACAAAACCAGCTCCCTGCAAATGGAAATCCGCACGTATAGTGTGTTTAAGCCAATCATCTGATGCGACAACCGAATCAAGCTTGCTGCCTTCTCCTTTTAAAATGAAAAAACCATTCATGTCACCACCATGCGGGTTAAGAAAAACGGGTTCAAAAGATTGAATTGCTCCGTTTTTCTGAAGCCCTCCCAGGTATTGCACAAATTCCTGGAAATGTTCAGCACTTATTTTTTCACGTCCTGGTATTGAGCGGTTCCATCCGAAAAATAAGACATTCTCTTTCATGTTTTACACCTTTCTATTTTTGAATAATTAAAGAATCTAATTACTTTTTGACATAATTTCTTTTCTTAAAAAAAGCAATGGATGCAAAATTTGCATCCCTGCTCTTCAAATAAAAGTTAATCGTTACTCGGCTTTGAGGTTCTTCCGCCATGGTCGCCGATCAATACCCATTTGCCGTTACTTTTCATAAGAATATCGGTCCAGTTTCCTGAGCTTCTTTCACTCTTTCCGGTTTCCTTATTTTTATCCAATTCAGCATAGTAATAATGAACATATGCAAAATCTCCTTTAACCCAGATAGTCAATGGTGTAAGAGTAAATACTTCAGTAGTATTTTTTTTAGTATCATTTTCTATCCATTTACTTGTATTAGCTTTGCTTTGTGGAACTTTAGATTGATAAGACCATCCTTGATAGCTGTCATCAAAATAGGACATAAATCCGGCTGCATCTCCGGAGGCTTCTACTGCCCAATATTTTTCTACGCCTGCCCAAACATCTTTTTGGTTATCAGACCATTGCTGGGCAAGGCTTTTTCCAGATAAAAGTATTACTATAAACATTATAGTGAATACAGAAAGCGACTTTTTCATATTACTAGCTCCTTTTTTTGTTTATATATTTATTACCGAAAAATGATTAATTATCATGCATCGATAAGCATATTATGACGTAACCTATTTAATTCAACAATTATATCTGATTATTTATTGAAAACGACTTCCCTATAAATTTCATCGGAGTGTTTACCGGTGAAATATTTGTTATAAGCTTTATTGAACTCATCTCTTGCTTCTTTTGTCGGCCATGCTTTTTCAAAGAGTTCATTTGCTCTTTGTTCAGCTTTAGTAATGTCATCCCATGTTTTTACCTCAATAATTCCAATAAAGTCCCTGTTATTATGACCCCACCAGTGGCGCACAGCTTTATGGCTTACTACGTATTCATTATCGCTTCCATAAATTTTATCCATATAAATTGTGGCAAGCGAATCCAACTCTCTTGCAGAACCCTCCGCGGGAAACGCTCTTTCAAAATTTGTCATTACAAAAACATTTCCCTGAGCTTCCTGGGCCATAACTGTATTGTTCATCGAAATAAATACAATGAACATAAAAAGAATTGCAAATAAACTTTTCATATTCTTTCCTTTTAATAATTGTGATTGATATATTTAATTAGTTGTAACCGGATCATATCCAAAATTTGCATGGACAAGTTTCCAGTCACCGTTCATTTTTACGTAGACTCTTGTAGATTTAGCTTTACTTGTTACTACCTTGCCATCATTGTTGATTAATATTTCAATTTCACTGCTGCATTAGAACAGAAGCGTGATGATGAGCCATTAGCCATTTACCTGATTGCTTAACAAAAATATTAGTGGCTGTAACGGTCATTTTTTCTGTTTTATCTCCAACCTGACCTTGAAATTCTTCATTATTTAATGTCCAGGCGGCATTTCCTTCAACATGGACTTTCGGGTTTCTACTTATAATCATTATTTTATTATAAGTTTTGAAAACATCTTCAAAACCTCTTTTGACTCCATCCCAACCTGTGACAATTTTATTACTATCCGGGTGAATTGTACTAACAAATGAACTATGAGCCCAAAGCTTATCCATTTCACTTATATTCTTGTCTGAAAAAGCGTTGTAAAAAGATCGGTTTGCTGCTTCCACCGCATTTACATCTGAATTTTGCTGAGCAAATAGATTCTGGTTTCCATTCAATAACAAAAACATTGTTGAAAACAACAATAAATTGAAGAACTTATTTGAAAGTTTCATTTTTAATCCTCATTTAGTTTATTTAAAGATTACTATTTTTTTATGATTTAGGTCAATATTCTTAAATTTATTGATCGCTTAACCATTGTTCAAAGCTTTTATTCGTTTCACCTTTAGGATATATCCAATCCGGTTTTAACCTAAGTCCGGAATTATTTCTCCATATAAAATCGATAGAATCAGAAATATCAGACCCATAAGCTGTTTTAATAAGAAACAATTCTTCATTTCCAAGACGAATCTTTTTTACCTCCGAATAAATATTTTGTGCAAGAAGTGTATTTTGAATAACTTCTGCCTGTCTTAAATCGTAAGTTGCCCACACAATTCCATCCTTACCGGAAAGAAAATCATACTCATCAAAAGAGATAGATATTTCTACATTGCTGCCAAAGGGTAATTCAGGCGGCTTTTCATTACTTAATGCATCCCATTCAATTATTTTCATTGATTCAAGCTCGATTTTTCCAAAGTCGGTGTAGATTCCTTTAATTTTTATCATTTTCACGGCTTATTAATCAGAATTTTGAAAAAGTTAGTTCGAATTGCTGTTACTAAGGTAGAAGAATATTTCTCCGATATCTTGCACTATTTGCGCAATTATTTGGACTTTTTGGGCAAATAATGATTTTTCTTGGTGAACCTTTTGTACTCCTTGTGTTTAGTAGTAAAGATTACCACTTAGACACTAAGGACAGTCAGATTCACTAAATTTTTTCATTTTGTTAAGACGGAAGGTAAATTAATTATTTTTTTTATAGTCTGAAGGACTAATCCCGAATTGCTTTTTAAATGACCTTGAAAAATATGCCTGATCACTAAAACCTACCTGATAACAAATTTCAGCAATAGACCCGGTATTCTGTTTTAAAAGATCGGCGGCACGCTGCAAACGCAAAGAACGAATAAACTGTCCGGCAGGCTGATCTATAAGAGCATTTAATTTTCTATTAAGCTGTGAAACACTCATATTTACTTCTTCGGCAAGTTTATCAACTCCAAATTGTTCATCTTCAAAATGTGCTTCGATAATATTGATTACCTTTTCCAAAAAGACTTGATCGACTGAAATTTTTGTTACTTCTGAAGGTTTAAATACAGTTGCTTGACTGAATCTATTACGAAGCTCTCGCCTTTGAATAATTAAATTCTTTATACGAGCTTTTAATTCTTTAGAACTGAAAGGTTTGGTTAGGTAAGCATCAATTCCTGTTTCGAGCCCTTCAATTTTATCATCAAGTCCCGCTTTTGCAGTTAACATAATTATTGGTATATGACTCGTTTTTTCATCATTACGAATTTCTTTACTGAATTGGTAACCATCCATTTTAGGCATCATCACATCTGTAACTATAATATCCGGTATGTTTTCACGTGCTTGATTAATTCCTTCTAACCCATTTGATGCTTCAATGATGCAGTATTCATTTTCAGTTTGTTCGCGTATGTAAGATCTCACATCGGCATTGTCTTCAACAATTAAAAGTATTTCCTTGTTTTTGCCGGTAAATGCTTGAATTTGGAAACTTGGGACTTGTTTATCAATTAATAATTGATGTTCCCCCATTTCAGAAATTTTAATATTACTTAATACATTTTTTGGCGAGGCTGTTATAGAAGGAAGTTCAACTAATTTTTCTTTTTCCAGGTTAAAATCCCCCAAAGGCAGTTGAATAATAAACTCAGTTCCTTCTCCTTCCTGACTATTTACGGAAATATTACCTTTATGAAGTTCAATTAATTCTTTCGTTAATGCTAATCCAATCCCGGTTCCTTCATACTCCCGGGTGTTTGAATTATCAACCTGGTAAAAGCGGTCAAATATATGTTTAAGATGACCTGCCGGAATTCCTTTTCCTGTATCCTTTATTTTAATTTCAATCAACGAATTAATAACACGCAGGCTCACTTTTATTTCCTCGTTTGTAGAAGTAAACTTGAAAGCATTTGATATAAGATTGTAAAAAACTTTTTCCATTTTATCAGGATCAAATACTAAAGGAATATTTGAATAATCAGATTCAAATTTAAGTGCAATTTTTTTAGATTCGGCGAGTGATTCAAATGAATAGAATAGACTTTTTAGAAAAGAAACAATATTATGCTGTTCGGTATTAAGGCTCATTCTTTTTTCTTCGAGCTTTGATAAATCCAAGAGCTGATTAATAAGTGTTAACAATCTATTAGCATTTCGATTGGCAACCTGCAGCTTTCCTTTTTCTTTCACTTCAATGTTTGATGACATTACACTATCGATCTGTCCCAGGATTAAAGTTAGAGGAGTCCGGAATTCATGAGATATATTTGCAAAGAATTGAGATTTCAGCTGGTCCAATTCTTTTAACTTTTCAAATGCAACAAGATCAAGTTCCAGTGCATGTTTTTTATTTAATCTATTTAATTCAGAATGTCTAACCAGGAATAATAAACCCAAAAATATTATACTATACAGTGCATAAGCCCACCCTGAAAAATACCACGGAGAAAGAATTGTAAATGTAAAAGTATCTTCATTACCTATTATTCCATATACATTTTTTGCCCGGACATGAAATTTGTAATCACCGCTTGAAAGGTTTGTGTATTCCTTTTTCGATTCTGTTGTCCATTGTGACCATCCGTTATCATTTCCTTCAAGATAATACTGGTATAGGGTTGCTTCCGGTTTATCAAAAGTAGCTGCTGCAACATTAAAAATTACATTGTTATTGCTAAAAGGAAAGATGGATTATTATCTCTGAATATTAGTTGGTTTTGCAGCCTCCATAAATAAGTAGATCCTTATTAACTTCTACTTTTCTGATCAAACTTGAGTATTTTATTTTTATATCTTTTTTGATAAGAGAATTATAACGTACTAATTCTTCATCAGTACTTATCCAGAGTATTTCCTTCTTTGTAATAGAATCATATTCAGCATACATTGCTGTAACACTATTTAAATCCAACTGCCTGAAAACCGGGATAGGCTGCCAGATATATTTTCCATTTTTTTGTTGCACTGCTTTACCAAGTTCATCAATACCGTTCACCTTTGCTAAAATCCATAAATAGTTATTTTTTCCTTTTGTAATATTTAAAATAGTATTAGTTGAGTCAGCAAATGCATATCCAAAAGTTGAATCGGGTATAAATTTCTTCAATGGTTTGTCAAATCTGAATAACCCTTTATCTGTTGCAAGGAGTATTTTGTCTTGAATATCGTACAAACTCGATTGATAACCAGGCAGCTTTTCTTTGCGATAACTATAGAAATTTAATTTATTTATTTGCCCGGTTAAAAGATTATCCATTTTGTCTGTAACATGAATTATTCCCCCATCAAGACTTTGGAGCCATAAACTACTGTCTCTATCTTCAAACACTGAAACTAATTCTTCATCAAAATTTGTTTTATAGATATCAAATTCATTTTTCTTATTTTGTTGTTGAAGGATTGACAATCCATTTCCATGTGCAACATATATCCTTCCCGGATAAAATTTGGAAGGCAATATCCAATTGGTTGTATTATTTGTTAATGTATTCTTTAATTTATCATTCTCAATTATTTTAAGACCCCAATTAGTTCCGGCAAAAAGAATTCCTTTATAATCCAATAATATGTATCCGGGTTTATTAATACCTTTTACTAATTTAAAAGAATCACTTTTTTTGTCTAAATAAATTACACCAAATTCATTGGCGGCATAAAATTTACCGTTAAATCGTAAAATTGAATGTAAAGGATATTTCAATGAACCTCTTTTGGGTATAATTGATAATGGAGAAGGTGTTTCGCAATGTACAATTCCATTATTTGTCGCTAACCATAAACCGCCCTGTTTATCTGGGTAAACATCAAATATAACATTTGTTGGTAAACCCGAGTTTTCATCAATAATGTTAAGCAAATGGCCATTGTGATCAATAATTATAACACCACCACGCTGAGTAGCAAAAGCAAAATTCCCATCAGCTGTAATGCAGGTATTGTAAATCTGACTATTCTTTAATAACGAATCTACTTCAGTTTTAAATGGGGAAAATTTATCACCATCAGATAAAAATAAACCATTATAATTTGTGGTAACAAGAGTCTTTTCTTTATAAGTTAAATCCTCCTCCTTGAAAGGCAGCATATCAAAAACGCCGGTCTTTGAAAAATATTTACCATCAGGCATAAGTTTTAAGGAATCTCCGTCAATCATCATCAGACCGGTGCCGTTATTCCTCGTGTAAATGTTATTATTAATTTTATATAACCTATAGGAAAATACTGAATCCAAAACTTTTATATCTTTTCCGTTCCATCTGAAAATTTTATCTTTTGTCTTAAAATAAACTGCTTTTGAAGAACTAATAACATCCCACATTTCACCAAAATCTCTGTATTTTTTATTGAGATAACCCAGTAACGATTTAAATTTTAATTGCCCCGTAGAATCAGGTTTGAGATAACCAAAATCAGATGATGCACAAACATATATTCTGCCGCTATCATCCATTGCTAATGAGCGAACTGATAAATTATAAGGGGTTTTTATTTCCCGCCATGAAGCTCCGTCAAATTCCAATATTCCATTTTCATTGCCGAAATACATGACACCGCGTTTGTCCTGAATTATGCACCAATTTTCAGGGGACAACTTATATTCTTTAGGGCTGTAATATTTTATAAACGGTTCCCCCATCTCCCCATATTGAGTGTCAGCGGTCTGGCAGAATGAAATCGTAACAAGAATGAAGAAAATTGATAATAAATTTATTATCAAATATTTTTTTGATAGCATTTAAATGATTTGAATTAAATTATAAACATGAAAAAAGATGACGCATTTCTTTCTTCAATATATTTCTCATACCCCGTTATAATCTTATAGCCTAAACAGTATTTGGAGGGGGACTAAAAAAATGATATTCTTACCTGAAAATCTTAATGCGGAAGCAAAATTATATGGGCATTGAAACTTTGACTTAAGTTATCTCTTTATTTAGTTTTGTTCAAGAAAAATCAATAATTAATGATTGATTTGTTCTTTGTGTCACTAATTTGATGGATATTACAAGAATACTAAAAATAAATAATATAGTGAACGACTTTATTTATGGAGAGATGCTAGAGTGGTTGAATAGGCTGGTCTCGAAAACCAGTGTGGTACTTGTATCACCCAGGGTTCGAATCCCTGTCTCTCCGCTAACCTACGCTAAAGCTTCGGTAGCGCGTTAATTCTTCTGCAAAAATAATCTTTGTTTTTCTTCTATTGAATTATATATATTAACCGCATGATAACGCGAATTTTCAATGAATAGCCTGCCTGTATCCATTCCTCCGCATACCACTCCTGCTAAAAAAATTCCAACTTTATTTGTCTCAAAAGTATCCGGATTAAAACATGGTATATTTCCATTGGGCGATATTTCTATCCCTATCCTTTCAAGAAAATCAAAATCGGAATGGTAACCAGTCATAGCGAACACAAAATCATTTGGAATTCTAATTAACTCATCTGGGGTTTGTATATCAACTTCATTATTTTTTATACTGACCAGATTGGAGTTAAAATAAGCTTTTATCGAACCTTCCTTAATCCGGTTAATAATATCCGGTCTAACCCAATACTTTACACTCTCT
Source organism: uncultured Bacteroidota bacterium (assembly GCA_963740945.1). GTDB lineage: Bacteria > Bacteroidota > Ignavibacteria > Ignavibacteriales > Ignavibacteriaceae > CAVQBP01. Next base: position 80,105 of record CAVUGE010000022.1, on the reverse strand, counting down.
TTGATCTCGGGTTCCCTGATTACCATGGTTACTTCCGAACCTCTCCTGTAAGTTTCCAGTGCAACATCAACAGCAGAATTAGCAGCGCCGACAACAACTATTTTTAAATATGCATATGGATGAGCTTCATTAAAATAGTGCTTTACTTTAGGTAAATCTTCGCCGGGAATATTCAGAAGGTTCGGGAAATCGTAGAAACCTGTGGCAATTATAAGATATTTACAACAATATTTATTCTTATCAGTTGTAATAACATAATCTCCTTGCTCCCCATGAATATTTATTACTTTCTCATAGGTATTAACATTAAGCTTCCATGAACTTTTAACCCTTCTATAATATTCAAGAGCTTCGCGCCTTGTAGGTTTATCTCCATGCGACACAAAAGGGACATCACCAATTTCCAATCTTTCGGAAGTTGAAAAAAAAGTCATGTTGCTTGGATAGTGAAAAATAGAATTTACCAGACATCCTTTTTCAATGATTAAATGAGAAAGATTCCTTTTAACAGCCTCAATTCCTGAAGCCAATCCAATCGGTCCTGCACCAATTATAATAATGTCATATTTATCATTCATATTTTATTCGGCATTTTTAATTAAACAGTTATACACAAATTTAAATATTTATATAATAAAAAGAGATTTCAAAATGTGTTTTAGAACCTAAACTCTCTCTTTTACCTGAGACAAAGATGACATCTTTAATAAGAAAAAACAGGTTCAATTATTTATATAATGTGAGTACTGATAAAGCCTAATTAATAAAAAGTAAAGATGTCATCTTTCAAGTGCTGGATATTGTGTAACTTGAGTCTTAGGTTTATTTAGAGCGTATGTGAAGCGTATCTGAGATATATTTTGAAACTCTCCGGAACTTAAGCCGCATATCTTTAGCTGCTTTTAACTCCATTTCCTCTGCGTCTTCTTTGCTAACTCTGTGGTTTTTTTCTCATACCTATCTTTGTGCGTCTGAAATATAATCCTTACCTTTCAAATAAAAAATAAACCGGGATTTTTCAAATCACTCATTAAAATATGACAAAAAATAAAATTAAACATATTTCATTTGATCTTGATGGAACTTTAATCGATTCATGCACTACCATTTATAAAACAACATTGAAAGCCTTGAATGTTTTAAATATAAAAGCAATTATTAAAGAGAAAGAATTCAATAAAATGATTGGGTACCATTTTATAAATATTTTTGAAAACCTGAAAATTGTTGTCAAGGATATGAATCAATTTATTGAAATTTATAAAGGATGCTATTTTGATTTTATCGATGATTCGGAATTTTATCCTGGTGTAGTTGATGTCCTGCAATACCTGCGGAATAAAAATATCTGCATCTCCTTATTGACAACAAAAAATCAGGATCAAGCCGTGAAAATTATTAAACATTTTAATCTTCAAGAATATTTTAACTTTATTATGGGGCGCCGCGATGGAATTGAATATAAACCTTCACCGGAACCATTGCTGTTTATATGCAATGCATTAAACGTTAAACCCCCGGAAACTCTCCTGGTAGGTGATACCAAACTGGACATTTTGTGTGGAAAAAATGCTCATGCTTTGACTTGTGCTGCTACTTATGGATATGGAACTAAAGAGAACTTAGAAAAACTAAAACCGAATTTTATAATTTCTAATCTATTGGAATTAAAAGATGTTATTTAATGTCAACTATCCGATTCAATCCACTGCAGAGCATCTTCAACATTGCTAAAATATTTAAAATTGCACCATTTAGCGTTGTGTTCAATTCTCTCGGAAAATAGCCGGTCCTCCTTTATACTTGAAATGACAATTCCAATTATATCCGAGTTCTTAAATCCAAATTTTTCCAATGCCGCACCGTCGGTATGCAGTTTATAAATCCCCGCTTTTTCCTGTTTAGTTTCTTCATGGTTGATTAAAAACTTATGACAATTATTTCTGCGTGCCAGCTTTATTGCTTCAATCGAATATTGTTCCGCCATCTTAAAATTTAATTTCCCTTTTACTGTTATAAAGATAAAATTTTTGTCATCTTTATACTTAATTACATATCCCATTAAAATCCTTTTTAATCCCCTCTGTTTTAAGATGCAAATTTTAGATTAAACTTTAATAAACTTATCTGCCGGAGCACTACATATTGAACATTTTTTATCTGGGCTTTCCGACAAAACATTACCGCAAAATGGACACAGATATAATTCGTTGTTGATTAAATCCCTGCCGTCGTTAATGGCTACTAAGGCTGATAAATATAGCTTTGAATGAGCTTCTTTACTTTTGATGTTTTTTTCAATTGTTAATTTTGCTTTGTGATTATCAGATACAGCCTGTTCCAGCATTGAAGTATATATCGTTTTGTTTTCATTTCTTTCACGTGTAATAGCTGTATTTAAATTTTCTCTTGTAGTCCCTATTCCATTTAAAGCATTTAGATTCCGCTGTGCGTGAATTCTTTCAACTTTGGAAGTCAGCCTAAATAAGCGGGCTATATTTGGATAACCATCCTTCAACGCTTTTTTAGCAAATGCGCGGTATTTTTGATTTGCCTGACTTTCACTAGCAAATGCAACTTTAAGATTTTCTTCTGTTTTCGACATATTTTCCTTTCTATATTTATTCAAATACTATTATATTTTTTTGAATATTTCGCATGCATATATGCTTAAGCCGACAAAAATTTTGTGTAACAACTTTAACACTATTATATGTAGCTTAAAGTAATAAGATTTGAAAAGCAATCCTATCATTCAAAAGGATGAAAAGAGGATTAATACTTTGAATAACATTTATTGAGCCTGGAGTCAAAAATAAATACATATCAAGAGAATTACTCTGCTTTATAGCTTAAATAGTAAATTAAACCTAAAGAACTACAGTATTATTATTGCGAAAGAAACTTTAATCAATTAATTTACAACATAAGATTTGTATCGAGTAATAAACTGCATGAATGAATGAGTAGTGCAATTTATGGGGCTCAAACCAATAAAATGAAAAAGATCTCAATATTAGTTATTGAAGATAACCGCCTTTTACGTGAAGGTTTATTAGCAATGATCGCAGAACAAAATGATCTAAAGGGAAAGGCTGTTTTTGGGGATTGTACAAAAGCCCTCCAATTTATTCGTAAATCCCAGCCGAATATAGTGCTTTTTGATTTAGGTTTACGAAATCAAAATAGCCTTCACCTGGTAAAGGTATTAAAAAAGTATTTTCAAAAAATAAAAGTTATAGTGATGAATCTTGTACCCCTGCAGGAAGATGTATTGGTATTTGTTCAGGCAGGTGTTTCAGGGTTTATTCTTAAGGATGCCACAGTTGAAGATTTTCTTAGAACAATTAGAGAAGTCGCCGGCGGAACTAAAGTATTACCCCCAAGATTAACAGAATCATTGTTTTCGCAAATTGTCGATAAAGCGGTAACCGAATCAAGTCCTTCAAAAATAATCGGATCGGTAAAAATGACGAAAAGAGAACGTCAGGTAATTGATCTGGTAGCTGATGGTTTTACTAATAAGGAAATTGCTCAAAAACTCCACCTCTCTACTTATACTGTGAAAAGTCACATTCACAACATTTTAGAAAAACTTGCACTGCATACTAGAGTTCAGATTGCAAAATATGCTCATACTTCCGATAGTTATAACGCTGCCCTAAGTTCCATATCATTAATCGAAAATAAAGAAGATTAATTTTCTCCAACATATAAATAGATTTCTTTAAACATACTCTTCCCCTCATAATGGTGATCCTATCAATGCGCATCTCCTTCTTAGAGATTCTTTTATCTCATTTTTATCAGTCAAAGGGATTAATCCATTTTTCGTTCATAAGAGTCATTTTTAATTGAGCATATTTTGCATACATTGAAACCAATTTATTATGGAGTGATATCTTAGCCATTTTTTACATTGGCCGAACGTAATGCTGTATAGAAAATATTTAATAACTTAAACTGAGATAAAATGAATATCCTTTTAGTATATCCCGAGTATCCAGATACATTCTGGAGCTTTAAGCATGCACTTAAATTTGTTTCAAAGAAGGCAAGTTTTCCTCCTTTAGGATTATTAACAATTGCAGCTTTACTTCCTTCCAATTATAATAAGAAGCTTGTTGATATGAATACCTGTGTATTGAAAGATGAAGACATATTATGGTCTGATTTTGTTTTCATAAGTGCCATGTCAGTTCAAAGTCAATCGGCAGAAGAAGTAATTAGAAGATGCAAAAAATTTAACGTAAAAATTGTAGCGGGAGGTCCTCATTTTACCAGCTGCTATGAGAATTATAACGATGTTGATCATCTTGTGCTTAAAGAAGCAGAGATAACTCTTCCCCTCTTTATTAATGATTTGAATAGAGGAGAACCCAAACATATATACACTACTGATCAATGGGCTGATATTTCTGCCACCCCCCTACCTTTATGGGAACTTATTTCGATAAATAATTATTCTTCAATGAATCTTCAGTATTCAAGGGGATGCCCTTATGACTGTGAATTCTGCGATATAACAGTGCTTTATGGAAGAAGGCCCCGTACCAAAACCAAAGATCAGGTAATTGCTGAGTTGGAGCAGTTATACTTTACAGGCTGGAAAGGTCCTGTATTTTTCGTCGATGATAATTTTATAGGTAATAAATCAAAGCTAAAAAAAGAAATTCTCCCTGCAATAATTGAATGGATGGAAAAAAGAAAAAACCCCTTTTATCTGAATACTGAGGCTTCAATCAACCTTGCAGATGATGAAGAGCTTATGCAGTTGATGGTTAAAGCCGGTTTTGAGGCTGTATTCATTGGTATCGAATCCCCCAATGAAGAAAGCCTGATTGAATGCAATAAAACCCAAAACACACATCGTGATCTAATTACCAGTATTAAGAAGATCCAAAAATCAAGTCTGGAAGTTCAAGGCGGATTCATCGTTGGATTTGATAATGATCCTCCTTCGATATTTGACAACCTTACGGATTTTATTCAGAAAAGCGGGATTGTTACCGCGATGGTAGGACTTCTTAATGCACCTAAAGGAACACGTCTCCATATACGTATGGAGGGAGAAAAAAGGCTGGTTTCTAATTTTACCGGCAGTAATACTGATTTTTCAATTAATTTTATTCCAAAAATGAATACCGAATTGCTGCTGGATGGATATAAAAAAATTCTGAATACAATCTATTCCCCCAAATATTATTACGAACGTGTCATACATTTTCTAAAAGATTTCGATCCTAAAAAGAAAAAAGTATTTCATATTAATATTCATTATATACAGGCATTATTTAAATCGATTTTCAAGTTAGGTATAATCGGACAAGAAAGATTTTATTATTGGAAACTTTTTTTCTGGTCTTTATGCGTAAAGCCGAAGCTTTTTTCTCTCGCTATTTTATTTTCTATTTATGGATTTCATTTCAGAAAAATCTCAAGTCATGTATAATTAAGGAAGTTTATGATGACTGATGAAATTAATACTACCTTTTATCAATTATTATAATTTTATTATGAAAAAAATTAGGTTGTTAATAATAGAAGATAACCGGCTGCTGCGCGATGGTATTATTGCAATGCTTAAAAATCAGAAAGATTTCAAAATTATTGCAGCTTCGGGAAATAATGGAAATACGGTCATAAAAATTCAGCAGCTAAAACCAAATATAATCCTTTTAGACTTAGGATTGCGGAATCAGAATAGCTTGAATATAGTTGAGGTTGTAAAAAAAGATTTTCCGGGAGCAAAAATAATTGTAATGGATCTTGCTCCTGTACCCGGAGATATAAGTTTATTTATCAACGCTGGCGCTTCGGGTTTTATTCTTAAAGATGCTTCACTTGAAGATTTTCTTTCAACAATCCGTACAGTTTCCAAAGGTGTAAATGTAATGCCCCCTGATCAAAACGGCTCACTTTTTTCCAAAATTGTAGAACATGCACTTAAAGGTGGAAAAATCAAATTGAATGAAGCTGTTCGTATGACAAAACGGGAAAAGGAAGTTATTGGACTAATTGCTGATGGTTTTAGCAATAAAGAAATAGGGCAAAAACTGCATGTTTCAACTTTTACAATAAAAAGTCATATTCATAATATAATGGAAAAACTGGCTCTGCATAGCCGCCTGGAGGTTGCAAACTATTCATATTCTACCAGGACTCTAAAAAAAATGATTAAAGATATCTCAATAACTAATTAAAAATTTTTTAATAAAATTAATAAAGGGAAAATAATTAAGGATCTCTATCCCAGATAAATATATAACTTATTGGCTTTCCTGGAGTTTCTTAATTTTTTCAAAGCTTTTTCTTTGATTTGTCTTATTCGTTCTCTTGTTAGATTAAAATTCTTCCCTATTTCCTCAAGAGTTGATTTATTTTCTTCACCAATCCCAAAGATCATCATTAGCACTTTCGCTTCTCTATCTGTGAGAAGAGAAAGCATATATTCAATCTCTTTTGATAGAGATTCTTTAGTCAAATTTTCATCGGGTGAAGGTTGATTATCATCCGGTAATATATCAAGTGTATTTTTTTTGTAACCATCATCATTTCTAAGTGGGGCATCTATCGAAAAATTAGCTCCGGAAACCTTCATTGCATTATTTACGGCATCAACAGATAGACCAAGAACAGCTGCAAGCTCCTGGTTATTAGGTTTTCTGTCATATTCATCCTCGAAATCTTTTGATGCCCTGTTTATTTTCGTAATATTCCCTACGATATTTAATGGTAAATGAACTATTCTCGATTGATTTATTATGGCTTGAGTAACGCTTTGTCTTATCCACCATACCGCATATGAAATGAATTTAAATCCGCGTGTAACATCAAAACTTTGCGTGGCTCTTATTAAACCCATGTTCCCCTCATTTATTAAATCCAAAAGTGAAAGTCCCTGGTTCTGGTATTGTTTTGCAACCGAAACAACAAATCGTAAATTAGCTTTTATCAATTTATCTCTTGCATCCTCATCACCATTTTTTATTTTTATTGCAAGCGCCATTTCCGCCTCCGGCGTTAACAAATCAACTTTACTAATTTCGCTAAAATATTGCTCAAGCGACTTTCCGTCTCGAGTTGTGAACTGTTTTGTGATTTTCAAATAATTTCCAGGTTAGTTATTCACAGCAATGTTTATTAAATAGATAATGATATGTAATATACGTGAAATAAATGAGTGTACGAAATATTAATAATGTTATTAATATTATATTCTTAACAAAGTACCGGCCAAAGTAGGACAGCCGCCAATAACATCCCTTCAAAGGATGGCATCGGTAAAAGTTTGATATACAATCATCCATCCATTTGTTTTTTGTCCTTTGGAATTTTTACATCTAAGAGATCTTTTCTAAGATTTAATGAAGAAAGAATCCATTACTGTTATTCCAATACTCCATCTTTCCGTCACTCCATCCCCACAACTATATATTTCAATACCATAGACATCCAGACACTTCGTGGTATGCCATTAGTTTTTGCAGGAATGAACTTGAGATTATTTATATAATCTGTCGCAGCAGAATCAAGTATTTCAGAACCGGATGATTCCTGGATAATGATTTTGTATGTAATCCCTTCTTTGTTAACAAGAAACTTCAATTTTACTTTCCCCTCAATATTATTTTTTGCCGCTTCTACTGGATAAATAGGAGTACTTTTTGAAATTAGCTTTGGATTTTCGAAAGAAATTACCGTATCAGTATCTGCAGTTTTTTGATTAACGATAATTGCTTTATAGCTCGTCTTAAGGGGCTTTTTTTCATTAAAAAGTACAAATGTACTTCCGTTTTGAAAACTGTCACCAAATTTTTTATATGAAATATTCAGCCCTTCCAGTATTTTTTTTAGCGCATCCTCAACCGGAATACCTTTAATTATGCAAGTAATTTTTATATTATTAACCAGGTTGTCCTGATATATAAAATTCGCCCCCGTTTGAATTCTAATGTCATCAATTACAGAACGCAGAGACTGCTCCCGGCAGTTTAGAAATACCTTCCTTTCTTCCGTAGAAGTCTTCGACAGATTATATGGAGACAATAGATATATTATACTGATCAATAAAATCCATCTCATAATCACCTAATTAATTCTTACAGCACTGATAACGTATCATTCTTTATTTCCAGCCCGATATCGTTAATCATCTCAGGATATTTGTTTTCAACCAGTTTTTTAATCTTTGAAAGCAATATCTCTTTTTCTATCTGGGAAACTCTGCTTTTAACAGGTGTAATTTTTATATACTGTATATCATTGATAAAAGAATTTCGCAGTTCTTTCTTTACTGCCTCAATATTTTTATAATCAGGGAACCGCTGAATAAAATCATGATAAAGCATAAAAGATAAAGGCCATGAATCCCAATCATTTTTCCATTCCGAATAAATGGCTGGTAGAATCACCATTCCGATATAATTGTTATAATTAACTATGTCCTTCATTTTACCTGTAAATTCATTATGCTTGTTAAAGATTTCCGCCTCTATATCCTCTTTTTCTTCACTATCTGCCTTTGCAAGCTGGTCATATAAATCATTCACATCACGAACATAATTACCGGCATCCCAGTTCTGGTTTGAAAATTGAAACTTTATATCTAGAGCCATCCGCGAATTAATTGGCTTACCATTTATTTCGGCAGGATTAAAAATAAAATTCCTACAATATTCAATAGCTGCACTATCTAAAACACCTATTCCTGATGATTTTATGATAGATGCTTTATCAACTTTTCCTTCTTTGGTTATAAAAAGGACTACTCTTGGTGTACCTGAAAAACCATTTTCCAGGGCGGCTTTTGGATAAAATAATCTGGGTTCACTTTTTAAAGTAGGCTGTGTAAAGCTCCCGTTTTTTTCCATATAATGTGTACAACCAAAAAAGAAAAGAATTAGAAAAAAAACACTAGAACTTATTATCTTTTTCATGACTTAAACCTCCCCGGTTAACCAGGTTAACCGATAATTAAACCTCTTAAGTCTGTAAATTAAATATTTTAATAGGTTATTTTTTTGTTTTTATAATATAACTGCCATTTTGTTTTTGAAAATCTAGTCCCAAAGCCAGACATACCATAGATAATGAACTATCTGCACTGCTATTCCTAATTGATCCTGTTAAAGTTAATTTTTTGAAGCTGTCATCAGTAAGTGAAATCTTAATATTATAAAATCTTTCAAATTCCTGTTTAATTTCATTGAGGGATGTTCGATAAAATACAAGGCTCCCTTTCATCCACTCAAGAAAATAATCTGAATCAACATTCTTAGGTTGAGAAGGTTCTGAATTTTGAGCAACGGTACTCAATTGATTTTTTGAAAGATAAACATTTTTAACAGCCTTTTTTTGTTCTACTTTTACATTACCTTCTTTGACTACAACTCTGGTTATTTTATCCCTTGATAAAACATCAAATTTAGTTCCTAAGACAGTTATAACTGCATTTTCAGTCGTAACATTGAATGGGTGACTGTTCTTAGTTACAGAAAAATAAGCTTCACCTATAAGTGTTACTTTTCTTTCTTTATTTTTAAATATTTTAGTAGAACCGTTACTTTGTGAAAGGAATTCGATACTGCTGCTGTTATTCAAATAAACAATTGAACCGTCAGGCAGTTGTATGTTTTTTTGTTCTTTATTTGCCGTAGAAATGAGATTTAATTGAGATTCAGGTACATTCCTATTAAATAAATAAATACCTATCAATGCTAAAAACAAAATAGAAACAGTTATAAATATTGGTTTTAATCTCGGGATAGCCGGAAATATTTGCTTAAAAAATGATTCTTTAACTCTTTTATTATTTTCAAATACCCTTAATTTCTCATTTAATTTTATCCATTCTATATCTGCATCAATCGAACCGGAAAACTCTTTCTCTTCCGAAGCAATCCATATTTCTTTTAACTTTCTATATTCTTTTCCATTTTCATTTGAAGATGTCAGCCAATTGTCAAGCACCTGCTTTTCTTCTTTAGAAATATTTCCTGTAATTTCCTTTATACAAAGTTCTTTATATTGATCGATATTCATAAAATTTCCTTCTTAAATAATAATACAGTTGAATAAAGAAAAACCCTACCTGCCCTTTTTTTAAAGATGACATCTTTAAAAAGAAAATTTATTTCCATCTTTTATTAAAATGTAATGCTCAAATAAGATATCTTTTTAAAAAATAAAGATGTCATCTTTCAAATACTGATTATTACATAACTTCTGCTATTCATCAAAAATCTTTCTCAAAATTTTAAAAGCCTTATTCATCCTTTTTTCCACCGCCTTTATTGATATTTCACATATTTCAGCAATTTCGGCATATTTGTATCCCTCCACCCTGCTTAACGTATAAACAGTTTTAAGTTTTTCCGGTAATTTCTGAACTGCTGTATGAATATCAATGTTGAAATCGGGAGAATTTTCATCCTTTAGGTTCTTCCATCTCAAATCATCAAGTGAACTTGCTTTGGAAAAACTTAATCTCGAATGATTAATTATCAAATTGTTTAATGAAGTATACAGATAAGATTTAATAGACTTAGAAGGGTCAAGCTTTTGTCTTTTTATCCATACCCGGAAAAATATTTCTTGAACAAGATCACGAGCTGTATCTGTAGAATGCAGACGATAACAGGCAAAACGGATTAGCATCGAGAAATATTTATAATATAAATTTTTAAAAGCCTCGTGATCACTATTAATAATTGCTTTTATTAATTGTTCATCTGATGCATCAGTATAATTCTGTTGTACCATTGAATACAGACTTTAAAAAATTTAACTTCATCCCCAAAATTTATCAGGGCATCTACTCTATTTATTGAACAAGCTGTCAGCAGCTAATGCCAGCAGCATAAAATCAGTTGCTCCCCCGCCCATTACATATTCTGTCTGCTGCCAGAAGTACGGCCAGATTTTCAATTCAGGTAAATCCGGACGTATCAAAGCTGTTCCGCTGGCAACACCTCCCGGTATATATGTCCAATCCGCCCTGTTAAATCCATAAGCTACTATCAAAGAATTAGTCCCTATACCGGATGCAAAGGATTCTGTATTTTCTCCGGGATGGCATCCTAGAACAAAATTCAGTGCGTTAAATGCATATTCCGCTGGAAAAATATCCGGAAAATCTATGTGAAGTAATAATTGCGTTACACCGAATGATTGGATCTGCCATCCTGCCCCCCATATGTAAGGTTTGTAAGGAACTCCGTATGGATTATCCTTTTGCAGTTCCTCTATTTTTTTATATGCTGATATAACCGCATTTTGAATTCTTTTTGTGAAACTTTCATCATTCATTTTTTTCACAACTCTTCCAATAACCAGACCGTAGTGCAATACATCATCAGTTATTAAATCCTGGTTTTCCATAAGAAACTTCTCATATTTCTTATCAGAGGTTGTTAAATATAATTCTGCAGCAGCATTGATTTTATCTTTAGCATCCGCCTGAACATTATTTTTATAAAGTTCTTCAGAAATTCTTAAACATTTCTCCGATAATTCAGGATTAAAATTTTTCATTACGCGGTATGCAGCTGCCAATACCTGTGCCGTATAAAGCTCTCTACGAGGATTTATTTCGGTAAAAACCATCCTGTCATCCTCGGGCAGGGGCCTGTTTAGGATCGCATCATTCTCCCCCTTTTTATAAACGAAATTATCTGTAGCGTTTGAAGCTTCACCCAACAAAACATACTGGTGGAGTGTCGCTTCCTGGATGCCTCTATATAAACGTCCAAGCGATTCATACCCTCCTGTTATAGATAATAAACCATGCTCTATTTGCTGAAGGATATCGGGTTTCCCATCAGGCTGATGTATTTCAACAAATCTTGTTTCCTGGTTAATTGATGTCCCGTCATAATCATCTTTGAAAAGTTCGTAAGCTATAGAAAGCTTGTAAACAGTGCCGGCTTGAGATTCTACCCTTAAATCATAATCACCGGCATCATGCCATCCACCTACATTCAGTCCCGGAACGTGTTCCCCTGATTTATATTTTGTTAATGTGGAAGGACCTTGCGTATAACCATCAAAGTGATCCTGATTTATAGGAGCCATTACCGCATCATCCATATGACATAGTCCATGCCATACTCTATATTTTTCTTCTACTCTCATGTGGCACATCTGAATAGGCAGAAAATATTCTAATGTCGGCTGCCAGACATGCCTAGAATAAATATCATTTTTAATTTCAAACTTATTTGACTCTATATCCCCATACTTTATTTCATATAAGCCCTCATCAATTATGTCGCTGAAATCAAATCGCAAATATGTATATCGTAAAAAATTACCCCATTTTTTCGGTTCTTTAATTGATTTGACTACTTCCTGCGAATCAGTATTAATTTTTACTAACTGAATTGATTTAAAATTCTCTGTTAACTTGTCCAATTCAATAACTGCAAACTTATTCTGTTTCGGATGATATCCTACCTGTGAAACCTGGATAACAGGTTCATAGCTCCATGTTGTATCAATTACCGGACTTATTATCCATTCAACCGCATTTTTATCTACACCTGCCGGAATTGTAGAGCGCAAAACAAACCACCCGTTATTGTGCAAACCTCTGCCGTCAATTAATTGCAGATCTCTTCTTTTACTTACAAATTTTATTTCTTTTCTATTATTTCCCGGTGCCGCAATAAATTCTTTCCCGGCTGCTAAAGGTGTAACCTGAAGATTATGATCATGATCTAAAACCATTGGTCCGTTTGCCTGACTTGGAAATATTCCTGGTTTGCCATCCATTAGGTAATGTTCACCGAAATATTGGCCGGGAAACAATTCCAGATTAAATCCTATTTGATTTGCCCATTTATCAGGCAAAGCTTTATCAAGATCTACAATTACTTTAATGCTTTTACCAGCTGCTTCAGTTTTTATCGTATAATTGAATATTAAAGGAGGATAAACTATCGGATTGAAACCTTTTTCATCTTTACTGGAATCCGGATATGATAAATTAACTGTTATTATTCCTTTATCTTTATCAATCTTTCTATCTCCAACTTTAGGAACCGGAGACCATTGGCCGGGTGTTGGTTCAAGTCTAATATCTCCGTTTGCAGCAGCCCTGTTTCCAAATTGAACTATAGTTAAACCTCCCTGATGACCTTCGGGATAAAAATCATTAAATACCATAATATTAAGTCCGGGAACTTCATAATATCCTTCATCATTAATTTTCAAACTTACTCCTGATTCTTTTGATTGACCGAAAATATAATAATGGTTAAAAAATATTGAAGATAAAACTAATAATAGAAGATTGATTTTACGGAGCATAGAATACCTTTGAAATGATCTCACCTAAATATAGGTATTATGGCATTAAATTTAAGAAAACCTCCGAGGTTTTCCTAAACCTCGGAGGTTTGGGTTTATCACTTTTTCCACTAATGAAAATCTAAGAGACCTTCCCTTATAATAATAGTTATAGAATCCAACAATATTTAAAATATTCCAACCTTTTATACGTCTCTATATAAAAACAATCAAATGACAATACGAATGACCATTGAATGACCATCGTATAAATGCATTAATTAGTTCACCAATTAACTTAAAATATTTTCCTAATTTTGCCATTCAAAATAAAAAATAGTAATGAAAAGCATCAAAAGAAATAAGATTGAAGGAAAATCAGTAAAGCCGAAGCTTACATCTTTAATTAAGCCATATAGTAAGATGATTTCATTGCTGATATTTTTAGTACTTATCGCCAATGGGATTAACCTTATTATCCCGAAGATTATCTCTCACGGGATCGATTCTTTTACCGGCGGAAGTTATGTTTTCAAAACAGTTGCAATTGAGTTTTTATCCGCATCTTTAATAATATTTATTTTCACATATCTTCAGAGCATAGTTCAAACTTATACTTCCGAACGGGTAGCAAAGGATTTAAGAGAAAAACTTTCCGATAAAATATCCGGACAGAGTTACGCTTTTATACAGGAATCTAATCCGTCAGTACTATTAACAAACCTGACATCTGATATAGATTCTGTTAAAACATTTGTATCCCAGGCAATTTCTTCTATAGTTTCTTCACTGTTCATCATTATAGGAACTATTATACTTTTATTAACTATAAACTGGGAACTGGCGTTAACCGTTATTGCTATAATACCCATTATTGGCGGGACTTTTTTTATTGTTTTAAAAAAGGTTAGGATACTCTTCAAAAGGGGCCGTGAAGTCATAGATTGGTTAAATAAAGTTATTAACGAAAGCATTCTAGGTGCTGCTGTAATCCGTGTAATTAATTCACAAAATGCAGAATATCAGAAATTTCTTGATGCAAGCGCAGAAGCTAAAAATATAGGAATTTCAATTATCAAATTATTTGCAACATTAGTTCCCATAATTACTTTTGTCGCTAATCTGGCAACTCTTTCTGTATTAGCTCTGGGAGGTCATTTTGTAATTACAGGAACTATGTCGCTCGGCAATTTTGCGGCTTTCAATAGTTACATAACAATACTGATTTTCCCGATTATTATTATCGGTTTTATGAGTAATGTAATTGCGACAGCTTCGGTTTCCTATCAAAGAATAGAAAGGATTTTAAGTGCTGAAGATAAAATTGATGCCGGAATTATCGATAAACCGCTTCATGGAAATATTGAATTCGATAACGTAAATGTAGTGTATAAGAATAAACCCATACTTAAAAACATTTCCTTTATCATAAATGAGGGATCGCGGACCGCAATTATCGGACCTACTGCTGCCGGTAAAACACAACTGCTTTATTTATTGACAGGGCTGACTAAGCCAAATTCCGGGATTATTAAAATTGACGGACACAATATCGAAGATTATAAAAAAGAACCGTTTCATAAACAGATAGGTATCGTTTTCCAGGACAGTATTATGTTTAATCTGAGTCTAAGAGAAAATATTGCTTTTAATAATAGCGTAACAGATGAATCATTATCTAAAGCTATTGAAACTGCAGAACTTAAGGATTTTATTGATTCTCTGCCTCATAAGCTCGATACAATTGTTTCTGAACGCGGTACGAGCCTTTCCGGAGGTCAAAAACAGCGTATTATGCTGGCACGTGCTCTTTCATTAAATCCTAAGATTTTATTGCTCGATGATTTTACTGCTAGAGTAGATTACCAGACTGAAAAGAAAATATTATCAAATGTCAACGGCAGTTATAACGGTATTACACTGATTTCCGTTACTCAAAAAATTGGACCGGTAGAAAACTTTGACCGGATTATCTTGATAATGGAAGGTGAAATAATTGCCGTAGGTAAACACGAGGATCTTCTCGAAAATTGTCCCGAATATATTCAAATCTATAACTCACAGCGAAGCACCAGTCATTATGAATTACAATCTTAATATATTATCCAAAGATGCGGGTAAGAGTTCTACTTTTGCTGCAATAAAAAGTCTCCTAACTCAAATAGTTGCCGGGAAAAGAATTCTAATAATGGCTTCAATCGCCATGATCGTTACGGCAATTCTTAACCTTTTAAGTCCTGTAATTATCGGATATACAGTTGATAATTTTATCCGGACAAAGCAATATCATGGAGTCTTTATCTTCAGCGGTATTTTATTCATAATGTACATTATATCTCTTATTGCAGGTTATATTCAAACAAAACTTATGGGTACTGTCGGTCAGGATATGCTTTATACTCTCCGCAATTCATTATTTAATAAGCTTCAGGAACTGCCGGTAGATTTTTTTAACCAGAATAAAGCCGGTGATTTAATATCCAGAATTAATAATGATACCGATAAGATAAACCAGTTCTTTTCACAATCTTTAATGCAGTTTCTCCGGTTTATCCTTATTATGATTGGATCCGGTATTTTTTTATTGTCAATAAATTTTCCTTTGGGAGCTGCTGCACTATCGCCTGCAATAGTTATCTGGCTTTTTACCCGTTTTGTCTCCCCATGGATTAAGAGGAAAAATGACGCCAGTCTTAAAAGTAATGGAATTTTAAGCTCTGCTGTTCAGGAAAGCTTAAATAATTTCAAAGTAATTGTTGCCTTTAATAGGAGAGACTATTTCAGGGAGAAATTTAATCAATCCAATAAGGAAAACTATACGAATGCGGTATCTGCCGGTCTGGCAAACAATTTATTAATGCCCATTTATGGTTTCTTTTCAAATATTGGACAGATGATTGTCCTGGTATTCGGTATTTACCTGATTTCAGCCGGTGATTTTACTATTGGATTTTTAATCAGCTTTCTTGCATATATTACAAGCTTTTATAACCCGCTCAGACAACTTGCTGCTTTATGGGCTAACTTTCAGGTTGCATTAGCCGGATGGGATAGAATTTCTGTAATATTTAATTTGGAAACTAATCTTACCGTTATTCCTTTTACTGAAGAGAAAAAATTAAAAAACCAATCTTCAATTATTTCTTTCAGAAATGTTTCTTTTGCTTATCCAAATAGTAGTGAAGTACTGCATAATGTAAATTTTGAACTGGAAAGTGGAAAAACATATGCTTTCGTTGGTCCAACAGGAGGCGGAAAAACTACGACTGCTTCATTAATTGCTAGGCTGTATGATCCTACAACAGGAACTGTCTTCCTAAACGGCAAAGATATACGCTGTTATACTCCTGAAGAGAGAACAGGAAAGATCGGTTTTATTCTTCAAGAACCATTCCTGTTTACCGGAACCGTTGAAGAAAACATTTTATACGGCAATAGTGAATATCGAAACTTTTCTAAAGATCAATTAATGGAAATATTAAAAAATGCAGGTCTGGCAAGCTTAATTGAACGATTCGAATCAGGACTTAATACAAAGGTAGAAACATCGGGACACGGACTAAGCTTGGGTCAGCAGCAATTAATTGCTTTTATAAGAACTATACTTCGGAAACCTGAACTGTTGATATTAGATGAAGCTACAGCAAACATAGATACTGTTACTGAACAGCTTCTTGAAGAAATTTTAAAGAAATTACCCAAAACAAGTACTAAAGTAATTATTGCACACCGGCTGAATACAATAGAAAACGCAGACGAAATTTATTTTGTTAATTCCGGTGAAGTTATAAGAGCAGGTTCTCTTGATGATGCAGTCAATATGCTGATGCAAGGTAAAAGAGCAAGCTAAAAATTCAATTGCCCTTACAAAAATCTAAAAATATTTTACTATTTATGAACCAATCGATTGTCAATTTTGACACATACTTTCCGCACCCTTTTCACTCCTAAATGCACCTCCGTTCCAACTCCGGTACAACTCCAAGATAAATCCAAGGTAACTCCAAGCTAACAGAATCCCAAAAACTCACCAAATCCACCCGTTTTTCATCCAATAATTCTTTAAAAGATTGACAAAAATGTCACACAATAAGTCCTCGTGTTAGAAGTAAAACTACTCCAAATAAAAATACAAATTCGTCACAGAAAGTCCGCTCATTCAACTTCTCAATTTATTAAAATAATAATTCCATCATTTCAACGTTTGAATAATTGATAATTGATATTTGAATATTGTTATTTATTAGTCTTTTGATATTTATAATTTGGAGTTTAAACATTCCTCATCATTCAACCATTCTTTCCATCGAATGACCACGGAGTGACAACCGTCTGCACCCCTTTTATTTTGCATACATCATTCCACAACTCCATCACTCCTCCATCACAGATTTCTCGAAGAATCATCCGCTGAAGGTCCATAAATTGACGGAACCTTCCCGCCGGCCAATCTTATGTAAACCGACATTTGTCCCCTATGATGTATTTGATCGAAGAGCATCATAAGCATGAATTCATCCGCAGCAAATTTAACCCCCGCAAATTCAACCTGTTTACTCATTTCCGCATCCGATAAATAACTTAATCTATCAATAATGTTAGACGATTGTTTTTCAAAATCATCAATGAGAGTTTGCAGATTGTCCGGTTTATAGCTTTGGAATACGGATTTATCAAGATTATCTCCAAATACATATAATTCTATCAGGAACATCTCAAATACAAATGTGGACATTATACGATTTGCTGTTGACGAACGTTCATGTGGAGTAAAATCTAACTTATCCTCCGGGTATGCACGCATAACTTTAAGAGTAGTCGCAAATTCCTTTCTAAATAATTTGGTTAAGTTTTCTTTTGTTATCATAGAGCCCTCCTTTTTTATTTCCCAAAAATTTAGAATTATTTCACTAATATCAAATGCTTTACATTCCTATTATGAACAAATCATCACAAGTTTTATTGATAATAAGAGTTGACCCCCTATGAAAGAACGAGGTTGACCAAAAAAATATGTCATCCTTTGAGGAGAATCACTGTTAACCGAATTTTGAACCCCAAAGGTGTGATATTATTGTAGATACTATAAAAAAAGCTTAAATCCAAGAGGGGCCGACTAAAAAGTGTCATTCCGGACCTGTGCTGATGTAAATCAGTATTGACCCGGAATCTAACCTTTCAATTTTGCGCTGAAAACAGATGCTGAATCAAGTTCAGCATGACAATCTCTACTTTTTGGTCACCCTCGAAATAAATAATTATTGAGATTCTTCCTATAGGGATAACTCAGGACTCAATACTCAAGACTCGGGGCTAAAGACCAATTCTCGGTACTCAAAACTACTATTTATTTTGCGGATATGTATAACTAACCATCCATTGAATTCCGAACTTATCTTTCGTCATTCCGAAGTATGCACCCCAGAAAGTATCGGCAAGTGGCATTGTTACCTGACCACCCTCAGAAAGTCCCTTAAAAATCTTATCTGCTTCTTCCTTACTCTCTGTTTCAGCTGCAAGAGAGAAGTTATTTCCGAATGTCAACTTCCATCCCTGCGATTCCAATGCATCCGTTCCCATAAGAATATTTCCTTTTCCTATAGGTAAAGAAACATGCATTAATTTTTCCTTCTCTTCGTCTGATATTTTTCCTGCTTCAGGTGTATCTTTAAAACGCTGGAGCATAGAAAAATCACCTCCAAAAACCGATTTATAAAAGTTGAAAGCCTCTTCGGTATTTCCGGAAAAATTTAGATACGGATTAATTGATTTCATTTGATCCTCCTGTAGTTTTTGTTAATAAAAGAATTAAATTTATTTATAAGGTTTTAAGTAAACTTATAGTAGACGATGATATTGGAAAAGGTACAACTACGGCAATTTAGAGGGTTAATTGCGACATCCAAATAATATTTATTTATCTTATTTCAATCATTCAATTTTAGCCGCTTTATCAAAAATGAACACCGTTAGGTGTGAAATATTATTAGCAAATTAAATGAAATTATGCACAAAACCCCGTAGTGGTGATATATTGACCCACATTAGCACTCAAAAAAATAAAAACCTTTCCTCTTATTAAAATTAAATTAGCGAATTCATTCTAAAACCACTTAAAAAGGGGAAAAAACTATCGATAATTACTTTATGAAGCAGCGGGAGACCCAAATTTCAAATGGTTTTAAGAAGACGACTCTTCTAGCAGTCCTGTCAATAGGATTTTTTCTATTCATTTACCTGTTTTTAATTATATTTGCCCTCTCTTTAACAATAATCAGCAGCTGGGGAGGAATAACACTAATATCATTAAATCCTAATTTATATTCGTTGGGGATCGGAGCTGGTTTAGTTAGCATGGGAGTCCTGGTTTTCATTTTCCTGGTTAAATTCATGTTCAAAAAACATTCTATTAACCGCTCTAATCTAATTGAAATCAAAGAAACCGATGAACCGCAATTATTCGCTTTTATTGGGCAAATTGTAAATAAGGTAAAAACCGATTTTCCAAAAAAGGTTTATATTTCACCTGAAGTAAACGCATATGTATTTTATGAATCAAATTTCCGTAGTATGTTCTTCCCGGTTAAAAAAAATATTCAAATAGGAATCGGCCTCATAAATTCACTTACAGTTAATGAATTTGAAGCAATCTTAGCTCATGAATTCGGCCATTTTTCACAAAAGACTATGAAGATCGGGAGTTATGTTTATAATGTGAACCGGGTAATCTATAATTTGCTTCATGATAATGAATCCTTTGAATCATTATTAAAAGGATGGGCCAAAGTTCATATATTGATTACCCTTTTTATAATTCTAGCCGGGAAAATTGTAGAAGGAATAAAATGGATACTTAAAAAGGTTTATAACATAGTAAATATAACTTACATGGGATTGTCACGCGAAATGGAATTTCATGCAGATGAAGTTGCTGCAAATATAGCTGGTTCCGACTCTTTAATTAGTTCTTTGCTAAGACTTGAATTATCAGATTATTCCTATAATTCAGTGTTAGATTATTATAACGAAAGAATCTCTGATTCTATTAAAACCAAAAACATTTTCCCGCAGCATGAATTTGTAATGAAATTGCTCGCCAAAGAGAGCAAATTGAGAATAGAAAATAATCTGCCGCAGGTAACCATTGAACATTTATCTAAGTACAACAAATCTAAATTAACGATCAAAGACCAGTGGGCATCTCATCCAGGCACACCTGAGAGAATTGCTAATTTACATAAACTTGAAAGAAAAGTAAAAGTTAAAAACTGCAATCCCGCATCAACTCTTTTTTCAAATATAGACAAATTGGGGTGTGAGATTACAGAAAAGCTCTTTTCAGAAATAAATTACAATGGTCAGGAAACCTGTATTGAATCCGAAGAATTTATTAGGAATTACACTACCGAATATAAAAAGAATTCCTTCAACAAAATGTATAATGGTTATTACAATTCCAAAAATCCCTGTCAAATAGATATTGAGATGGTTTCGAATGACGAACCTGAAACTGTTAATTTTGATATTTCATCCTTTTTTGGCGACAGTATGATTGATACTGTATATACTTCCAATGCCCTGGAAAATGATCTTATCATTTTAAAACAGATATCTGGTGGAGATTATAAAGTTAAAACTTTCGATTATGACGGTAATAAATATTCTTTTAGAGAATGTAAAAACTTGGTAAAGATACTTGAAAAAGAATCAAAAGAAATTAAGGATAAATTAAAAGAAAATGACACAAGAATTTATAATTATTTCTATTTCTTAGCGAAAGGGAAAGGAAAGCAAGAAGAATTAAAGCAGCTCTATCAATCTTTTTTCTTCGTTGATGATGGATACGATAAAAAAATACAATGTTATATTAACATGCTGAACGGGACCTGCTTTATACGATTTAAAACAACTTTTAGTGTCATCGAAGAAAATCTTAAGAAGCTGAATGACACAGAACATGAATTCAAAAAGCAAATAGAGATGATATTATCAGAAGAAATTTATCAATGCGAAATAAAATCGGAAATAAGAGAAGATTTTAATAAATATCTGGTTGATAAAAGAGAATATTTCAATCGGCCTAAATATAATAATGATGCTTTAGCTTTAATGTTCAAAAACATGCAGAATTTCCAGACAGTAATTTCACAAACATACCTGAATCTCAAAAGGAACTTACTTGAATATCAAGCCGAATTAGAAACGAACAAAGATACTCCCAATTAAGCCTCTTAGAAAAACCTCCGAGGTTTAGCATTCTAACATTATCCATCCATCCATTGACTATTGCGTGACAACCGAATCACTGCACAACCAATTCCGAAGAAGTAGAAGTTTCCTTCCCGTTATTATTATCTTTTATATTCAGTACCATTTCATAAACTCCATTCTCTAACTCACTTATATCAAAAGCCAGATAATTTGCAGCATCTTTTTTTACATCTTTATAATTATTACTGATGGAAATATTATAGTCTTTGTTATTTCTAAATAAACCAGAGAAAAAATCCCATATGCTTTTTGATTTATCTTTAAGATGGATATCAAAATTTACGGAATAACTTGTACTGCCGTTCTTATTTTGTGACAAATTATAAACTTCATAATATGTAAAAACATTTTCCGTTTTATTAAACTTCAAAGTAGGATTGGGAAGAATATTTACATTTCTTCGACTCTCCTCATTTTCGTCATTAGTATTTATCCTAAATGCTTGTTCCAAACTGCTGCATGATAAACTATCATTAAAGTCGGAAAGATTAAAATTAAAATATGCTCCAAATAACCTGCTATCTCCCGGTTCACTGATATCCATCGATATAATATATTTCTGTCTTTTAAGTAAAAAACTATTACCATTAATATACATGCTCTTATAAATGTGTTTATCAGATTTATTTATTTGCAGATTTTCGACTTTTCTCGTAACTGGGTTCATAGAAGTATCAAAGATTGAAACCTCAACTTTCAAAGGAACAGGATCATTACCAATCTCTCCCTCAGTAAATTCGTTTAATGGTATTGCATAATCCAGATAAAACAAATTTGAAATATCATCCGCCCGGAACTGATTAATTGTAAATTCTGCTTTTAGAGATTTAATTTCTTTCGGCCAAGTAAAAGAATCTGTTGTTAATCCTGTCTCGGCAGTTTTAATTCCTTCATCTTCAAATTTATACCACGTATCTAAATGCTGCGGATCTACATTATGATATCTTGCATCCCATAGCTCCAGAGCTTCTAAATAATCCAGGTCAAGCAGCATAGGAACCAGAGTCCAGTAACCTGGAGGCGCGTCTCTTTCTATCATGAAGTAAAAAATCATTCTGGGGTGCCGGTTGTTTGCTTCATAAAGCCATGATGTCTTAGATACAAGACTTTCACCTGGAATAACTATCTTATCATCCGGTTCTCCAAACCGTATATAAATAATTCCGCAATCATTAAATTTATCATTTAAATAGTACCATGGCGGATGATTTATAGATTCCAGTTTATTGGCATCATAAATATTAAGCCTTACTCCGTCATACCTGAAATTTTTTTCAGCATAAATGAGCCTTTTATAGTGCTCAATTAAGCGCATATTGTATGGTAGAGATGGGAGCGGATTCCTTTCAGTCCAGAATATCCTCATTGCCTCTTTAAATTTATCAAGACTTAAAGGAGCATATAATATCTTATATTCTCTTCTATTTAAAATATATTCAAAGTCATATAATATCATTTCTAATTCAACATGCGAAGAAACCAATTCAACTGCTTTCCAATAAGCAGCATCCGCTTCTTCATATTTATTTTCCTGAACATCTAATCTTACAAGCGACAGATAAACCGGAATTAGAGGAATCCTTAAATGTTCTTTTATAATTGAGTTGAAAATATACTCAGCCTTCCCAAGTGAATCCGCCCTTCGGTAAAATTCACCCAATGAATATTTGTCATAATCCGAATTATTGGAGTTAAGATAGATTTGTATTTTATCATTCCCTTCATGTTCAAGCATGATATCATATAAATGGAAAATTCCGGTTAAAGCACTTTTAAGGGTATCATTTACTTCCAGTTGATGTTTAGCCAAATCCGTTGCATCGAAATAATTATGTCGGTAAAACTCTAACACAGCAAGCTGGTAATACGTATCCTTAAAAGTTGAATCAATACTAATAATCTTTTTTAAATGTCTTTCGCAGCTGTTATATCTTAATATGCGTTCTACGGGATTCCTGTTTCTGCCCGTTTCCCGCTCCCCGATAGCATAATAATAATTAGCAATTAGATTATCAGGTTCGTAATCCATTAGATCATCAAAGGTATCAATTGCATCTCCCCATTCCTTATCTAATATTTCCTGCTTCCCCTTTGAAACTAAAGAATCAATTTGCGTTTCAGATAACTTCTCCTGGCAGAAAGGTTCAGAGAATTGAAATGAAATAATAAAAAAAATTCCAAATAAAAAAATTTTACTTAAAACTTGCATACTGTACTGCTATATTAGAATAAATAAAACATAGTTAAGTATGAGTTTAAGTTCAAGGTTTAAGTTCAAATTTTCGATTGAATATCATTAACTATTCCCGTTGGATTATACAACGGACAGAAAGGATGAGATGGATTAGGCTTTAGCCACAATAACAGAAAGAAAAAGATTAAGGAGGTGTCAATGAAAAGCCCCACGCATTTGAGATTATATCTTTAATTTTCTAATTTATTAAGGGATTAGAAAAAAATTTTTATAAAACAATGGCTAAAAAAGAGCAGGCATTAAGAGAATTACAGACAATTCCAGGAGTGGGTAAATCAATTGCCGGTGACCTCTGGAATATTGGAATAAGGAATATTAATGATCTTAAAGATCATAGTCCTAAAAAACTTTATGCTCAGTTAAATGCATTCAAAGGGATTGAAAATGATGTTTGTGTTCTATATACATTCCGCTGCGCAGTCTACTTTACAACAGAAAAAGAATATGAAAAAGAAAAACTAAAATGGTGGTACTGGAAAGACAAAGAATATATCGACTAACTTATACATATCCTATTATTTCAAAAACTTTTAAAAGCGGTGCAATAGGATACTCTTCGGATTTAATACAATGTTGACACTGGTAATTCGCCGTTATTAACAGTTCAAGACTATGAGTAGTCAACGGGTTCTCCACGTGTTACAGGAGAGATTACCGTAAGAAGCTTTACAAGGAGATCTTCAGCAGAAATAACTTTCCATAAAGCACCGGAGAATAGAAATTCAGTTATTCGCATGTTTGATGAAGCTGTAACATATTCTTAAGGTTGATTATTACTATATTTAACTTTATGAAAGCTCCGTTTTATAATATATCTCTAATTTCTCTAATTATGTTTAAAAAAATGATCTATTGAGAATAAGATTTTTATTATCTAAGTTATACGATGAAAAAATTAACTGGTATTTAGAATATATCTTATTGAGGTAAAAATATTTCAATGAGAGTAAACTTAAGATTTTAGAAATTTTTTTAACTTCTGTCACAGGCCCTTTTACATTATAAGACAGATTTTTCAAAAAAGTCATTTTTGTATATTCTAAGTATAAATTAAATCCGAACTATCCCTTTCTGCAAAATTTCTTGGAGGAATTAAAAGCTATCGTTTAATCCTTGTTCTTTCCCAAACAAGCATAACAATTTCGCTGGAATTCGATTAAATAAAATAAATAATTGTTCCCAAACAAATTAGGTCAAATCAAGAGGAGGAAACATGGCAATAAGGAAAAGCGACTTTGACGGCGACGGTGTTTCGGAAATTCTTGTTACCAGTCCTTGGGGCATAGGGATATTAAAGCTCTCTCGAAACACCCTTAACGCAAAATTTATGGCTCCAAATGGTACACGTTTTAACGGGTGGTTATTGAATACTTCCGATAACCGCTTTGATCTTACTGCAGATTTTGATGGTGATGGAAAAACCGAAATATTTATTTCCAGTCCATGGGGTATAGGGATTCTGAAACTCTCCGGGAATAAACTTACAGCACTAATGATGGCACCCAATGGTACACGTTTCGGCGGTTGGCTGCTTAATACCGGAGATAACCGCTACGGCCCTGTTGGCGATTTCGATGGTGACGGAAAAGCTGAAATATTGGTAACAAGTCCCTGGGGCATCGGTATTTTCAAGCTCTCCGGGAATACAATCACTGTACCTATAATGGCTGAAAATGGAACTCGTTTTGGCGGATGGCTCCTTAATACTGCTGATAATCGCTTCGGACTTGTAGGGGATGTAGACGGAGACGGAAAAGATGAAATAATGATCAGCAGTCCGTGGGGAATTGGAATTTTTAAGCTTTCAGGAAATACATTTACTGTTCCTATGATGGCTCCTAATGGTACAAGATTCGGTGGGTGGCTTCTAAATACTAATGATAACCATCTGGTTACAATAGCAGATTTAAACGGTGACGATAAAGCTGAAATTGTAATATTAAGCCCATGGGGTGTAGGAGTTCTTCAGCTTTCAGGCAATACCCTTATTGCATTAATGATGGCGCCCAATGGAACAAGGTTTGGCGGGTGGCTATTAAATTCTCTTGATAATCGTATTGGACCGGCAGCAGATTTTGATGGAGATGGAATTGCAGAACTTTTTATTGCCAGTCCATGGGGTATCGGGATTCTTAAATTCGCCGGGAATACCTTCAATGTTCCAATGATGTCCCCTAATGGTACCCGGTTTGGCGGATGGCTCCTTAATACTGCCGATAATCATTTTGACAGCATTGCCGATTTTACCGGTGATAGAAGGGATGATATTCTTGTCAGTAGTCCATGGGGAATTGGAGTTTTACATTTTACCGGCACTACCTTTAATGTACCAATGATGAAGCCGAATGGTACCCGGTTCGGCGGATGGTTGTTGAATACTGCCGATAATCATTTCGAAGTAGGTGAACAAACTTACCGCATTCATGTCAAGATTTTGACAAATCCGAATATCTCTATAGAAAGAATGTTTGTTGCTATGCAGCAGGTATATGAATCGGTTGGAATCCGCGTACATAGAGTCAGTACGGAATCATTGAATCTGCCTGCACTTAATGATGTGAATGTTGGTTCATGTAATATGGGTTCTGTAACATCCGAACAAACACAATTGTTTGCTAACCGGAATAATGCTTGGGGTTCGGATGCAGTTGTATATTTTGTCAGGTCTACTGTTCCGGTATTTAACGGCTGCGCTGCTTTCCCTGCAGGTCAGCCGGGTGCAGTGGTTGCTCAAATAGCTAGTGTCTGGACTCTCGGACATGAACTTGGGCATGTGCTCGGTTTATTTCATGTAAATGATAATAATCGATTAATGACCGGGAACGGAACTGCAAATATCACTAATCCCCCGCCTGATTTAATCTCTACCGAAGTTAATACAATGCGCGATAGTTTACTAACTTATAAAACATCATAAGGAGGGAGTCATGCCAATTACTATGAAAGATGTACGTAATCTCCTGGATCCGGAAGAGGTAGATTACTCAAAGGCAAAGCAATTAGGTTCTAAAGCTCTCCCCTTCCTATCGGAACTGGCACAAGGAGGTGATTTAGGACTTGCATCAAAAGCTGTTTATTTAGCCAGTCTTATCTCCGGAACAAAGGCAAAGGCAATTCTCGAAAAAGCGGCTGTTAGTAATGAACCTGTTATAAGGGCAGCAGCTGCAGCCGGTATCCGTAACCTATCAGAAACTAATGCAAAGAAGATAACAGAGTTAATGGGAAACGATCCCGATGCAGGTATAAGGAAAGTTGTTCTGAAATCAATTTCAAATTTCAAATCACCTGCCTTATTAACAAGAGCAAAGGAAATGGCTGAGAAAGATTCTGAACCGTTCATCAGGGATCTGGCGGGAAGTATTGTCGAAAAAATAAAACTAAATAGAAAAAAATAGAAACATGTTAATTGTAAATTGTTAATTGTTAATTGTTACGGAATTGTATATGAAAAAAATATTCTTTTTATTAAGCTTTTTATTATTTGCAATAGAACTGAATGCACAGTTTAGAACTGCGGTTGCTCCTATTGCCGATAAAAAAGAACATTGGCGAACCATACATGGAGATAGTGTATTAGATAATTATTACTGGATGTACGACTATTTCGGCAAAGGACCCGATAGTACAAAAGTTGTTAATTATCTTAATGCAGAGAATTCATATTTAGATACAGTAATGAGTGGTACAAAACAATTTCAATCGGATTTATTCGAAGAAATGAAAGGAAGAATTAAAGAGAAAGACGAAAGCGTACCTGTTTTTAGAAACGGCTATTATTATTATACTCGTACCGATGATGGCAAGCAGTATTATAAGTACTGCCGTAAAAAAGGAAGTCTGGACGCAGAGGAAGAGTTATTGCTGGATGTTGATAAGATGGCAGAAGGACATCCTTATTATGCGGTTAGAGGTATTTCTGTTTCACCCGATAATAAATTGATTGCTTATGCTGTAGATGAAGTAAGCAGGAGACAGTACAAAATTTTTATAAAAAACCTTCAGACCAATGAAATATTGAATGATGAAATAGAAAATACCGAAGGAGATCCATGCTGGTCAAATGATAATAAGACACTGTTTTACACTTCTAAAAATCCGGTAACTCTTCTATCGGAAAAGATAAAAAGACACACTTTAGGAACAGATTCTGCTGAAGATATACTAGTCTATGAAGAAAAAGATAAGAGCAACTATATCGGTGTTTATAAAAGCAAAAATAAAAAATTTATTTTTATTTTCTCCCAAGCTACCAACTCTTCAGAATTTAGATTCATTAATGCAGATAAACCAGGTGAAAAGTCCAGGGTATTTCAGCCTCGAATGAAAAACGTATTATATGATATCATACCTCTGGATAATAAATTTCTAATATATACGAATAAAGACGATGCTAAAAACTTTAAACTTATGGAATGTCCGCTCAGTAAAACATCTGAATCAAACTGGAAGGAGGTAATTCCGGTCCGTAGCGATGTGCTGCTCCAGGGTGTAGAGGAGTTTAAAGATTTTATTGTTCTTAATGAACGAAAAGACGGATTGGTGAGAATGCGTATAATAAATTTAAAAAATAATTCGGAACATTATATCGACTTTGGTGAGGCAGCCTTCACGGCAAATTTCGGAGATAACCCTGAGTATAACAACACTTCCTTACGTTATATTTATACTTCTCTAACCACTCCAAATTCTACCTTCGATTATAATATGAACACCAGAGAAAAGGTGCTGAAGAAACAACAGGAGGTTTTAGGAGGTTATGATGCCGATAATTATGTAACTGAACGCTTATATGCTATTACAAAAGACGGAACCAAAATTCCAATATCACTTGTCTATAAGAAAGGATTTGTAAAGGATGGAAAAGCCCCATTGCTTCTTTATGGATACGGAAGTTATGGATACAGTATGGATGCAAGATTTAACAGCAGCCGTTTAAGTTTATTAGACAGAGGTTTTGTATTTGCAATCGCACATATACGCGGAGGACAGGAAATGGGGCGCAAATGGTATGAAGACGGTAGAATGATGAATAAGAAAAATACTTTTACCGATTTTATTGCCTGCGGTGAATATTTAGTTAAGGAAAAGTATACAAGCAGAGAACATTTGTATGCTGAAGGAGGAAGTGCAGGTGGTCTCCTTATGGGTGCTGTTACAAATATGGCTCCCGATTTATGGCATGGTGTTATTGCAGAAGTACCCTTTGTTGATGTGGTTAATACTATGCTGGATGAAAATATCCCGCTGACCTCTAACGAATATGAAGAATGGGGAAATCCGAACAATAAAGATGCATATTTCTATTTAAAAAGTTACAGCCCTTATGAAAATGTTGAAAGGAAGAACTATCCCAATCTGCTTGTTACTACAGGTTTACATGACAGTCAGGTACAATATTTTGAACCTGCAAAATGGGTTGCAAAATTAAGGAGCATGAAAACAGATAATAACTTTCTTCTTCTTCATACAAACATGGATTATGGTCATGGCGGTGCAAGCGGACGCTTTGATTATTTAAAGGATTTAGCTTTGAATTACGCTTTCTTATTTACATTAGAAGGTATAAATAAATAATCAAAGACCCCAAAGCTTTAGCCGAAAGTACCGTTAACAGAATTTTGAACACTGAAGGTGTGATATTATTGTAGAAAATATAAAATAGCAGTAGCGTTCAAGGGGTTGACTAAAAAGTGTCATTCCGGACCTGTGCTGATGTAAATCAGTATTGACCCGGAATCTAACCTTGTAATTTTGCGCTGATGAATTACAAACGATATCAATTGAGAATGCAAAATATCTTGGCAATTTTGCTATAAGAATTAAATTTAATGATAGAGCAGAAAGACTTGTTGATTTTAAACCTTTTCTAAACGGGGCTCGTTATCCATCTATCAAAAAATACCGCAATGAAAAATTATTTTCTAATTATCTGATAGTTGACGGCAATTTAAATTGGAATGATTATGATATGACTTTTCCTATTGGCGATTTATTTAAAGGAAAAATTGAAACGTAATTTGAATTCTTAAATTAAACATTGAATATTCATTGGGTTGGAATTTCACCACTACTCATGACTAACGGATGACCTATTTCCCAATGAAACCCGAAAAGATCGGATAACCTTCCCCAGTCTCTATCCATATTCTTCTCCAACTGGATATACTTTTTTCAAAAGAAGGAAGAATTTTGCTTCTAAATCATAGTTGAGAATTTTTTAACATTAGAAAAGGCTTAGGAAATAGTCATTTTAAGGGGATTTTTTAAAAAAAGCCTTGTAAGCCCTTATTTTATGTAATAAAATTTCACACATTCTAAGATTATATTTGGCATTCCAAATGCTAGATAGTTATAGTGTCAGACCTAATATTGTTAAATACCTACTTTTACATTAAGCTTTTTACGGGATATAGAGTTTAGATGAAAGAAATTATTCCTGCATGGGAGGAAGTCATTGGCGCCTGTCTTGGCGCCTCCTCAATTTCATTTGTTAGAATTAAAAAAAGTAGTGAAAAGATAAATATAGAGAACGTACTCACGCTTCCTCACAACGGAGACCCGAGAAAAATATTTAAAGAAAAGCTTATTCAATTCGCTCATCCATCCATTCAGCCATTCAATCAATCAATCGTTCATATTCCCGTAGTTGTAACCGGGCGCAAATTCCGCAAGCTCGTTAAGTTTACAAATATTTCAGAACCGGAAGCAACAGAACTTGCATTTACATATCTCAACAAAAATAATGAAGCTTATTCGGCTGTTGCCTCTCTCGGCGGCGAGACTTTCATGGTATATACTATTGATGATGAAGGGAAAATATCAAATGTAATCACCAGGAATCAATGTGCCTCAGGAACAGGAGAGTTCTTTCTGCAGCAAATTAAAAGAATGGATATCAGTCTCGAAGAAGTAGTAAAAATCGCTAAGGATGCTGAACCATTCAAAGTTTCCGGCAGGTGCTCTGTATTCTGTAAATCGGATTGTACCCATGCTTTAAATAAAGGGATAAGAAAGTCAGAAGTTGCTGCGGGACTGTCGTTAATGATGGCAGAAAAAGTTGAAGACTTGCTTAAAAAAATTAAAACCGGCAAGGTAATGGTTGTCGGCGGAGTAACGAAAAATTTAGTAGTAATAGATTTCTTGAAGAAGAAAATACCGGAGATAGAGATTCCTTCCGAAGCATCTTACTTCGAAGCATTGGGTGCTGCACTTTACGGACTTAAACATGAAGTAAATATAATAGAAGATTTTACTGATATATTTATTCCTCGAAAGAGCTCTTTTGTTTTTCACCAGCCGCTTAAGAATTTTAAGGACAAGGTGCAATTTAAAACAATGGAAAGAAGCAAAGCTAAAGATGGCGATATTTGTATCTTGGGACTTGATGTTGGCTCTACAACTACCAAAGCTGTAATTATAAGGAAAGAGGATAATAAAATACTCGGTTCAGTGTATCTATATACTCACGGAAACCCCGTGGAAGCATCTAAAAAATGCTATTCTGAATTATTGAGACAGATACCTGAAAATATGAAAATTATAGGTATAGGAACCACAGGTTCCGGAAGACAAATTGCAGGGCTGCATGCACTAACTGAAGGAATTGTAAATGAAATTGTAGCTCACGCTTCTGCTGCAGTTTATTTTGATCCTGAAGTAGATACGATCTTTGAAATAGGCGGACAGGATGCAAAGTACACATATATAGTTAACAAAGTTCCTGCTGATTATGCAATGAATGAAGCTTGCTCCGCAGGGACCGGTTCATTTATAGAAGAATCTGCCTACGAATCACTTGGAATAAAAGTAACAGATATTGAACCCATAGCAATGAAAGGCGAAGCCCCTCCGAATTTCAGTGATCAATGCTCGGCATTTATTAGCTCGGATATTAAAACCGCTCAACAGGAAAATATAGAAAAAGAGAATATAGTCGCCGGACTTGTATATTCAATATGCATGAACTATGTAAACCGCGTTAAAGGGAACAGACCTGTCGGTAAAAAAATATTTATGCAGGGAGGTGTTTGTTACAATAAAGCCATTCCTATTGCAATGTCTGCTTTAACTGGAAAAGAAATTATAGTCCCCCCTGATCCCGGCCTAATGGGAGCTTTCGGTGTAGCTCTGGAAATTAAAGAAAAAATAGGACTTGGATTAATTAAACCGGGAAATTATTTCTTGAAGGATCTTTCGGAAAGAGAAGTCGCCTATAAAAAACCTTTTATTTGTTTCGGAGGGAAGGAAAGATGTGATCTTGCTTGTTCCATAAACCTGATTCAGGTTGAAGGCAAAACTTATCCTTTCGGAGGCGCATGCAATAAGTATTATAATGTGATAAACAAAACTAAAGTTGATATCGATAGATATGATTATATAAAGAGAAGGCATTTTCTAACTTTTAAAAAGTATGCCCCTGAAGCAGAACTCCCACTGAGTTCAAAAACTATTGGTATTAACCAATCATTTCATACGCATACTCTATTTCCTTTATATTATAATTTCTTTAGCTCATTAGGCTTTAAGGTTATTCTGTCTGATAAAGTTGACGAAAAAGGATTAGAAAGAGAGAATACATCCTTCTGCTATCCGGCTCAGGTGGCTTTAGGTTTATTTGCCGATCTTATTTCTAAAAATCCGGACTATTATTTCATCCCTGAAATTGTGGAGATGTATGTTGAAGATCCGCATAACAACGGAACAAATCATCATAGATTGGATTCTAATTGCACAT
Source organism: uncultured Bacteroidota bacterium (assembly GCA_963740945.1). Lineage (GTDB taxonomy): Bacteria > Bacteroidota > Ignavibacteria > Ignavibacteriales > Ignavibacteriaceae > CAVQBP01. The sequence continues at coordinate 47,556 of CAVUGE010000022.1, read as the reverse complement.
GCATCTTCCTTTACGGTGAACCGTTCTATCTAAAACATGGATTTAAAGATTTGGTTCCCGAAAATAGATTTATTACTCCTTACTTAAATTTTGCAAATGGTTTTTACACGGAAGAAAAGAAATTTATTGAGGTTGCAAGGCAATTAGGAATCGAGAGTAAAGAGAAGGCAATAAATGCTTTTAATTATGCATTACGTATGCAGGAGAATTATCAGAATGAACTTTTTGCCATGGGTGAGGAATTCTTAAAATATTTGAAACAACATCCTGAAGAGATTGCAATTGTACTTGTCGGCAGGCCTTATAACTCTTTTACGGAACTCACTAATAAAGGAATTCCTAAAAAATTCGCATCAAGAGGTGTACATGTAGTTCCATACGATATGTTTGACTACAGGGATGAGATAGTTGATGATGATCAATACTGGGAGGGGGGAAAGAAAATATTAAAAATTGCCCGTATTATAAAAAATAATCCCCAGTTATATGCAACTTATATTTCAAATTTTTCCTGCGGACCGGACTCTTTACTTTTAAATACCTTCCGCTCAATAATGGGTACAAAACCTTCTTTAACACTTGAGCTTGATGGACATACCGCCGATGCCGGAATAAATACAAGAATTGATGCAGCTCTTGATATAATAAAAAACTACAGAAGAGTTCAATATAAAATAAAAGACCCTGATTATAGTGATTTTATCCCGGCAAGAATAGAGTTCGGTAATGACCAGGGATTTTTCATTACATCAAGAGGAGAAAAGATTCCATTAACAGATCCAAGGATCGATATTTTAATCCCTTCAATGGGAGACCTGGCAGCACCTATGTTTGCAGCCGGTTTGAGAAGTCAGGGTTTCAATGCCGTAGCAATGCCCGAAGGGAATCCGGAAATATTGAAATACGGCAGATCTGTGGCAAGCGGTAAAGAATGCCTTCCCCTCCTTTTATGTGTTGGTTCTTTGCTCGATTACATTGAAAATAAATGGGATGGAAAACAATATATAGCGTTCTTCATTGTGCAGGGCGGAGGGAACTGCAGACTCGGTCAGTATCCGGTTTTCATCCGGGAAATAATAAAAAGGAAAAAATTAAGGAATGTTGCTGCATTAACCTTAATGAATGATGACGGTTTTGCAGGTCTTGGTCCTAATTTCTCACTTAGGGGAATACAGACTATTTTTGTCAGTGATGTACTTGATGATATCCGTTCAGGCATTATGGCTCATGCTGAAAATCCGGATGAAGGATTAAAAGTCTTTTCCGAAGAATATGACCGGTTAAACAGAGTATTTGCACAGAATCCTGATAAAATATATCGGGCACTAAAAAGATTTGCATCCTCTGTAAAAAATAAGATACCGTCAGCTATTCCAATAAACCAGGCTAAATATATTGCTTTGTGCGGGGAGATTTTCGTTAGACGTGACCACTTTTCACATAAATGGCTTAATCAACATTTTGCGCAAAAAGGTTTTATCCTTAAAGATTCCTATATAAGCGAATGGGTTTATTATATAGACTATCTTTTGAAAAAGAATCTGCTGGAACCGGATTCTTCTTTTCGGAAGAAGACAGAAAGGCTGATTAGATTCTTCTACATGAGAGCAGCTGAATACAGAATTAAGAAAATACTGTCAAAAAGCGGATATTATAAATTCTCAATAACAAAAGTTGAAAAACTGTTAAACAGAAGTAAACATATTATACCCCTTGAATATAAAGGTGAACCCGGCCTCACATTAGGTGTTGCTCTCCATGAGACAATCGATAAATACTGCGGAGTAATAAATCTCGGACCCTTTGGATGTATGCCTACAAGGTTTACTGAATCACTTGCAGCTTCGGAAATGAAAGTAGAGAATAAATTATTCGCTGAGAGGATTGTTAATAAGAATTATACACTTCCCAAAATTTTCAACGGTAAAATGAATATACCTTTTCTAACCATCGAGACGGATGGGAATGTTTATCCGCAAGTAATAGAAGCACGCCTCGAAACCTTCGCATTACAGGCAGAACGTATTGCTGACTTAATGAAAGCTGCTAAGATGAACGGCTATAGGAAACCGGTTCGGTAGTCATGTACTAGTCATTCAATGGAATTGAGTGGCCTCCGTTAATATCATTAAGAGGCTTTCAAGAAATAAATTCCACCTCATTTCCCTAATCTCCTAACCGCAGAGCGGTGGAATATTATTAGCAAAATATCTATCCCCAATTTCAAATAAACACCGTAGGTGTGGAATATTTTGAACCCCAAGAGTGTGATATTATTGTAGATAAAATATAACCTGGATTTTATCCGTGACCTTTCGTTTTCTCTTCATATCAATTCTAAGAGGTGGAATTCTTGAAAGATGGTATAAATATAGGCTTAATTAAAAAAACTGCCTTAGAAATGAAAAAATGGCCTCAAACCTACGCTATTTCGTATTCTTTTTTTATAGTCCGGCAGGGATTTTACTTACAAAATTGCCTTATTGAAAAATTCCGCCAATCAACATCAATTTTTTCCGCAGGTACAGCAAATAATAGATATTATAAAAAATGCGGGATTCCTTTTTTTAATTTGAAATATATTAATACATCTAATTTAAAATTATTTACTAACAATCAACGGGGAAAGATGAAAAAGATTTTTCTGACCTTCGGCATATTCATCTTACTTTTATCTAATATCCAGATAAAAGCACAGCAAGTTCAGCAAATGCTTGATTCTCTCAGCCAGGAGAAAAACTATTTTGAACTCCGTTCTGTTCTGGAAAAGAATTCAACTATTCCTGAATATGATAAACTCAAATACAGCGGGATTATTTATAATGCTTTTAACAATCCGGAAGAATCAAATAATAAGATCTCGAAATTATTCACCCTTTATAATGATAAAGTTGATGAAAAAACAAAAGCTGAACTGCTTCAACGAAAATTATATAATGACTACAAATTGTGTAATTATAAAGACGCTGCAAAAACCAGTGATCTGCTGATGCATAAGTATAAAGAATACCTTGATTCCCTGAGATACAGCGACATAGAAAATGAAAATATTATATGGAATGCGCTGGTTAATTCGCCCGGACAAAAGACTACTAAATTTTCTTCCTCGGAAATCGAGATGAAAAAAGATAAAGCCGGTCTCTTAAATGTACCGGCCTTGTTAAATGACAAAGATTTTGAATTTATTTTTGATACTGGTGCAAATATATCGGTAATTAAAAAATCTCTCGCTGATAAATATGGATTAAAGAAACTTAATGCGGATTTTTATGTTACGGCTTTTACCGGCGGTCAGGTTAAATCAGGGCTCAGTATAGCTGATAGCCTGAAGATAGGAAATATACTTTTCCGGAATGTAGTTTTTCTTGTATTCCCTGATGAAGCACTCACCTTCCCTTCTGCTAATTATTCTATTAATGGAATAATTGGATACCCTGTAATTGAATCTATGGGTGAAATAGAATTGACAAAAGACTTGAAATTAATTGTTCCTGAAAATGACTCTGATGTAAGTGAAGAAAACCTGGCATTAGAATATTTGATGCCTATTGTTTCTGCTGATATTAATGGTAAAACCTTTTTGTTTACATTCGATACTGGAGCACAAACCTCCTCCCTATCATCAAAATATTACGATTATTTGAAAGCAGCAGGGTCTGATAAATATTCCATTGATTCTTCCCATATAGGAGGAGCAGGGAGTGATAGTAAAAGTCCCAAGTATTAAGCTTAATAACTGTTCAATAAAAATAGGCGGAAAAGAAACCTCACTTGATAACTTGAAAGTCTTTACAGTCCCGATAAGAGAGGAAGACAAGTTCTTTTACGGAAATTTAGGTCAGGATATTATAAGCAAATTTGATGTTCTAATCATCAATTTTAATAAGATGTACTTAAGGTTTGAATAATAAATAAGAGATATCTAAGAATGTAAAGATGACATCTTTAAAAAGAAAAATCATTTTTAATTTTTATTAAAATGTAAGTTCAGATAAAACCTTATTTTTAATAATAAAAGATGTCATCTTTCAAATACCGGTTAGCTCTGCATTACATTAATCATATATCAGTTACTGAAATTTGAATTTACCTTGCTCTTGCTCTTGCACTTGCACTTGAACTTGCACTTGCACTTGCACTTGAACTTGCACTTGAACTTGCACTTGCACTTGAACTTGCACTTGAACTTGCACTTAAACTTTATCTCATTTATTTTATTATATTTGATTATCCAACCTTCCAATCACCTTATAAAGGATTATAAATATGAACAGTGAAAGTTTAGGTAAAATATTTCTTCAAGAAATGGAAGCTGAAATAAAATCTACACGTAAATGCCTTGAGAGAATCCCGGAAAGTTTATTTAGCTGGAAGCCTCATGAAAAATCTATGAATATGGGTTACCTTGCACTACTAGTTGCAGAAATACCCAAATGGATAACTGATACAATTGAAAAGTCTATTATTGATTTTGTAAACTTTAAACATTTTGAACCGAAGAATACTTCCGAACTGGTAAACCATTTTGATGAAAACATTAATGGTGCAAGGAAAGCATTACAAAAAGTCTCTAATGAAGAACTATCGCAAATGTTTTATCTTAAGAATAATGGTGTAACTCTATTTAGTGCACCGAAAGATGAAACTGTAAGTTCAACTTTAAACCATTGGGTACATCATCGCGGACAATTAACTGTTTATATGCGGCTTAATGATATTCTTGTTCCTTCTATTTACGGTCCTTCTGCAGATGATAAGAGTTTCTAAATAACTTAAGTTAGGAGACTCTAAAGATGACATCTTTAAAAAGAAAAATCATTTTTAATTTTGTATTAAAATATAAGTTCAGATAAATCCTTTATTTTAATAATTGAAGATGTCATCTTTCAAATACCGGTTAGCTCTGCATTACATTAATCATGCATCAGCTGCTGAAATTTGAATTTACTTTGCTCTTGCACTTGAACTTGCTCTAGGCATCATTTTTCGTATTACCGAAGAAAAGCTTGGCATAGGATTATTATTTATATATATATCAAAACGACAAAATAAATTCGTTCAACCCTATTGGAGGAATAAATAAATTTTCACTTTGGGGCTGTCAAAAGAGTAATATGCCATTCCTTAAGAAGAATCGCCGCTAACAGAATTTTTGAACGCCGAAGGTGTGATATTATTATAGCTAATATAAAATAGATATAATGCTCTAACCCTGAAGGGGTGAAATAAATAATTATTGAGGTTCTTCAATAAAAGATTAATTCAGAATGACAGAAAAAATATTATTTGGACAGCCCCCAATTGAGCCCCTCTAAAATTATTTTATATAACTTCCAGTTCGACGGATAATTTTTTTTACTTTTCAGATAACCTTTGTATATTGAAAATTAGATACAATGACTATTATATAACCTAAATCATAATAAGATTATAAAAAATGAAATTTATATACCTCTTACTGTTAGTTGTTCTATTAAGTTTTATCTCAGTAGTAGCTCAAACGATTCCTGAAAATACTTATAACGGAATGAAATGGCGGTTGATTGGCCCTTACCGTGCTGGCTGGGGAACTGTCGCAGAAGGTATTCCTGATAAACCTAATACTTTTTACTTCGGTGGAGCAGGAGGCGGAGTATGGAAAACCTCTGATGCCGGCAGAACATGGGAAGGATTAATGCAGAATGAATCGGCTTCAGCAGTTGGAGCATTAGCTGTATCTCCTTCAAATCCGGACATTATATATGTGGGTACCGGTCAGGTAGCTCTCCGCTATGATATACTTGATGGAAACGGAGTATTCAAAACAGTAGATGGCGGAAAAACATGGAAGAATATTGGATTAAAAGGAACTAAATATATTGGAAAGATTTTAGTTGATCCTAATAACCCGGACAGAGTTTTGGTTGCAGCTTTAGGCCACGTCTTCGGTGATAATAAAGAAAGAGGAATTTATCTTACAACTGACGGCGGAATGAACTGGAATCATGTATTGTTTATAAATGACTCTACCGGTGCTGTCGATATGGCATATGATATAAGTAAACCCGGAATAATCTATGCAGCACTATGGCAAATGAGGTCTTATCCATGGCTTGATTATTTTATTCCTCAAAGTGGTAAATCGTCAGGTATTTATAAAAGTACTGACGGCGGTTTGCACTGGAGTAAATTAAAAGGGAAAGGTTTGCCTGAAGGCTCTCTTGGAAGAATTGGTCTTGCCGCAGGTCAGAATAGAGAAGGAAAGATTGTTTATGCATCAATAGAAGCAGATGGAAATAAGAGCGGATTCTATGCTTCCAAGGATGGAGGTGATACATGGAAATTAATGAATAAGAATAAGGAACTTGTAAGCTCTTACTTTTCAAGATTGAATGTTGATCCTATAAATCCATTAACCATATATGTAATGGGAAGATCAATTCAAAAATCAACTGACGGCGGAAGAACATTTGAAGTATTTAAGGGCTCACCGGGTGGTGATGATTACCATTATATGTGGATTAATCCTATACAGCTGGATCATATGATTACTGCTTCTGACCAGGGAACTGTAATCTCGGTTGATGACGGAAATACTTGGTCAAGCTGGTATAATCAACCTACCGGACAATTCTACCATCTCGCCGCAGATAACCGTTTCCCATATCATATATACAGCGGGCAGCAGGATAACGGTACTGTGGAAATTTTAAGCCAGGGACCTTATGGTGTGATTGAACTGCGTGACTGGCATCCGGTCGGTGCAGATGAAAGAGATTATGATATACCAAAACCGGGTAATCCCGATATAATCTTCGGAAGCGGACTTGGCGGAAGCCTCCACCGATTTAATGAAATAACTCGTCAATCAATGGATGTTTCCCCATGGCCTCATTCTAGCTATGCAGCTTTACCCACAAAAGTTAAATACCGTTATTCATGGATAACACCAATAGAATTTTCACAAGCCGGGATTCATGCTTTGTATTTCGGAGCTCAATATCTTTTCAGGACAACTAATGATGGTGATAATTGGAAAATCGTTAGCCCTGATTTAAGCCGCAAAAGTAGAGATACTTCAAACTGCAATGCAACAAATTATGAACAGGCTGCAAAATGCGGATATGGAGTTATATGGAGTATTGCCCCCTCACCTATTTCAGAGAAAGTTATCTGGATTGGAACAGACGACGGCTTAGTACAGCTTACTACCGATTATTGTAAAACCTGGAAAAATGTTACTCCTCCTGAAGTTCCTCTATGGGCAAGGATAGATAAAATTTCTCCTTCTCCGTTTGATGTTCACTCTGCCTATGCTGCTGTTAATACTAGAAGGCTGGATAAATTTGAGCCTCTTATTTTAAAAACTACTGATGACGGTAAATCGTGGGAAAAAATTGTAAAGGGAATACCCGGTGATGAGTATGTAAACGCAGTGTGTTCGGATAATGTTCAAAAGGGACTTTTATTTGGAGGAACTAATAGAAGTATTTACATCTCCTTTAACGATGGGAAAAACTGGAGTCCTATTAAATTAAATTTTCCGACTACATCAGTAAGAGATCTGTTGGTTCATCAAGGTGATCTTATTGCAGCTACTCAGGGAAGAGGGATATGGATACTTGATAATCTTTCCCCGTTAAGACAGATATCGGATGATATGATAACGAAATCCGTTTATCTATTTAAGCCGCAGCAGGCATGGAGAATGAGGGGAAATACAAACCATGATACTCCCTGGCCTCCTTCTACACCTCTTGGGCAAAATCCGCCTGAAGGTGCTCTGATTGATTATTGGCTGAAGAATGATATCAGCAGCGTGATTAAATTATCGGTATATGATTCTAATGGAAGCCTGGTTCGAACATACTCTAGTGACGATAAATCTGAACTACCCGATACAAATGTGTATTTTGATAAAAGATGGCTTGGTAAAAAAGAAGAACTTTCTAATAAGTCTGGTATGCACAGATTTGTATGGGATTTAAGATATCCAAGACCCAAAGCTTTGCAGTATCACTATTCAATTGCCGCTGTGTGGACAGTAGGAACTCCTGTACTGCCTCAAGGTCCTTTAGTGATGCCGGGTAAATATAAAATATTTCTAAGTGCAGGAGGAGAAAATTACAGCCGGGAATTAGAAGTAAAGCTTGATCCGCGAGTAAAAATTAATAAAACAGATTTGCAGAAGCAGCTTATTCTTGCTCAGAAAGTTCAGAAAACTTTAGAAAATACAATTGAATTATTTAATGAAGTGAATGAAGCATGTAAAATTGATAGTGAATCAGTTTCGCCGGGTTCAACCGAAAATCTAAAACAATTTGGGTTGGATATAGCAAATGTCAGCAGGGTTTTATCCGGATTCGCATCCTCAGTTCAGTCGGCAGATGCTGCACCTACCGAAGGACAGTTAAATTTATTCCGTGAATACAGCAAACAATCTGAAACACTTAGGAATAAATGGAACGAAATGAAAATAAAATCGGGAAGAAAGAATAAATAAAATTTTACACCTATTAATCTAATTTGAATTTGAATAACTGCACGGGTTTTTCAAGTTTCTGTTCTTGCCGTAATTTCAATTTAAAATCATTAAATGTTCAGAATTTTAGAATAGTATATAATTTGCTCAATGCTTTAATTTTAATAATTTTAGCATATGAAAAAGGAACTCTCAAAATCCGGAATAAAATCTACTTTCGTAGGGATAATATTCAATCTCTTCCTTGTAGCCATTAAAGGAGCAGCAGGAATTCTGGGGCACTCCAACGCTTTAATAGCCGATGCAATCGAATCAAGTTCCGATATTATAACTTCCATAATTGTTGTGGTTGGATTAAAAATAGCTGCTAAACCTGCCGATACAGATCATCCGTACGGTCACGGCAAAGCTGAACCAATTGCAGGTATGGTAGTAAGTATAAGTCTTTTCGGTGCTGCTGCCATTATTATTATAAGAAGTATTCATGAAATCATAATTCCCCATTCGGCTCCGGAATCATTTACTCTGTGGGTTCTTGTACTGGTAGTAATTATAAAAGAATCTTTATTCAGATATGTTTCATCCGTGGGGTCATCTGTGGGAAGTATAGCTGTAAAAAATGATGCATGGCATCATAGAAGTGATGCGCTCACTTCCATTGCAGCATTTATAGGAATTTCAATTTCGTTGATAGGCGGAAAGGGATTTGAAAAAGCTGACGGTTATGCTGCCCTCCTTGCTTCAGGAATAATTATCTTTAATGCTTTTAAGATGTTGAAACCTGCAGTTATGGAAGTCATGGACACAGCCCCTCCCTCCGATATAAAGGAAAAAGTTATTAAAGTTGCAGATGATGTGGAAGGAGTGCTCTATATAGATAAATGTTTCGTCAGAAAGATGGGTTTTGAATACTTTGTTGATATCCACATTATTGTTGATGGGAATATTTCAGTTCATGACGGACATTTAATTTCACATAATGTAAAAGATACCTTGATTAAAAAACTACCCATAATTGCTGATGTCCTTGTTCATATTGAACCTAACTTCCTTGAGATGAAACTTCGGGATTGATATTCCAAAGACCTTAAAAAGATTGTTACCCCTTAATAATTAAATTGGTGACCTTTTGTTACACACTCTAATGACAGAAAACAATACTTTTGTGACAGCCTCTTAAAAATAATATTGTTTTTAGTAAATAAAATGATGAGATTATTCATTCATAAACTTATACTATTATTAAATGAATAAAATAGTTTCTGTTATATTTTTGCTGTTTATTATTTATAAGCCTGCATTTTCACAAGAATCGATGTTATGGGGAAATCTAAAAGCCGGTAAATACAAAGTCGGAATAAAAGTTATAGAGAAGAAGGATGAAAGCAGATTCATCGATTCCGGTAAAACCAGGCCTATACAAACAGTTATCTGGTACCCCTCAAATGATATAAGTAAAAGCAGATCTTTTTTTTATAAAGATTATATCTCATTAATTGCTCATGAAATAAATTTTAACAATTCTTCCGACAGCAGCAAAGAAGCTGTAATTTTAGAATATTCAAAGTTATTGTCATCAAATGGTATCTCATCAAAATCGGTTGATGACTTTCTTTATTCGAAAATGAAAGCGCATGAAAATGCAGAACCCGCCGAAGGTTCATTTCCCTGCGTTATAGTTGCTCAAGGGAATTATCATCCGGCTATAAATTTATCAATTCTGTGTGAATACCTGGCATCACAAGGATACTATACTGCCAGTTGCCCCTCACCTATGAGAATAACAAAACCGCTGATAGATACGAGTCAAATTTATCAATATGCACTTGACCAGGAGAACGATATGGAATTTATTTATAATGATCTGAAAGAATTAAAAAACGTGAATCCTGATAAACTTGCTATAATCGGTTATAGTTTCGGCGGTCGGAGCGCTTTCCTAATGCTTAATGATATGAATACTATAAAAGCTTTTGTAAGTCTGGATGGAGGATTTGCAGATAAAATAGGAAGTCATTGGCTTGATAGTATTCATATAAACAAAGATAAAATTACTATACCTATCCTTCATTTTTACCAGGATATAGAATCTTATGTAATTCCGGATTTTGATTTGATAAATTCTCTGACAAACTCAGATAGATATTTAATTAAAATAAAAGATATGAAGCATTTATTCTTTTCAAATATAGGTATGGCTGTCGGAACTATTCCGGGTTTTGATTTTCCGGGAGTAAAGAAAGATGAAGTTAGACAAAAATATGAATTTGTCTGTAATACCACTTTAGATTTTTTAAATACTTTCATGAAAAACGAAGGGGATAATTTTGGGAATGAATTGGTTAAAGACAAAACAGGTAATGAAAATTTTATCGAGACCAAAGAATTAAAGAAAAGATGACATCTTTATAAAATTGCATATACCTTAATATTTCTAAAATGTTAGTATATATAAAACACTATTTTAAAAATAATAAAGATGTCATCTTTTTCTTTAAATTATTCTCTAATCTAGACCCCGATTCTTCAGCATTGGTTCTATCTTCGGATCGTGACCCGTAAAATCACGATACATCTTACTGTAATCTTCCGTTGCACCACGTGAAAGTATCATTTTACGGAAGCGGTCTCCATTCTCCCGTGTCAATCCGCCATTGTTCATAAACCAGTCGAATGCATCATCATCAAGCATCTCGGACCATAAATAGGCATAATAACCGGCTGCATACCCGTTTCCCCAAATATGCATAAAGTAACTTGACCGGTAGCGAGGAGGTACCTCCGGAATGAATAGGCTATCTTTTTTTAAACTAGTAGTCTCAAATTTATCAGATTTTTGTTCAGGTGCATTTGCAGGCAAGGTATGCCAGGCCATATCCAGATCGGCAGCTTCAAGAAGCTCTGTAAAATCATATCCCTGGTTAAAAAGAGCAGACTTTTTAATTTTTTCAACTAATTCCTTCGGCATTGGTTTACCGGTTTTATAATTTAACGCATAATGTTCCAAAACCTTGGGATAGAGTGCCCAGTGTTCATTGAATTGTGAAGGGAATTCGACAAAATCACGCGGAACATTTGTTCCGGAAAGGCTTGGGTATTCCTGATCTGCAAAAATACCATGAAGTGCATGTCCAAATTCATGGAACATAGTTGTTACATCATCATAGCTTAATAAAGCCGGCTGACCCGGTGCAGGTTTGGTAAAGTTGGTAACGTTATAAACAACCGGTTTTGTCCCTAGCAGCTTTGATTGCTGTACCAGATTGTCCATCCATGCTCCTCCTGATTTATTATCCCTTTTGAAATAATCTGCATAAAAAAGGGCTAAAGGAGAACCATCTTTATCATATACTTCAAAAACACGAACATCTTCCTGGTAAACCGGAATATTGTGAAGTTCTTTAAAGGTCAATCCATAAAGTTCATGAGCTGCATAAAAAATACCTTTCTCAAGAACATTTTCAAGGACGAAGTATGATTTTACTTCTGATTCATCAAGATTAAACCGGGATTTTCTTAACTTCTCAGCATAATAATTCCAATCCCAGGGCTCCAGCTTAAAGTTTTCACCGGATTTATTAATAAAAGCCTGTAAATCAGATGCTTCTTTCTTTTCGCCTGCAACAGTTGCAGGGATTAGTCCATTAAGAAACTTTTCAACTGCATCAGGTGTTTTAGCCATCTGATTTTCGAGTCTCCATTCTGCATAATTCGAAAAGCCTAATAAGCTCGCTTTATCAGCACGAATTTTTGCAATACGTTCAATATCAGCTCTGGTATCATTTGCATCATTATGCTCTGTACGTGTCCATGAACTTTCAAACAATTGTTTTCTAGTATTTCTATTGTTAAGTGACTGCAGATCGGGCTGCTGTGTAGTATTTTGCAAAGGTATAATCCACTTTTCCAAAAGACTACGGGAAGAAGCTGCTTGAGATGCAGCATCGATTCCTGAAGATGAAAGGCCGTCCAGTTCAGATACATTATTAACGACTAAAGCACCAGCTTTTGTTGCGGCTAAAAGCTTATTAGTAAATTTAGCTATTAGGGTTGCTTCTTCTTCATTAAGTTTCTTTAATTTAGTTTTGTTTTCTTCATTTAGATTTGCACCGGCATGTACAAATTTCTTATAAAAATAAGAAACAAGTTTCATAGATTCATGGTCGAGTTTCAGACTATTTCGTTTATCATAAACTTCTTTAACTCTTTGAAAAAGTTTTGTATTTAAAAAGATAGCATCATGATGAGCAGCTAGTTTAGGTGCTTCTTCCTCCTGTACTTTCTGGAGTAGAGAATTGGTATTCGCACTTGTAACTGCGTTAAATACCATTGAAACTCTGTTGAGAAGCTGACCGCTTTTTTCAAATGGTATAAATGTATTTTCAAAAGTAGGCGGCGCAGGATTATCCGCAATTTTATTAATTTCTTTAAGCTCTTGTTTCATACCTTCTTCTAAAGCAGGCTTGAAATCATTATTCTCGATTTTATCAAAAGGAGGAGCCTGCAAAGGAAGTTTACTAGGTTCAAAAAATGGATTTTTACGGTCAGTCTTCATATTGCCTTTTGGGGAATTATTATTCTGGTTTGCAAAGATAATAGTTCCGGAACACAATAGGAAAATATTAAGCAAGATTATATTAAAATACCGGATCATTTAGGTAATTCCTTTTTAATTAATTTAATTATAGAAGGCCTGGATGAGTATATATCCGTAGTTTTAATAAGAATCGAAGTCCTAACTAATTTCTGATAAAATTCGATTATCTTCTAATAAAATAAAGCAGATTACACTCAAAATTCTTCAAGCCGGTTTATCATAAATTCAAATATAACAATAATTTTTTGTTAGGAATAAGAAAAAATTCGGGCGGTATTATATTCTATTTAATCTTTTACAAAGAAGAATCAAGGACTTGGTTAGGTTTATTATTCTCTGTTTTTTCTTCAAAAAACACCCTCTCAACTACCGGTTTTTGAAAAAACTCAAGGGGAGGCATAGTTATATATGCCTAAATAATTTTCTCTTTAAAAAAGGGGTGTTGAGAGGCTTTTTTCTCAAAATAAAACAACTTTAATAGTTCATGGGTAAGTATTAAAAATTCAATTACTATAATTAAGGGTCAGAGAAATTTCCGAACCTTGATTCTCAAATAGAAGTTTATTAAAAATAGTAAGAAAAGTGCCAGGATCTGCTGGGACAGTATCTCTTTCAATATATGGATGAATAAGGAAATTGTCAGCCTATTGAATCGACTGATGTAAATAGTTATTTAAATAGTATTGTAGAGAAAAACTTTACTGCTAAAGATTTCAGAACTTGGGGAGCTACCACGAGCAAGAGTAAGAGCAAGTATGACCCAAAATTACTTTCGGGTCACACTTATTATTATTACACAAAACAATTTAAAATTTAAATTGCCAGCCAACCAGTATGGCGTAGCTATTTGCCTGGAATGAATTCGCACCAGTTATTTCCGCTTCCCTTTGAACAAAATAATAAACCAGCTCTCCAAATAATCCTCCCTTATCACTAAAGTTAATTTCTACTCCGCCGCCGATATTTACACCCACGGCACCTTTAACATTTAATGTCGAATCATGCAGCTGGTAACCTACCTGTGATGCAAGCTGCTTAAATTGATCGGTCCAGTTAATGTCAATGTTACCGCTGATTAAACCTGCTCCAACTTTTGCATATGGGACAATAGGACCGGGTAAAAGTCTTGCTTTTACAAAAACGCCTGCATATAACTGGTGTACCTTTAATTCTGCTACCTGAATATTTTGGTTGCCTAAATTAGCACTTACATCAAATGTAAAAGGAGCAGCGGCATAATTGACTTCTGCCCCGAATGTTAAAAGAAACGGTAAATTAAATGATAATTGAGCTCCTACCGGAATATATTGAGCCTGCGAAAAATCGGCCTGGCTTGCGAGTGAATTGCCGAATAAATCTTTGTCAAAAGAAGATCTGCCAAGACCCGTATACAGTGAAAGAGATACCTGTGCTTCAGCATTAAGGACTATAAGAAAAAAGATAATCGTTGTAAAAAGTACATTCTTCATTAGACCCTCCTAAATGATTTTAATTGGATAAAAAGAAAATAAGAAAAAAAATCTATTAAAGTGCAAAATATTTTTTGAGGAAGAGCATTTCATCAAAGCTAATTTTGTTCTTTTAATTCAAAGTTTAAATTTTAACGTTCTGCATGACACCGGTGATGTTTGAAATACTATTCACAGGAATTTCATTTTTTCTACCGCATCTTGGACAGGTAATGCTCTTCTCATGATAATCGGGGGGAATTTTCATTTTTAATCCGCACGCACATAAGACAAATGCATAATTATTTACGGACATCATTAAATCACCAAGTGTTCTTTTTTCTTTTGTTTTATCCGCGATCTCTGAAGATGCAGAAGGGTTTCTAATGCCTATAGCTGTGTGATCAGCTAAAGCAGTATTAGGCATTAGAACAGAATTTTTCCCTTTTACCTTATTAAATGCATTTTGATAGTTGACATAATTTACTCCGCCTGCAATACTTCTTAAAATTTTAATTCTTTCGGATGTGGGAGGATGAGTACTTGTTAAATCGGAAAGCTTCATCCCCTTCCTTTTCAAAGGATTGACGATATACATAGGTGCGGTT
Source organism: uncultured Bacteroidota bacterium (assembly GCA_963740945.1). Taxonomy (GTDB): domain Bacteria; phylum Bacteroidota; class Ignavibacteria; order Ignavibacteriales; family Ignavibacteriaceae; genus CAVQBP01. The sequence continues at coordinate 32,442 of CAVUGE010000022.1, read as the reverse complement.
ACTTTGTTGGCAGTTTTCAAATCAAGGTCGGTAGAAGAGATTTTTTCCAAAGCAGAAGCTAAACCTTCCGGATAGCGAGTGAGCCTTGCACCATTTGCATCTGCAAGATATTCTCTTCGCCTTGAAATTGCAAAGTACAATAACTGCGCGGCAATAGGAGTCAGAATAGCCAATATTATTGCAACAACCAGCATTACCATCTGAGCTTGTCCCCCACCACCAGAAGACGATTTCGACCGGTAGCGTACCGGCGAACTTCCGGAAAACCACAGTCCTTTCAAAAATACTTCCGAGATTAATACAATACAGCCTAGCATAATTCCGGCAAAGGTCATCACCAATATATCCCTGTTGGCTATATGAGACATTTCATGCGCAATTACACCTTGAAGTTCATCCCGGTTTAATTTGGTAAGCAATCCCGCAGTAACCGTAATTGCACTGTTTTCCGGTTTTGTACCTGTAGCAAAAGCATTTGGTGCAGCATCATTAATTATAAAAATCTTCGGCATTTTAGGAAGATTAGAGGCAATCTTCATCTCTTCAACTATATTAAATAACTGCTGATGAACATCAGGGGTTACCTCTTTTGCATTGCTGACAGAAAGCAATATGGAACTGCCGGCAGTATAGGAGATAATCGACAAAATAAACCATAAGAATAATGCAAATATTATCCCGATAATCCCCCCGCCTTGGGGGAAAAAAGAACTGCCAATAAAATATCCCAGCAAAATAAGTGCAATACCCATGGCACTAAATAGTATCATTGTCTTTCGTTTATTCGATTGAATTATTTCCCACATATCCTATTTAAATAAATATTTAATAAAAAATCATTTCCTATTAACAGAAACTAATTAAAAGAAGCAGGATCCGGTATTAAAAGATGACATCTTTATTTTTTAAAAATTAGGCTTTATACGAACTTACATTTTAATTTTAAATCGAGCATGATTTTTCTTTTTAAAGATGTCATCTTTATAACTTCGTAAATCAATTATTTAAGAGAAACTAACTTTCGGCACTTCCCTATCGGCTTTATCTTCAACCTGGAAAAAGGCTTCATCTTTAAAATTAAACATTCCTGCCATCATATTAGCCGGGAAAGATTGAATTTTATTATTATAGAAAAGTACCTGATCATTATAATTTTGACGTGAAAAAGAAATTTTATTCTCTGTCGAAGTTAATTCTTCCTGGAGAGATAAAAAATTCTGGTTTGCTTTAAGGTCAGGGTAATTCTCAACAACCAGGAAAAACTTACTCATTGCACCGCTGAGTTCACCTTCAGCCTGTGCCCGTTCTTTAACTCCTGTGGCATTCATTGCCTGGCTTCTTGCATTAGTTATATTCTGCAGAGTTTCACGCTCGTGAGTCATGTAACCTTTGACAGTTTCGATTAAATTAGGTATCAGATCGTGTCTTCTTTTCAACTGGACATCAATCTGCGACCATGCATTTCTCACCTGATTTCTTAACCGAATAAGAGAATTATACATGGATATAGTTAAAAGTACAGCCACAACGATTATAATTAAAATGATAATTAATACTGTCATCTTAAGCTCCGTAATTAAATATTAAATTTATGATCGAACATGTCTTTAATTAAAGTTAAAATTTTATCTTCTTTATCCAGCCCTCCGGATTCAAATAACTCGAGAAGTTCACCCTTATCGAACCAAAACCCGTGATGATGTTTACACCTATCAATCAATATATTCGTTCCCTTTCCGCAAAGCACTTTCTCCATTTTCTTTCCGCAAATAGGACATTTTATTTTTTTCTCAGTGTTATTGTTATCGACTATTAATGAAGCCAACAGCTCATCTTTGTGCAATGAATTTTCCAGTAGAATCTCCAGTTCACCTCCATCCAGCCATATTCCTTCACAATTTGTACAGTGATCGATTTCAACATCATTAAGTTCAAGGACTATGAGAGGGTGATTACAAGCGGGGCAATTCATTTGTTTAATCTTTCTAAAAATTCAATATCAAAAAATAGTTAAATTTTTACAAAGTAGTTAGGTGGATAGTGGTCTTTTGTCTGTGCTTTGAAGAGAAGATCATCTTAATCTTTTACCTGGCTGAATTTGACCAAAGGTTAACACCGGACTTTTTTAGTCCGGTGCAAAGGCTATTTTGTCTCCTACATTAGATCACCTCAATGGAACTGAAGTGTTAACCTTTTAATACACCTATTCAATCAGATAAATCTCTCTTCGTCCTCCTTCTAACAGTTCCATATAACCTTCCATTATTTTTCCAACTTCCGGTTCTGATGTTCCTCCCCTAATCTCTTTTGCAAAAACCGCAAGATCTTCAACTTCGGATTCCATAACAACTGTCCAGTAAGTTGTAGCTATATCTGTCATTATTTTATACTTTCCCATACCCTGCTTTTCAAAATAAGGGGCTGCCTGTTTAAACTTCTTTACTAATTCCTTAGCTTTACCAGGTTTGGCATTAAAGACTTCTCTAATCAAATACATAACTCCTCCGTTATTAATTATTATTAATTATAGAACTGCAAGATATAAATCTGTAAAAATTTTATGGTAAAACAGTCAGCTTTAATTCTCTGAGAAAAATTGGCTGTATATGATAATAAAACTGAAGTACTAAAGAATAAGGAATGAACAGGTAATTTTAGTTAATGAAGAACTTACTGTCAAGAAAAAAAAGGATTAAAATATGAGCTGTTACCTTTTATCACATATTACTTTTTAGAAAGATCCTCTATCTCAAAGGGAATAGGCTTAAAATAATCTTTTAAAATTAATTAAAAGAGATTAGATTATACCCGCCGATAATTTTCAATTTTTATCAACTTTTTTAACTGAAAATGTATTTAAACTTTTATCTATTTCCGATTGTCAAATCTTTTAATATTCATATTATAATTACTGTTTTGTTTCAGTCATTCCTAAAAGGAAGATTATTCCCTTAAAAGAGAAAAATTTATGCTTAAGAACAGAAAAAATGCAATAATAGTATCAGGTATTGCATTATTATTAATTATTTTTATAATCATTAAATTTAAAAATGCAGATGCTCCTGAAAGAAGAGCTTCTATTCCTACTGTAGTTCCCGGCCGGCTGCAAAAGGGAGAAATTGTTAAAAGCGAATCTATGACCGGCGATATTTTACCTATCCAGCAGGCAAACATTTTCACCAAAGTGAACGGCAATATTGAAAAGATATATTCTGATATTGGTGATCATGTTATGCAAAATCAGGTGTTAGCTTTAATAGATACAACTATATACTCGCAAAGTATGAAGCAGTCAAAAGCTAACTACATGCAGGCACTTGCTAATCTGGAAAATGCTAAGCTTATATTCGACAGGAACAAAAAATTACTTGAACAAAACTTAATCGCAAAACAGGACCTGGACAATGCGAAAACTTCGTTTGATGTAGCCTCAGCACAAAAGGAAGCTTCATATGCAGCTTATACTAATGCTTTAACTCAATTGAGCTACTGCAAAATTACAGCGCCTTTTAGTGGTTACATTACTAAAAGATTATTTGATCCTGGTACTTATGTTTCCGCATCGAGCAATAACCAGGGAGCAACCTTATTTATTTTAATGAATGTGGACCGGCTAAAGTCAATCGTTAATATCCCTGAAAGGGATATCCCTTTGTTAAAAAATATCAATAGTATAGAAGTAATACCGGATGCACTGCCTGGTAAAATTTTTAAAGCAGAGCTCAAAAAAATAAGTCAGGCAGTAGATATAAATACAAGGACAATGGCTGTTGAAATAGATATAGAAAATCCTGAGAAAGTTCTCAAACCTGGAATGTTTGCGACAATCAATTTGATTCTTGAGAAGAAAGAAAATTCTAATTTTCTTCCGAACCAGGTAGTTATGAATGATGAAAAGGGTGATTATGTTTACCTTCTGAATCCTGACAGCACCGCAGCAAAAAAATATATACAACTGGGCATTCAGCAGGATAATAAATATGAGGTATTATCCGGACTAAAAGAATCTGATAAAATTGTATTTATAGGTCAGCAATTAATTAAAGACAAAATGAAAGTTAGAATAGCAAAATAATATATGTGGTTAACAAGACTTGCCTTAAAATATCCTATCACAACTCTTATGGCTGTATTAGCCATTTTAGTTTTAGGATTTGTGTCGTTTATGCAGCTTCCGGTAGATATGCTGCCGAATATTCAAATCCCTGTTGTAAGTATAATTACTTTCAACAGCGGAGCAGGCCCGGCAGATATGGAACAGACCGTTACCGTTCCAATTGAAAGAGCCGTAAGTTCAACAAACGATGTTGATTATGTTCAGTCTTCCACAAGAGAAGGAGTATGCCAGGTAAGGGTTAATTTCAATTGGGATGCCAGCACGGACGTCGGCTTGATAGATGTTATTCAAAAAGTTAACAGGGTAATGAACCTCCTCCCTACTTCAGCTTCACAGCCTTTGGTGCTTAGATTTGATATTACAAATGTACCTGTCTGTACGGTCGCTCTGAGCGGCAATCTTGATCAAAGAGCAATGTATGATCTCGCTTATAATGTAATTGAACCCCAGCTGGAACATATTCCGGGAGTAGCCTATGCACAGGTAGTTGGAGGTCAAATACGGGAAATTCATATTAAGGTGGATAGAAACAGGCTTGAAGCCTTGAATGTTGCCCTCAATGAAGTATCACAGGCAATTTCCTCTTCCAATCTTATTGTTCCTTCCGGCGATCTCAAATCCGGTGTTTTCGATTATTCTTTAAAAACCGAAAGCCAGTTCAATATTGTTGAACCGATTGGAAATGTAGTTATAAAAAACACAAATGGGGTCCCGATTAGAATTAGAGATGTAGCCTATGTTGAGGATTCTTTCCAGGAACAAACTGAGTTAGTAAGAAATAATGGAAAACCGGGAGTAATTCTCCGGGTTCAAAAAACCTCCGGTGCAAATACAGTAGAGGTTGTAAAAGCAGTTGTATATGCTTTAACTCATTTAAGAGATGTACCTGAATCGGTTAAAGCTTCTCTCGGTTTAGACCAGAGTCTTTACATCAGTCAATCCATAAACGGATTAAAACAGGAAGCCATTCTTGGTGCATTGCTTGCTGTCCTTGTTATACTTTTATTTTTAAGAAATTCCAAAAGCGCATTAATTATTTTTCTTGCTATCCCTCTTTCCATTCTGGTAACATTTATATTCTTTCGGTTCAGCAATACGACATTAAATATAATGACATTCGGAGGCCTTGCACTGGGAATCGGCAGATTAGTAGATGATTCAATTGTTGAGCTTGAAGCAATCTCAAGACATTACGGAACAATGAAACAGCAGAAAGTTAGTAAAATACAAGCTACACTTGATGCTGCTCTAGAAGTTGCCTCACCAATTTTTATTTCTACACTCACTACTGTAATTGTATTTCTCCCGGTTATATTTTTAACCGGTATAGCAAAACTTTTATTTATTCCTCTTGTTATTACAATTACAGTAGCTTTGTTTGCATCATTCTTTGTTTCCAGAACAGTCACACCCTTAATGTGCCTCAAATATTTGCACGCCGAAAGAGAAGCAGATCCGAATTCTAAAAGGCTTTCACATAGAGTTCAGATAAAAGCTAAGAACCTTCTAGATAAAATAGATAATCAATATCAAAAAGTTCTAATTTACTCACTCAATCATAGGAGATTTATAATACTAGGAGTAATCGGCTTTGCTTTAATATCTGCACTTTTATTCAAATTCGTAGGAACAGAATTCTTCCCGGATTCGGATGAAAGTCAATTTAGTATTTCAGTAAGACTGCCTGTAGGAACAAGGATTGAAGAGACCATAAAATTTGTAGAGCAAATTGAAAGTATCGTAAAAAAGAATGTACCTGAACTTCAGACGATAATTTCTGATATCGGAGTTCCTTCAGCGCGAAGCGGTAGTTTATTCGGGCGCAACAGCGGAGGCCATTCGGCCAATATCAGCATCTCTGTTATTCCTCCGGGCGAAAGAGACAGATCTGTCTTTGAAATAATAAAATCTCTTCGTCCGAAATTAATGGGACTACCGGGTGCCCAAATTTTTATAAATCCGGGCGGTTTCCTAAGGTTTTTACTTAACTTCGGCTCAAATGCTCCTATCGATGTAATCATCAGCGGAAATGATTTTGATAAGGCAAATATGCTTTCCCAGCAGATTTCTACTGCTGTTAAATCTGTTCCCGGAACAGCAGATGTACAGATCAGCAGAGAACTTAATCTTCCTGAATTAAGGATTAAAATAGACAGGGAAAAAGCCGGTTCAATGGGTATTAATGTTCAACAGATATCCAGCACTATTACCACGGCAATCAGCGGAACAGTAGCTTCGGTTTTTACAGATCCTGCTTCCGGAAACCAATACAATATGCTGGTTAGATTATCTGAAGATTATAGGAATAAAATAGAAGATATTGAAAATTTAACGGTTAAAAATACCAACGGAAATCTTATTAAATTGGGGGATATAGTAAATGTAGAACTTGCAAAATCCCCAATTCAGATTGACCGCAGGTACCAGCAGAGAATAGTTGAAGTAACAGGTAACGTTGCAGGGAGAGATCTTGGCAGTGTTTCAAAAGATATTTCTGCCAAGCTTGCAAATATAAGAGTTCCCGCCGGATTTCAAGTTCAGATGAGCGGAAATATTGAACAGCAGAATAAAACTTTCAGCGATCTTGGTCTCGCTCTCTTGCTAGCAATAATTCTTGTTTATATGGTTATGGCTTCCCAGTTCCAATCACTGATCGATCCTTTTATTATCATGTTTACTGTACCTTTAGGAATGGTTGGTGTTATATGGGCTTTATTCTTAACCGATACAACATTATCGGTTACCTCGTTTGAAGGGGTTATTGTTATGATTGGAATAGTTGTTTCAAACGGTATATTGCTCGTTGATTATACAAACAAACTAAGGAAATCAGGGCTGGAACTTCATGATGCGGTTATAAAAGCCGGCAGGACAAGATTAAGACCAATTCTAATGACTACTCTGGCCACTGTATTAGGGTTAATTCCTCTTGCCATTGGTTTCGGAGGAGAAACTTCACAATCCCCTCTTGCCATTGCAGTTATAGGCGGTCTTACGGTATCAACTTTTCTTACCTTACTTTTTGTTCCGACTCTATATACCATTTTCGAAGAAAAGTTTAGATCGAAAATGCAGAAGGAAGAAGATAATGTATAAGAATATTCAGAAGATTTGTTTCATCGCTTTTATTTTTTATCATATTACCTTTGCTCAGGATTCGCTGACTATTGATCAATGTATTGAATTAGCCTTAAAAAATAATCCTCAAATGAAACTGGCTGAAAGTAATCTTGAACTATCATCTGCAGCCTTAAAGTCAAATAGTGCATCTGTTTTTCCTCAGGTTTCATTGCAGTCGGGTTGGACAAACAATGGTGGGAATTTTTTTGTAGGTCCAACTGCAAGAGCTGCGAATTACCAGAATTTCTCTTACGGCTTTAATGCACAAATGCTCCTATTCGATTTCGGCAGGACATATTCAAGAATATCCGCTTCTTCAAGCTTTGAAAATGCTGCTGAAAATGATTTTGCCGGTGCTAAACAAAATTTAATACTTGATACTTACATCTCTTATTTTTCCTATTTAGCAGCACAAAGAATTTTTAATGTTAGTAATGAAGAAGTCATTCAAGCTAAAGATCATTTAAAACAAGCAGAAGCTTTTTATGAGGTAGGCAGATCTCCTCAGTTTGACGTGCTAAAAGCTCAAACCGATGTTGAAAATGCAAATGTAAATTTATTAAACGCAGAAAATAATGTTAGAATTTATAAGCTTCAGCTTGAAAATGTATTAAATACAAAACTTGAAAATTTTCATTTAAAAGATAATCTGGAAATTAGAAGAGATTCGATTGATGAAAATACTGCATTAAAAACTGCATTGAGCGAAAGACCCGAAATATTATCCGGCAAATTCAGGGTGGCTGCAAATAAATCATTAGTTTCCTCTGCATGGGCAGCTAATTTGCCGTCAATTAACGCGGCAGGTAATTATTTGTGGAGAAGCTATGCAATAGATCAAAAATTTCTGAATTCATGGAATATCGGTGTTACATTTGTTTTACCTCTATTTCAGGGATTTGGTCTTGATGCGGGAGTAGAACAGGCAAAAGCCAATCTGAACAATTCCGAAGCTCAAAACGACTTAACCTTTCAGTCTGTTAAGCTGGATGTTCAACAGCAGTTTTCAAATCTTCAATTAGCTCAAAGTAAAATAACGGCAACCAAATCTCTGGTTCATCAATCCGAAGAGACATTAAAGCTGGCAGAAGGAAGATATTCTCAAGGTGTCGGAAGTCCGCTAGAAATCACCGATGCAAGAGTAACGCTTTTTAATGCACAGGCTGCCTATATTCAGACTTTATATGATTACCAGGTTGCTTATGTAAGACTTCAAAAAGCTATGGGTATTTTGCAATAGTAAGCTTATATGTGGAGATATAATTTGAAATTTCCGATAAATATTTTTTAAAGATAGGCTACGATGACAGATTAAGACAAAACACACTCCTTATGTAACCTCAACTTCAAATCTATCCAAAGGTTCAAGCTTTATTTTACATTTCCCCTATTCCTCATAAATACATAATAACACTTCATACCCGGAAAATCCATCTTACTATAAATCCTAATTCTCTAACAAAAGACACGTTCCATTAGCTTCTGTAATTCTTTTTTAGTAAATGGTTTGGAGATATAATGAGTAAACCCCTTTGAAAGGAATTCCTCTTTTTCTTTTTCCGCTGCGTAAGCTGTTACCGCTACCATCGGGGTTTTTGTAAACTTTGAATTCTGCAGAATTTTTTCCATTAAATCTATTCCGTTCATACCAAAACCTAATCCTATATCAATCAGAAAAGCATCATAAGAATTGTTTTCTATCTTTGACAAAGCAGCTTCAGCATTTTCAACAACATCAATATCATAAAGCTTTGAGAGAATCATACTGACTAAATAGGATGCACTCTTATCATCCTCAACGTAAAGTAATTTTTTATTAATCTGTTTATCGATCAATTTATCAAATCCGGAGACATTATCTGTATTCTGTATTCTGTTTGCTGCATTAGTGCTTATTTTTGAATCTTCAACCGGAAGTTCAACGTTAAAAGTCGAACCTTTTCCCGGCTCACTTTCTACGGAAATCTCTCCACCTAATAATTCCACGTATTTCTTAGTAATAGTCAATCCTAGACCAATTCCTTCGTACCGCCTCCCATATCCTTCACTTCCCTGCCTGAACTCCTGCCAGATTAACTCTAATTTGTCCGGATCAATACCCGTACCCGTATCACTTACCCTCACAATTATAAATTTTTTACTTCTTTTAGAATATGATTCAACAGCAATAGTTACAATCCCTTCATCTGTATATTTTATCGCATTGCTTACCAGGTTTTCTAAAATTATTCTCAAAATTTTTCCGTCTGACCTAATCATAAATGGTTCTTTAGGTCTGTTATTAATTAATTGAATATTCTTTTTATTTGCTGTTAAATAAAAAAGTTCACAAATCTCATCAATTATACCGGTAACATTGACTTCAGATAACAGCGTATTCTGTTTTTCAAATTCCAGTTTTGACAAATTTAATATTTTATTCAATGTATCAATTAGTCTTCTTGAAGAATGGAGAATAATTTCAGCCAGTTCTTTTGATTCGAGATCGGTGATAGATTCAGATAAAATCTCAGCCCCGCTCAAAATTCCGACGAAAGGAGTACGGAGCTCGTGGCTCATATTTGCAAAGAAATAAGATTTAAGTTTGTTCATTTCTTCTGCTTTTTCCTTTGCACGGATTAATTCCTCTCTATTTTTTTTCATTTCTGTTATATCTTCTGCAACGCCGATAAGCCCTAACGGCTTTCCGTTTTCATCTTTAACTATTGAAGTTGAGAGTGATACCAGAAATAAAGTTCCGTCTTTTCTCATATTCAATATCTCCCCCTTCCACCCTCCGTGCAACGTTTCCTGAAATATATTATTAAACTGCCCCTCCATTAACTCATCTTTACTACGCACTATATTAATGTTTTTCCCAATTAATTCTTCCTCAGTATATCCATATGTTTTAATAAAAGCATCGTTTACAAACACAATGTTGTCATTACCATCTGTTATAGAAATACATTCACCTACACTTTTAATTGAATGAACCAGTAAAGCTATTCTTTTTTCGAATTGTTTACGCTCTTCTAAACTTTCTTCCAGTTCGTGAATCATTTTTTTTAGCGCTTTCTCGCTCCCTTCCGCTTGCATCATCTTATCTTCTAGTTTCCGGATGAGGGTCTGATTATACTTCTTTAATATAATTGTTTCAGGCAAATCAGAGGGAATAACCACCTTGTTTATTTTGTCCCTTGTTTCTTTTATGCAGTTCCTAATTAATTCAATAAATACATCCGGTTCCTGTGGTTTTAAAATAAATTTATCAGCACCAAGACTAAGTGCAAATTCTTCATCTTCCGGATCAGTGTAAGTTGCGGTATAAAAAACAAAAGGAATGTTTTTAAATCGTTCCTCTTTTTTGCATTCCCGGCACAATGTAAAGCCATCCATCACCGGCATGAGGATATCGGAAATTATTAGATCAAGTTTCTCCTTATTTGCAATCTTTAGAGCTTCCGCACCATTTCTTGCCGGGATTGTTTCAAACCCCTTCCCCTTTAGAAGAGATTCTAGTAAATATGTGTTTTCTATTTTATCGTCGACTACTAATATTTTCATAATAGACTCCCCTTTAAAATTAAAGTTTAAGATTTAGAAATGAATTCATTTGCTCGATGAATGTATCCGGATTAATTGGTTTTTCAATATAACCTGTTGCGCCAGATTCAATTGCTTTTTCCCTATCACCAGGCATTGCATAGGAAGTAACAGCAATGATTGGTGTATTCTTTAATTCTTTATTTTCTCTTAATCTGGATGCGACCTCATAGCCGTCCATTCCAGGAAGCTGGATATCCAGTAAAATTAAATCAGGTTTAATTTCATTTGCCATAATAATTCCATTAGGCCCGTTTGGTGATTGCATTACTTCATAATTATTGTTTTCCAGAAGGAAACTAAGCATATACATATTCTGCTCATTATCTTCAATTATCAAAATTTTTGTTTTCATGATATTCTATTACTCAGAATTTTTTAACATTATTTAACGGGAGCAAAAAGATAAATGTGCTCCCTTTTCCGGCTTCACTTTCAACTTTAATTGTCCCGCCCATTTTTTCAGCCAATTTATGACTAATTGACAGTCCGAGTCCAGTTCCTTCATGCGTACGGGTAAGGCCAGTATCAATTTGGCTGAAGGGTATGAAAAGCTTATCCATATCCTCCCCCTTTATTCCAATACCTGAATCAATTACTTTTGTAATAATAACTCTATCTTTTATTTCACAGACAACTTTTATATATCCTTCATCAGTAAATTTAACTGCATTATTAAGTAAATTGATAAGAATTTGTTCCACTCTCCGTTCATCATTAATTATTTCTTTTACTCCCTCCGAAATTTCCGATTGCAGTTTCAAGCCTTTTTTCTGAGCTAATGGCTTAATGGATGAAATGACCCTTTGAATTGTTTTTCTAAGATCGAAACTTTTGATAGAAACCACAAGTTCACCGGCTTCAATTTTAGAAAGATCTAATACGTCATTTATAAGTTCAAGCAAATGTTGCGCACTTGATTTTGCCATTCTTAGCTGCTTAAGCTGTTCATCGTTTAATGGCCCGGCTATCCCCATAATCAATATTCCGGTGAACCCGATAATTGAATTCAGTGGAGTCCGTAGTTCATGAGACATTGTCGCAAGGAATGCGGATTTAAGCCTGTCGGCAGCTTCAGCACGTTCTTTAGCTGACTCCAATTCGGCTGTACGTTCAATGACACGCTGTTCAAGTTCCTGGTTAAGTTTGTAAATTTCCTCCTGGACACGTCTGATTCCGGTGATATCATGGACCGAGCCGATAAGATTGGTGCATTCCCCTTTTGCATTTCTAGTTGGAGTTACAGCTACTTCTCCGTAAAGCATTCCGGAAGGATATTCAGAAATTTCTTCCCATTTTACCGTTCTGTTTTCACTTATAGCCTGCCTGTATTTATCTTTAACTAGCTTGTGAGACTGTCCGGGCAGCACATCTTCAATTATCTTCCCTATAACCTGCTCTCTGCTCAATCCGGTAATTGAAAGAAAAGCCGGGTTTACAGAGATGAATCGAAAACAATCTCCGGGCTCTACGGATAATAGATAGATAACATCGCTTACTGTTCCAAAGATTAACGAAAGCTGTTTTTCGTTTGATTCTAAAATTTGTTCTGTCTGCCTGCGCTTTGTTATATCAGTGATAACGGCAACTCGTGATGCCATCCCTTTATATGAAAATCCATGTGAATGGACTTCAACAGTAAGTAATGTCCCGTCCTTTTTCTTATGATGCCATTCTCCGGCGTATGCAAGTCCAATTATCTTTTTGCTAAGGTCTGCAATAGCTATCTTTTCCGATTCCGGATAGAGGTCGGTAAGATTCAGCATAGCAGCTTCCTGCTTTCCGTAGCCATAATGTTCCGAAAATGCATCATTTACAGCAAGGAGGTTTAAAGAACCAAGTTCATAAATCAACATGGGAGCGGGATTTTGTTCAAATAAAGTTTTATATCTTACCTCACTTTCCTGTAGAGCAGATACAACTGCTTCCCTCTTTCTCTGTTCTCCTATAATGTTCTTATATCTGATGATTAGATAAACAGAAATTGTGTAAATTATTAATAAAGCAATGTTTATTAATAATAGCTGGGTTCTGAGGCCGTAAAGAGATGCAACCACCTCATCTTCAGGCATTATAATAACTATAGACCAGAACGTATTCCTAAGAGATATAGGCATATAAACAGCGTGTTCAAGAACGTTCTGGACTTTTCGATTATGAATAATTTCATTATTATATGTAGTAACTCCCGTTCTTCTTTTCAGCATTTTTTCAACCATTGAAATGATCTCAGGGGAATTTTTGTAGATATCATGAAAATTTCTGCCAATATGATCGGGAAATGGGGAAGAAATCTCAATCCCCTTTTTACTGATTACCCATGCATATCCATTTTTTCCGATATGAATATTCTCGATATATTTCTGTGCAATCTTATCAAACGATAAAAGAAATGCAAGTGTTCCGTCAAATTTATCTTTTTTGAAAACAGGAACATGGACAGCAACTGTTCTAAATCCCTGGACAGCCATAAAAACATCACTTATTACTATATTGTGCGTTTCCATACTCAAACGAATGTGGGCTTGTTGCGAAATATCCTTCCCGGTTTGTTCTTTATCTGGAAAAGTATAAGCTATTTTTCCATCTGCATCAACCCTTGTAACTCCTTTAATCTCTTCCGAAGAATTTTGTTGATAATTTTCAAGGATTTGCTTCCCAGCGGTATTCAGACTAACAATTTCTGGGAAACGGGAAAAGAATTTTAGAGTATTGATAACATCATTTATATAATCATGAATCCCTGAGGCAGCCTGTCTGGCATATATCATCTCACCGCTGTTAATATTTTGGATTGTACGTTCTTTGACGCTATTATATATTGTATACTGGACAATAATTAACATTATTAAAATTACAATTGAAACTATAATAAGATATTTCTCAAATCTCATAAGCTGCCCTTTCGGCTCTTAACCTTATAATTTCTTATCTTTTTATTGCTCCAGGCACAGCTCCGCACTTTGTGTCACACTCTACAATTTCCGGAATTTTTATGCACATATAGAATAGCGAAGATACTCTACCCACTTTTTATGACCTTTTCAAATTATACCGAAATAAATTAACTTTCAATTAAAATTTTTAAAAAGATATAATTTTTCTGGTATATATCTGAAGCTTGAACAGGACGGAATTAGAATTAAATTGTACAGAATCTCATAAAACCCTACGAAATAGCGTAGGTTTTAAGCAATTTTTTGCTCTCTAAGCCTCGTTTTTTCTATTGAGGCACCATTTACCCCTGCTTTTTAAAAAACTCCCCTTAGAATTAAATTCTGTATTTAGCAAAAATTATTCGAATACCATTTTACTTCAGTTGCTCAATTAATACCGGCATCTCCCAAAAAAAAATTGAATAAAATTTTTCAGAAAAAACTTGCGTAGTTAAATAACTTCATGTATTTTTGTAGTCAAATAGCTACGCAATGATTATAAGACGTGACATATTTCAAGCCATAGCAGACCCGACAAGAAGAGCTATTCTTCTGCTCATTGCTTCGCAATCCATGACTGCCGGAGCTATAGCTGCAAACTTTGATACTGCAAGGCCTACGGTTTCGAAACACTTGCAAATACTTACCGAGTGTGAATTACTCGAACAGGAGAAAAACGGCAGAGAAATTTACTATCAGTTGAATCCCATAAAGATAAAAGAATTAGTAGACTTTATCGAACCATTCCGCAAATTGTGGGATGATAGGTTTAATAAATTGGAAACTATGATGAAAAAATATATATCAAAGAAATAGATCGAAATAATATGGAACAAAAAACAAAAATCAAAGCCGAAGATGGAAAACAGGAATTGGTAATTACAAGGAAATTTGATCTAACTGTAGAATTACTTTTTAAAGCATATGTAGAGCCCCGCCTTATTGAACAATGGATGGGAACGAAAGTGCTGAAATTGGAAAGTAAAAAGCACGGCAGTTATCAACTAGAAACAAAAGATGCTCAGGGAAAGGCGGTATTTCAGGCTAATGGTGTAATCCATGAGTTTAGTCCAAACCGGAAAATCACACGCACATTTGAAATGGAGAATACACCTTTCGGCGTCCAACTTGAGTTCTATGAATTTGAAAAACTTACTGACAACACCAGCAAACTCAATATGCACGTAATATATGAATCGGTTGCACAAAGAGACCAGGTGTTGAAGCTTCCTTTTGCTCAAGGCATAAATATGGCGCATAACCGTATACAGGACATCTTAAGTAAATTAAAATAATACTATGGCAAAGAAAAACCTGCCTGCCGGCAAGGCAGGTAAAATTATATACTGGATTTCTACTATCTGGCTTTCATTAGGAATGCTGTCAACCGGATTAGTACAGTTATTCAAAGCGAAAGAAGGAACCGGAGGAGTAAATACTATTACACATTTGGGTTATCCTGTTTATTTGCTGACATTGCTGGGAATCTGGAAAATTTTAGGAGTAATAGCAGTGCTTCTTCCTAAAATTCCTTTAATAAAGGAATGGGCTTATATAGGCTTTTTCTTTGTCATGTCGGGAGCGATATTTTCACATATAGCGTCGGGTGATTCCATGAATGCAATTTTTCCTGCGCTATTACTTCTAGTTCTGACTTCATTATCTTGGCATTTCAGGCCTTTAGATAGAAAAATCATTTTCAATTAACTTAATAAAAGAGAATAGAATGAGCAGTAAAAAAATGTTATCAGCGGATCAACTAGAAGAATTACTCAGCAAATTGAAGACCCGTTTTGAGAAAAATATGGACCGCCATAAAAATCTTGATTGGGCTGAAGTAAATGCAAAACTGAAAGCTAATACTGAAAAACTGTGGTCGCTCAATGAAATGGAAAGAACCGGCGGTGAACCTGATGTTGTCGATCATGATAAAAAGACGGGCGATTACATTTTTTATGATTGTTCAACGGAAAGTCCTAAAGAGCGCAGAAGTTTTTGTTACGATCGTGAAGCACTGGAGTCAAGGAAAGAACATAAACCGGAAAATAACGCTATTGATATGGCAGCTGCTATGGGCATTGAGCTTTTAACGGAAGAACAATACCGGGAGCTGCAAAAACTTGGAAACTTCGATTTGAAAACATCGAGCTGGGTGAAAACACCTTCTAATATCAGAAAGCTCGGCGGAGCCCTCTTTTGTGATCGCCGCTATAATGTAGTCTTCTTGTACCACAACGGAGCAGAATCCTACTATGCCGCAAGAGGATTCCGCGGCTTGTTAAAAGTGTGAATAAAAAGTAAGAGAATCAAAAAAGAAAATCTCTGCAATTGAGGATATTAGCTTTCCCCCAAGAGAAAATAAGAATATATTCTGCTCACAACCTTCGCAGTGGTCCAGACTATTGCATCGTCTTTGTGATTATGATATCACTGATATCCTTCTGAATAAAAGATATGACCAGGAAATAATGGATTGGTATGCTGGCTACATCAATAAAGAATCATTCCGGAAAGAAGGGAGCAATTATAAATAAAGTTTACCTCTGACTTTTTGCTTTTAACCTCTGATTTCAGACATCTATAAAATACTTCCATCGCTTCCTCACAAATATCACGTAGACGTTATGCTCGTTCTCAGTCCCGTCTACTTTTATTAAATTATTATAGGTACAGAAAAACGAAAATTTTAGTGTAACAAAAAAACTAATGCTCCTTAAGTAGCTCCATTTTCATATTTTATAATAAATTTATAACCTTCCCGGATCGAATTTTGTAAAAGACAAAAATTAACATTCTCTAATCATTTCTTGCCCTTCGTACCACGCTGCCATATTCAGAACAAGATAATTCCAGTTCTGAAATCCTTTATTTAAAATCGGTTCACCGGTTTCTGGTTCGTAATATTCATGTAAAGCACCGTTTTTTTCAAAATCTTTCCCGAATAGTTTAATTGTTTTTTCAGCCAGTTCTTTGGCTTCTTTGTCATATCCATATTTTATCAAACCTTCAAAAACCATATAATTGGATATTCCCCAAATCGGACCTCTCCAATTCGAAGGATTTGCACTCGCACGCAGGCTGTACATTTTTTCCATTTTGGAAAGCGTCCGAACACCTGATGCTGAATTAAACGTATTTTGATTTTGATAATGTTCTTTTACCATTCTTTCGGCTTGTGCTGGAGTGGCAATGCCAGCCCACATTGCCATAAATCCTGACCATACTTCGATCCTTTGAATCAAGCAGTCGTAATCAAGTGGATATCCGGCATGCATAATAAATACTTTTCCCAATGAACTATCAGGTTCATTTGTCACCGGACGCAAGTTAAGATCGACGTTGTAAAAAAAACCGTCGCGTTCGTCCTGGCAATTTTTTTGGATTGCTGCTTTCAATTCGTCTGCATCTGCAGCATACTCTTTGCCAATAGCCGGAAGGTTTAATTGATCGGCAAGGTAAACTATTGCAAGCAATTCTTTATACATAAGACAGTATATCGACCCGAAACTTTTTGCCGGTCTGAAAAAAGTGCAAGGATCAGTTTGCCAATAGTAAAGGTCTGTTGCTTTATTTCTATGGTGGGCTTTATAGTTGTTCACAAATGCCTGAAGATTAAAAAAACTTTCCCGCAGCCATTCTGCATTCCCTCCGTTTGATTGTGTAATGAAAGCTGCATGCTGCGCTAGTACCGGTTTATGCATATTAACAACGTATATGTTTTTAGGACGTATTTTATGAGGATCTGTATCTTCCCAAATGACTATCGGAAATATAGCCGTCCCAATTACCATAGTGTAGAAAGTTAAGCACACATCCTTGTTCGTACGGCAAAGCTTCCAGAAATAACATTCCAACTGCTGTCCGAAACAATTATTTTTCCTTTTACAAAGATTGAAGGGACATATTTTTGATTGAATACTTTTATATTCAGAGAATGTTTACCCACACCAATCACAAAATTTGTAGGCGCACTTTAGAGCATTTTACCGTCAAGTTTTACATTATATTTTCCTACAACCGCTATTTCAACATTTTCAGGTTCCGACAATTCAATTTTCTTTGAGAACTCTACAAGATTATAATGGCTGTCGGTTTTCCAAAAAGGAGGGAAAAATGTTCCACAATCGGTACGGCGATTTTGCATTTCACTTTATTCATACTGATTTTAGCAACTTGTATTCTTTCTAAATTTGACTAATTTACAATTTATTAACAAATTTCTTAGTCAAAAAACTGGTAATCATATTAAATGTGCCATCGCTTAATTCACATTACACTAAACCGTATGATTTACTTGAACTTTTGCCTCTTAGGTCGTAAGTCTAATTGACCATCATGTCTGGTCACATAATCATGCTCATTATTGAAATTAAAGTCCATCCTTTCGTTTTATTTTGGTATTATTGTCACTGTTACTCTTTTATATCTCGATAACTGAGGTTTACCCTTGTCTGTAACCTTCAAAATAAATTGAGCAGTTTCTTTTTTTTCAACCTTAGGGGCTATCACATAAGCCCAAGGTGCGTTCTCAGCTCCATCAATTTTTATTAATTTATTATAGGTACTTGCTTCTGGATAGCTAAACCATAGGTAAGTGAGATTATCTCCATCAAGATCGGTTGCTGTAGCATCTAAGCCAAAACCCTCTTCTGATTTTACAATTATATGTTCAGGCACCAATAATTTAGGAACCGGAGGATGATTGGCTTCTTTAAACGATTCTGTACACCAGCTCATACGGGCGGCAAAATCATTTTGAAAGTCATCCCGCCAGCGAAACAAAGTTGCTTTATTACTGGTAAATGTAACTGTGTCCAATCGAACCGCACGTCCATATTCATTAAAAATGTACGGAGTATAATTATCGACTGCGTTTGTCCAAATGGATCTGGTTTCTGGTTCTGATAGGACTCCTGAGCCTGAACTTCCCTTATTAAGAGAATCAAATTTAGGCTTATACAGTTCGTAACGGCCTCCCCAGCCTCCCCATTCAGGATGTTCCGGATAACTCAACCCATTCGGAATTAAATTCAACCACGAAGGTGTATCTCCCTCCATTCCCCAGGCTACATCAGGATAAATAGCACCGAGAGGACCGTGACCTTGTTGTATATTTTGAGCCAGCCATCTATTGCTTATCTCTTCATTATTTATACCTTTTATATAACTATTAATTGCACTCCATGTTGCGCTGCCGTAATCATCTCCCGGACTTACAATGTAAAACAAATCGGGGAAATTTTTTCTAATCCATACACCGCTGTCATCCTGGTCAGATATTGTATAAACTCTGAGTTTTGCAATTAATTTATTAGCATCTATTTCTGTTTTTGTATTTTTAATATCAAATAATGCCTGTGCAAGAGTATTCACTCCTCCCCAAACACATATCCACAAAGGGCGCTCGTCTTTTTCTTCCAGTACTTTTATAACCAATTTAGAACCCGGTGAATCTTTCCCTTCGCCCACTCCCTGCATTCCATATTCTGTTATTCCGTGCGTTACTTTCTTTAAAAGTAATTCAGCACTTGGGAAACCGGCTTCATGCTTATTAAGATTAGGTTGTACCTTGCCATAGGCTTGAACTATACTTTTTATATATTCGGGATGGTTTGTAGCTTTTATCCAGCAAGATGTTGTGGCTATTAATCCTTCTATATCAATTTTATTGGAGTATAATAGTAAACGAATCATTGATTCCGAATCGTCCACGTCAGCCCCAATATCCGTTAGTATAATTAATCTGTTTTTTTGATCTATTTGTGTATTATTTTGATTTGTCTGTGGAAAAATAGAGTGTAAAGCCATTATCAAAGAAAATAGAATGAAATAAATAATAGTTTTCATATTTATATATCTTTCATATAAAATTATTAGGAAAAATGTATGTTCATATTTATAAAAATATTACAATTGTGCTTTATCATTTTTTAATTTTATAAAATATTAATATCAAATAAGTTAAGACGCAAAATATCTAACACATGTTATTATACGGCAAACATTTCGTATTTTCTAACGGCATTTCAACTATTACCATTAAATGATTATTGACTGATGCACCACTTATAGTTTAATGACATATCAATGCAACTCTTTTTCCTGCCTAACTGTGACAATGACACGTTTACTCTCTTTGGTATTTTAAGTTCGAGATCACCTTCGAATGGTAAATCGATTTTCCCCTCAATATAATTCAATGAAGTAACCCGGTTTTTTACACCTGACGAATCAGTTTCTAATAAAGTCTTCTCCAAAAGGTGACCTCCTTATGATTGATTCATTAATTAAAACAATGGATAATTTCATGATAAATCTTAATTGTAGATAAAAAGTTGGCAAATAATAGCAATTATATATACAAATGCAACATAATTTTTTTTTACAGTGAACATGAATCATTAATCACAATTGAATTTTTTCTATTTTAGTATGCATAAGGATGAGAGAGGGTTTATAGAAGGATTATTTAAATCATTTAATTATAATAAAAATATCACTACTGTTCTGGTTTAGAATAAATTGAACTCCGGTAACATTACATAAAATAAATAATTATATGGAAAAAATAACATAATCGATTTGAAATAAAAAACTTATAAATTCCTCTCGGTTGAATAATAAACATGGAGCGGAAATGAACTTAGAACAAACAATTTTTAGTCAGCTAATGGAACATTTACCTCAACATAAATTTCACCAATGCGTAGAACGATATAAGGGCGACTTTTAAAATAAGATTCTTTAGTTGCTGGAATCGGGTCCTTTCTATGAGCTTTGCTCAGCTTACTTATAGTGAATCTCTCAGAGATATTGAAACTTGTTTAAGAGCAATGCAAAATAAACTATACCATATGGGTATAAAAACTAAAGTATCAAAAAGTACTTTAGCCGATGCAAATGAAAAAAGAGACTGTCGTATTTATGAAGACTTCGCTAAAATACTAATTACAATAGCAAGAGAATTGTATGCAACAGAAAAATTTGAAAAAAAACTAGATGAAACTGTTTATGCTCTTGATTCAACGACAATAGATTTATGTTTCGTCCTTATTTCCCTGGGCAACATTCAGAAAGAATAAAGGATGAATAAAACTACATACATTGTTAGATGTACAGACAAGTATTCCGACTTTTATTTACTTGACACCAGCGAAGGTTCACGATGTAAATATTCTTGACATACTTATACCTGTTCATAAAACAGATTAATGTTTCAAAAATAAACTGTACCCAAATTGTGCCCATTTTCGAAATTATTCTGATTAGTTCTGATTAATTTAGAACAGTTTTAAAAAATAAGTTGTCAAAACCTTCATTTTTCGCATTTTCTCTAAACATTTTGACCTTAAATTTTATACCTATAGGTTTCCCCAACACTGGGTTGTTTTTATTCGAAAATTTTTTGAAAGGTAAAATTAAAAATAATAAAAAAAGCAATTAAGAAAAATTTAAATTAAATACTGCTCTATTTCAGAATCTATACTAAAATTTTACTTCCACTTTTTAGCTAAAAAATGAGGAACATTAGAAGGTTCAAATTAAAATTCGGGTGCCCAACGGGTGCCCAAAATCGGAATAATTCTGGTCAATTCTGATTAGTTTAGGAAAGTTCTCAATTTGATGCAATAAAAAAAGCTTCAAAACATTTAATTTTGAAGCTTTTTAGTCGGAACGGTGGGATTTGAACCCACGACCACCTGAACCCCATTCAGGTACGCTACCGGGCTGCGCCACGTTCCGTTTTATAATTTTGTAATTAAAAATTCCAATACTTCTTTTATATCTTCAAGATCTTTCTTTATCGATGGTTTCTCTTTCTTATTTTCCGAGTTTACCTGAGGAATAAAAAGATCTGCAGGAAACTTTTCATCTTCTTCCGGTTTTTGTTCTATATTTCCATCATTCAGTATATTCTTTGCTCCCTCAATTGTATATTTCTTCTCCCTTAATAAATTCTTTATATGCATAATCAGGTTTATATCTTTATTCGTATAAATCCTATTCCCTGCCCTGTTTTTTTGAGGTTTAAGCTGCTCAAACTCTGTCTCCCAATATCTTAATACATATTGTTCAACATCGGTTATTTTACTCACTTCGCTTATTGAATAATAAAGTTTTTTTATGGAAAGATCTTTCATAACAAATCCAATTAAACGTTTAGAAAAAAAATAGTTATTTGGATTTATAATAGCAAGATAAAATACTTTAAAAGAATCTTATAAATCATTTTCTTTAATAATAATATCAATTAATTCGCTAATATCTTTAAGTTCATAATCTGCGGTATGTTCTTTTGTATCAAATGTATCACCATATCGGGCAAATGCGGTTTTCATCCCGACTTTGGAAGCACCCACAATATCCCTTTCCACCCAATCTCCCACCATTATAGCTTCTTCCGGTTTAACCTCAAGCCTCTGCAAAATCATCATAAAAGGCTTCGGATCAGGTTTCCTTACCCCTGTTTCATCAAAAGTTATTACGGCATCAACAATATGGTGGAAATTCAAATATGCTAACCGCAGCCAGGCTTCTTTAACGGGAGCATCAGATACTATTCCCATTTTAATCCCAAGCTTTAATAGTTTATTAAGTGTAGAATATACATGCGGATATGGAATTAGTGAAGCTTCCCTTGCTCGCCGGTAAGCTACTATTCCTGCAGAAAGAATCTTATAATCTATCCGGTTTAATACTCGGCTTAGAAATTCATCAAAAACCTGCTGGTATTCTATTCCCTGCTCTTTATAAATTTCATCTATTATTCTATCTGCAACCTCGGGTGTTATCTCCAGCCCGGCATCTACCATTGCCGGAATTGCTTCTTCAATTGCTCTTCTTTTCATCTTCATAAAATCGACTAATGTATTATCCAGGTCAAAGACAACAGCTTTTATCATTCATACACCTTTTTTTCCTTTAATGAGTTTATCAACTAAAAACACTCCAGCACTATAACTATCTTCTTTAAATCCGGACACATAACCATCACATCCTGAAGCAGTTATAAGAGATTGTCTAAAATTTTCTCTATTTACCAGATGGGATAAATGGACTTCAACCTTTGGAATTTTCAGCTCACTAAGTGCATCCCGGATAGCTACAGATGTATGTGCATATCCCCCCGGATTTATGACAATACCGTTAAAGAAATCCCCTGCCTCCTGGATTTTATTAATTATTTCACCTTCAACATTTGATTGATAGAACTCAAAGCCTATCTCTTTAAACTGACCTTTAATATACGATTCTATCTTTTGCAGAGAAAGGTTTCCATAATGATCTTTATCCCTTTTACCTAAAAGATTTAGATTCGGTCCATTAATTATAAGAATTTTCATTGGACTTCCGCCATTTCATCAATAATTTCTCTTAATTTCGGTGTCAAATAAATCTTATCAATTCCCAGTTCCTTTAAAGCCATAGAGAGTATCATAACTTTTCTTTGAAGGTTTGCCATTTTATTAACAACAATTACTTTGCTCTCCTTTAACAGGCAGTATCCCCCCTTAAAATCACCTTTTTCAAAACGGACTTCAGCTCCCATTTGTTGAGCAAGGTTTTTCAAGTCTTGAATTATTTCTTCAAATTCTTTTTCTTTAATTTTCATAAACAGGTTTTTTCGAAGTTAATGGTTTAAATAAAACAAAATAAACTATTGAGAAATAACAAAGTAACTCTATAACCGGGAAGCTGCTTAAAACTTCAAACCTTTTTATTATTAATTGAATTATCTGCATTGAATTAAAATTTCCGGGAAGGACCATGGTCATTATTTTATAATCAATACTTATTAAATAAAGTTCAAACGGGAAGGTTAAAAATATTATTACAGTAACTATGAAAAGCCACCCGTTCTGTTTCAGACTTATTTTTGAAACGGTAATAAATAAAAAATATGTTATTATAAAAATTAAATATAATACTGTAGTCAAAACAATGATAGAGTTAAGATCAATTAGGAGAGCATGAAGATTCTGCTCATTAAATATAGGTTTAATAATAAAGTCTTTTGGTTCAAAAAGTTGATAAAAAATTATAAGTCTGGTAAAATAGGCCCCGATCCATAAAGCACCCGACAAAGTTGTCAGAAATAAAAATATTTTGGAAGTTTTACTTAGATTATACATAGATAATTTCTATCGGTAATATAAAATTATGAAAAAAAAATGACTATTGCTTCTATAGATATCGGAACAAATACTGTAATTCTGTTAATAGCTGCGGCAGATGTTGATAAAAGGACTATTTCTTCATTATATAATGAACAGAGAATCCCAAGAATTGGAAAAGGCCTCGTACCGGGAAAGCCTATCAAAAAGGAAAAAATAGAAGAATTGCTGTCGATTCTAGAAGATTATAATTCAATAATAAAAAAATTTAAGTGCGGTAAAGTTTTAATAACAGCAACAAATGCGTTTAGGATCGCTTCAAATAGTAACGGGTTAAAGAATATCATTAAAGAGAAATTCAATTTTAATGTTAACATTGTTTCGGGTGATGAGGAGGCCGAATTAACTTTCCAGGGTGCGGTTATTTCCTATAAAGATACCGCCGATTCTCTTGTAATAGATATCGGGGGCGGGAGCACGGAGATTATTTACGGAAATACTGAAGAAATTCATTTCAAAAAGAGCTATCAGGCAGGGGTTGTAAGTTTAAAAGAAAAATATCTAAAAAACTCACCCCCATTTAAGAAAGAAAAAGAAAATTTAGAAGAAGAATTAGAGAGAATATTTTCAGATTTAACTGAGAAGAAATTCGATTTCAAAACGGCAATTGCTATAGCCGGAACGCCTACCACATTGGCCGCTATAAAACTAAACCTGCCTATATATGATGAAGATAAGCTGGAAGACTCGATTCTAAAATGTGATGAAATTAAAATTCTGTTGGAGGAATTATCTAGGTTAAGTGAACTGGAAATTCTTGATAACTTCAGATCTGTTGTTAAAGGACGTGAAGATGTAATATTGAGTGGTACAATTATTTTATTTTATATTATGAATTTATTAAAAATTGATGAAGTTATTGTAAGTACTAAAGGAATACGTTACGGGGCAATTTACAAAGAGTTGTTTAGTTAATTATCGAACCTTTTATTTGCCGTAAAGACACAAAGAATCTAAGGATCACAAAGAAATTTTACTTTTTGACCTCCCTTGATTCCAATATTTCATTACTCCAATATTCCATCCATCAGGGGTTTGTATTCTGCAGAATTGTATTTTCAGCAGTGGGCAAAAGATCCGGATAATCAAGAGTATAATGCAATCCCCTGCTTTCTTTCCTCATTTTAGCCGATTTAATAATAATATGCGCACAAGCAGTAAGGTTTCTCAATTCAAGTATATCTTCAAAAATTTTTGTTCTTTTATATAAACTTTCGGTTTCCATATAAATATTATGAATTCTTTTTTCTGCTCTGTCCAGTCTTAGATTTGAACGGACAATACCTACATAATCCCACATAACTTGTTTCACTTCTTTCACGCTATGAGTTATAAGCACCCTTTCGTCATGCGAAAGTGCCCCTGAATCATCCCATTCAGGAATATCCGGAATTGATGCTGAATTATCCTTTAAGAACTCTTTGATATTTATTGCTGCGCGGTTTGCATAAACAACTGCCTCAAGAAGTGAGTTGCTTGCCAGTCTATTTGCACCGTGCAGACCTGTCATTGAAACTTCACCGCATGCATATAAACCCTTCAGTGATGTTCTGGCGTATTCATCAACCATTACTCCGCCGCATGAATAATGAGCAGCCGGCACCACGGGGATAAAATCTTTTGTAATATCAATCTCATATTTTAAACAAGTATTATATATATTCGGAAAATGTTCCAGAATATCATCTTTATTTTTGTGGGTAATGTCCAGATAAACGAAATCATCTCCGCTCTTTTTTAATTCATTATCAATAGCCCTTGCCACAATATCCCTTGGCGCCAATTCCTTTCTGTCATCATATTTCAGCATAAACCTCTCTCCTTTGGCAGATCTTAATATTCCGCCAAATCCTCTCACCGCTTCCGAGATTAAGAATGAAGGGGTTTGAAATCCTTCACTTTTATTTTTATCCGTATAAAGTGAAGTAGGATGAAACTGAATAAATTCCATATTAGCAATCCGTGCTCCGGATCTATAACCCATAGCAACCCCATCACCAGTAGCAATTAAAGGATTCGTAGTATACTGGTAAACCTGCCCCAAACCCCCACTTGACAGAACTGTTGCTTTAGAAATGATCTTAATTACTTTATTTTCATCACACATCAAAACGTAGGCTCCCCAGCAGTTTCTATTCTTTAACGGCTCATTCTTTAAGTCAAGGGCATTATGTTCAGTTATTAAATCTATAGCTAAGGTGTTTTCTATAACCTTTATATTTTTTAATGAGTTAACTTTATCGATTAATGCCCTTTCGATTTCCTTTCCCGTTAAATCAGCGGCGTGCAGAATTCTGGGCATTGAATGTCCCCCTTCTCTTACTAAATCAAATTTCCCATTCTTCTTCGTAAATTCCGTCCCTACTTTAACGAGATCCATTATTCTGTCGGGGCCTTCTTCCACAGTAATTTTAACTGTTTCGAGATTGCAAAGACCTGCTCCCGCAATTTGTGTATCCTTAAAATGCTTTTCGAAAGAATCGGTCTCACTCATAACAGATGCTATTCCGCCCTGAGCATAATTTGTGTTTGATTCGGTACTATCTTTTTTAGTAACCAAAATTATATCTGCATATTCTGAGATTTTAAGAGCGGCAAAAAGCCCTGCAATACCGCTTCCTATAATTAATACATCTGTTTTATATTCCATTATTTAATGCTTTTAATACTTCATGAAAATTATAAAGAAAAAAATCAATTTCGTTTTTACCTGCAATAAGGGGAGGAAGAATTCTTATAACCGTATTGTTTGTACAATTCGTCAATACTTTTCTTTCTCTCATCAGTTTAACAATTTTATTCCCCTCGTAATATAACTCAACACCGATCATATAGCCTTTTCCTCTCACTTCTTTAATATCATTAGGAAATAGCTTTTTTAGCTCATTCAATTGAGCAATAAAATATATCCCGTACGCTTTAACATTATCCATCAGCCCATTTTTAAAAACTTCCTCAAGAACAACCTTACCTGCAGCACAGCTAACCGGGTTGCCACCGAATGTAGTCCCGTGTTTTCCAGTCTCAAGTATATCATCATATTCAGCAGAAGTTAATATTGCTCCAAGGGGTAAGCCTCCCCCGATTGCCTTGGCTGATGCAACAATATCCGGCAGGAAATCATAATGATCATAGGCAAATGGTTTGCCTGTTCTCCCGATTCCCGTCTGTATTTCATCCGCAACTACAGCGAACTTATATTTTTCTCTTAGTTCTTTTAAAATCGAAATAAAATCTTCGGATACAACATTTACTCCCCCTTCTCCCTGAATAAATTCCAAAAATATTGCGGCGGTATCTTCACGTATTTTAGCGGTCAAATCTTCTATATCATTGAAATTAATTTTATAAATATTAGGAAGGAATGGTTCAAAACCTTTTTTATATTTCTCTTTTTCTGTTAATGAAAGAGAACCGTAAGTCCTTCCGTGAAATCCATGCGTTAGAGAGTATATCTTTTTATTAGGACCGAATTTTTTTCTAACTATTTTTATAGCACCTTCAATTGATTCGGTACCGCTGTTGGATAAAAAGATTTTCGACATTCCGGAATATTTGAGCAGTAATTCCGAAAATTCAATTTGAATATCGGCTATATAATTATTTGATAGGTGTCCGAATTTTGATATTTGACTGCATACTGCCGAAACTACTTTAGGATGTGCATATCCCAAAGAATTAACGGCTAATCCGGAAAAAAAATCAAGATATTTATTCCCTTTGATATCGTATAGGTAAACTCCTTCACCATGTGTAATCCTAACCGGTATTCTCTTATATGTTGAGAGAAATAATTCTTTCTCTTTTTCAAAAATCTGAGGTTCCATTATTTTTTAATTTATACTTAAATAATTTTCGGATACGAATATAAAATGAAAAATAATAATGAATAGAATATAAAAGAAATTATTATGGAATAAATTAAGTTTTTGGTTTGTGAATAGTTTGCCATTATCATTAAAAAGAAGGACCACATAACAATTAAAAGTTCTATAATTAATAATGTGTATGCTGTAAATTCTTTTATATCAAACGGAGAAGGATTGACCGAGAAAATATATCCTCCGAACATTACTAATTCTAGTGGGAATAGGATTATTAGCGCAAAGATATGAGGTATAAAAGAATAAATATAAATAGAAAAATAATCTTTAATCCTCGTTGTATATCCAACCTTTTTATCAAATGCATTAACAACATAAGAGATAAATAAAATTATACCGGCAATAATTATTAATAAGACTACATATCCCCCGAAAAAATTATTTAAAAGAAATAGAATGCTTATTAAAGAAAAGTGAAAGAAACGTTGCGTCAATCTCAAATTTCAGTACTGCAAAAAGAATCAGAAAGGTAATAAAATTCTTATGTTCTGAAAAAATAATTGTTTTATAGCCGGTTGTGGGACTTTCTATTAGCCGCGCAAGAACATTTCCAAGATCAATATTGTAGATTTTGTCTCTTATATAAGACTTACAATTTTCACAAATTGCTTTATAAAAAGGATTTTCAGATTTACAGTTACTGCAGACAATGGAATTTTTCATGAGCCTGCTTTAAAAGATATTTTAAATAGAAATATTATTTGACCCATTGTAGATTCAGCTCATAAATTAAAAATTTAATTTTATCCCTAACATTGTTTGGTGAGTCCTGTAATCTTCCTCTACATTAAAATCGAAAAGCTCAGCATCAACATAGGCATCAACCAGGTTAAGAACGTATACTAACCCGATATATATTGAGAATAGGTCTCTCTGATCACGGTAAAAATCCCTGTTATTAGCATATCCTATGATTAAAGTTTTATTATATAAACCCTTAGAGATATTATAGTGATTATTATAAAACCTCCATCCTAAAACCAGGGCAGCTATTCCGCCCCAGATAAAGGGAACTTTAATATACGATTCATTATAAATCTGTCCCCAGCCCGGAATTATTGCGCTTCTTAAAACGGCACCTAACGGAGATTTTTGCATAACAAAAACCGAATCATTCGCGGTATTTTTAAGAGTATCGTTTGTCTGTGCAAAAAAACATCCGCAAAAAAAAAGAATAAGAAATATTGTTTTAACTATATGATTTGTCAATGATTTCAAAAAGTTCAAATAAACGTTCAAGTTCTTCGTTTGAGTAAAATTCTATGTGAATTTCTCCTGACCCGTCCTGTTTTTGTTTGCATGATACTTTAGTACCAAAAGTCTTTCTTAACTTATCTTCTACATCATTTAAATTAGACGTGTGTATTGATGAAAGCGCATTATCTATATTATTATAAGTAATTGACCTTACTCTCTCTTCGGGAGAAGATAAAAGCTTTTTGACAAGCTTCTCAACTTTTCTAACTGAAAGATTCTGTTCTTTTATTTTCTGCAGGACTTCAAGCTGTAAAATTTCATTCGGTAAATTTATAATAGCTCTGGCATGACCCGAAGATATTTCTTCTTTTATTAAACTCTCCTGTATTTCTCCCGGAAGTTTTAACAGCCTGATTGAATTTGCAATTGTAGAGCGATCTTTGCCTACTTTTTCAGCAATCTGCTCCTGAGTTAGACTGCATTCTTCCATTAACCTCTTATATGCATGCCCGATTTCAATAGGATTTAATTTTTCCCTTTGAATATTCTCAATTAAAGCCATTGCAAGCATTGCTTCTTGGGAATCAACTTTAATTATATATGCCGGTATTTCTTTGTAACCGATATCCCTGCACGCTTTTAATCTTCTTTCCCCCGAAATCAGTTCATAATGTTCCGGTGCTGTTCTTCGAACCGTAATAGGCTGGATTAATCCGTGTGAAAGGATAGACTTTTTTAATTCTTCCTGACTTTCTGGGTCAAAATTTGTTCTCGGCTGAAAAGGATTTGGAACAATATGTTCAACTGGAATTTTAGCAAGGATATCCAGTTGTTTTCCGTCATCAATATTTATTTCCGCATAATTAGTAACGGAATCCTCATGTTCAATCTTTTGCTGATTAATCAAAGCTTCTAAACCTCTTCCCAGACCTTGCTTAATTTTACTCATATTATTTTAAGAGTTACTAGCAATTGAATTTCTATCTAATAATTCCGATGCAAGCGACATATAATTTTTTGAACCTGATGATACCGCATCATACAGAATAATTGGTTTCCCGAAACTAGGTGCTTCGGAAATTCTCACATTCCTGTTTATAATAGTATTGAAAACTTTATCTCCGAAATATTTTTTGACTTCATCTGCAACTTGATGAGAAAGGCGCAGACGCATATCAAACATAGTAAGAAGAACTCCTTCAATTGTCAAATTTTTATTGAAATGTTTCTTCACAATATTTATAGTATTTAGAAGCTGCCCCAAACCCTCCAGAGCAAAATATTCACACTGTACAGGTACAAGGACCGAATCTGATGCAGTTAATGAATTTAAAGTAAGAAGACCTAAAGACGGCGGACAATCTATAATTACAAAATCATAATTTCCTTTGATAGGGTCAAGGGATCTTCTTAAAATTTCTTCTCTATTTTGAATATCTATTAATTCAATTTCCGCACCGACAAGATTTATATTTGAAGGGAGTAGATCAAGAAACGGCATATAAGTATTAATTATAACTTCATTTATATTTTTGTTTCCAATTAATACTTCATAAATCGATGGGAAATGATTATTCACATTTATTCCCGAAGAAGAATTTGCCTGCGGGTCAATATCTACCAGCAGAATTTTTTTTTCCGCTGCTGCCAATGACGAAGATAAATTTATAGATGTAGTAGTTTTACCTACACCTCCTTTTTGATTGGCTACAGAAATAACTTTGGCCATTTAATCCTATTTTTATATAGAAGTTATAAAATATTTCTTAAAAATACTGATAAGTAGTTTATTTTGAAAATAAATTATAATTCTATTTCTTCTCCAAATTCAAGAATTCTGCAATTCGTACCTTTTTCTTCAACTTTTTTCTTGAATTCTTTAGGATCTACCGAAATAACATCAAAAGTATTATAATGCATCGGAATTACCATCTTTGGTTTTACAAACTCAACTGCTTTAACAGCATCTGTAATTCCCATTGTATAATTATCCCCAATTGGTAAAAGCAAGTAATCAATATCATTCATCTCGCCGATTAATTTCATATCATAAAATAATCCCGTATCACCGGTATGATATATTGTTTTTCCATTACTTATGATAATTCCGGCTGGTTCTCCTCCATAAACACCGTCAGGAGTTTGGGAACCATGATGGGCGATTGTAAATTTAACTCTGCCGAAATCGAAATCATACCCGCCTCCTATGTGCATATTGTGTGCCTTAAATCCTTTTGATGCACAATAATTTGCCAGCTCATTTACACATATAAAAAGAGGTTTTTCTCTTGCTGCAATTTTAAATGCATCCCCCAGATGATCTCCATGCGCATGAGAAAGAATTATATAATCGGCTTTTACTTTATCCGATTTTACAGGTGAATTTGGATTATCATCAAGGAATGGATCAATCAAAATTATCTTACCGCTATCAGCTGTAATCTGGAAAGCAGAATGTGCAAAATATTTTAATTTCATAGATTTTCTCCTTTTTATGAAAGCAATGAATTAAAATTTTTTAAAACTTTACTGTGTGTAAATTTCATCAGTTCAAGCTTTAAATTAGCTTTTAATTCATTTCTTCTCTCATCAATCTTTTGAAATATTATTTTTGAAATCTTAATTTTTTCATCTATAATTAAAGAATTTATATTAACCTTCAAAACATCCAGATCACGAAGCAGACCGGATTGATCCTGAAGAACCTCTACCTTTTTATAAAATGCAGAGAATTTCTTTTTATCAAAGCAGTCGATAAATAACTCCATATTATACCTTAAACGTCTTAATGCAATACGGACATCGTGTAGATTTTCTACATTATCTTCTTTAAAAAATAAATCAACTGAATTCAAAAGATTATTCAAGCGGTTTAACAATACTATCTTTGAAGAATCACTAAAAGTGATATTAGGGCTTAATTCCTTTATTTCCCATTTACTTTTTGACATTTTAATCTTAGAGGAATGAAATTTAGAAAATCTTTTTTAGGATACTATTAATTTATATTTCTTTTATGAGATTTTAAAATATTTTATAAGGTTGAATCTGCTTTTCTTCTAATTTTCAAATTCACAAACAACGGCAGCTGTTTTTAATCCCATTTATTATTGATTTAGTGTTACTATGATAAAAATTTTATCAGGTAAGATTACTTTTGATAAAACAAACTTTAATATACTATAATTTCTTTCAATTAACTCTTCTGAAAACGTTCTGAATACGTCTTGAAAACGTTTTAACATAAGGCTAAATCAATTATACGAAAATGATATCATATATTAACTCTATCATTCCCCTATATTCGCTTTCCACGTCACCCTTTGCGCTTTGCGATTCCATTTCCCAGTTTTCCCTCTAATTTCACAGTCCTGCCATTTTTCTCTATACGCCATGCTCTTTGAGCTTAATGCTTTGCGCCCATTACC
>CAVUGE010000021.1:0-65893 GCA_963740945.1 uncultured Bacteroidota bacterium | reverse complement strand
TTATGGAAGTTGAATTATTATTTCTGTTTATAAATTATCGGCATTCAGTTAATAACTCACTACCCCCTAGCTGGCATAATGTTAACATTCGGTCCGTAAATTTTTAATTTAAAATAATAAACAACAGAAATTTTGTTTTTATTACCAATAATTCTTTAGAATGTTTCTAAATTTCTCTAAAAATTTATCTTTTTTGGAATTATTGAAAATGTAAAGTTTCCCAAATTTCAAGTGCGGAATGTAAAAAATTTGAATTGATTTGTCAAGAGAAGATTTATTATATAAATGTTTTTCTTAAAAACTAATTCTAATTATATAACTTCCTTAACCTCTTTATTCTATTGAACTTAGGGCTTATAACTTCTTTTAAGGATGAATTTCGAGGTTTATTCAAAATCATGTTCGAAATAATCGACTCCTCTATAATCATCTTTCCCTTTATCTTTTATCCGCTGCAGAAGCTGTTCCTGGAATATTTTTGCCGAGTCATAACCATAATGCTTTAAAAGATAATTGAGGCTTATCACTTCAGATATTACAGTAATGTTTTTACCTGGTAAAATGGGAAGTTTAACATATGGAAGATCTATGCCTAAAATATTAACTGTAGTTTCATCTAGTCCTGTACGCGTATATTCACTTTTTTCATCCCAAACTTCAAGTTCAACGATTATTTCTAGTCTTTTTTGAAATCGAATAGCCCTAATTCCGAACATTCTTTCAACATCAATTATCCCAAGTCCCCTGATTTCCATATGATGCTTTACGATATTAGTTCCTGAACCAATCAGGATCCCTTCCCCTTTTTTAGTCAATATAATTAAATCGTCGGCAACAAGCCTTTGTCCTCTTTCGATAAGATCAAGTGCGACTTCACTTTTACCTATTCCGGACTTTCCTACGAATAAAATACCTATACCATAAACATCAACAAAGGAACCATGTATTGAAATCCGCGAAGAAAACTGGTCATCCAAAAAATCACTTATTAGATATGTTGTTTTCGTAGTAGGATAGGGAGAAACTAGAATTGTGGTCTTGTATTTACTTGCCAATTCTATCAATTTTGGGAAGGGAACGTTGTTATCAGTTAGAATAATGCAAGGAATATTAAATTGCAAAATTCTCTCTAATGATTCGGCTCTTTTTTCTTCAGTCAACTGCATTAAATACCGCATTTCGGTATTACCAAAGACCTGCACACGTGAAGATGAAAAAAGGTCTACAAACCCGGCTAATGCTAAGCCGGGTCTGTGTAAATTTTGTTCAAATATCTTTTTATTAAATCCGGATTCATCTGTATATAGCTTTAACTTGAATTTCTCCGATGTATTTTTGTACAAAGAACCGACTGTTAGAAATTCTTTCCTTGAAATAGATTTTTGATTAATCTTAATCATCTTGCATGTGCATACTTTTTAGTTTTAATTTTTTTTAATTGACGGGAAAGTTTTTCTACTGCACTGCCGATTGATTTTTTATAATCATCCGAATCTTCTGCCGCTTTTAATATCATTCCTGGAATTTTTAATATTATCTCGGCACTTTTAATACTATTACTTGTATTCTGATAACTTAATATAACATCAGCGCTTAAAATATCATCATAAAATCTCTCTAAAGAAACAACTTCTGAATTTATATAATCTTTAAGAGAGTCACGAGCTTTAAACTTCCTGGAAGTTATTGATATGTTCATATATCCTCCGTTTAAATTAAGATTTAGGATGCGATTTTTTATATGTGGATTTTAATCGTTCGATACTTACATGCGTATATATCTGTGTAGTAGAAAGATTTTCATGTCCTAATATCTCCTTCACTGAATTAAGATTAGCTCCTTTATCCAGCATATGCGTTGCTGCGCTATGCCTCAGGATATGAGGGCTCCTCTTTTTTATATCTGTTACTTTCGACAAATATTTGTTTACAATTCGATGAATCATTCTTGGATAGATCCTTCTTCCGTTATTGTTGACTAATAAGGGATCCTCACCACTGTTAAATTTTCTTGTATCTAAATATTCTTTTATAACTTTTACCGATTTATCTCCAACCGGAGAAATTCTTACCTTACTTCCCTTCCCTTTTATCCGTAAAATTTTTTGGTTTATATCCAGATCATTATAATTCAATGTGCATAATTCTGAAACCCGTAATGCACAACCGTATAGTAATTCAAAAATTGCTTTTATTAATTTAGAATCTTCCTGCTCTTTTTCAACTTCTTTGTAAATTTCTGCAAAGTTTTCTACTGAAATAATTTCCGGCAAATTTCGTGCTGCTTTTGGATTACTAATATATGAAGAAGGATTTTGTTCAATTAAGTTTTGCTGATATGCAAACTTAAATAAGCCCCGTAATGATGCCAACTTTCTCGAAACCGATCTTTTATCAAGTTCAAGGTCATTTAAATAAAATAGGTATGATTTTATAAATTTATCCGAAACTAGATTAATCTCAATTTTTGAATAACCCATACAATATTTTGAAAAAGAATTTAGGTCTTCGTTATATGCTTTCAAAGTATTGTATGAATACCTTTTAACTCCCCTTAAATAATCCAGATAATCTGTAATTATTTGTGTAATTTGCATTATAAATTAGTTATTCTTCTTCTTCGGAAACTGTTAAAACAACCTCTTCACCGCAATTAGGACACTTCAGATATTCACCTTTTTTCTTTGAATATCTTTTTTCCATATAATATGAATCTTTATTAGGACATTCTTGAGGAATCGGTCTGTACCAGCTTACAAAATCGCATTCTGGATATCTCGAACAGCCGTAAAACACTTTATTCCGTCTCGATTTTCTTTCAACAACTTCCCCTTCTTTACATTTCGGACATTTCACATTTAACGAGATGTTCTTTACAAAATCGCATTCTGGATATCTTTCACAACCAATAAATCTTCCGAACTTTCCTTCCCTGTAAACAGTTCTGGCTCCGCATTTCTCACACTTCTCTCCGGTATATTCCGGTTCTTGATTTTGAGCCGCAATATCTTTAAAGGATTTTATATTTTTACATTCGGGGTAATTGCTGCACGCAAGATATTTGCCGTATCTGCCTATTTTTATAATCATTTCACCCCCACACTTGTCACAAAGAATTTTTTCCACTTTATCTTCAACATGCTTAAGTGCCTCAGAAAAGGGCTGATAAAAATCATTTAATACTTTTACATATCCATTCTCTCCTTGGGCA
This sequence comes from uncultured Bacteroidota bacterium, assembly GCA_963740945.1. Classification (GTDB taxonomy): domain Bacteria; phylum Bacteroidota; class Ignavibacteria; order Ignavibacteriales; family Ignavibacteriaceae; genus CAVQBP01. The sequence continues at coordinate 62,682 of CAVUGE010000021.1, read as the reverse complement.
ATCTGGTCAAGTTCATTTTCCATTTCAGCAGTAAAACTTTCATTAATAATTCCAGGGAAATTCTTGACAAGAATTTTACTTACTTCTTTACCAAGCTTTGTAGGGACTAATTTTCTGTCGACCTGTTCAACATAATTCCTATCCTGGATAGTACTTGCAATTAGAGAATAAGTACTTGGTCTGCCAATACCTTTTGATTCCAGATCTCTAATTAAAGAACTTTCTGTGTATCGCGCTGGAGGTTTCGTAAAATGCTGTATTTTTTCCAGTTCCTCTAATGCCAGTTTTTGATTTATTTCCAGTCCTAAAGGTATTTTCTCTTCTTTTCTATCATCATCATTTTCTCTTTGCTCTACCATTTCCTCATATACCTGCATAAATCCACTGAATTTAACTGCAGTGCCTGTTGCCTTGAATACAAATTCATCAGCCGAAACTTCAACATTTGTAACTTCAAGTTGTGCTGGGGCCATTTGTGAAGCTATGAAACGCATCCAGATCAGTTCATATAGCTTTAATGATCTTTTATCTAAATAATCTTTAACATAATCCGGAGTAAATCTCAAAGAAGTAGGTCTAATTGCTTCATGAGCATCCTGAACATTTATTTTATCCTTTTTCTCGTAAACATTCGGGGTGTCCGGTATATACTTTTCGCCGTAAGAGCTTTTAATGTAATCTCTAACAACAGGAATAATCTCTTCACTTATTCGGGTAGAATCCGTTCTCATATATGTAATTAAACCTTGTGTACCTTCTTCCTTCCCGAGCTCGACTCCTTCATAGAGTTTTTGTGCAATCATCATAGTTTGCTTAGGACGCATCTTTATTCTTCTTGAAGCTTCGGCTTGTAAGGTACTTGTAATAAATGGTGGCGATGGATTTCTTTTTACATTTTTCTTAGTTATATCTGTGATTATAAAATTTTCTTTAAGTGAAATTCTGTCAAAGATTTCTTTTGCCGATGTTTCTTTATTAATTGCAAAATTCTTTTCTAAAAATTCTTTCCAATCATTTTCACTCATTTCCGGCTTTGGTTGAATTTTGAGATTTTTCCCCTCAATACTAAGAAGCTTTGCTTCAAATGTTTCACCATTACCGGTTTTGAAGACAGCCCAGATCGACCAGTATTCTGTCTGTATGAATTTTTCTATTTCTTCTTCTCTATCGCAAATAAGCTTAAGCGCTACAGATTGAACCCTTCCGGCAGATAATGAACTGCTGCCTGACATTTCAATTACAGCCTTCCACAGAAAGGGACTCATTTTATATCCAATTATCCTGTCCATAACTCTTCTTGCTCGCTGTGAACTAACAAGATAGTTATCAATATTTCTTGGTGATTCCATCGCTTTCTTAACACCGGTTTTTGTGATTTCATTAAATAGAACTCTGCGGATTTTATGATTGCCTGTTCCATTTAAAATATCAACAATATCTTGTGCAATTGCCTCACCTTCTCGGTCAGGGTCAGTTGCTATAAAAATATTATTACTTTTTCCGGCAAGAGATTTTATTTTCTTAATTATGTCACCCTTACCTCTTATGGTAACATATTGAGGCTGAAATCCATTTTCGATATCTACACCTAATTTCGTTTTAGGTAAATTTCTTATATGTCCTATTGTTGCTTCTACCAAATAATTATTTCCAAGATACTTATTAATTGTCTTTGCTTTTGCTGGAGATTCTACTAAAACTAGATTTTTTGCCATAAAAACTTTCAAATTTCCGATTTTTTGTATAAATAAATATTTTCACTTTATATAATAAAATAAATACAGGCTAATAAAATATTAAATAATATAATGGATTATTATAAAATATGTTCCGTATTTCTTGTATAAACTCTATTTTTTAACCTTTAGTTCCTCTACTAATAAAAAGAATTTCACTGTATTTTACAAATAATTTATTTTCAATCCTTTTCATCTCTCTTTTTTTATCTGTGGATGTATCATCATAGCCGATTAAATGTAAAAAACCATGAATCACTAGTCTCAAAATTTCGTCTGCAAAGGTCACTTCATATTTTTTTGCATTGTTTTCAGCTTCTTCACTTGAAATATAAATTTCACTATCGATAATCTTCTTTTTTTTTGAATAATTGAAAGTAATTATATCGGTTGAATGATTATGATTCAAAAATTCATTATTGATTTGAATAATTAGGTTTGACGGGACAAAGTTTATCAATAGATATGAAATAGATAATTCGAATTCATTTAGTAATAAGCCGACGATTTTATGAATAAATAACTTATTTATCTTATAAAATGAACTATTATTGACTTCTAAATTTTTTATCACTAGCAATAATAAAAGATTATAACTTTATTTCCAATCCTTCTTTAGCTGCAACGCATCCTATTTCATAATTTTCCTTTTGAAATATCTTTTTTGTTTCTTCAAGCATTTCTTCAATTTTTTCATCTGTATAATCTGGATTATAATGAAATAAAACCAAATTTTTTATTTCAGCAAAGTTGCTGAAGTAAGCCAGCAAAACATTGCTCGAATGCCCCCACCCTTTTTTATTGAGCAATTGGGTTTCATCATACATTGTATCATGGATTAAATAATCACACCCATAACAAAATTTTATCAAATCTTTATTTAATTTTTTTATGGATTCAACTGAATCGTTGTCAAACTTTAATTCATTATCAGTCATATATACAAAACACTTATCCTTTTCAATTAACTTAAAAGCTAAAGTAGGAGAGGAATGATTCGCTCTGAATGTTTTTATTGTTACACCATCAAGTTCATATGAGTTATTTGCTTCAATACTTTTATATTCAATATTTGCGTTGGCCTGATCTATTTTTATTGGGAAAAAATTATCATTCATCTGATTACTAAGGATATCTGCAATATTGTACCCATTAGTTGTCAAACCATAAAAAATTAAACTAATATTTTTTTCATATAAAGGACGAAAAAATGGGATACCTTGTATATGATCCCAATGATAATGGCTAATAAAAATCGGGATTTTCTCCTCTGCCTCATTTTTTTCAATTAAATTCAAGCCCAGTTCTCTTATACCGCTTCCTGCATCAAGTACTATTAATTTACCTTTGCTTGTTCTGCATTCAACACATGGAGTATTTCCTCCATATTTTAAAGTATTTTTTCCAGGGACAGGGATTGAACCTCTCGTTCCCCAAAACTTTAACAACATATAAGGTTAAGGTTTCTTTAATGATTCAATAGTTTCTTCAGAGTATCTTTTATACCGGAAAGCTGAAGCTTCAAAATCATTCATTTCTGCTTCAGTCAAATTTCGAATTAATTTAGCAGGAACACCTGCTGCCAATTTACCGGAAGGGACAGTGAAATTAGGAGTCACAACGCTTCCTGCAGCAACCATACTTTTTTCTTCAATTACTGCACCATCTAATATGATTGCTCCAATACCAACCAAAGATAAATTCTTCAAAGTACATCCATGTAATTTAACCGAATGTCCGATTGTAACTTTATCGCCAATATTTAACGGATACCTGTCTCTAGTAACATGCAGCATCGAGCAATCCTGAACATTGGTAAAAGCACCTATTTTAATATAATGAACATCTCCTCTAATTACTGTGTTATACCAAACACTTGAATTTTCTCCAATTTCGACATTACCTATAATCTTTACACCAGATGCTAAAAATACACTTTTTGCTATTTTTGGATATAATCCTTTAAAAGAAAATATTTTTTGTACTTCATTCATTCTTGATATTCCGGCGGTTTCCAGCCTTTTCTTTTCCATTCTTTTAACTCAAGAGTAATATTTCCAACCATCACTTTCATTTTAGCAAGGATTGGTATTGCTGCATCATCATTTGTAAACCAACCTTCATAATATCCCGTTAATCCATATATACTGATGTAATTTAATTCTCCATCTATTTTCACGCATGCCACCGGATAATCAACTGCATCAATAGAAATATCGGATACATCATTATAAAAATTTATTTTTGTAACTACCTTTTTATCAGCTACAAAGCCCGGTATCACTTCAGTTTTTTTCTGGCCTGTATTCATCCGGGCATAATAAAAAATTGAAAGTCCGTCTTGATACTTTTTATTTATAGATGCCGTTGAATCAGTCCAGGTCTCTTTTGGAGATAACTTTCCTTTTATAATATGAATTTTCGAACTATCATAATTGAAATAATAATCCGTAAATGAATCATAATTATCCGATTTAACTATACCTTCAAAAAAGGTTGAATACCACTGATTCGTCACTTCACTTTTATAAATCTGATGAATGTCAACGAAAGGTATATTTTCATATGAATCAATATAGGCTATTGTATTATATACAGTCTTATCACCTGTCCTTTTTTTACCGGTTACCTTAATTGTTACCTGTCCTAATACTATAAAAGCATATTTAACTACATAAGAAAGTTCTTCACCAACTTCAATATTTTTATTCGAAATAAAAGAAAAGCTCTTTTTTTCTATATTATGTTTTGGCAAAACATTAGTATAGATAAACAGGATAGGAATTAAAATAACTATTTTCTTTAAAAAAATCATTTAAGGTTAGCTAAATCCTTTGCTTCATTAAAAAGTGTTCTAGCTTTTAAGAGCTGAGTATCAGTGCTTAATATAGTTTCATACCATCCTTCATTCTTCCAAAAATTTCTTGCAATTTGAGCTTTCAGCCTTATAATAATGTAATCTTTATCTTTTTTAAAGTCTTCTTCGGAAAATTTAACATTTTTAGTTTCAGAGAACTTTATAAAATCCTTGATATCTTTTACGGAAAAACTAAAATTATTTGTAAACTCTCCCAGAGTTTTAAACTCTGAATGAATAGTTTTTTCATTCAATTCCAGATAAGAGAGAATAAATTGGTAAAAAACATTATTCTTAAGCAAATTAGATGTATAATCTGTAATTTGATCTGACTTAACTATATAATCCGGAGTAATGCCGCCTCCGCCGTAAACTACCCTGCCTGCATTTGTCTTAAAAACAGGAAGTGATGAATCTTTTTCAGCAGTATGGTATAGATTGTCTCCCTCATTTTCATTTTTCCCGCCAATATCTTTATAGTATTCCTCTTTATCCTTGAGAGATTTGTAATCTCTTTGAATCAGTCTGCCTGATGGAGTATAATAACGAGAAATTGTTAACCTGACAGCGGAATTATCCGGAAGTTCAAATTGTCTTTGAACTAATCCTTTTCCAAATGTAGTTTCACCAACTATTAACCCCCTATCCCAATCCTGTACTGCTCCGGATACAATTTCACTTGCCGAAGCTGAACCGTTATTAACTAAAACAATCAAGGGAATTTTTTCATAAGGTGAAGATTTTGATGCATCGAATTCATCATCGAATTCTGGTTTTCTTCCCTTCGTATATACAATTTTTTTCTGACCGCTAATAAAGAGATCCGATACTTTTACAGCCTGTCCTAATAAGCCACCGGGATTTCCGCGTAAATCAAAAATCAATTGTTCCATTCCTTTTTCCTTTAAATCATTCAGTGCCTTATAAACTTCATCGTATGTTGTCTCAGAAAACCTTGAAAGGCTTATATAACCTGTTTTTTTATCCAGCATAAAATGAGTATCAACAGAATAAAGAGGAATTTTATCTCTCGTGATTTCATAATTTAATAGCTCCGGAGTTCCATAGCGATAAATAGCAACTCTCACTTTCGTTCCGGCACTACCGCGTAGTTTTCCTTTTACCTGATCATCTGTTATTCCTATTGCATCTTCTCCGTTTATTTTAACAATTCTATCACCTGACCTTATTCCTAGTGCTTCACTCGGTCCGCCGGATACTGGGGCAACAACAACTATAGTATCATTTACAATTTGGAATTCAATTCCCACTCCTTCAAAATCTCCCCTAAAAGATTCATCAACGGATTCCATCTGACTTGCAGGAATATATATAGAATGCGGATCAAGCTTGCCTAACATACCGCTTATGGCGGCATCAACTAATTTGGGGGTATCAACTTTTTCTACATAATATTTTTGAACATCCGTTAATACATCACTAAATTTATTTACACTTTCATGCAGAACGTCATCGGAAAAAGCCCGCTCTATTTGGGTTCCTAAAACAATACCGATTGTCAATATTATTATAGCAAAAGGAACTCTGAATTTTGATATCATTTATACTCCATATGATTAAACTAAAGCCTTACTGATAAAGTAAAAAAAGTTTCAATTTCTTTATTTATAGTTTGCTGTAACGATTGGCTTATATATTTTAAATTGAAATTAAAATTGATTTGATTGAAAGGTTCAAAGTTAACTGTTATCGAAGCCATTCTGCTATATTCCAAATAACCATCAAGAAAATTTACCTTTTCAGAATCAAATACCCTGTGACCTAAAGAAATATCACCTCCAATATTTTCTTTTACTGTACCATCCGGTGTTAAAGGATTTGCGCCGTGTATATTATAAGAAAAATCACAGCTTAAATTCAATCTATAATTTAATCTATAACTTATTTGTGTATAAAAGAGTTCACTATTGGGTTGTAAGAATGATCCCAAATTATATCCAAAATTTGTAAAATTATTGCGGAGAAATCTATGTGTAAAAACATATGGCTCAATCCTGATATATTCAAATCTTAGATCTAATGGAATTATGTTGTATAAAGTAGATGAATATAACCCTGCATTGAACAAGAATTGATTACCCCACCAGCCTGTTCCAATTTTATTTATTGTGATATCATCTATTAAAAGAGAAGCATAAAGTTTTAACCCCTTGATTGAATTATTTTTAAAATCAAAAAAAAGCATGGAGTTATCCCTATCTCTATTTTGATGTTCAATAGATTTATAAAAACTAAAAGGATTTAGATAAGACAGGTCTATTGTCCTATCTCCATATATAATAAATTCTCCAACTCCAAAGTTCACGTCTTTTGAAATATTAAACCCGATACGATGATATCCGATATATTTTTCTTGGACGAAATTTTGTTCGCCTGTTGTGGAATCATACGAAAAGGATGTATCACCTAATAATTTTCCATGAAAAAAAGAAAAATCAAAAAATTTATAAGAAATACTAAATGCTATATAATTGAATTTGGGTGAGTTATCATCAATAAAAGCTTTTATAGGTCCGTATCCAATGTTAATTCTATCCTGTCCTAATTTAAACTTTACTATGTCAAAATCAGCGGTTAAATAACCTTCGGTTTCATCAAAGAAAGCCTGATCAGGCTTTTCAGTTAGTTTAAAATTATACCTAAGGTCATTCTTCAATAAAGCAGTTTCTCTGTTTCCAAAAACATTCCCGTTGATTCCTCTTAACGAAAAACCGAACTTATTCAGAATAGTTCCTCGTATTTCCCCGCCAACATATCCAAGTGTAGTTGATAAATTATTTTTATTATTTATCCGGTTATTGAAAATCAGTTCACCATTTCCTAGAATGTTTATAAAGAGATTAAATTTTTGGGGTTCGTTATAATAGTATAAATATTTTTCTTTTTGAGATAAGATATTATATTCACTTTTTCCCAAAATTGACTGGGAATTATTTAAAGTTCCGGATAAATCATATTCAAATTCTATTTCTAAATCTTCAAGTATTTTTTTATCTTCATCATCCAGCTCATTTTCATCTTTAATAATTTGTTTTAAATATCCGGCTATCTCTTTCCTTGTTTTAGGTATTTCAAATGAATTATAATTATCAATTAATAACTGCGATTCCATCCTTTCAAGGAAATCATAAATAGGATTTGAAGTAGAAACATATTCAGATTGAGAAAAAATACTTACTGTTAATAAAAGAAATATGGGGAATATTTTTTTCAAGTTACCTTACCTGCTCCCATTCTTTGGATATTGCTTTTTCCTTGAAGAATACCGAAAAACCATTTTTTATCCAGATCCACGTTACATACTTATAACCTAATCTCCTAAACCTTCTGGGGGATTCAAATATAAATAAATCTTTTGTAAATAATATCTTACCTTCTCTTCTAATTTTCCTGAACAAATCAAAATCTTCACCCGCTGCTAGTTCTTCATTATAACCTTTGAATTTATTAAAGATTCCTTTTCTTATAACGTGACACTCCCCTCTGCCCATTCCTATACCAAGATTATTTATTAACCTGAAGTAATTATTGAAAACTGTATGAAAAATCTTATCAGATAGTTTTTCTTCTTTTGGAAAAACTTTAACAAAACATGTCATAGCAAAATATTTACTGTTAATAAAATTATTTTCTATATAATCGAAAAATCTATCAACGCCGGAGAGAAGGATATCACCGTTTAAAAAAATAAGAATGTCTCCATGTGCATATTTTGCTCCTAAGTTTCTTCCTTCGGCAATGTTTTGTCTTATATTGCTATTATGGATTTTAATAATGTCCGAGTATTGTGCAGCAATTTCTACCGTTTTATCCGTGCTCCCTCCATCGGATATTATAATTTCATAATCATATTTTTCTTTGAATACCTTATTAGCGAGCTGCTGTAATAGAAACGGCAAAAGTTTTTCTTCGTTTAGAGTAGGAATAATAATACTATATCTCAAACTTCACCTTAAAATAGACAAATTGTTCCACCATAATGTATTGTACTTGCTTTACAAAATTATTTCCTGAATTTGAATTAAATTTGATTTTAATCTCACCCCTTAGCTTCCGGCTTCATTTGAGGAAAAAATATAACATCTCTAATTGAAGACTGATTAGTGAGTACCATGGTTAGTCTATCAACTCCAATTCCCAAACCAGCAGTTGGTGGCATTCCATACTCTAAAGCACGTATAAAATCTTCATCGATTTGATGTGCTTCTTCATCGCCGGCTTCGCGCATCTTACTTTGATCTGTAAATCTTTGTCTCTGATCTATGGGATCATTAAGTTCTGAAAATGCATTGCAAATTTCTTTACCTGCAAAATAAGCTTCAAATCTTTCTACTACCCCTTGTTTAGAGCGGTGTTTTTTTGCTAATGGAGAAAGTTCTATAGGATAATCCATTACAAATGTTGGTTCAATTAGATAGGGCTCAACTGTTTCGCTAAATATTTCATCTACAAATTTACCCTTCCCTTCTAGATTCGCAGTTTCTATATTTAGTTCTCTTGCCTTACTTTTCAATTCATTAATAGATGCTGCTATAACATTTAACCCTGTCTTTTCTTCAATGGCTTCTACAAAAGATATACGTTTCCATGGTGATTTTAAGTTTATTCTCTTATCTTCAAAAGTAAAATCAAATGTATTAAAAACTTCACTGCATATTTTCTGAATCATTTCTTCTACAAACTCCATCATCCATATATAATCTTTATAGGGAACATATAACTCCATCATTGTAAATTCAGGATTATGTGTTCGGTCCATTCCTTCATTTCGGAAATCTTTCGATATTTCATAAACACCATTAATTCCTCCCACAATCAATCTCTTTAGGTAAAGTTCATCAGCGATTCTTAGATAAAAACTGGTATCCAGCGTATTGTGGTGAGTTATAAATGGTTTTGCAGCGGCTCCCCCATAAAGTGGTTGAAGTATGGGAGTCTCAACTTCCAGATAATTATGTTCATCCAGAAATCTTCTCATTGTTGAGATTATCTTACTTCTGCTGATGAATGTTTCTTTTAAATGCGGGTTTACAACCAGATCCACATATCTTTGACGGTAACGAAGTTCTTTGTCTGCAAATTGATCATGAACAATTTTATTTCCCTGCTCATCGATTGTTTCTTTTGCAATCGGTAATGGACGTATAGACTTTGATAAAAGAACTAAAGATGTTGTATGTATTGATATTTCACCTGTTTTTGTTTTAAATACATAACCCTCTATACCTATAATGTCGCCTATATCCATCAACTTAAAAGCAGAGTAACTTTCACCTATGTCGTCTTTTCTTAAATAAATCTGGATCTTTCCTTTATCATCCTGAATATGGGCAAATGAAGCCTTTCCCATTCTTCTAATTGCCATAATTCTCCCTGCAATCTTAACTGTTCTTTTTTCATCCTCTATGTATTTATTTTTAATATCCTGAGAATTAGAATTTACATCAAAGGAATAAGCATATGTCTCAATACCTTTTAATTTTAATTCATTGAGTTCTTCATGCCTTCTTTTAATTAATACATTTAAGTCTTCTCCTGATAATGAATTTCCGGTTGAAATATTTTCGTTCACAGAACCTCCAATTATTTCCTTTTAAAATTAGCGAGCCTTAAACAAACAAGATCTTCAATATTTTCTGCAATTTTAACGGGGACTTCATAATTATTTGCTATTATTGAAAATGCAAGCGGCTCATTATCCAAAGTATACACATAACCGGATATGCTGCTTACTCCTATATGAGTTCCTGTTTTTGCTCTCAAATTATTTTCAGCTTTTGTTTTTTTCATTCTTTTTCCAAGGGTACCGTCTACACCAGCTATGGGAAGTGAATTATAAAATGGAATAAAGTATTTATTTTTAAACATATAACTCAAAAGAGCAACAACCTGATGAGGGGTAATTAGATTTAACCGTGATAACCCGCTGCCGTCAACCATATTCATTCCCTCAGGTAATATTCCCATCTCTCTAAATACCATATCTGCTGCTTGTACACCATTATCCGCAGAACCAAGACCTTCTTCTTCAAGTCCAATGGTTTTTAATAACTGTTCGGAGTAAAAATTTTCACTATTCTTATTTATTACTTTAATTATTTCTTTTAACGGCGGAGAATAATAAGTAAAAAGTGATTTCAGGTTTTTATTCTGCGGTAATTTTGATAAATCATCTATATCCATAGGGAAACCATCGACCTTTATATCCTCCTTTTGGAGAATAGATTTCAATACAACCATAGAATATTGAGTTGGATTATTTACAGTTACATAAGTTTTAATTGAATCCTGCCTTCTAATTGTACCGAAAACATTTACAATGTTCGTTCCACTTTGTCTATATACATTTACTGATGTTGTTGAGTCATTTGACACTACGGATACATTATTTATAAAAACAATATATTTTGTCGACGGGTTAGTTCTTATCACTGCAAGATTTTTTTCTTTATTTACCTTTACAACTATATCGACAACATTATCATTAAATGATATAGCACCGGAAGGGGCTGAAAACCAATAACTTTCATCATCCCATGCCCATCCTTTACCAAGTCCAAGATTATCGAACCGATTATCATCACCTATAATATTACCTGTTATTTCATCAATACCTGCATTTGCAAGAGTATCAGCCCAATCTTTGAAAACTTTATATTTATCATCATTATAGAATCTGCCTGATATAGAAGGATCTCCTCTGCCCCTGACGATTAAATCTCCATCTAAAACCGAACCATCCATCTTACCATGCATAAAAATTTTTGTACTGAAACAATACTCCGGACCAAGTAAAATTAGTGCCGAAGCTGTCGTAAATAATTTCAAATCAGAAGCAGGAATAAATAATTTATTTTCATTACGGCGATAAAAATATTCGCCTGTTTCTAAAGATTGGAGAACTACCCCCCAATTAGCATTATCAAAATTTGGATCGTTAAAGATGTCATCCATTTCTTTCCAGAAATCCTTAATCGTTGTTCCGCCATATTTCGGAATAGAAAGAGAGTCTTTTATCTTTTCTTGAGCAAAGATTTTGGGAATGAGTAATAAAATACAAAGAATTATATAAACCTTAATCTTCATAATTACTTTTAATAATATTTATCTCTTCTTTTGAAATTTTTCTATATTTACCAGGGGCTATGTCTACCTTTAATCCTGCAAATTCTTTTCTATTTAGTGCAATAACGGCGTATCCAACCTCACTAAACATATTTTTTATGAAATGATTTCTTCCTTCAATGCAGGTAACTTCGACAAAATTCCTGTTTTTGGAATTCGGGAAATTTATCCTCATAAATTTCCCTTTTCTCCCCGTTAAATAAATACCTTTTAACAATCGTTCTTTAATTTCAAAATTTAGTGGTTTATCCAATTTAACTTCATATACTCTACTAATATTATTTTTAGGATGGGTTAACAAATTTGAAAAATCTCCATCATTAGTTAATAATAAAACACCCGTTGTATTATAATCAAGCCTGCCTATAGGATAAATCCTCTCATTCATTTTAATCAAATCTATAACAGTCTTTCTATTTTTATCATCATTTGTTGTTGTAACAACCCCTTTGGGTTTATTCATTAACAAATAAATATGTTTAACGGGCTTAATTAATTCCCCATCAAGACTAACTTTGTCAATATCAGGATCTATCTTAAAATTTAAAGAATTAACTATTTTATCGTTCACAGAAACTCTATTCTGCAAAATATATTCTTCCGATTTCCTTCTTGACGTAATTCCGCTATCGGATATATATTTATTAAGTCTAATCAATTTTTTCTGATTCATCTTCTATTTCATTTTGTATAGTCTCTTCTATCAGATTCATCATGATCTTTCTTTTCTGCTCGATAAAATCCTCATCCTGCATTATTTCGTCTATTTCTCTTGGCTTTGGTAGATCACTTATACTGTTTAACCCAAAATATTTTAAAAACTCATTAGTGGTTAAATAAAGCAGAGGTCTACCGATCGTTTCTGCCCTACCTGAAATAGTAATTAAATCTTTTTCAAGCAGTGTATTAAGCATATAATCCGAATTAACCCCGCGTATTGATTCCAATTCAGGTTTTGTTATCGGTTGTTTATATGCAATAATAGCAAGAGTTTCAAGAGCCGCTTGACTCAACCGTCTTTTACTTTTTTCCGAAGACAAGTATCCGACATACTTCGCATATTCGGGTCTTGTTGCAAAGAGAAATCCGTTTGATATTTTAATAATTTTTACAGATAAATTATCCGATTCATACCTGGAATTTAATTCTGTAATACAATTTTCTACATCTGAAACGGTTATTTGAATTTCTTCGCCGTCAATTCCTTTAATCGCTTTGATTAATTCAGAAGCTGAAATCGAATCTTCGGAGGCAAAGATTAAAGCCTCTATTATAGAATTATATATTTTCTCCATTGCCAGGATTTAAAATAATAAAATCATTAAAATTAGATGATTCCTTAATACTTATTCTTCCTACTTTTGTCAATTCAAGCAGAGCTACAAACGTTATGACAATTCTTATCTTTTCTTTCATTCCTTCTATTAATTTAAGGAAATGTAGTTCACCCGATTCTTTTAACTTTCTCAGTATGAAATTAATTTGTTCGTCAATAGAAATATTTATCTTTCTAACTTCATGAAAAATTTCCGGTTTGATTCCTTCAATGGCTTTTTTAAACGCCTTCGCTAGATCAAATACTGTCACATTTTTAAGAAGGATATCGTAATCAGGTATATCAATTTTTACATCAGCTGAAAAATTTCCGCGATAATTTATCTTCCTTTGATTTGATTCAAAGAAAGCTAATTCCTCCGACATTTCTTTATATCTTTTATATTCAAGTAGCGCCTTAACCAGGTCCGTTCTAGGATCAATTTCTTCACCTTTCTCATCAAATTCTCTGGGAAGCAGCATCCTCACTTTAATATGCATTAGAGTAGAAGCCATTAGTATAAAATCACCCGCAGTTTCAAGATCAAGGATTTTAATCAAGTTAACGTATTCCAGATATTCCTTTGTAATCTTCGAAATCGGGATGTCATATATATTCAGCTCATCCCGTTTAATAAAAAATAAAAGGAGATCCAGAGGACCTTCAAACTGTTCTAACTTAATTTTATACAAAGATTAGCCTATTTTCATTTTTTCACGAACTTCTTTCATAGTTTCCTGAGCTACTTTTCCTGCCCTGATTTCACCATCATTCAAAATCTCTAAAACTTCGTTTTTCCTGTTCTCATAATATTTTCTTTTTTCTATTATTGGTTCAATCATTACAGAAATTTTTGATGCACAATTCATTTTACAATCAAAACAACCTAAAGCTCCGGAGCGGCATCCTGCTTCAATTTCAGGTACTTCAGAAGGATTAAATTTCTTATGGTAAGAAAAAACCAGACATATATCCGGATTTCCGGGATCCCCCTTCCTTATTTTTTGCGGATCAGTTACTGCTTTCTTCATTTTGGCTTTTACTGTTTCCGGATCATCCGAAAGTAAAATTGTATTGCCTAATGATTTACTCATTTTAGAATTTCCATCCAATCCGGGTAGCCTTGCAAACTGAGTTAATAAAGGTTCAGGTTCAGGAAACACCTTTCCATATTGACTATTAAATCTTCTAGCGATTTCTCTGGATATTTCGATGTGGGGCACCTGGTCTTCTCCGACAGGTACTGCATTTCCTTTATATAAAAGTATATCTGCCGCCTGAAGAACCGGATAGCCTAAATGACCATAAATAACATTTTCAATATTAAGATCCCTAATTTGATCTTTTAATGTTGGATTTCTCTCAAGCCTGTTGACAGTAATTAACATTCCCAGAATTAAATACAATTCGGCATGCTCTTTTATTTTTGATTGACGGAACATAGGACTTTTTTGCCAATCTAAACCGGAAGCTAGCCAATCAATTAACATTTCAATCGAATTTTCATAAACATCTTTTGTATTCAAGCTGGTAGTTAATACATGATAATCAGCAATCAGATGAAAATTTTCATATTCATCCTGAAGTTTTACCCAATTTTCGAGTGCTCCAACATAATGACCTATATGAAGTTTTCCTGTAGGGCGCATACCGCTTAAAATTCTTTTTTTCACCATAAGATAATATTTTGAATAATAAAAATAATAAGTTGAAAAATAATAATAATGTGTATAATAATCTCATTTTGCGGTCAAAATTCAAAATCAAATTATTTTAATTTCTTCGATTTTTGACCTTTTACTTAAGAAAGGTATAAGTATGGTTTCCAATTATCGTCTAATTTACCAACAACATTTTTAATAAACATGATGTGACTTGGTTTGAATGGCTTATTTTTTAAAAACATCTTTGCTTCTTCCGGAGTTCTATCACCTTTTCTATTGTTGCACGAGGTACATGCACAAACTAAATTTTCCCATGAATCTGTCCCTCCCCTTGCTTTTGGAATAACATGGTCAATTGTTAATGGCAAATCCCCTCTTCCGCAATACCCGCATTTATATGCATCTCTCCGCAAGATATTTTTTCTTGTCAACACTACTTTTTTACATGGCAAATTAATATACTGACTCAACCTTATAATACTCGGCCACGGATATGTTCTTGATACAGAATGAAGTTCTTTCTTGGTATCATTAATAACCAGTTCAGCTTTTCCAAGATAAACAAGGACAAAAGCTTTTTTAATATTACATATAGATAAAGGTTCATAACTTTGATTTAAAATTAAAACCTTTGCATTTAGTTTGCCGTTTACTCTTTTACCGGGTTCGAAGACAGCCTCCTTAATTCTTTTTCCTGTCTTGAATTATAAAATAAATCCTAAAGAATAATCTTATTAAAAAAAGCAATATACTAACACCTAAAATATAAATAAACCATTCTGCAGGAACTGCTTTAAATACCATTAACATTAAAAATATAAATAACAATCCGATTGCTGCATAAGTAAATATATTAAAAGTACTTCTGTTCAAAAGAAAAATCTTTTTTTAATAAAATTAAATATTGGATTGATTCCAATCAATTCTAAAGCTAGATTTTCAAACATTAAAATTAACTAAAAATAAGATAATATAAAGTAGTTAAATTATGGATTCTTAAATTTTCGCCTTTTAAGCAACAAAATCTTAAATCGATGGGATATTTTCAGAGTTCATATAAACAATAGCTATACATGCAACATAATCCCTTGAGTGGCTTATAGAAATTTTTAAGCTTTTGTCATTAGTCAGGAATGATTCCAGTTTTCCTTTAAATTTGACTTTGGGCATACCATTATCTTCGTTAAAAATTTCAATATCCTGCCATGTTGCTACTTCATGCCAGCCAGTTGTTAGAGCCTTATAAACAGCTTCCTTAGCGGCAAATCTTGCTGCCAGATGCTGATACTTGCTGCTTTTACTTAAACAATATTCTAATTCCGATTCTGTATAAATTTTATTAAGGAAGTGTTCTCCGAATTTATCTACACTTTCCTTAATTCTATCAATTTCAATTATATCTATTCCTATACCCAGTATCATATATGATCCTTTTAATTTAAAAACCTTCAGCAGTACCGCTTCCTCTTGGGTCTGCGGCACCATAAATTAAATTATTTTCATTATCTATCATTATCCCTTCTGCAGCTCCTAGAATTTTATAACTGGTGTTCAAATCTGGTATACTGTAACCCATTTTAATTAAGTTATCCCTTACATCCTTACTAACAGCATATTTTTCAAAACTAATTTCATCTGGCTTCCATTGATTATGTATTCTGGGCATATCTATAGCCTCCTGAATATTCATATGGAAATCAATACAATTCATAATAACCTGTAAAACAACTGTTATGATTGTTGATCCCCCAGGGGAACCTATGATTATATAAGGTTTATCTTCTTTTAAAATAATAGTAGGAGTCATGGAACTCAACATTCTCTTTTCAGGCTGAATTGAATTAGCTGCCGATCCCATTAATCCAAACTGATTTGAGACTCCGGGTTTTGCGCTAAAATCATCCATTTCATTATTTAATAAAAATCCGGCGCCGGCAACAGTAATTTTCGATCCGAATGCAGAATTAATAGTTGTTGTTGTACTAACTGCATTGCCGTATTCATCATAAACAGAATAGTGTGTCGTTTCCATACTTTCCGAATATTTTAAAGGATCTTCAGAATTAATAGAATCAGACGGAATTGCTTTATTCTCAGCACTCTGTATTTTATTAAAAATGCTTTTTGCATATTCTTTAGATATTAATCCCATTTTGGGAACATGGTAAAAATCTTCATCACCAAGGAAATATGTCCTATCGGCATATACATATTTCATGCTTTCAACCAGATGGTGAATGTATTCGCTGCTTCCCCAATCATCAATATTAAAATTGTAATTTTCAAGTATATTTAGAAGTTCTATTAAGGCAATTCCTCCTGAACTAGGCGGCGGCATCGAAATTATTTCAAATCCACGATAGGTTCCGCTAACAGGTTCTCTCTCAACAGGTGTGTATTTATCCAGATCATCATGAGTTATAATTCCCCCCATAGATGTCACTTGCTTTATTAAAAGTTCGGCAACTTTCCCTTTATAAAAACCGTCTTTTCCTTTTTCTTCAATTTGTTTCAAAGTCCAGGCTAAATCAGGTTGTCTAAATAAATCTCCTTCTTCATATGCCTCACCATCTTTGGAAAATATTTTATAACTTGCGGGATATTTTTCAAACTCGGGTAAATATTCTTTAAATATTTCAGCTGTGCTATAATCAAGAGGCCAGCCGTTTTCTGCGATAAATACTGCAGGCTCAACTACTTCTTTTAATGACAATGTACCATATTTATTAAGAGCATAAATCAATCCTGCAACACTTCCGGGAACTCCGGATGATAAAATTCCTTCTTTGCTTAACTCAGGAACATAATTTCCATTTGAATCAAGATACATATTTTTCGCCGCAAGCAATGGAGCTTTTTCCCGAAAATCGATAGTCGTGTTTTTTCCATCTTTTAAATGAATTACCATAAATCCCCCGCCTCCTATATTCCCCGCATAAGGATAAGTTACCGCAAGAGCAAATCCGACAGCAACTGCAGCATCTACCGCATTCCCTCCCTTTTTCATAATTTCAACACCTATTTTTGACGCTAAAGAATTTGCAGAAACTACCATTCCATGCCGGCTTCTTATAGGATGAGGTGATTTAGTGTAAACCGGTGAATTAAAAGTTGTTATTATTAAAAGGAGGATTAAAACAACGGATTTAAAAAATGTTGAGGTGTGCATCAATATTAACGCCTTTACCTTTCAACTGTTCCATTAGGATTTTAGTAAGTTCATTTAACTGGGTAAGAGATTGGCTTAAATTATTATATATCTTTTCATCATATAGGATTTTGCCGGCATTATTTTCTTTATTACTAATTTCGTCTGAAAATTTATTTATTTTTGTCAATAATGAGTCAGTTTTAGTCAGAACAATTTTTAATTCTTCAACAGACGAATTTAAGGAGGTCTTATTTTTAATTAGAAATTCATTGGCATTTTCTGTTAACTCCACCGTATTTTGAGTTAGTTTTTTTATTCCATTCATATTATCATCCAGCAAAGTATTTAGCTTCTGAGATGCTTTTCTTAAATTAGATAAAGAAGTTTTAATATCAGTACTTAAATTATTGTCATTTAAGTAATCATTAAGTGAAGTTAAAGTAATTTTTATATCTTTTACAATCGAAGGGATATCACCTTCAACCGCTCCTAACATTGACATAACTTCTGGAATATCTGCATAAAAAATTCCGTTTTGAATTTCATTATAATTGAGAGATTCCTGTGATGTTCCAGGATTAACATTTACCTTTTTACCTCCCATCAAATCTAGCATTGATATCGAAAATTTTGCATCTTTTTTTAGCACTACGTCATTATCTATTGAAAGTTTAACTATTACATTATTACCCTGAATATTGAAATCATCAACAAATCCTTTCCTTACCCCATTAACAGCTACATAATCACCTTTTTCTAAACCGGAAACACTGCTGAAATTTACCAGGATTGTCTTTTGATTTGAAGTCAGACTAAAATTTTTAGCCCAGCCTAATATCCAGATAAAAATTAATAATCCAATAGTAACGGTAATACCTACTCTAATTTCAGTTTTTCTTTGGTCTTTCATTTAATTCTTTCTTAAATAAAGATTTGAGGTCATCTAATTCATTGACACTGACAACACTATCATTTAAAGCAGTCTTAATAGAATCAATTAAATATCTAAAATCTTCACTGTTTAATTTATGTTCTTTATGAAGTTTTACATACACGAAATTATTAATTAATGCCTTTAACGAATCTTTCTCAGGAGTATTCTCTACGAATTCCATTTTTTTATTTACTTCTTTAAATACCAGATCTTTTACAATGTTTTCTCCTGGTTTAAGGATAAAATCATCAAAGTGATTTTCAACAATATATAAAATAACTGCTATAAAAATAGTTAATACGATTATAATTTTTAAGAAACAGCCTTTTTTCATTTTATCAGGATAGACAAAAACTTATTGAAAAGGAAGTTTTTCTATTAAAACTTTCTTTATCCTCTTTTTTAGAACTTCTTTAACTGTAAACTTATAATTTTCCAATTGAAAACCATAGCCTTCTTTGGGAATATGACCCGCCTGGTTTAAAACAAGTCCTCCCAGTGTTTCGAAATCTTCATCTTCATCAGAAATATTTGTATTTAATAATTCATTCAATTCATCAACAGATATTTTACCCAACACCAGGTAAGAATTGTCATCAATTTTAGTAACCGCGTTTTCTTCCTTATCGTATTCATCCCTTATTTCTCCTATAATCTCTTCAATAATATCTTCTAAAGTGACAAGCCCGGCTGTTCCGCCATATTCATCAACTACAATAGCAATGTGTGTTTTCTTCTCCTGTAATTCATGCATTAATTCACTAATCAGCTTAGTTTTTGGAATAAACATAGCCTTTCGAGCTAATTTCACTAATGAAAATTTCTTTCTTAGTTCTGCATCCTTGATATATAAAAGTATATCTTTTGAATATATTATTCCTATTATTTCATCCAGGTCTTCTTTATAAAGCGGAATCCTGCTGTGGCCGGATACAGTTACAATATTAAGCAGATCTTCAAAATTAGAGTCCGATGAAATTGAAATAATATCTACTCTTGGTGTCATAACTTCCTGAGCGGTAACAGATCTAAATCCCACAATACTTTGGATTAAACCATGTTCTTCTTCTATAAGAGTCCCTCTTTCATGTCCTAATTCTGCAAGTTCAGGGATTTCTTCAGGTAAAATAGCCATTTTTGCCTTATCAAGCTTAATTTTTGAAACTAGGATTCGAATCATTTCAGTTAATATTTCCGAGACTGGGAATATTAATACGCTTATCCAATAAAGTGGAACAGCTACAATTTTAGAAAAAGAAATTGGATTTTTGGACGCCCAAACTTTAGGAGTTAATTCGCCGAATAAGATTACAAGAATTGTTAATATAATAATTTGAACGGTTAGCGCTGCATCCTTTGGAATAGATGAGTTTTCGGCAAATTTTAATGCTAGTGAAACTGCTATAATAGAGGCAGCCACATTGACAATAGTATTCCCTAATAATATTGTTACGAGAAGCCGGCGGGGATATTCGAGCAGGTACAACAAGTACCTGCCGATTATAGGATTAGATTCAAGACTATTTTTGATTCTTTTCCGGTCCAGCGAAAAAAGTGCTACCTCTGAGCCGGAAAAAAAAGCTGATAATAAAAAGAGAATAAAGAGTATAACAAGATCTAACTGCCAATCTATATCCAAATAATAAGTTCATCCAATATTATTTTACATATCAATTATCAATTATAGTAAAAGATAACTAAAACAAATTTAATTTTTACTAAAAAAGGTACAAACCTCCGAATTTGTTAGTTGTATCATATATCTAGAAAGGAAGATCTTCATTTTCTTCTACCTGTACATCTGGTGTTGAGGAAACATTCGATACACTTTCATTAGATGAAGTATTATCACCTGATGACTCCAGAGGTATTATTTTTTCAGATACAACTTCGGTCATATACCTCTTTATTCCATCTTTATCGGTATAATCCCTTTTACTTAGTCTTCCTTCTACATAAAACTTTTTTCCCTTTTTAAGATTATCTTTAAAATAATCTGATAAATTAAAAGAAACTATATTATGCCATGTAGTATCATTTACCCAATTACCATCTTTTCCTTTATAACCATAAGTTGTAGCCATTGTAAAATTAGTAACTGAAACATTATTTGTAGTAAATCGAGTTTCGGCATCTTTTCCTAAATTACCAATGAGCATAATTTTATTTAATGAAAATGCCATTATAAAACCTCCTGAAATTGATGATTTGAAATTACCCTAAGATCTAAATTAATAATTAAGTTTAAGAAATTCTACTTATTCGGCAAATAATTTAAAATTAATTATCACAAATTATTCAATTAAGGAAATAACTTTAATAAAAATTAAATTTGTGTAAACGGATAAAGTCCTCTTTTAAGCTCCCATCAATAATAAAAAATTGATTATTAAAGGAGACTATTTATATTCCGTAACACCGCTAGGTATGATATATTATTGGCAATTAAAATTACAATGAAATTACAAAACGCCGTAGGCGTAAAATATTGCATAACATAAAAATAAAAAAACTCGTAACTTGTAGCTCAGATTTCCAAATCTGAGAATAAATTGATTCTCCATTCTAATGAATAATTTAGGTTTATAAATTGACGCAGAAAACGTCAGATATTAATGCTTAAAATAAAACTTCACCGGTTGAAGAATTCTCCAACCGGTTATGGATTATAAGAAATTGTAACTAAATTTTTAATATTCCGTTTCAAAAACCATATGTCAAACTTATAGAAGCTAGATTAGCACTTGAACTGTATGTGCCGTTAAACGGTTCAACAACGGGATCACCAGGGACATAATCCTGGGTCGAACTTGTAACATTTACTTCACTTGAATGGATAAAGAGGTAAGAACCTGACAGAGATAAATTATTTGTTATTTTGTATTCAATTCCGGCACTAAGACCTAAACGATCCCCTTCCGGTAATGACGGGCTCATATATTCTTTTTTAACAGGAGTTTTATCAAAATAAATACCTGCCAATACTGATAGATATTCATTAACCTGGTAATCGCCTCCCAACCGTATAATGAATGAATTATCATACAACCTTGGGCTTGCAATATCACTTACACTTGATTGATTGAAATCTACCTTCAGTGTATCATAGCTTGACCAGCCTACAAATTGAAAATCCAAAGAGAGTAAAAGTTTAGGCATTACCTGATATGCAGCACCGGCAGCAAAATTATAAGGTGCAGTTAAATCTGCTGAGATCTCCCCATGCGGATAAATTGCAGCAATTTGCGGAACAGGCGGTAAATTTTCAGAAACAGCAGTTCCCGTAAAGTTATATTTTAACTGGCTGTGAAAGGACAAACCCAAAGAGAATTTAGAAGTTGGCTTATATAGCAAACCGAAATTATAACCAAATGCAGAATTATCTTTCCCGTCCAATGTAACTAAACTTTCACCTCCGGGATAACCGATCAGTGATATCGGAGGAATTGGAGCTTTTTGTTTTATTGTAACATCTGCCCAGCTGTATATTAAACCTGCACTTAATGAAAATTGATCTGAAAATTTATAGGCAACGACTGGTGAAATAGTAAAAACCTTAAGTTCAGTATCCAATGCTAAATATCTGCCTGCCCAATCATCAGGCCATTTTACACCAAGACCGAAAGGACTGGTAAAACCTACCCCAGCTGTTAAACCGTTATTGAAATTGTGAGCAGCAAAGAAATGTGTAGGGAAAAATGATTGGCTTTCGGTATTATACTCTATTGTTGTTGAACTAAATTCGTTTCCTTTAAAAGAAGACATAGGAGAAATCAATGTAGTACCGAGCATTAACTGAGTTCCTGTTATTTGAGTTAATCCAGCCCCATTCCAATAAATTGCGGACGCATCATTTGCAACAGCAGTAAAAGCACCCCCCATCCCCATAGACCTGGCTCCATGCTCATTTATCTGAAAACCACCGGCAAACAATTGAGTGGAAATTATAATTAATAATAGAACAGTATATATCCTTTTCATAAAGAACCCTAACTATATGTTATTGTGTATTGTTGATTATGATTCAATAGAAAATAATTTAATTCCCTTTTCAACGGGATTCCCTTCCTCTACAAATAGTTCTTTTAATTTTCCTGTAATGGGTGCTCTCAGTTCATTTTCCATTTTCATTGCTTCTAAAATAATTATAGGTTCTCCGGAAATGACTTCCTCTCCTGCATTTTTTTTTATCTTTAATATCATGCCCGGCATTGGTGCTTTTACTTCCAATTTATGATTACCTGAACTGCTTGCTTCTAACAACTTCCTTGCTCTTTCCTGCAGCGTCGTCCTAATTTCAATTTCGAATAAGGTTCCGTTAACAGTAATCGAATATTTATCATCATCCGATTTTTGCGAAGTAACTTCGAAAAATTTGTTTCCTATTTCAAGTAAATAAGTTTTATCATCTAAAGATAATAAATTAAATCGAATTTTTTTAGAATTTATATTGATTATTGAATCACCGGAAATCCCAATATTCTTTATTTTATCGTTTATATATGCAATTAATTCAGTCATATAACTGATCCAGCCATCTATTATTAATTGGAACCCTGCTTAAGCTTCCATTTGTGGTAGATTTAGATTTTAATATTGACGCCATAATAGTCGCTACATTCTCTAATTCTTCCAATGAACTATCAGAAATGTTTTTCCCGTCTTCTTTATTTAAAAAATAATCCTCGATAAAGTTAATATTATAGTTCCCTTCTACAAAGTTTTCATTTTCCAGAACTTTATTTAACAGAGGTATATTGTTTACAACTCCGCTAATATAATATTCGGATAAAGCTCTTTTCATTCTATTAATTGAACTCTTTCTGTCATTTGACCATGCAATTAATTTTGCGATTAAAGGATCATAATAAACAGAAATTATAGAATTCCTGGTAAATCCGGAATCTAAACGAATGCCGGGACCTGAGGGTTCTTTATATTCAATAATTCTCCCTGATGAAGGAAGGAAATTATTATTATAATCTTCTGCATAAATTCTGCATTCCACCGCATGCCCGTTTATTTTCACGTCTTTTTGGTTAAAAGAAAGTTTATTTCCCGATGCAATTGAAATTTGTTCTTTAACAAGATCAATTCCGGTAATCATCTCAGTAACCGGATGCTCTACCTGAATCCTTGTATTCATTTCAAGGAAATAAAAATTTTTGTTCTCATCCATTAAAAATTCAATTGTACCTGCATTATAATAACCACATGCCTTGGCAGCATTTATTGCGGCATGGGTTATTTCTTCTCTTGTGTTATCATCGACAAAAGAAGATGGGGATTCTTCAATAATTTTCTGATGTCTTCTTTGAACCGAACATTCTCTTTCAAAGAGATGTACATAATTTCCATGTTTATCTGCGATTATCTGCACTTCGATATGTCTTGGATTCTCTATATATTTTTCTATGTAAATAGAATCATCAGCAAAGGCTTTTAATGCTTCCCTTTGAGTTGCTTCATAAGAAGATACAAAATCGTCTTCTGAAGAAATCTTACGCATCCCTTTTCCCCCGCCGCCTGCAGATGCTTTTAATAAAATTGGAAAACCTATCTTCCTGGCTGTTGAAATTCCTTCCTCTATGGATTTAATAGGTTCCGTAGCTCCTGGAACAATTGGGACATTATTTTGCTTCATAAGGTTTCTTGCAGCAGTTTTACTTCCCATTAATGAAACTGCCGAAGAAGGCGGACCAATGAATATTAAGTTCTCTTCTTCTATCGATTTAATAAAATCGTCATTCTCAGAAAAAAAACCATAACCGGGATGAACGGCATCTGCATTTATTTTCTTTGCAAGATCTATAATTTTCGACTTATTCAAATAAGACTCAGATGATGGAGCACTTCCAATAAAATAGGATTCATCTGCGAGTTTTGTATGAAGAGCAGTTATATCGGCTTCGGAATATATTGCCGCAGAAGTAATTCCTAACTCACGGCATGCACGGATTATTCTTACTGCAATCTCCCCCCTGTTCGCTATCAAAACTTTCTTAAACAATAATATTCACCTTTTTTATACTTGGTTTCCTTTGAATTAAATATTTTTATATTATTTCAATTCAGCAATAGTAATTCCCTCACCACCCAGTTCAATCGGTGCAAAATAAAAATTTTTAACTTTATCGTGCTGTTTTAAAATATCATTAACTGTTCTTTTAAGTACACCGGCCCCTTTTCCGTGAAGAATTTCTATCCTTTCTAATCCGGATGTATAAGCATTATCTACAAATTTTATTATTTCGAATTCTGCCTCCTCAGGTTTTTCACCTCTAATATCCAGCCGCATACCTGGAACAGTTATAGTTATATCGAAATTTCTTTTGCTTTCTGCCTTTCCCGATTCTTTTTTTGCGTGAACTAAATTGTCCAGATTTACTTGCATTTTGATAGGACCAACTTTTAAGACAGCAGTATTTTTGGATTCAATTATATTTATAATCTCTCCCGCAGTTTGAGTATTTTTAATACACGCGAAATCTCCTATTTCAAATTGTTTTTCTTCATCTGAACGAATATCTTCTTTAAATAAGTTTTTATTTTCTTTTTTAATCTCTTCAATAATTTTACGGGAAGATTTTATAACTTTTTTATCAGCATTGGATTCCTTCAATTCTTTGACTATTTTTTCGAATTTTGAATTGATTCCTGAAAGGTAATCTTCTGCCTCCGATTTAGCATGCTTTAAAATATCTTTTTTTTCTTTATTTAATTTATCAATATTTTGCTGGTAGAGGGTAGATAAACCGGAAAGTCTGGCATTCTCAATTTCTAATTTCTTTAATTTTTCCTCAACCAGATGTGACTTTGCTTCTATATCAACAAGGAAATTTTCTACTTTATGTTTATCCTGATCCAGATATTCCTTTGCAAGTTCAAGAAAATTATTATCGAATCCAATTCTTTGAGCAACTTCAAATGCATAACTTGAACCTGGCATTCCTTGATGAAAAACGTAGGTAGGTTTCAGATTTTCAGTATCGAATTCCATTGAAGCATTTTCAAAGCTTTTGAGATCATTAGCAATCAATTTTAATGATCCATGATGAGTTGTAGACAATACAGTCGAACCTTTATCACGTAATTGTATTAATAAAGCTGCCGCAAGAGCAGAACCTTCTGAGGGATCGGTACCTGTCCCCGCTTCATCCAATAAAACCAAAGAATTATTATCAGCTTTATTTAATATATTCCTAATATTTGATAAATGCGAACTAAAAGTAGATAGATCGTCCTCGATTGATTGCTCATCTCCTATATCCAAAAGAATTTTGTTAAAAAAATGAAAATTAGAATCAGCACTGGCAGATATATGAATTCCCGAATTTACCATTAATGTTAATAGTCCAATGGTTTTTAGTACTACAGTTTTCCCTCCTGCATTTGGTCCGGTAATTAATATGACTTTAGAATTTGAAATTTTAACACTCAAGGGGACAGTATTATTCCTCCCCAATTTTTTTAATAAAATTGGATGTCTGGCATCATTTAGTTCAAACGGTTTGTGGTTGTTGATTTCCGGGAAAGAACCTATTATTTCAATCGAAAATTGTGCACAAGCGAATATGGAATCCAGATATCCCACAATTTCCAAAGAATCTTTAAGAAGATTACTAACCGAGCCAATCCTTTTTGTTAATTCTTTTAATAATCTTTCAATTTCTCTTTTTTCCGCAAAAGAAAGGGATACTATTTCATTATTAAGCTCAAGTGTCTCTTCAGGTTCTATGTATACTGTTTGACCGGTCGAAGATTCGGAATGAATAAATCCCCTAATATGTCTTTTATGCTCGGTTTTTATAGGTATTACAATTCTTCCATCTCTTAGGGTAATATAATTTTCTCTGGTAATTTCCTGTTCTTTGAGAGATTTGACAATCCTGTTTACTGATTTTACCAAATCTTCACTCCTATCTCTAATCTCTTTTCTTATTTCCCTAAGATTTGAACTTGCAGTCTCCTTAACTTCACCATTTTCATCTAAAATTTTTTGAATCTGATGCTCAAATAACTTGTCTACAAAGAGTCTATTTGAATGGTTGAATAAATAAGGTGCCGTTTGTGAACAATTTTTTAGATATATGAATAAATTTCTTGAAATAACTGCCAATTTCAAAATTTCCAGAATTTTTCTGCCCCTTAAAACTGAACCTTCTATATTGCTTTGAGATAGAATTTCATTTAATTCCGGAATAAATTCAAAAGGTGGAGGATTATTACTTATCAAACAATTCTTTGCCTGGTTAATTGCTTCTCCCTCTGATTTTATGGAAGGCAAGTCATTAAAAGGCTGCCGCGCAAAGATATTGTCTTTCCCTTTTTGAGTAGTACAATATTTGGAAATATAATTTAGAACCTTACGGTACTCTAATTTTTCAAGAGCGTCTATAGAAGCCATCAAACCGAGTCTTTTCCATTTATATATTTTTTTATAAGTTGTTTTGAATCGGGAGCATAATTTTTTATATAGTCTATTGTCTTTGGTAATACTCCAAATACACCATAATAAAGCATTGAACTTTTTTTATTTGCTTTATCCGGTACATTAAAAATATTTAATATATATAAAGCCGCACTTAAAAAAAATAGAATTTGAACAAATCCTACCACTCCACCCAAAAGTTGATTTATGAGATTATTTACTTTATCAAATGGATGGACCAATCTTTTAATAACCGAAAAAATTAAAACTGTACAGAGAAAAATGACTAACCCGCCGATTATTTCGGAAAGGTAATATTCTATACCAAAAGTTGATTCAATTATTCTCCCCAAATTTGAAGAATAAATAATAGCCAGAAAGATAGCAAGGAAAAAACCAAGTAACCCGATTAGTTTTCTAACAAATCCATCTTTAAAGCCGAGGATAAAACCAACCAAAAGAAAAATAATTAATATTATATCAATAAGGTTCAATTATTGCTCAAATAACTTTCCACACTTAATTTAACCAATTTACCGTCAGCCTTTCCTTTTAATTGCTTCATGGTCTCCGGCATTAGTCTGGGAAAATCTTCTTTTGTCTTAGCGTTTATACCTTCTGCTATCCTTTTAACTTCAGCATCAATCTCTTCCCTATTCAGCTGTTTCGGCAAATAATCCATTAAAATATTTAGTTCAGCCTCTTCTTTATCCGCTAGATCGTTCCTGCCAGCGTTTCTGAACTGCTCGATTGAGTCTTTTCTTTTTTTAACTGCACTGCTTAACATTTTAACTTCTTCTTCGGGTGTTAGTTCTTTTCCTGAACCGCTTTTTTCAAATTCCAATATTAATGCTCTTATAGATCGTACTGTGGTCAATTTTGTTTTATCACCTGATTTCATAGCAGATTTCAGATCTTCATTTATTTTATCTTTTAAATTCATTGTTTCCTCATAAATTGAAAAAGGCAGGAAAGTAGAATACAAACCTGCCTTTTAAACTAAAATTAGAATTAAAAACTGCTAAAGACCTTTTAAATTAGCAGAATAATTTATACGTAAAGCCGAGGCTTTCCGAAGTTCCTGTTGAATGTCGGTTACTTCCCCCATATCAGCTCCCTTATCAATCCTTAAAGAAACTATAACATTAGGCATCGCCTGTCTCTTAGTATACATCATAGGTTCAATTTCATTCAACTTAACTAGACTATCATTAATTTGAATTCTCCCATCCTTGCCAACCCATATATATTGAATCAACCTCTTATTTTCAATTTTTTCAAGTGCTTTAGCTTCTGGAAGTTTAAATTCTACAAGTAGAGTATATTCCCTTAAAGTAGTAATTACCATAAAAAACATCAACAGCATAAAAACGATATCGGGCATTGATGTAGTAGGTATTTCTTGTTTTACACTAGCTCTTTTTTTCTCGAATGTCATATATTAACCCTAAATTATTTTTTGACTGCTTCAGGTTCAGCCAGAGAAATTATTATCGGAACTTTATCTTCTTTAACAATATCTTGATCGTCACCACTTAAATTATCAAATTTCTTACCATAAGTTTTTTCAGAATATGTATCTCTAACTTCAAAATAAGCTTGCTTAATTTGATCAAGCGCCTGAATATAAATGTTATAATTGGTTTTTCTATCTGTTTTAACTGAAACAATTAATTTTTTATTTTTAGGAAGATCAATTTTGGATTCAATTCTCGGTTCAAGAGTACTTTTAATTTGAAATACAGGGATAGGCTTTCCGTCAAGTAAAACATCCCCGTTTTCATTAATAAGTATAGCAGCCATTCTATCCTTATCTACTTTTACATTCTTTATTTGATCCTGAGGTATATATTCCGGTAATGTCAGACCTATACCGGTATCAACATCAATAACAGTTGAAACCAGGAAGAATAATAATAATAAAAATGCTAAGTCAGCCTGAGAAGCAGTCGGAATATCTGCCGTTCTCAAACTTCTTTTTTTTATTAAAGCCATTTTTTTCCCTCAATTAAAATATTTACTTCTTTACCTGCAATTCATATAATGCATCAATAAGTTCAACAGAACTTTCTTCCATTTCAGAAACAAGCCTGTCAATCTTTGAAACAAAATAATTGTAGAAAACTTGAAGAATCATTGCAACAACTAACCCAAAAAGAGTAGTTAACAATGCAACAGAAATACCGCCGGCAACAACGGATGGTGAAATTTGTGCAGCTTCTTTAATAGCATCAAATGCCTGGATCATCCCTTGAACTGTACCGGTAAATCCTAACATAGGCGCAAGCGTAATAAAGAGTGAAATCCATATTAAACCTTTTTCAAGAAACCCCATTTCAATTCCACCATAAGTTACAATTGCTTTTTCAGCTGAATCCACACCTTCATCAGCTCGTAACAAACCGGCATAAAAGATTGATGCTACAGGTCCTCGTGTGTTAATACAAACTTCTTTTGCCGCTTCAATGCCGCCGTCATGTAAAGCAGTTTTAACTTTTTTTGCAAATTCTTTTGAATTTATACTTGCCCTGCTCAAGGTCCACAATCTTTCAATACATAATGCAAGACCAATAACCAAGCAAGCTAAAATAAAATGCATAAAAAAGCCGCCTTCGATGTACTTTTCTGTTAACCAATTTAAAGCACCCGAGCTTTCTTGAGTTGTTTGTTGTGCTATTATGTTTATGACTGACAATATAGCTGCTAGAAAATACATAAAATAGATCCTCCTAAATAATAAATAATAAAAAATTAAATCTGTGTTGGAGAGAGTACTTCCAAATAAATATCAATAAATATATTATGCTACAATAATGATTTCAAAAAACAAAGTCAATAAAATATTTAACATACTAATTCAAAAATACTCATGTAAAATTACTTAAAATTGTTCAATATCAAAACTAAATCTTTTGGTTAATAATATTATATTTCCTGTGATAAAATGAAAATGGCTGAAGAGGTTATGTGCAAGCTCACCGATTTCATACGGTTTAACCCATTTTGAATAATCGGAATCTTTCATCCATCCTCTATTTGCCGGGGTATCAATGATATAAGGAGCAATTGCATTAACTGATAATTTAATCTTTTCACCTTCAAGAGCTAGAGATTTAGTCAGGTGAATTAGTCCGCTTTTTGAAACCCCGTATGCAGATTTATTAACTTCAGGATTCACTCCGGTAAATGCTGCTGTAAAACAAATAGATCCACCCATCGATTCCTTTATAATCCTGGAAAAGTGTTTTGCTATTAAAAACCCCGTTTTTAAGTTCATATTTATCATTTTATCCCATTCACCGGATTCTAAATCCCAAAGACTCTTTCCACCGAAATATCCGCCTATTGTTGAATATAGGAAAAATAATTCATCTTTTGCGGGTAAAATCGATTTAAAAGCCTCGGTTACATTATCTTCTTCGGATAAGTCTTTAATAAGAATTTCTTCGATGTTCTTTTCTTTTAAATTTTTATTTTTAAAATTAAAATCGAAAAGAAATATTTTACTGTAATTTTTTTTTGCAAGTGATTCGGTAATACCTTTACCTAATGCCCCGTTAGCTCCAAAGATTAACAGATTCTTTTTCATACTTTAATTACCGGAAATCAAAAATTTTGCTGTTATCGGGAAATGATCACTAAAGCCGCCAAGATAATTGTTGCCGCCGTAAGTTGGATATGCTGTACCTTTATATTTACCGGATTGAGTAACTATAAAATACGGTTCATAGATATTAAAAGAATCACATATATATTTTATGCGTCCGTTAATTAAATCCTCCGAGATAATCATTTGGTCAAGCATATTCCAATCATCTCTGTATTTGTATGTCCCCTCGCCTTTTTTAAATGCTTCATAAGCGAGGTTTAATAATATATCATAATTCGTTTTGTTTTGTGGTGACGTAGGATTATCACATTTAAAAGGTTGAGCATTAAGTGTTTTTAAAATAGATTCATTCGCAGGCTCATCATTAAAATCCCCCATGATAAGAATTTTTGAATTTCTATTTTGATTTAAATAATTGTCAATAGTTTTCTTTAAAGTGGAAGCTGCTTTTATCCTCTTTATTTCTGTTTCTTCCGCTCCTCCATACCTTGAAGGCCAGTGATTTATAAATAACTTGATAGTATCTTTTGATGTTTTTAATAATAGGTTCACATTTAAGATAAATCGTGTTTGATCATTATTATTTAGGTGAACAGTATCAGCCGAAATTGAAATTAATTTAAATTTGTCCGCATTAAAAACTAAACCATTATCAATTCCCCTCTCATCGGGCGATTCTCTATAAGCTGTTTGATAATTAATTCCCGCCATATATTTTGAGATCATTTTCTTTAATAATGATTCATGTTCAACTTCACAAACACCCAAAATATCAGGTCCTTTATTATTATTCATTGAATGAATTACCTTCGCTAAATTAGATAATTTCTTATCGAGTCTATCGTCAGTCCAGTTTTTTTTGCTTCCTGGTAAGAATTCTTCATCGTTTTTACCTGGATCATCAATGGTATCAAATAAATTTTCAAGATTCCATGAAGCTACAAATAAAGTATCAACTGTACTGTTTTGAGCTGAACAGATGGAATTACTAATTAAAAGAAATAAAAGAGGTAAAAATAAATTTTTCATAAATTATAATTCCAATCGGGTTGCAACTCCATGTAATTTATTATATGGCAGTCTATAAAATGTAACAAAACTGGGTGAAATCTTTTTGAGAAAAGCATAAATTTTTAAGAAAGGATTTTTTGTAATAATATCCTCAACACCATAGAAAATTACTTTTTCGGTTATCCCATTTTCTTTTAAAAGCTGTGGAATATCAAGATACTCCATATACCCTACATCTATAATTATTCCCGATAAACCTTTCTCAATTTCCTGTTTTTCATGGAATTTGACTCCATAGGGGATATCATTTATACAGATAGAAAGAAGAATATTTTCTTCATAAATAATATTGCTCCTGATCATACAATGAACAACATAAGGAGGAATTTCTTTCAAACTCTTTGTAAAGAAAATAGCCTTTCCTTTAATATTATTATCAAGCTCATAAATTTGATTGAAACTTTCGGTAAATACATCTATTGGAAGGGAACGAAATGACTTGTACATGGCTTTCCCTCCTTTTCTCCATAAATGAATTGTAAAAAATGGAATTAATGCAATAATAATTGACCAATAACCGCCGTAAGGAATCTTATTAAATACTGCAAAGAGAAACATTAAATCGACAATAAAGACTAAAATAGCTGCGCTCATCTTTAAATAATTGTTTTGTAATTTGAAAATCCATATCATAAAAATTGAACTAATAGTCATTGTTGCAGTAACAGCAAGACCATATGCAGCAGCAAGATTTTCGGATTTCTTAAACAAAAGTATCATTAGTAAGACTGCAGCTAGTAAAATCCAGTTAACAACACCAATATAAATCTGGGACTTTAATTCTGTTGATGTGTATGTGATTTTCATTAACGGGAAAATACGCGTTGTAATTCCCTGGTAGATTAATGACATAACGGCACTAATCATTGCTTGGGATGCGATTATTGTTGCAAACAAGGTTAAGATTAGAAAAGGGATATAGGCAATATTCGAAAGGCTGTGTACCATTTCAAAAAGTATGGAATTTGGGTTATGCCGTGAAATAAGGAATGCACCCTGCCCAAAATAATTAATTACAAGTGCTACAAAAACAAAGTACCAGGCCTGCCTTATTGGAGTGCTCCCCAAATGTCCCATATCTGCATAAAGCGCTTCACCCCCCGTAGCACATAAAATAACTTCACTTAGAACAAAAAATCCGGCTAATCCGTTATGGATTAGAAATTCAATCGCATAATGAGGACTGACAGCTAATAAAACTTCCGGAGTTTTGATTAAGGACAATAAACCTGAAATGAAAAGAGCAGCAAACCAGATTACCATAATTGGTCCAAAAGAAGCTGATACTTTATCTGTTCCTTTTGATTGGAATGCAAATAGAAGAACTGTAATAATACTTGTAATTAATATTACCGTACTTGTTGTTATATGACCTAAACCAGGTATTAACTCCAGACCTTCAACTGCGGAAAGGATACTTATTGCTGGAGTTATTACTCCATCTCCCATCAATAAAGAGACACCCACATATCCTAGGAAAGTCGCAAAAGCTGCTCTCCTGCCTGTTTTGACTATTTTTGCAAGAATCTCTTTAATAACTATTATCCCTCCTTCCCCTTTTATACTCAGGCTCATTGCGAGCCAGGCATATTCAATAGTCACTAGGATTATTAATGACCAGAACATAAGGGAAAGAACACCCATTATATTGCTATGGGTAGGTTTTGTTAATGTAAATATAACGGTAATCGTATAGATTGGACTTGTACCAATATCTCCAAATACAAGGCCCATGGCCTTAATATTTTCTTTTATTGAAAAAGAGCGGTTTTTAGTAGACATCCATTTCCTGATTAAGCTTCAACAATTCATAATAAAATAAAACTATCAGAAAAATAAAAAGAATTTGCAGCAGCCCTTAAGTAGTAATTCTGATATTTTAAAATTTTTATAATTAAGCGGTGTAAAGTTAATTCAATTTGAGAAAAAATTAAAATTCTTGCCGGTCCTTTTTATTCCATGCCACTTTAATCATAAAAAATATCAAGAATAATAAAACCAGCATAAGGATTCTTGCTCCCCATATATAAGGATAATTAACTGCCTCTACATTTTTAAGCATAAGCAAAGGAATTGCATCCTGAATAAGCCACCAGAACATGATTACAAAAAGAACTGCGGGTGTTATAAACTTCATTAAGAAATAAAAGAATCTTGGGATTTTTATATCTCCTCCATCGTTCAATTCGTCCCATGCTTTATCTGCTCCAAAAACCCACATAAAAATTATAGTTTCAATGAGTGCAAACAATACTAATCCGAATGTACCTGCCCAATAATCCATTTCATCCAAAAAACCATACTTAATAAAAAATATCACAAATTGAACAGAAATTAAAACTACTACTGCTAAAATAGCTGTAGCCTTCTTTCGTGTTATTTTAAATTCATCTTCCATAAATGCAATTACCGGTTGACCCATCGCAACTGAAGAAGTAATACCTGCAAAGAATAGAAGTAAAAACCAGATGAAGCCGAATAAAGATCCAAAGGGGATTTGTTCAAAAATCAGGGGCATGGATACAAAACCGAGATCGAAAGCGCCTCCCTTAGCAATTTGGGTAGTCATGGTCAAACCGAAAAAAGCTACAGCTGCTGGAATAGCAATAGATCCGCCTAGTATTACTTCTGCAAATTCATTTGTTGCCGAAGTACTTAAACCTGACAATACTATATCATCTTTTGGTTTTAAATAACTGGCATATGCCTGTATAGTACCCATTCCTACTGATAGCGTAAAGAAAATTTGGCCTGCTGCTGCTAACCAGACATTCGGGTTACCTAGACTTCCGAAATTAGGATTCCAAATAAATGCTATCCCATTAATTACAGAATTTTCTGGATTAGAAGGATTCGGTGTCCCAAGGGTTAATACTCTAACTGCAAGGATAATTCCAAAAACAAACAAGAGAGGCATTGCAAACTTTGCCAGTCTTTCAATACCTTTGGAAATTCCTTTATATAATATCCAGAAATTAATTGAAAATGTTATTAACATGAAAATATAGGATGGTAGAATAGAATCAAAATGAACACTGGTTTCTTTCCCCTGGAAACTATAAAGGAAAGTTTTCATTGCTT
Source organism: uncultured Bacteroidota bacterium (assembly GCA_963740945.1). Lineage (GTDB taxonomy): Bacteria > Bacteroidota > Ignavibacteria > Ignavibacteriales > Ignavibacteriaceae > CAVQBP01. The sequence goes on along the minus strand of CAVUGE010000021.1, from coordinate 27,686 downwards.
CGAAACTTTCCATATCAAAATATTTCTTTGTAATTGAAAAAAAACTAAAACCTAATGTCCATGATTCGATGTAGGTATAATAGATCATTATTGTAAGGGAAATGAATAATCCTAATGCACCAAAATATTTTGCCATGTTATTTTTCCATAGGACATCAAACATTCCGGGCGCACTGCCGTGATTAAACTTTCCGCCGTACCTCCCTATCCCCCATTCAATCCACATCAAAGGAATACCCAATATTAGAAAGAATATAAAATAAGGTATCATAAATGCTCCGCCGCCATTTTGAGCTGCCTGAACCGGGAATCTTAAAAAATTTCCTAATCCTACTGCATTACCTGCAACAGCTAATATAAGGCCGATTTTACTTCCCCATTGTTCTCTCTCATTATTCTGGGACATAAATTCTCCTGTAGATTAATGTTCTGATTCTTTGGAGTGCCCCGAAAGATTTCGGGATATGTCTACGTAAAATAGAAAAAAAATATAATAGTTTGGAGTATGAGAATAAATTTATTGATTTTTTAAACCAAAAGTTAACACCGAACTTTTCAGTCCGGTGCAATACACTTGTTCCTCACTATATCAAAATATCATCTGTGACTAAAATTATTTGAACTCTTATTATGAAATAATATAATTATTTTTAATATGTTTAAAAGGATTAGAAACAACATGGAGATTAAAAAATATATCAGGTTTTTGATTATTACATTAATGCTATTTATAACAAATAACATTTCTATTAATAAGAGCAATAGCAATGATATTCATAAAGTAATTTCTGATAAATCAAGTCTTCAGGATTTGAAAGAGGATAAGAGTAATATTCATAGAGATAATACCGATATTTCGGATATTAGAAAGTTAAAAGAAGATAATTCCGGCATTCATCAATTAAAGGAAGATAATTCCGATATACATAAATTGAAATACAATAAATATAATATTTTTATATTTAGTCAGGACACCTTAAGAAGATCATAGCCAATTTTATTTAGAGTTATATCTCAAAAAGTTTTATTAATATTTCTCTTAAACATTATAAATAATCAATAAGATAAAGATTATTTCTCAAAATCCATATTTTCGGGATAAAGTGCAGCGGGCAATTTACCGCTGAGATCTGTTAATGGCACATTTTTGTTGACAACCAACAATTTTAAATCATCCAGCCAGACTTCACCTTTACCATGCAGAGAAACTCCGAATAGGATCTTATCGCTATTTTGAGGTATATCCAGAACGATTTCATATTTTACCCAATCTGATGATCCTACAATAGGTCTATTCTGCATGTTATCAAACACAATTGTACGGCCTAACGGATCTTCAACGATCATAAGCAATCCTGCCCAATATGAAATAAATTTTGTTTTAACATATCCGGATAACCTTACCCTTTCACCTCGATAATTTTCTGCTTTTATTTCCTGCATTAGATCACATGAACCTGAGGGTTTAAGCTCCAGGGATTTTATATATGCTGATGAATTCCCGCTCTTACTCAGAACCCGGTCAATTCCTATAGAATAATCCTGAGGCTGTGTACCGCTTTTATACCAGCCTTCGGGTATGATATCATTCTTATCAATCGGTGAACTTACTACAGGAATATCTGTAGTCTGACTAAAAACAGTAATATTAAATAAGAAAAAGATGATAGAAGTAGAAATCAAATATCTGAATATATAAAGCTGCTTTTTCATAACATTTACCTCAAATTAAATTAACAATATAATGTATGAAATAGAAAAAATGAATCTTAGAATTGGATTTAAGCAAATTGACCTACTCCCTATTAGGTAATAATAAAAAAAAGAATTATTAAATTCCAATTAAATTTTTATACTTTTTCAATTAAATATTATATATCTGACCAAAATAAAATCAACTCTCGCTCTGTTAACAGAATTTTGAACACTGAAAGTGTGATATTATTGTAGATAGATACTATAAAATAACTTAAATCCCAAAACCCCAAAAAGGCGAAATAAAATAATTATTCAGATTCTTCAGTCGAGAGGATCATTGTGCGATTTTCTTCTTATTTTCCACTAGATTTTTTTGCCTCCCTGCCTAATTATCCCTAAATTAATATCCTATAAATAACCTTTATGACCTCTGTACAATAATAATCCGATATAACACAAACAAAAGAATTGTCAAATATTATTATATTTGTAAAAGTCAACTTAAAGTTTAGTAAAGGTATTTATTTTATAAAATAAAGATATCATCTTTCAAATACCGGTTCTTGCGTAACTTCTGTTAAGTAAAGTTGCTGAAGTTCCTACTTAATTTTTACCGGATGATAATGTCAATGCTATCAAAAAAATGGAGTTCTACACTTGTCGTTGTTTTATTGATTTTAAATCTGCTGTTTCTTTTTCTTATAAAATATAAAAACCAGAACCTTTCAATTTCAGAATTTAGAATTCAAGTTATAGGGAATATACTCAACCTATTTTTTATAATTATCTTAATAATTGGAATTTTAGTCTACTCCACTCGAAGAAGTATTAAGTATAATGGAAAAATGCTTATATGGTTTGCTATTACTATTTCCCTACTGCTACTAATAGCTTATATATGTACAATAATTCCGATTTCCCGTTCAAACCTTTATATATTTTATCATCCGCTTAATAGAATTATTTCCGGAGCAGTATTTTTCATTTATCAATATACTCTTATATTTTTTATAACTTTTATATGGCTTAAGGTATTTGAAACTGAAAATTTATTTTTAACTTCCTTAGTTGATTCGGTAATAATTTTAATAGGTTTATTAATATTTGCTTTTTTATTTTCATTCTTGAAGAAAATTGATCTGGAATATCCCAAACTTAACAGTAATGGAAAGAATGTTGCGGTAGTTTTGGGAGCTGCTGTTTGGTCCCATAATATACCAAGCCCGAGTCTGCAATCTAGGATTGAGAAAGCGATTGAATTATATAATAAAGGAATAGTGAATCAAATACAATTAACCGGAAGCAATGCTCCTGGAGAATTAAGTGAAGCAAGGGTTGCCTTTAATTATTTACTAAGAAAAGGGATTGATCCGGTAAATATCTGGATAGAAGAAAAAACGACCTCAACATCTGAACAGATACATTTTATCCGGGATGAATTAATAAAAAAGAAAAGAATTAATAATATTATTTTAGTCTCAGCTCCCTATCATTTAGCAAGGGCTGAAGAGATATGTAAATTTTATAACATCAAGACTTATCTCGTAGCCTCCGATATATTCATGAGCAAGGAAGGGAAAATATATAATTCAGGAAGAGAGAGTATAGCACTTTTAGCTTTTTGGCTATTTGCCATTTAATTTTTTAATATTGTATTTTATTATTATAAAGATTTGCAGGTTCCGTAAAATTTAAGATATATTGAAACAGTTGTTCTTTGTAAAGTGAGGTTGTATGCCGCAAGTTTTTAAGCGAAGAATCATCCGCGAAAGAGTATTACAGGTTTTGTATGCGTATGAAATGAATAAAGAAAACCTTAATTTTCTCGAAAAAGAAATCCTTACAGATATTCCTGAAAAAATAGATGAAGACTTTGCTCATAATCTTATAAATAGAGTTTTGATCCATTGTACCGCTCTGGACGAAATGATTAAGCAAAGAGTTGATAATTGGGAAATGAACAGGATAGCCTTAATTGATAAAATTCTTTTACGGATGGGAATTTGCGAGCTCTTGTATTTTCCGGATATACCACCAAAAGTGTCTATTAATGAAGTAATAGAAATTGCAAAAATATTCAGCACCGCTGGCAGCGGGAAATTTATAAATGGTATTTTGGATACTGTACTTTCCGAATTAAAGAGCAACGGGAATCTTAATAAATCCGGGAGAGGCTTACTTCAAGAATCTATTAGACAAGTACCTGACACACCAAAAAAATAACTTCAAAAAACAATATTTATGTTAAAAGATAAAGGCAGAATTTTTATATGGTCATTGTTCGATTTTGCTAATACTGCTTTTTCCGTAATCATTGTTACGGTTATATATTCCAAATATTTCTCAAATTTTGTAACAGGCGGTCAAAAGTGGATATGGGGATTGGCAGTAAGTGTCTCTATGGTAATTGCAGCACTTTTTAGCCCCCCCCTTGGTGCAATTGCCGATGTCTCCGGAAATAGGAAAAGATTTTTACTCTTGTTAACTCTTCTATCAGTTATTTGTACCGCTTTCATGTTTTTTGTTGAGAAAGGAGATATACTCTTAGGATTTATTCTATTTGTTTTTGCAAATATCGGATTTGAAGGAGGACTTGTATTTTATGACGCCTTTCTCCCAAACCTTACCGATAAGAAAAATTTCGGGAGAGTATCAGGCTACGGATTTGCTATGGGGTATGTCGGTGCACTGGTAGTATTATTAATAGTGATGGTTTTACTGCCCCCACAAACATCATCTGATTATTATTACTATATAAGACTATCTTTTGTTGTAGCAGCAGCTTTCTTCCTGGTTTTTTCCCTCCCTCTTTTTTTATTTATAAGTGAACCGAAAACTGGAAATAGAATTAAAACTGATATAATCAAAAGTGGTACCGGTAAAAGCTTTTCGACATTGAAAGCAATCTTTTTTCAAAATAAATATCCCGCAGTATCAAGATTTTTATTTGCTTTCTTTCTCTATAATGACGCGATAATTACTATTATCTCATTTGCTTCAATTTTTGCTGCAAATATCTTAAAAATGAGTGATGCAGAAATAATTTATTTTTTTGTCATAGTACAGAGTACTGCAGTAATAGGCTCCTTCATTTTTGGAATAATATCCGATCATATCGGACCGAAAAAAACTATAACCATTACATTGTTTATCTGGCTGATTGTCGTAGTAGGTGCATTTTTTGTGAACACAGTTTTTGAATTTTATATAATTGGTTTATTAGCAGGTGCATCGATAGGTTCATCTCAAAGCTGCAGCAGAAGCTTAATGGCACTTTTAACGCCTAAAGAAAGAGAAGGTGAGTTTTTTGGATTTTATGATGGCCTGTTCGGAAAGTCTTCTGCAGTTGTCGGACCTTTGTTTTATGGTATTATTTCCGACTTATCCAACGAAAGATTTGCAGCATTGGCAATTGGATTCTTCTTTCTAACCGGGTTAATTATTCTGCAGCGTGTTGATGTTCCGTTTGTTAAGAAGAACAAATAAAAATATTAATATTTAATAACAGAAGTTACACAGATGTAAAGATGACATCTTTAAAAAAGAAAAATCATTCTTACTTTTTTTTTAAAATGTAAATTCAGATAAAACCTTAATCTTAAAATCAAAGATGTCATCTTTCAAAAATCGATTTTGTATAACTTCTGTTACTTAAGATAAAATTTTCACTTCGAATTTTTTTTCTCTTTTCCCGATTTATCTTCTGAGTTTGCCTTTTCCTTATCTTCTTTATTAATTCCCAGTTTCGTTTTTACTTCTTTTTCGATCTTTTGATTAAGATCTGAATCTTCAATTAATTTTTGCCGGAATTGTTCTCTTCCCTGGAATCTTTCCTCATTATAAGTAAACCATGCTCCGCTCTTTTTGATTATTCCAAGATTAACAGCCAAATCAAGAAGGTCGCCGGATTTGCTGATTCCTTCGTTGTACAGAATATCAAATTCCACTTCTTTTAAAAGGAGGAGCAACTTTGCTCTTCACAATTTTAACTTTCGTTCTATTCCCAATAACTTCAGTACCATCTTTTATTGCAGCAATTCTCCTTATATCAAGCCTTAAAGATGCATAAAATTTAAGTGCATTGCCCCCGGTGGTTGTTTCAGGATTACCGAACATAACTCCAATCTTACTTCGAAGCTGGTTTATAAATATAACAGCAGTTTTAGATTTTGAGATTGCTCCTGTCAATTTTCGCAAAGCCTGAGACATTAACCTGGCCTGGACTGCCATAGTTGCATCACCCATTTCACCTTCAATTTCCGATCGCGGAACTAATGCGGCAACAGAGTCAATGACAATTATATCAAGAGCATTGCTTCTAACGAGAGTATCTGTAATTTCCAGAGCCTGTTCGCCAAAATCAGGCTGTGAAAGAAGAAGATTTGCAGTATCAACACCAAGCCGCTTTGCATATTGAACATCAAGTGCATGTTCAGCATCTATAAACGCTGCTAATCCTCCCGTTTTTTGTGCTTCAGCAATAACATGAAGACATAAAGTCGTTTTACCGCTTGATTCAGGTCCGTAAACTTCAGTTACCCTTCCACGCGGTATTCCCCCAATCCCCAATGCATAATCAAGAGAAAGAGCACCCGTCGGTATAGATTCAATTTGATTGATTACACCGTCTCCAAGTTTCATTATGGAACCTTTACCATATGTCTTTTCAATAGATAAAATTGCATCTTCAATAATTTTCATTTTTTGGTCTCTATCGGGAGACACTGTGCTTTTATCAGAAGCCATTATTCCTCCAAATCATTTTAATTTATATTTTTTTATTATAGTATATTTTGATGTATCAGGAAGCAGATCACTTTTAATTAATACTACTTCATCTGCTGCAAATATAATCTCCGGAATTTGAAATTTTTCAAATCTATTTATAAAGTCTTTTGATTCTTTATTTTTCATTCTTAATAAGGTCACATGCGGTTTAAACTTTCTTTCCTCCTTCGGAATTGATAATTGTTCCAAAGCAATATTTATCTCATCTACTAACTTATATAGAGAATTATCCGTTGAAAGACTAACCCAAAGAATTTTTGCTATCCCTCTTTTATAAAAAAAACCAAAATCAGAAAGTCTGCATCGCAATTTAATATAATTTTCAATAAAATCTAAAGATTGTGAAATTTTTTCAACCTTACTCTCTTCAACATCACCTATAAACTTTAAGGTTAAATGAACTTTTTCTTCTTTTTCCCATTTATATTTTTCCTGATCCGGTAATATTTTATCTCTGAGTTCAAAAATTTCCTTTTTTATATCATCAGGAATTTTTAGAGCAATAAACAGTCTAGTCATCGTACGGAATTCCCAAAAGCGAACGCCTCACCATTTCAAGTGCCGCCTGAGCCGTTCTCTGTTTATTCACTAATCTATCTTCTCCAAATGTAAACTTTTTTGCTGTACAGACTGTTTCATCACAGAATCCAATATATACCAGGCCGATTGGTTTACCTGGAGTAGCACCCGTTGGTCCTAATAATCCTGTAATTGATAAACCTATATCTGCTCCGCTTGTTGCTCTTGCGCCCTCGGCCATCTGGCGGGCAATTTCTAAACTGACCGCACCATATTCTGCTATTGTATCTTCATTAACTTTTAATATCTCAACTTTTGCAGCATTACTATAAGCGACTATGCCTCTTTCAAAGTAGTTGCTGCTACCGGAAATATTTGTCAGTAAATGGGAAACGTAGCCACCGGTACATGATTCGGCGAGTGCTATTTTTAATCCCCTCTCTTTAAGCATCCTGCCGACCACTTCTTCAAGTGCTGCATCATTTACAGCATAAATAAATCTTCCGGCTTTACTTTTAATTTTTTGTTCAATTTCACTTAATTTGTTTTTTGCAGCCTCTTCATTTTCTTCTTCAACTGTTATTCTGAGTCTCACACCTTGCGGTGTGGGAAGAAATGCCAGCTTCGACCCGGTTAAGAGTTCATCAATATTACCTAATTTTTCATATAACGCAGATTCAAATATCCCTGTAGTTTGAAGGATTGACCTTTTTATCACTGTACTCTTTTGGAGCTTATCTTCCAGCTGGGGAATTATATAATTCTTCATCATTGCAATCATTTCAAAAGGCACACCGGGCAAAGCAATAAATATTTTATCGTTTTTTTCTATCCACATGCCCGGAGCTGTACCAAGATAATTTCTAATTACTTGAGCAGTTTTGGGAAGTAAAGCCTGGTTTTCATTAATTTTTGTAACTTCCCTTCCCGATTTTTGAAATAAAGCTTTTATATCATCCAGAACTTCTTCATTCATTTCCAGTTCTGTATTGAAAAACTTAACAACACATTGCCTGGTTATATCATCATGCGTTGGACCCAACCCCCCTGTAACTATTGTAAGATCATGATCTTCCCATCCTGATTTAAATTCATTCAGAATATCCTCCTCACTATCTCCAACAATAGAGGCTTTTCTAATATTAATTTGAATGTCCGCTAATTTTTCTCCGATAAAACCGGCATTGGTATTTAGGGTCTGCCCGGTTAAAATTTCATCACCTATTGTTATTATATAAGCATTCATATTTCCAATTAGATTTATTTCTTATCCAAAGATAATTAAAATAAGGTGAACAATAATGAGAGTGTAGATACCTGATGCAATGTCGTCCATGATTATTCCCAAACCTCCCTTTAATTTTTCAAAATTTCGAGCAGGAAACGGTTTAATGATATCTAGAATTCTCCAGATAATGAAGGTCGAAATTGAAATAATTACGGTTTTGGGGAGAAATAATAAACTAATCCACATACCCACTACTTCATCTATTGTACATTCAGATGGATCTTTCCCATATACAATTTCAAATTTGTTTCCGACATAAATTCCGTAAAAAGTAAAAATAATTATTGCAGGAATCAATATAAATGGATTTTCAAAACCCGGTATATAATAAATAATTAATGCAGCAAAACTTCCGTATGTGCCTGGTATAAAAGGGATATAGCCTGTATAAAATCCGGAACCAAGTAGTTTTTCGAAAAAGTTAAGCCGTTCGTTCGAATAATTTTGCAATTAAATACCTGTTTTTATAAATATAAGTTACCCCCGAATGGAAAGTTATAACTGTAATGAACAACATGGTAAAGTATATGAAATTGCTGTTGAGCAAAACAGAAAAGATTTTTTCATTCCCGGAATATAACTGAACTGTATTCTCTCCTACATAAACAATTAATAGGTAATATAAAAAGGTCATCTGGATAAAAGTTTTCCATTTCGCATAATTGCTTGTAGGGAAAGGCGTTTTTTTGTAATCTGCATATGCACGCAGAGTTGTTATAATCAGATCTCTTATTAAAATAACTATTACCATCCATAGCTGCAGAATATGAAGGAAAGCAAAACCAAGGAATGCTGTAGATGTTAAAATTTTATCCGCTAACGGGTCCCAGAACCTCCCCCATGAGGTTATATAATTAAATTTTCTGGCTAACCACCCGTCATACCAATCAGTTAATGCTGCAATAATAAAAATACCCAGCGAAATTTGTTTAAGCAGCGGATTATCAGATAGAAAAAAGAAAAGAAAAACCGGAGTTAATATTATTCTTAAAATTGTTAATTGATTCGGTAATACCATTTGTTTTTCTTAAATAAAGTTTATTTCTCGGATAATTCTTTAAGAAAACCATATTCATAAATTCCGGTATTATGCCCGTCTTTCCAGGTAATTCCGATTGCATAACTGCCGACCGGATAAATATCTTTTATTATAGTTTGTTCGACTGAAACAATTGGAATATAATATTTGCTCTGTTCATTTTTCTCAGCTGCACAGGTAGCGCATGGACAAAACTTTCTCAACTTTGGAATTTCAATACTCGATTCCGAACCATCATCCCATTTAATATTTAATTTCTTTTTCTCAATGATCTTTATTTGAGCAGGAACCATTTAGGTTATTTTTTCTCCTGTTAACTGGTAAAGTACATCAATATACTTTTCGCTCGTTTTATTTATTACATCATCCGGCAGGGTTGGCGGCGGAGGTTGTTTATTAAAATTAATGGAAAGAAGATAATCCCTAACAAACTGCTTATCGTAGCTTTGTTGGGTTCTGCCAACTTCATATTTATCTTTCGGCCAAAAACGCGATGAATCGGGAGTAAGCAGTTCATCAACTAATATAACTTCATTATTATATAAACCGAATTCCATTTTTGTATCTGCTATTATGATTCCTTTCTTAAGTGCGAATTCAGCTGCTTTCGAATAAATTTCAAGAGTATATTTCTTTATTATCTGGAGAGTTTCTTTATCAGCTATATTCTCTGCCTCTTGTAGTGAAATGTTTTCATCATGAATACCCACTTCGGCTTTCGTAGAAGGAGTAAAAATAGGTTCAGCAAACTTTTGAGATTCCTGCAGGCCTTCAGGTAATTTTATTCCGGAAATTTCTCCGGTTTTTTTATAATCATTCCACCCTGACCCGGTAATATAACCTCTAACTATACTCTCTATAGGTATAACTTCAGCTTTTTTTACCAGCATGGATCTGCCTTCCAGTTCATCAGAATATTCATGACATTCAGATGGGAAATCTTTCACCATAGTACTAATAATATGATTTGAGACAATATCCCCTGTATAATCAAACCAAAACCTTGATATTTTAGTTAAAACTTTCCCCTTATAGGGAATACCCTGAGACATAATTACATCAAAAGCAGAAAGTCTATCCGTCGATACGATTAAATAATATTCTCCGACATCATAGATATCTCTTACTTTACCCCGTTTTGTCAGTTTTAAATTAGGAAAGTCCGTTTTTAATATAACTTTAGTTTTCATAGCAAATAATGATTAAATGATATAAAAATATTTTTAAGCAAAGAATGTGTCGATCCTTTATTCAAATATAATCATTTTAATTTTGCTCTAAAAAGACTCATTAAATAAAATCACAATATCTCATTAAATACTACTAATATATGATACATTTAATAAGTTTCCTTCCATTTTGAAACAGACTAAAAAACTATACTGTTTATTAAAACCTAATTTCCTCAATATTTATAATGGCATATACTTTGTCTATAACAGTAAAAAGTTCAAAAATTTATTCAATTAAGCAGATTTAATTTCAAGAGAGCAAGTAGACAATTATTAAAATTAAACAATAACAATTATAATATCTTCCCTCCATCCCTTAATTAGGGAATAATGAATATCCTGAATTGGAGGAAATTATAAATGAAGAATAATGAAAATGAATCTATTCAAAAATCAATTGAATTTTTTAACAGGGGGAACCTTGAAAAACTTCTGATAAATTATGATATTGCAATATCCTATTTTACTAAGTCGATAGAACTGAATCCGGATTTTGCAGAGGCATTCTATAAAAGAGGAAACGTAAAATTCATCCTTGAGGATTATGAGAATGCTCTCAATGATTATAATCAGGCGATAATACTAAATCCTAAGCTCGCGGAAGCTTATCATAACAGAGGTTTAATAAAATTTAATAAAGGAGATAAAGAAAACGGCAGAATTGATTTTGTTATAGCCGCAAAATTGGGCTGCTTCAAAACTTATGATGTTAATAAGGGTTATTGTAATTAACTATTATTTATCAACTTTAATAATTAAAAATTATGAGTGAAGATATATTTAAAGGAATATTAAGGAGAGAACCAAACCTCACTTGCTTAGGTTTTGAAAGCCTGGGGAATAGTGACCAATTTCTCGACAATAGGAGCGAATTGGAAAAGGGATTTAATGAATTTAGAATTTGCTGCGAATGGATTGAAAAATATAGGACAAATATTAAAAAAAGAGACTTTAAAAGTTTCAATTATCTACAATATCATTTTAACAGCTATTTCCTCGCTCATTCTATTGAAAGATGGTCGGAGCAGCGTATATCAAACGGAGCTTTTATTGCCGCACTAATTTACTTTGGTATTTCCTATAAACCAATATATGGAAGTCCTGATATTTCAGTATATTTAGGTTTAACTAAAACAACACCATATATTTGAAATACAATAATTTAGCCTCATATATTTAAAGTAATAAATATTATAAATACTATTACCAAAATAGCTACCAATATTTTAAATACTTGCTGCTCCTGTGGAAATTCATAACCGCAAATAGGACATACCTTTTTATCTGCTTCTGTATATATAGCACATGCAGGACATTCTTTTTTCTTCATATATCATATCATTCTATTTAAACATTTAATATATAATTACCGAACCTTAAGGAAGTTTTTATTTTATTTCAAAACTAAAATTAAGCTACTTATTAAAGGATGGATTTTAATGATAACAAATAAAAAGAATGAATCCGCTATAAATCCATTCCACATACGCTCCACATACCATTACATAAATCAAGTCTTTGTAAATTGATAATATTTAACTATTTTTGTATAGAATTAATAAAAATTTTATGTAAGAATGAGTCAGATAATATTACTTAAAGCCTCTCTTTGTACATATCTTATGCGTGAATTCTTTCACTAGAATTCTCTTCTTATTTTTTCAATCCATTTTTTAATCAAAAATAAAAGTAACCAATGAGCAATTTAAAAGAAATAAACAGAAGAAGAACATTTGCAATTATTTCTCACCCGGATGCGGGAAAAACAACTTTAACTGAAAAATTATTATTATACGGTGGAGCTGTCCAATTGGCTGGGTCCGTTACTGCTAGAAAAAATCAAAGGAAAGCAACATCAGACTGGATGGAACTGGAAAAGAAAAGAGGAATTTCTATTAGTTCAACCGTGCTCCAATTTGATTATAAAGGATATAAAATCAATTTACTCGATACTCCCGGACACGAAGATTTTTCCGAAGATACTTATAGAGTCCTCACTGCAGTTGATTCTGTTGTTATGGTTATAGATGCAGCTAAAGGTATTGAAGCTCAGACAAGAAAACTTTTTGAGGTATGCAGAAAGCGGAAAATTCCGATTTTTACTTTTATGAATAAACTTGATAGGCCAACACTTGATCCTCTTGCATTAATGGATGAATTGGAAAGTGTATTGGGGATTCATTCTTATGCAATGAACTACCCCTTAGGCACCGGATTGGATTTTAAGGGGGTTTATGATCGACATTCAAAACAGGTGCATTTATTTGAAAAAACAACAGGCGGGGCATTTAAAGCTCCTGTTGAGATTCATGATCCTGCAGGTGATTTTGTCAAGAACAGATTAAGTGAGGAAAATTATAATAAATTTGTTGAAGAAATAGAAATGATTGAAACTGCCGGCGCAGAATTTAATAAAGACGCTGTAATTGAAGGTAGATTAACTCCAGTATTCTTTGGGAGTGCAGTAAATAATTTCGGCATCGAATTGTTGCTAAACGGGTTTCTTGAATATGCCCTCCCCCCTACTTCAAGAGATAGTTCAGAAGGAGAAATAATGCCTGAAGATCAAAGGTTCTCCGGATTCATATTTAAAATACAGGCAAATATGGATCCGAAACATAGGGATAGAATTGCATTTATGCGTGTATGCTCAGGAAAATTTCAACGTGATATGCAGGCTTTTCATCCAAAAACAGGAAGAAAAATAAGACTCTCCAACTCACAAAAATTGTTTGGTCAGGAAAGAGAAACTGTCGATGAAGCTTTTGCTGGAGATATTATTGGTTTTATTGGTAATTCGAATTTCGGAATTGGAGATACAATAACAGATGACTCAAATATTATTTATAATGAAATCCCTAAATTTGCTCCTGAATATTTTGTTTTTATGCATAATCCAAACCCCTCTAATTATAAAAAATTCAGAGACGGACTTGACCAGCTTTTACAGGAAGGTGTTGTTCAGTCCTTTTATTTGAAAAATTCCGCACAAAAGATACCCCTTCTTGGTGCAGTCGGTCCATTGCAGTTTGAAGTAGTACAATATAGGCTCCAGGACGAGTATGGAGCGGAATCGAGATTGGAACAAACAAACTGGAAAATTTGCAGGTGGATTTCGCCTGAAATTGAAGAACAATTGAGAAGCGGGATTATACTTCCGGCAGGAGCTGCATGGGCTTATGACACTGAAGAAAGAGAAGTAATCCTTTTTACCAGTGAATGGTCACTTAATTATTTTAAGGAAAAAAATCCAAATGTTGATTTGAATGATGTGCCATTTGAAAGAACATTAACGGAGTTAAAGAAGACGGGCAGTTAGGCTTGCAATATTTTCGATACTATCGAGGGGGATTGGCTGGTAGGATTTATAAAAAGATCTGAATATATATTCCCTTTAATTTTCCTTACTCCGTTTATAATTGAAGGTTTATATTCATTTAATAAAAAAATTATAGGGAAATCCAGGCATCCGGATAACAGCTAATTCTTTCGATTTATTACAAAATCTACAAGAGCCTCGAGAGACATTCGTACAGCGGAATCAGGAAATATCTGAAGTGATTCTTTGGCTTTTAATGAGTAACTGGAAGCAGTTTCCAGGGCATATTCAATGCCTCGATTCTGACGGACAAACCCTATGACTTTTTGAATATTTTCTTTTTTGTTGCCGTTTTTGATTAATTTTTTAATATCATTTGCTTCTTCTTTATTCACCTGGTTCAAAGAATATATAAGAGGTAATGTTATTTTTTTCTCTTTTATATCTCCTCCTATAGGTTTACCTGTAAGACTGGCAGCCCCATCATAATCCAGAATATCATCTCTAATCTGAAAAGCTATCCCCAAATTTGTACCAAAATTTTTCATAGCTTCATGTTGTTCGATATTATTCGAAGCGCTTAAGGCGCCTATCTGGCAGCAAGTTTCAAGAAGAGAAGCAGTTTTGTCCGAAATTATCTTGAAATATGTTTCTTCATCGATATTTAACTTCCTGGTTTTCTGTATTTGAAGTAGTTCGCCTTCAGACATTCTCTTTACTGTATTTGTAATTACACTGAGAAAATCATAATCTTTACCTTCAACTGCTATCATCAATCCGCGCGATAAGAGGTAATCACCCATTAAAACTGCAGCCTTGTTTTTGAAAATAGCATTGATAGACCAGAATCCCCTCCTTTTATCGGCATTGTCAACTACATCATCATGCACTAAAGTGGCGGTATGAAGCAGTTCTACTAGAACTGCACCACGGTATGTCCGCTCATTTATTCCGCCGGCAACTTTAGCTGTCAATAATACTAAAAGCGGCCGAATTTTCTTCCCCTTTTGTCTAAGGATATATCGGGCAATTAAATCAACAAGGCCAATCTTGGACTTCATTGATTGTTTAAATATTTCGTTAAATTCTTTTAATTCGGAATCTATCGGCTGGCTTATTTGAGAGATACCTTTACTAATCAATTTTTTCTTAAGGAAAGTTTCGAAATAAATATACTTATTTCATATAATAAAACCAATGGAATTGCTAACACGATCTGAGAGACCGGATCAGTTCCGGGAGTTAATACAGCAGCCAATATCATAATTATAACTATTGCATGTTTTCTATATTTAATCATGAATTTGGGTGTTAATATTCCTAATTTTGTTAAGAAGAAGGAGATCATGGGAAGTTCAAACACAACTCCTGCAGCCAGCATTACGCTGATAATTATATTAAAATATTCATCGATTGCAAACTCGTTTTTAATCGCAGATGAACCGAATTGTGTTGCAAATTTTAGCGTTAACGGGAGCATCCCGTAATATGCAAAAACAATTCCAGTTAAAAAACAGAACGACGAAAAAATAACGATTGAGAAAATATATTTCCTTTCATTTCTTTTCAATGCTGGAGCAATAAACTTCCAGAATTGATAAAAAATATTAGGAATGCTTATAACTATTCCCCCTATAACTGCGATTTCGAAAAATAGGAATAATTGTCCGAAAGGTTTCAGATTTTGCAGAGGAGCTCCCGCATCGCGGGCTGGTTTGAGTAGTACAACATCAACCAAATAATCTATAAATATCCAGCAAAGGATTGTTCCAGCTACAAGTCCTATTAATGAATAAATTATTCTCCATCTCAATTCTTCGAGATGTTCGAGGAAAGTCATTTCCGCACCGGATTTTTCCTCCTCATTCTCAATTTCATTTTGGTTAATAGTATCTTGAGAGGCCACGATATTAGAATTAATTTAAATCCGGGTATAATGGAAAATTAGAACAAAGTTTTTTCACTTCTTCTTTGATCTCAATTAATGACTTTTTATCATCTACTTTATCTATCACTCTATTTATTAAGCTGGCAATTTTCTTCATTTCTTCTTCTTTCATCCCCCTTGTTGTTGCAGCTGGAGTACCGATCCTAATTCCACTTGTAACAAACGGACTCCTTTCATCAAAAGGAACCATATTTTTATTTACAGTAATTCCCGCTTCTCCAAGAGCATTTTCAGCTTGTTTTCCAGTTATATTCTTGTTAGTCAAATCAATAAGCATCAAATGATTATCCGTTCCATCAGATATAATATTAAATTCAAATTTAATTAGCTCATTAGCAAGTGCTTTTGCATTCCTGATGATTTGTTTGGCATAATCTGTAAATGATTCTTCCAGAGCTTCACCAAAAGCAACAGCCTTTGCCATGATTATGTGCATTAAAGGGCCTCCCTGGATACCGGGCATAACTGAGGAGTCAATAAGTTCGGACATCATCTTAGTTCTGTCACCTTTAGGTGTTTTAATACCAAGCCTGTTTTCTTTATCTTTTCCAATGAGGATAATTCCACCGCGCGGACCCCTTAAAGTTTTATGAGTAGTCGAAGTTACGACATCACAATAAGGAAGAGGGTTATCTAACAATCCTTTAGCAATAAGTCCGGCGGGATGAGCCATATCGCAAACTAAAAATGCGCCAATCGAATCAGCAATTTCCCTAAACTTTTTATAGTCCCATTCCCTTGAATAAGCACTGGCTCCGGTAACTATTATTTTCGGTTTTTCTTTTTGGGCTAAATCATTTATGATATTGTAATCTAAAGTCTTAGTCTCTTTATTTAAAGTATAACCTATGGCTCGATAAAGTTTTCCTGAAAAATTAACAGGAGAACCATGTGTTAGATGTCCTCCATGAGCTAAGCTCAGCCCTAATATCTTGTCTCCTGGTTCTAGTAAAGTCATGTAAACTGCCATGTTAGCTTGAGAACCACTATGAGGCTGTACATTTACATATTCTGCGTTAAACAATTTTTTTAATCTTTCGCGGGCTATATTTTCCGCCATATCAACATACTCACATCCCCCATAGTATCTTTTTCCGGGATATCCTTCCGCATATTTATTTGTCAGTACTGTACCTGCTGCCTCCAAAACTGCCTGACTAACAAAATTCTCAGAAGCTATTAATTCAAGGAATTCCTGCTGACGACTTAATTCCAGATTTAATACTTTAAATATTTCTTGATCTTCTTTTAATTGCTTGAACATTTATCTCTTTATTTTATTTGAAATTTAATTCATATATTAAAATTAACTAAAAAGGAATATGAAATGAAATTTAACCACTAAAAGAATTCAAGAACGAATATGAAAAAGAAAGGTTTCAGAGTAATTCTGAAACCTCATTATAAAATTAAATATGATATTTTTTCGTGTATAGAGAGAACCTTATTTATGGAACCGTTATACTTCTATCAATCCAGCTGTAACAATCACCAGTTATAGGAATAGACTGACCCGACTTTAGCCCCCTGAAGAAGTAATCTTCCTGTGTTGGTACTGAGTCTTTTAAGGCAGTGACCCTTTCTTGAGCTTGAGTAGCAGTATTATCTGCACTTGCGGCTCTTCTATATGTATCTACTGCAAGTTGATAGACGACCTTAGCGTTAAAATCAAACGTACCGCAATCCCTGGCTGCCTGTTCATATAATAAACCTTCATAGAAAATAGGCAGACCCCAGTCATTGCCGACTTTGCTAGCTTTTTCATATTGTGTTCTTGCTGCAGCCAATTGTTTCTCATCCTTATAAACAATTCCAAGGTTCAAATAATGATTTTTATTATTAGGTTCCAATTGAATTAATTTTTTATAAGCATCTTCTGCTTTTTTTAATTGATCGGTTTTCTGATAGGCAGTTGCAAGCTGATTCCAATAATTTACTGTTTCCGGAGATTTCTGAGTAAGAAATTCAAGCATTTCTATTGCTTCAGGATATTTACCACTACTAATAGCCATTGATGCATATTGCCAGGCCTTAGCAAGATTATCTTTATCCCTTTCCCATGTCTGTTTTAATATTGATAATAATTGCTCCGGATCTTTAGCTAATCCCTTAAGACTTTCAGTCCATACATCATTATTCGGTTCTCTTTCGATTAATTTATTGTATAAATCGATTGCCTTTGTTTGATAATCATTATTTGCCGACATATTGTCTTTATACAGGATACCCAATAAATTATAATAATAAGATGGGAGTTTAGGATTATCTTTTATGGCCTGTTCATACAAGGCTATAACCGAATCTGCGCTTTTATTTAGCCAGTTTTGTTCAACATATGCTTCTCTGGCTTCAAAATATCCCCTATCTTCCGGATAGTAATTTATTGCATAATTATAAAATGTAAGTATAGAATCCTGAGCCTCTTTCTTCAATTCAGGTGAAATACCGGTAGAATCGTGAATTTTCCAGAGTGCATCTTCCATTTTGTAATAAATCCATTTATTAAATTTTACCGGGTCCATGACAATTACTTTCCACCCGTATGGTAATGCACTTGCGTAATCTTTATTTTTATAATATTCTGAGAAAAGACTATACTGGGCAATCAATTGCATTGAATCAGATTGCTGAATATTAAATTCAACAAATGTCTTCGAAAAAGCAGAAGAACTGAAAATTATCAAAAGAATGATAAAATAACCCCAAATTTTAGATGCATTTTTCAAGATATTCCCTCGATTGATAGTTTTTAAAAATTTATCTTTCCTGTCTGATAAACCAGAGATCACCCAGATCCAGTCCGACATTTAGTTTATAAATATTTTCTTTATAAAGTCCCGCACTTTTTGTGCCGCGTATTGCATATTCAAATCCTATATCAATAGTATTTTCAAAAGATATTGGAAGTGAAAAACCACCGGAAACTGAAAATTGATTTATACCTTCACCTCTAATCATATATTGAGTTTGTTCATAGCTTAAACCTGCTCGTAACAAAATTTGTTCCCAGAAACTGCTGCTGGACTGTCTTAATGGTCTGTATTCAAAACCGGCGTTTATTTTTGAAGCATTTCTTAAGAAATCTGATTTAATGCCGTTGAAAGAGAATTTACTCCATGGCTGATATAAATAATCAACACTTATTAAATATTTATTATTTAGAATAAAACTAAAACCGGTAGAAAGTCTTAGGGGAATTTTCATACCCACTGTAGCTTTTCCCAATGTATCTATTTTGGAAGAAGAATTTCCTATTAGTATCGTGTCCGTATTTAATGTTGAAACGTAGTTAATTGATGCTCCGATTCGAAAATCTGTAACAATCTGAGAGTTAAAAATATCGGCAATGTCCGGACTTAAAAGACCGATTGTAGTCCCTAACCCCTGAGGGCTGTACTGTTTATTATAAACAGCATTGTAAGAACTGTTATTAGTGAAAGTGACAGCAGAATTATAATGCAGGTTTCCAAAATAGTAGTCAAATGTTGCACCAATATTAACATTTAATGGTGTCCTGTATGAAGCGCCTATAAAAATCTTTGATAAGCCTCCGCTGCCGCTGTAGGAAAAGTTGTATTGATCGGACGAATTAGTCGTTAATATAGTATTGTCAACAATGTTATAACTAACATTACTCACTGGGATAATGCCAATTGCTGCTCCGGCTCCATAAAGAGTGCTGATCGGAAAACCAAAAGTAAATCCATTAAATATTGTAGTAGCATAAAATTTATGCAAACTATTATTTGAAAGCTGCTCACCTCCGAATTTGAGAGAAACTTCAAATCTGGTTAAATCAAGTCTACAGAGGGCAGCAGGATTATTAACATTTATAAAATCCACATCCGCAATAGAAGTATTTACCTGTCCCATCCCTAATCTTCTTGCAGAATATGTATATTGAATATCCCCAATTCCAAATCTTGTATAACTTGAATTTACCTGACCAAAAAGTGTAAAGGAAGATATAGTTAGCAATATTGACAAAAATTTTAATTTCATTCTTTTAAACTCAAATTCATTATTTTTTTGTTGTATAAATAATATGTAAACGAGGTTTTAATGAATCAGCGGCATTGGAACCATATATATTAAAGATATCAACACTGGTAATTTCACCTCTTGAAAATAATAACATTCCTTGATTTACTCTGGAATTTATCCATTTTTGTACATAAGTAGTTATAGTTCCGGTTAACGTATTATTAGATTTACTAAAAGTTATCACAACCGATGAATCAAGTACAACTGAAGATGAATCAATTACAAAACCGGCCAAAATGGTATTGGTTGTATCGGCGATAATTGTTTTTGAAGGATCTAAATTTAATGTAACTTTCGCATCATTTATAACAGCATTGAACGGAACTTTGGAGACATCAAACCATAATTTTGCATCTATAGCTAATCCACTTTGTAATACTAAAGATGTTGTACTAACGGAAGGGATATTCCCAGTAACTGTACTGACATCTGAATTGACAGTAAACATCAAAGTATCAGTATATGAATCTAGTTTCTTAAAAACTACTGTTAACATTGGTTCTGTAGAATCTCCTGAAACCAGAGCATTGTATCCAACAATTTTTTGTGAACTTTGTGAAGGATTTATTAATATACCGTAATTATTTCCGGTTGAATCAGAAGCATTTTTTAACCATGAACGAACAAGATCGTTACTTATGTTGAATTTATCCGTAGAATCAGATAATATTTTATTAAAACCAATATCAGAAGCATCATATGACAACATGGAAAGGCTGTCTGATGTAAACTTCTTCTCAGTCCATCCTGATAAGATTTGGTGTATACTGAAATCATAATTTGCACTATTATCTCCGAATACATAAGTTCTTGAAAACTTAACAGAAGAGCTGAGAACCTCTATTGAATCTGCTTTAATACTGCTCTTAATAGAGTCAGCTAAGGTGATATAAAAATTTATAAGGGTTGAAGCTTCAACATCTGAAGTTTTACCTACTAGAATCCTATACGCACTTCCCATAGGTAAAGTTCTTTTTAAATATGATGATTCCTGTGATAACGTATCTTTATATGAATCCATTTCATTTATATTCAGATAGTCATTTTTAAGCAGGTCTGCCCCAATCGAAGAAGGATCATCACTGCATGAATAAAAAGACAACGATATTGAAAAAATCACAAATAGAAGGACTTTTTTTATGAACAAATTATTTTTCTCCGGCAAAATCTTTATGGATAAATTTACTAGCATCAAAAATATTTTCGGCAACAAAAGTCGGTATTTTATTTAGCTTTTGCAAGATAGAAAAACTTTCCTCACCATATCCTGTTTTTACCAGGATGGTTTTTAGATTTGCATTCAAACCGCATTCAATATCACTAACTGTATCGCCAACAAAATAAGATTTAGATAAATCGATATTAAAATCTATTGCAGATCTCAAAACAAGCTCGGGAGAAGGTTTTCTGCAGGAACATTCTTCCTCGTTACTAAAATCAGGATGATGAGGACAGTAGTAAAAGGCATCTATCTGTACATTATCTTTCAAAAGCAATTCATTAAGTTTAGAATTTACTGCGTCAACTTTTTCTTTTGTTATTAATCCCCTCGCAATGCCTGATTGATTGGAAATTACTATCAACTTGAAATTTAGTCCGTTTTTCAATACTGATAGCGCTTTCCCCGTATCCGGATATAAATTAAGTAATTTAGGATCTCCAAGGTAGCCGGGATCTTCATTTAGTGTACCATCTCTGTCTAAAAAAACACCATAATTAGGCATTAGTCACTGTTTAAGACAGTTTTATATAATTCGACATACTTCTTCGCTGAGGATGTCCAGCTAAAATCAGATTTCATCCCGGCCTTCATTATTTTATTCCAGATTTTCTTATCCTGAAAAACATCTACAGCTCTTCTTAATTCCTTAATGAATGCAGAAGAACTGTATTTTTTAAACACAAATCCATTCCCTGCACCCGTTTTTTCATCATAATTAATAACTGTATCTGCAAGTCCTCCGGTTTCACGAACCACCGGGACTGTGCCGTATATTAGGCTGTACATCTGATTTAATCCGCAAGGTTCGTATCTGGACGGCATCATGAATATATCTGCCCCCCCTTCAATTAAATGTGCTAATTCATCATTAAAACCCAGATAACAAGCAAATTTCCCCCTATATTTTTCTGCCATTTTATCAAAGAAAGTATGGTATTTCTTATCACCCGTTCCAAGTAAAATTAATTGGATATCTAAATTCATTAAATCTTTAAATGATTCACTTATAAGATCAACTCCTTTTGCGTCAAATAATCTGGTAATAGCTCCTACTACCGGAACAGATTCATCAAAGTTAAATCCGAACTTTTGAGTTAATTCTTTTTTATTTTCAATTTTATTATTTAAATTTTTTAAGGAGTATTTCTTAGGCAGCAATTTATCTTTTTCAGGATTCCAGACTCTCATATCGATTCCGTTAACTATCCCATATAAATCATTTTTCCTTTTAGCCAATTCATTTTTTAAACCTGCACCTAATTCATCATCTTTTCTAATTTCTTCTGCATAAGTTTCACTAACAGTATTTATCACGTCCGCAAAAATTAATCCGCTTTTCATAAAATTGATTTTACCATAAATTTCCAATCCCTTTTCTGAGTTTAGCTCTTCGGGCAAACCGGTTTTGTTGAATGAAGATTTAGGAAACTCTCCCTGATATGCAAGGTTATGAATTGTGAACAATGTTTTGAACTGAGAAAATTGCTCTTCATCTTTATAAATAGTCCTCAGATACGCTGGAATTAATCCACACTGCCAATCATTACAATGAATAATATCCGGTATCCAGCCTAATTTTGAAATTAATTCAAATACAGACCGGCTTAATAGAATAAACCTTTCATCATTATCAGAAAAATTTTCACCGGTCAGCGGGTCAGTATATAGGCTGTTTCTGCTTCCAAAATATTCATGATTATCAAGGAAATATATCTGGACTCTTACTTTTTGTCCCGGTAGAAAACAGGATTTTAATGAAAAAGTAACTTCTTTATCACCTATTTGAATTTTTAAGTCTTTTAGTCTAACTACTTCATGAATTTTGAATTTTCTGTCATCAACTGCTCCATATTTGGGGACTACTATCCTTACTTCATGTCCCATTTCTGATAGTCTTTGAGGTAAAGCAGAAGATACATCAGCTAATCCCCCTGTTTTTACAAAGGGAACAACTTCTGATGTTACAAATAAAATTTTTAATTTCTTTGTTGCCATTCTTTTTATAAAGGTTGGTTTTTTTCTAAAACGGATTTTTTTTAAGTTACTAATTTACTAAAATTATCGCTTTTTCTCAAAGATTTAAAATACAAGTCACAATGGTGATTAACTTTTATCTTATTTATCTATCATAAGAATAAAGTAGAGCTTGTTAAACAATTGTATTTTAATAAATTCTGCCCAATATTGGTTATTAAAATTATAATTATTAGGTAAATAATGAAGAACAGTATTATTCAGGCTCTATTATGTATTTTCTTCTCGCTTTTAATTATTTCATGCAGTGCTTCAACTGCAGGAAGATATGGCAAAAATGAAAATGAAGGTGAAAAGGAAACAAAAAAGAAAACAGAAGTTAACAAGAACGAAAATACGGAAAACTTTGATTTGACTCCCTACCGAGCAACTTTCGATGTTGAAAAGAAAGAAAAGAGCAACAAAATTGTTAAACCTGATATATGGTATGGTTATAAGACTTCAGCAGGCTCCGATACTTCGGCGCCCCAAATTATAAACCAGGTTAATGGATATAGGGTTCAGGTTTTTTCGACTGATAATCTTCAGGAAGCCGACAGTATCCGTACAGAATTATATCTAAAAACAAATCAAAAAGCCGTATACATTACCTTTGAACCACCGTTTTATAAAGTAAAAGTAGGTGACTTTGTAAAAAATTCGGAGGCAAAAGACCTCAGTTTCAAACTAAATCAAATAGGCTATACCGAAGCAAGAGTCATAAATGATAAGATAAATATTTATAGTAAATAAGTAGATATTAATTTTTAATTATTTAAATGATAAAAATTTTATTAAATCCTTTCCAGATTATTACTGTTGATACAAATGGAATAAACTATAAAAGAGGTGATTCTTTAAAGGAGATAAATATCCTATATGACCATTCAATTGTAATTGAAAATAGGATAATAAAAGATATAATATCGAATTCTGAAGCTGAAATATTACAATCCGAAGCCGGAGAAATAATTGATCTGGAGAATAAAATAGTTTTACCGGGATTAGTTGAATGCCATACGCATTCTGCATTTATAGGGAGCAGGGCTAATGAATTTAAAGAAAGACTAAATGGAAAATCTTATGAGGATATAGCAAGGAGCGGTGGCGGTATAAATTCATCTGTTCAATCCGTCAAAAAAAGCTCAGGTGAAGATATCTATAAAAGTACCCTTGAAACAATAAATAATTTTATTTCACAAGGTATAACAACACTTGAAATAAAAAGTGGATATGGATTAGATTTTGAAAATGAAATAAAATTATTAAATGTGATAAATAGTCTTAATAATAATTGTCTAATTGATATCGTACCCACATTTCTGGGAGCACATACATATCCTTCGGAGTTTAAGCTAAATCATAAAGATTATTTGGATAATGTTATAAATAAAATGCTCCCTTACATTGCAAAAAATAAATTGGCAGCATTTTGTGATGGTTTTTGTGAGTTAACAGCATTCTCAGCAGATGAGATTGGACTAATATTCTCAAAATCCAGGGAAATAGGTCTGGATTTAAGAATTCATACGGAGCAGTTTAATAATATCGGCGGATTGGAAATTGCCATGGAATATAATGCCGTCAGCATAGATCATCTTGAAGTTTTAAAAGAGAAACAGATTGAGCTGCTTAAAAATAAAGATATTGTCTGTGTCCTGCTGCCAGGTGTTTCTTTTTTTCTTGATTATCAATATGCTCCTGCTCGAAAGTTAATTGAAAACAATTTAATCATAGCTCTGTCTACCGATTACAATCCCGGTACTTCTCCCATAAGTAATTTACATTTCATTATGAGTCTGGCTGCAATTAAAATGCATTTAACAATTGAAGAGACCATTTCGGCAGTTACTATCAATGCTGCAAAAGCTCTCAAAATGAATGAAAGAATTGGAAGCATTGAAATTGGTAAATCGGCAGACTTTGCAATTTTTGAAATTAACGATTACGCAGAGATAGTTTACAATATAAATAAAAACCTTAACTGTATGACAATTAAAAATGGTGAGGTTATCTATAGAACCTTTTAATATCCCAGACAAAAATATTTGAAATTTTTCACATTTCATTCAACCATTCAAACATTGATCCATCCTACAAGTTGAACAGCCGGCTAAAACCGGGATAAGGTAATAAAGTCATTATTTCAAACTTTATCAGGCCTTCTTTTACTAGAGGAAGGGAACTGAGAATTTCGTTACATTCTTCTTCATCACCACACTCCAATATTAACACTGCAAAATTATCTTTAGTAAAATAAAGTTCTCGAATTTTCTCTGATTGGTAAAGTTCCCATGCTTTTAATGCTTCGGATTTTAAATGAGGGACATATTGCTCGTCTTTTATTCCGGTTACTTCTTTTTCAATTGCTAATATTTTCATTAATGCTGCATTATAAACTAGTTTTAAATTCCTGTAGTTATTTAAAATTAAAATTTACATCGGTCTGTACCCATCTTGCTTTAAGATTGAGCGTATCCGGATAAAAAGAAAATTGCTCGGATAGTTTAAATGGATATGGATATCCGTACGTATAAGACTTGCTACTGTCTCTATCAAAATAACACCAAAAGATGTATTTGCCTGGCTGTACCCGGTCAAAATTAAATTTATAATTCCTATTCAAGTTCTTTGAATAAACTACTTTTGTCTTGTCTATTCCGGCAAGGACAAGGACAGGATTTTCATTTACATCAACATTATTAATTTGTCCTGTTATTCCCGTAAAATCAAATCCGCTGATAGTAGTGAATTTATAAGTGAAAACAGTATCAGCAATATTTCCGGCAGCGTCTTTAAAATTTGACATATTAATTTTTATCAAATAATCTTTAGCAGGTTCGAGTTTATTGTCCGGTGATATAATGAACGTTGCATCATCTAAAATTTTTATTTTAAATCCCATTCTCCTTCCAAGGGTGTCCTGGAAAATTATATTTTGTTTCAACGCTGATATATTGAAAGCATCATTTAAATAGAAAACAAATTTTGATTCAATGAAGTCAATATCTCTTGAATAATTTTGAGGATCTGTTTTATAAATATTCAATTTAACAGTATCAGGTTTTTCACTCAAATTTATTTGCGTCTGATCGTTTGAATAAATATTTCCTGATAAATCTTTAATTGAATCTGCAATAAGATACACGTCATGATTAGAAGGAAAATATGAAGTATCCGCCAGAACCATTTCCGTATTCTTTGTGTTTCCTTTATAAGCATAGAGCGGGATAGACTTTGAATTAGAAGTTGAATCATAGATATAAAAGTTCTTTGGATTTATTACTGAGGTGTCTATTTCCTCAGTAAAGTTTATAAGAATATGGAAGCGGTCTGTCATTGATGCACTTATAAATCTGGGTTTTAAAGTATCAACTTTTGTAAGGAAAAAATTCAGCGGGTTAAATAAGGTATCTTCTTTGGTGAATATAATATCTTTGAATGGCATTCCTATTAAATCCTGTTCCGGCTGAAAAAGCAGATCTCTATATTCATCCTTCACAGCAAAAATTCTGTAAGTCCCTTCAGATAGACCAAGTAATTTAAATGATCCGTCATTACCGGTTTGAGAAATGAAACCTGGTTTATTCGAAAAAGGATTTGCTGTATCAACTCCCATCTTATAGGCAAAAATCATGATACCGGCAGGTTTTTCATCAAATACTTTTCCTGAAATTATTTTCTTATCAATTTCATTTCCGGTTGAAAAAGTGAAATTGAAAGATTCTGCCATCCGGTTTTTATTATTATAATCTACGACATCTGTACCGATTGTTACTACATAAGTAGTGCTGTCTTTTAACTTTGAAGGGAAATTAACCTTGACCGATTTTCCGCTCCAATCTAAATCCAGAGACCCCTCAATTGCTGGAGAGATAAAAATAGCATCCTGAAGAGAACGTCTTTCAATATACTCGGAAAATTCCAGTTCGAAATAATCATCTTTAAAGTTAATTGTACCCTTTGGGGGATAAACATCGATTATTTGCGGCGGTATTTTATCAATTTCACCGCCTCCTGGAGGCAGCTGATTAGCGCAGTTTGATAACATCATTACTGCAAGCAGTAACAATAAATTTTTTACTTGCTTTCTTGCGCCTGAAGCCATTTTTTATATTCTCTAGCGTTTTTAATATGTTCGGAATAAGTACTGGAAAATTTATGTCCTCCGTTCCCGTTTGCTACAAAATAGAAATAGTCATTTTTATCAGGATAAAGTGCTGCAAGGATAGCCGCCTTGCCTGGATTATTTATTGGGCCTGGAGGAAGACCGTAATACATGTAAGTATTATATGGGCTGTCATTCCTTAAATCTTTAAATAATAATCTCCTCCACTTTCCTTCCAAAAGATATTGAATAGTAGGATCAGCCTCAAGTTTCATCCCGCGTCTTAACCGGTTATAATAAACTGCAGCAATTATAGGCATTTCTTTTTCTTTCTTAGTCTCCCCCTCAATAATTGAAGCAAGAGTAACTATATCGTGTATTGAATAACCTAATTCTTTTGCCCTATCTTTCAACGAATCGTTGAAGAATTTTTTAAATCCATTGTAAATAATCCGGATCACTTCTCTG
>CAVUGE010000020.1:0-13157 GCA_963740945.1 uncultured Bacteroidota bacterium | reverse complement strand
AAGCGCCTCCACCAAATCCATTTAACATTCCAACCATCTGAGGCATTCCTGTCATTGGTATTTTCATCGCTAATATTGTTCCTGCTGCCGAACCTATTATTATTCCGATTATTATCCATTCAAAGGTCAAAACCTGCTGGTCAAAAAGCGTAATGACTATTGCCAGAAACATTCCAATTGATGCGTATAAATTCCCCGTTCTTGCGGTTTTAGGAGACGATAAATACTTTATTCCGATAATAAAAAAGACAGATGAAATAAGGTATGTAATATCTATAACTACTCTCATTTTTCAACTCATTTTTTTTTGAACATTTTGAGCATACGGTCGGTTACTAAAAATCCTCCGACAACATTAATCATTGCGAAAATAACCGCTATCACTCCAAGGATAGTGCTTATTGTAAACTCCTTCATTCCTGCACTTAATAATGCTCCAACAACTGTTATTCCCGATATAGCATTTGAACCTGACATCAAAGGTGTATGCAGTGTTGGAGGTACTTTTGTTATTAATTCAAATCCGACAAATATTGCCAAAACAAATACATATATTTCCATCAAAAAATTTAGTGACTCCATATTTAATCCTTATTATTTAATTTATTATTTTTTATTCTCATTATCGTAATCTTAATCGTACTCGTAATCTTCATCTTAATCTTGTAATTTTGTAATTTTCCTTTAATCATTACCAACCAATTCCTTAATCCTGTTATTAACAATTTGACCTTTATAAGTTATTAATGAACCCTTAACGATTTCATCCTCAAGCTTCAATTCAATTTTCCCATCTTTACTGATATAAATTAAAAGATTCAATATATTTTTCGAATACATTTCACTTGCATGGAACGGAACAAGGCTAGGTAAATTTGGTTCGCCAACGATTGTAACTCCGTATTTTTTAATTGTCCTTCCTTTTTCACTAACTTCACAATTACCGCCAAACTCAACTGCCATATCCAGAATTACAGCTCCTTCACGCATATTCTTTACCATCTCTTCTGTAATTAAAATCGGCGCTTTTTTTCCTGGAACCAATGCAGTCGTTATTACAATATCAGCTTCTGTAACATGTTTAAATATCAATTCTTTTTGTTTCTTTAGAAATTCTTCAGAAGCCTCTTTAGCATATCCTCTTTCATCTTCCATTGAAGCATCTGTGTCAACTTCTATGAATTTTCCACCGAGGCTTTGAACTTCTTCTTTCACCGCAGGACGTATATCGGATACTTCTACTACCGCCCCTAATCTTTTAGCTGTACCAAGCGCTTGCAATCCAGCTACACCCGCTCCCATAATAACCACTTTTGCAGGTGATATCGTACCCGCTGCTGTCATCATTAAGGGAAATATTTTTCCAAGCAAGTTGGCAGTTATTAAAACACTCTTGTAACCTGAAATATTAGCTTGAGAACTAAGGGCATCCATTTTTTGAGCTAATGTTGTCCTTGGAATCATATCCATAGAAATGACGTCAATTCCTCTTTGTGCATACTCTTTGGCTAAATCATAATAGTGCAACGGATATAAAAAGGTAATTAAAAGAGTACCCCTTTTTATTAAATCAATTTCATTCTTATTCAATTGCGGATGCTTATAAGGTCTTTGTACTTTTAGAATAACATCTGAAGAATTATATAGTTCTTCAACATTTTCTATTATCTTTGCACCTGCAGATTCATATTTATCATTAATAAACCCTGCTTTTAGTCCTGCATCCTTTTCAATTATTATTTGAAAACCTAACTTAATTAATTTGGAAGCAACATCGGGAACAACTGCAACCCTATTTTCTCCTTCTAAAATTTCTGTGGGAACTCCTATTATCACTATTTTTTCTCCTTATTTGATTAGAAGAAATAATTAAAGTATGAAATTAAAAGGATTTATAAACAAAACCAAACAAAAATATCACGTTTTGACGTTTTGTTTATTTGACGTTTAGATTTAATATGATCTAAGGAAATATGAAGGTCAATAGAGCATTTAACTCAGTTCATCATATAACTTACGAAATTTTTGAACATCCTCCCAGCATCCCTTTTTCCATTGCGGGTTTCTAAGAAGTGCTGCAGGATGATATGTAACCATTGCTTTTGCTCCCCTAAACTCAAAAATTTTCCCGCGCATACTGGTTAAAGAATCTTTTTTGTTCAGAAGCCCCTGAGCAGCGGTCAGTCCAAGACATAAAATTAATTTAGGTTTTATTATATCGATTTGTTTTAATAAATAAGGAGAACATGTATCCATTTCCGAAGGTAAAGGGGTTCTGTTTCCCGGTGGTCTGCATTTTACTATATTAGCAATGAATACATCATCCCTTGAAAAATCTATTGCCTTCAAAATATCTGTTAAAAGCTTTCCTGCCCTTCCTACAAAGGGATATCCCTGTTTATCTTCATCCGCACCAGGCCCTTCACCAATGCACATTACATCGGCATTTGAGTTCCCTACTCCAAATACAAATTTATTTCTGCCTCTGTGAAGTTCACATTTAGTACAGCTTCCTATGCTTTTATGCATTTCCTCCAAGACTTCCGATGATTCCCATGTTTCTATTGCCTGCTTTGCCGGATCCTCACATTCACTAAAATCGAATAATTTATCATAAACTTTTTTGTTTTTAGGAGTCGGTTTTTTCTTAAGCATAAATTTCTCTTCTTTTACAGGATATTCAATTTTAACTTCAGATACTACTTTTGTTCTTCTCGGAACCGCCCCTTCAAATAGTTCATCACCGAATATTTCTTTCTGACTTTTAAGAAGTTCAATCAATTTTTCTTTTAACTGATCATTCATTAGAGAACTAAGAATTGTATTTATAGTTGTAAAATTGCTGTTAAGATATTATTAGCTGCCTGAAACTTTGATTGCAGCGGAAATTCCTTTTGCTTTCCTGTTTTTGAAATAATAGTAATCTTATTAGTATCATACTCAAAACCACTTTTGTCGTTCTTTAAAAAATTTAAAACTATTAAATCAAGGTTCTTCTTTTTTAATTTCTCTTTCGCATTTTGAATCTCATTATCTGTTTCTAAAGCAAAACCTGCTATAATTTTATTATCTTTTCTTATGGAAGATAGAATATCTTCATTCTCAATTAATTTAATTTCCGAAAGCTTATCTTCTTTCTTGATTTTTTTAGAAGATATTAATTTAGGTTTATAATCTGAAACAGCAGCCGACATTATTAAAATATCATTTTTTTTAATTTCTAATTCTACGGCTGACTTCATTTCTTTTGTAGACCGGACTTTAATTATATTAATTTCAGGATAAGATATTTGACTGGAAGGACCTGTCACTAAAGTTACTTCAGCTCCTCTTAAAAATGCAGCTTTAGCAATCTGAAATCCCATTTTACCGGAAGATCGGTTCCCGATAAATCGAACAGGATCAATATCTTCATAAGTAGGTCCTGCTGTAACTAAGACTTTTTTATTTATAAAATCTTTTTTTATTCCGGATAAGACTATTTCTGCAGCATCTATAATTTTTTGAATATCTGCCAACCTTCCTTTTCCTGATAAACCGCTTGCTAGATCACCTTCTTCGGGTTCAACAAAATAATATCCCGACTTAGAAAGTTTGGCAATATTTTCTAATGTTAAGGGATTTAAATACATATCAACATCTGCAGCAGGCGCAATGATTGTTGGGCTTCTCAATGCAGTAACTAATGTAGTCAATGCATTATCGGCAAAACCGTTAGCAATTTTTGCAATTGTATTTATTGTTGCAGGGGCGACAATCATTAAATCGGCCCATTGTGCCAATTCTATATGCCATGTGGAATGCTTTGTTCCGGTTATCTTTGATATAGGGAAGATATTAGCGATTACTTCATTTTTTGATATGGCTGAGAGAGTTAATGGCGTTATAAACTCGCATGCAGAAGGAGTCATTACAACCCTAACTTCCGCTCCTCGTTTAATTAAATCTCTTATTAAAAAACAAGACTTGTATGCAGCAATACATCCTGTAATACCAACAACAATTTTCTTCTTATCCAGGATATCATTTTGCATAGATGAAGGTTTTATTGTTTGTTAAAAGCAGCATATTGTTAGTGTTATTTATTTTCCGCAGATAAATAATCTTTACAATATCTATTTCCGAAATAACAAGTTATTTATTTTTATAACCGAATTCTGTTTTTCCCTCCAATAACTCATCCAATGCTTGAACATGAGGTTTTTCTTTTTTCTCCAGGTCCAGAGCTATTTTTAATTGAGCCGGATTCTCAATATCTTCATTCTCATCTTCTGTTCCCGTTGTTGGTATGGTACTCAATAGTGCGTTGTATTCAATTTTATTTTCGTCATTAATTTGACGCGCTCTCTTTGCAGAAACGATTATCGCTTCATATACATTTGCAGCACGTTCATCTATTACTCTTAAATCAACAGGTTCTATAGGCATTTAACTTTTCTCCTTTAATATTTTTGTTATTAAAACTTTTGTTTCTGAAATTGCTTTATTTAAATCATCGTTAATTATAAAATAATCAAATTTATCCTTAATACTCAATTCCATAATCGCTCTCTCCAGCCTTTTTTTGATATCTGCATCATTTTCAGTTTTGCGGTTTTTGAGCCTTTTTATAAGTTCTTTCTGACTTGGAGGTACTACATAAATTAAATGTGCATCGGAATAGATCTTTTTTATCGATAAGGCTCCTTTTACATCAACCTCTAATACTACCGATTTACCTTCATTTATACTGACCTCTATAAACCTTCTAAATGTCCCGTAATAATAGTCATATACTTTCTCCCATTCAACAAATTCATTATTTCTTATTTTTTCTTGAAATTCATCTTCCGAAATAAAGAAATAATCTATTCCATTTACCTCATTTTCTCTCTTTTTTCTTGTAGTGGCAGATACCGAAAAAACAAGTTCCGAAATTTCTTTAAGTAATCTCTTTACTATAGAAGTTTTACCGGTACCGCTGGGGGCTGATATCGCAATTATTGCTCCTCTTTTATTCAAGTACTACTCAATATTTTGTATTTGTTCTCGGATTTTTTCTATTTCTTCTTTTATAAAAACAGTACTGTGAGTTATTTCTGTTGAAATGGTCTTGGAAGCAATTGTATTTGTTTCCCTATTCATTTCCTGACATAAAAAATTGAGCTTTCTACCCGGATCTGCTTCATTTTCAAT
The DNA here is from genome assembly GCA_963740945.1 of uncultured Bacteroidota bacterium. GTDB lineage: Bacteria > Bacteroidota > Ignavibacteria > Ignavibacteriales > Ignavibacteriaceae > CAVQBP01. The sequence goes on along the minus strand of CAVUGE010000020.1, from coordinate 7,982 downwards.
ACTCTCTAGGAAAAATTTCAAATGACTTCTTAATCGTATACATTCTTCAGTAATATCTGCCCGTTCCGCTATAACGGCTAATTCTAGTTCAAGTCTTTCATTATATGATGCAATATCTTCAATTAATAGTTTCATTCTTTCTTTGAATTTGGCAAAATTTTCATTTACACTTTTCTCAGTTTCACCCTCAATAAATTTCAGTCTTTCTTCAATTTTATTCATTCTGTCCCGTAAATCTTTTGATAACTCCTTCCCTTCTTTCTTTTTCATCTGGACAAGGTCTGTTAAGGCTGAATTTAGAGCTTCTTTAACAATAATGAATTCTTCCTCTGGCAACTCGGGATTATCTGAAATAAATAGCTCTTTATTACTTAATAAATGTTCAATTTTTATTTTTTCATCAATTTTTGCCGTTTTTTTTATATCTTTAATTAAAAACAATAAGTCTCTCAACTTCTCCTTATCAATTAATGAAATTGCATTTCTTTTATTCTGTTTTGTTTGAATGGAAATTGATAGCTTACCTCTCCCGATTTTATCTTTAATAATTTCACGTAATTCTATATCCTTGCCTATTAAATTTGAAGGAAGCCTTAAGAATATATCAAGATAACGGCTATTAATGCTTTTTATTTCAACTTCTGCGGAAAAGGAACTGTTGTTAGCTTTCCCTCTTCCATACCCGGTCATACTTTGAATCATAAAATCCCAAAAAAGAAAGTAAAAATAGTGATTTTTATTTTTTGAACAAAGAAAAGCTTAAGTAATTAGAAATGATTAAAATGATTAATTTATCTCATTATGAAATTTAATATAGTTCGGCAATTAGTTCGATCTGTTTTTAAGTACATAAAAACATAGATATTACTCAACAAACAAAGAATAAAAATTTATTCCTGAAAGCTTCATCAAAAACTTTCAGGATAAATTTACAGATCCGGAAATCGGGATATCACTCTTCCATAGAACCTTCGGGTATTTCAGTCAGCGGTTTGCCTTCAGACATAATAAGGATTTCATCCCATTGTTCATCATTTATCGAAAAAATATTCAATTCAGGAATATTTAAAAGGTCAAAATCTTTGAATTTAGGATTTAGCTTTAATTCCCATAATGCAACTGGTTTATCAAGTTTTCTCAAAGGTCTGATATTAACGACTATATTACCTGAAATATTCTCATCATTTCTGAAGGAATCTGTAATAACTTCTGCTGTTCCTACAATCTTTCTTTCATCTCCGCCATGAAAAAAGACCAGTGTATCCCCCTTTTTAATATTCCGGATCCCTTTTTTGTCAATAACATTAGTCGCGTTAGTCCATGTATATTCTCTTTCTTCTAACAGGTCTGAAAAAGAATATTCGGCCGGATCCGTTTTAAATAACCAATGTTTATTCATATTTCCTCCTACAAAAAAAATGTAAAGGTAATTTATTGAATAAAAATGAAAAGGTAAATGAAAAAAAGAAATTATTAAAATGCTTCTCCTATTCCGAAATGTATTTCCAGGTTATTAAAAAACTTCTTTTTCCAATTATTCCATATATATTTTTTATCAACAGGATCATAAAATTTGAAGCCAAAATCAATCCTAAAAGGAGCAATCTGAGTATAATATCTAAATCCGGGACCTAAAGCTTGTGCTAATTTATCATACCTGAATTGATTATAACCAATCCATGTATTTCCATAATCATAAAACAACACGACACCGAAACTTGGTAAAAACCGGTACCGGTATTCAAAAGAACCTTCAATTAAAAAAGTACCTCCTTTTGCATTCACTCCTTGAACATTTTGAACACTTGGGGCATTTTGAGGTGTTAATTCGTTAACTCTCCATCCCCTAATAGAGTTGCTCCCTCCTACATAAAATGTCCTATTTATCGGTATACCTGAATAATTGCCATCGTATGTTTGTATTTGTCCCACTTTTGCTTTTACTGCAAATATATGATTTCTTTTTAAATCCAGAGCAAAATAAAATGAGCTGCTTAAAACTACTTTATAAAAGGCCACGCTTAAATTATAACCCCAAATTTTAGAGATAAGGTAAGGAAATTCATTTGCACTTTCCAGCTGCATTGAAAGATTGTATCCCTCAGTTGGAAACAGTATATCATTGGCTGTTGTTCTCCCGAATTCTGCACCAATAATAGAAATCGATTTATTTGAAAGACTATCATGCTGCAGACGGTAATTTTCTTTTGTTACTTCAAAATTGTAAAAAGTACTTAGAAAATTTATAAATGTAAATTTGGGTAACTCAAATTCAAACGTTATCTTTGAACCGTATGTGGTTATATTAAAATTAGTTTGCTTACTTACTTGTGCATAATTTTCCCATGTCCCGAATATAGGTTTGCTAAATAGATATGGTTGTTCGATCTTAATTCTGGCATCAAGGTAACCAAGTAATGTTGTATCCCGTATTGAAAATTTTTTAACAATATTTCCAAAATCTACATTAAATATATTCTGGACAGCGAATGAAGGACTGACCGTTAACTTCCTGGCATTTCCAAGAAAATTTTTTCTTATATAGGAGGCACTTAAACCTACATTCAAATCACCATTTTGATTGTTCAAAATGATTTCGGGAGAAAGTTCATTCATTAAACCAATCGTGCCGGTTAAATTTAAAGGAACACCGTTTCCGGAAGTATCTTTTTCACTTGATGAGAGAATAACTGAATTAAACAATCCTGTTCGAAACAACCTTACCTGTCTTTGCCGTATTTTAACAAGATCATAGTAATCACCCTTACTTATATCTGTTATATCCCTTAATAGCTGATCCTTAACTTCTGAAGCACCTGCTCCGGATTTGCTAACAACTACGGAATCAATAACGTATCTTTTACCGGTAGTAAAATAGATATTTAAATTTGCTTTGTTCTTTACAGTATCTCTTATAATTATTGTACTATCAAATTTTGCCAGCATATAACCGGAATTCAATAATACATTGACCGCTTGTTCTATCTCCTGCTGAACATTCGATTGAGAATATCTTGCTGTCGTGTCAAAAGACTCTTCTTTTATAAAATTTTCTTTAACAACAGGTGGAAGGTTTTCAATTCCGTATAATGAATCCTTCCCATATGTCGAAGGATCATTCTCTTTGATAATATATGTTAGATCAACTTCCTTATCTGCCGAATCAATATCATACTTATAAGATACTTCTGCTTCGAAAAATCCATTCGCATTGTAATACGCATTTAATGCACTCAAGTCAATTTGAATATTTGAAGAATCGAAATAAATCGCTTCTTTACCAAAACTAGTAAATGAATTTAAAAACTGCCAAAACCAGCCCGGACTTTCCTCTGAATAAATTATAGAACTTAAAGTTGAGGAAGAAAACTCACTATTTCCCGAAAAGTCTATAGACGCAAGTTCATATCTATCCTTTGTCTGGGGAAATGCTATTGCTGCTGCAAAAAAAAATAATATAAATGGAAGAAAAATTTTAGACATCATTCAAATTTATTCTTAAGAACAAAGATCTTATTTTACTTATCTATATTCATATCTTTCAGAACCATTTTCAGATTGGGATAGTCTCTTTTAAAGTTCAAAATAAAAAAATTCTTAATATCAGCATTTTCAATGTTATCTGATAAAAAGAGAGATACTTTTTCTCCTTCTGAAAACAGATGCGCATAAAAAGTGTTTTTGTTATTAAAATCTATAATATATGAATATACTTCTCCTCCCCCGCTGCCTAGAAAATAATCCTGTGAATTATAGTATAATAGCTCATAATTAAATGCGGGAAATTTTATTTTTTTTGTAAGTGATTCTTTAAAAGAACCATTCAATAAGTCTGTTTGAAATTCTATCTTTAATTTGCTCCCTTCCAGTTTTAGTAAATAGAATTTTATCCCCCATTCATCCTTATTCTCTATTTCAGTACCTGCAGTAACTTCAACAACGGAATCTTTATCAAATGTTCCTTTATAAGCAAACTTCATATTCTCACCCAGAATACTTTTTGCCTCTTGGGTTACTACCTCTGGATTGTTATAATTTTCTGACGTTGTGATTTTTTCAGGAGGAGTCTTCTTTTCTCCGCAAGAATAAGCTATAGTCACAAAAGAAATAATTAAAATGAATTTACAAGTTTTATTTAATAACAACTTTAGTCCCTTTCTTTACTACATAAAAAATTTCGTCAATGCTTTCATTGCTGACCGCTATAGAGCCGTCTGTCCAGTTATAAACAAATGGCAGATTCTTAAAAATAAAATTATATTTCCCGATACCTTCAATGCCTATATTACCTCCCAGCGCGGTATAACTATCTGGACAACCTTCGTAATAAAATTCAAATTTCAATGAATCAAATGTTTTCTGAGAAATCAAGCCCGTTCTTAAGCCTTCAACAGCATCATGGATATTCGGATAATTTAATTTAAGAAACTTGTGGTACTTACTTGCAGTGTCAATTGAACAAATTTGGTAATCACCTACAGGAGTTGCGCCATCCCCAGCTTTCCCTTTGGGATTATTTATATTTCTACCGAAACTTGCCCTATATGACTTAATTAAAACTGTATCTTCATAAAGATTTAAACTGTAATTCTTACGATCTACTACGATATTAACATCTTTAATTTTTGTAAAACCCTTCTCTTGAACAGCTTCTGATAACGGGATTTCTCTCAAGTTCAATATTATACCATAGGCTATAACACCTGCAATAAATAAAATTATTCCGCCGCTAAAATATAAAGTATTTTTAAGAGTAGATTTGTTAACATATTTATTTATATGCCTTATATCAAATTCTACTATTTTTCGACTATTATTACGGGACATACCAATTAAATATTAGAAAACTTTATTCTTAATATTAAAATTTACAGAAATTATTTGTAATTATTGAGAATATATTGATAAAAGGAAGAAATACGTTAGGAATTTAATCTGGGAGCTTTTGAGGAGTCAAATAATTGAAATTGTGCAAAAAAGAAGGTAATTTAGGATTGAATTTTCGGGGTGTAGCGCAGCCCGGTTAGCGCGCTTCGTTCGGGACGAAGAGGTCGAGAGTTCGAATCTCTCCACCCCGACTCTTCAACACTTTAAATTAAACCGTGTGACATTATTACCGAAGATGAAGTCAATTATTAATCTAAAGTCTTTATAAAATATTGTTGATATTTATATTTTATGTATTCTTTATTTTTAAATCCCTTTAATTCTAATTCAAACTTATTTGCTTCTAACTTTCTATTAAATGCTTTCTTAAAAATTAATTCCCAAGGTCCTTTATTTTTTGTTGATTTATTTTGACCAGAATTATGTTCAATTATTCTTCTTTCCAAATCATTTGAATGTCCGTAATACCATCTTTTATTTTTTTTAGATTCAATTATATATGTAAAATAACTTTCCATACCATATTCTCGATTTAATCGAGATATACAAAATCAACAAAAAATAAGATATAGAATTAAAAGATAGCCAAGTGGACGGTCGAACTCTCAACCTTCCCGATTTAATCGGGACGCGCTAACCGGGCTGCGCTACACCCCGAAAAATTAAATTCTAAATTACCTTGTTTACATTACAATATCAATTATTTCGTGTATGAAATACTTAAATAGAAAAAATAATTTAATGCGATTTCTACATGTAATTCTTTCCTATTCCCGATCTTAAGAAAAAATAATTGCGGAATAATAACTAAAATAAGAACTTTAGATTGGAACAGTAATTGATATTTCATATCCAAATTAAAAAAATAATCTTAGGAGAATCACATGGGCTTTTTTGAAATTATTGGGATGGTATTCATGGGAATATTAGTTCTCAACGCTGCAATAGGGATTTGGGCTATAAAAACTGCAAAAGCACCTAGTGATAATGTCGAGTATTCTCATTCTAGGACAAATTTGCAAGGTTTAAAAGTAAGCAGAATATAATTATAAATCTTTAACTATACCTTTAAAAAATAAATTCCTCAAGATCAATTATGAATATAGTAATTAACTTGAGGAATTTGTCTTTTTAAAGAAAGATAAAATTAAATAAAGCTATAGCTTTTTTACCACTTTAGCCGGTACTCCTGCAACTACGGTATTAGGAGGAACATCCTTTGTAACGACTGCCCCGGCACCAACAATTGAATTTTCTCCAATAGTTATCCCGCACATAATTGTAGAAGATGACCCCACAGAAGCTCCCTTTTTAACGTAAGTTTCAACCACATTCCAATCACTTTCACTTTGCAGTGAGCCGTCAAAATTTACCGATCGGGGATATTTATCGTTTATAAAAGTTACATTATGCCCGATAAACACATTATCTTCTATATGAACTCCTTCACATATAAATGTATGTGAAGAGATTTTACAATTCTTCCCTATAAAAGCATTCTTTTGAATTTCCACAAAAGTGCCGACCTTCGAATTATCATCAATTGAACATCCGTAAAGATTTACGAAGTCAAATATTTTTACATTTTCCCCTAATTTAACATTGTTAATATTTTTCTTTTCCATAGATATAAGATAATTTTACAGAAGAATCTTCGATTTTAAATCGACGAGCTCTCCCCTATTTTTAATAGATACGTCTGTTGCTTCTAAAATTCTAACTACATCTAATCCGTCCTGTCCATTAGTTAATGGCTGCCGGTTTTCTTCAATTGAAGTAATAAATTCATCTACTCCCGCTGTTAAAGCTTCAGTTTGTGGTATTTTAGGTGAATACATATCACCAATTCTATATTGAACTAACGCTTCATGAATACTTGCTGTTGATTTCATATCAACGCCGGAATCATATACTTTTATCTTTTCAAAGTTTTCCATATCATCAAATACAAGCATTTTTTTATCACCTCCAACTATCATTTTTCTAATTTTTACAGGTGATGTCCAATTAACATGGAAATGAGCAAAACAATTATCCTCAAAATAAACAGAAATATGAGCTATATTCTCTCTTCCGTTGTAATTAGCTATTCCATGAGCGGATACTGCTGTAACTTTATGTTCACTGATAACATAATTCATAATTGAAAGATCATGTGGAGCTAAATCCCATATAACATTGATATCTCTTTGAAATAAACCTAAATTTATTCGTACGGAATCAAAATGCAGAATCTTTCCGAGTTCCTTGTTATCGACCAGTTCTTTCATCTTTCTTACTGCACCGGTATATACAAATGTATGATCAACAAATATCTTCAGATTTTTTGAATTTGCTAGTTCGATTAGCTCTTCAGCTTGTGTCGACATTGTTGTAAAGGGTTTTTCAACCCAGATATGTTTTCCCGCATCTAATGCTTTCTTTGCTAACTTATAATGTGTATCAACAGGTGTAGCAATTGCAACTATATCTGAATCTCCGCAAATTAAATCGTCATAATTATCCGTTAATTTTGTACTTGGAAATTTAGCCTTAATAAATTTTAATCTGTCTTGTCTTTTATCGCAAGCAGAAACACTTTCAACTTTGTCATGTGCAAGAAAATTCCTTACTAAATTCGGTCCCCAATATCCGAGTCCAATTATTCCAACCTTCATTAATCCTCCATAATTTTCATAATTTAATCACAAAATTTAATATGTTATTTCCCGCCTCGTGCAAATAACATAACCGGTATGGTTTTAAATAAAATTTGAAGATCAAGCCATGGTGACATATTGTTTATATAATACAAATCAAGAACTATCGAATCCTTAAATGATACAGAACTTCTTCCTGTTACCTGCCAGACACCAGTGCAGCCTGGTAAAACATTTAATCTTCTCTTTTGCCAGCCAGCATAGCTTTCAAACTCGTAAGGAAGACATGGGCGTGGTCCAACAAGGCTCATATCTCCTTTAATAACATTGAACAATTGCGGAAGTTCATCTAAGGATGTTTTTCGTATAACTTTCCCAATTTCAGTTATTCTATTTTCATTAATTACCTTTTTCCCATTTCCCTGATCATTTTTTATAAAATCGAGCATCATATTC
>CAVUGE010000019.1:0-29822 GCA_963740945.1 uncultured Bacteroidota bacterium | reverse complement strand
AAGATCTTCATCCCATGTTGCACCAAGACCAATTGCCTGAGGAAATACAGTAGCAAGCCCTGCGCGTGCAACTCCATGAAGGCATTCATTCCACCAGTTATATTCCGGAATCCCCAGCCTGTCTATAGCAGGCGCAGCATTCATCATCTGCCCTATTTTTTCTTCAAGAGTCATCCTGCCCACTAAATCATCTACCCGTTTTTCAATACTTAATTTTGTATCTAAAAATGGAAAATTGGTTTGAGCACTAGTTATAGATAACATCAATAGCATATAAATACCTATTAATTTTATAATAAAGCTTTTTAGATAATCAAGGATAACTTTATTCATAAGTTATTTCCTATTTAGTAATTATTGTCTTCTCTCCAAAGTATCTAAACCTCGAATGCCAAAACTCGTGTCCTCGCTCCAGAGGAGCGAAATATTATTAAAAAATAGAATAAACCACAGATACCTGCACTCCGTAGGAGTGCTGTATTGCTTTAATTTACCACTCTTAATAATAAAATTTTCAAATACCGAGTTCTGCAAAACTCCTGCAATTAATTAAATTTCCTTTTATACTCTCTTCCTGCTCTCATAAACGCCTGAATATTTTCAATTGGAACCTCCTGAGGCAAATCGCAGCCTGTACTTAAAACAAAGTTTGGAAAGGGTTCCATATTATTCAACAACTGAATTACTTCTTCTTCCACTTCCTCCGGACTCCCGTAAAGAATAGCTCCTATCGGACTTATATTTCCGATTATCATTATATCCTTAGAGATTTGTTCGGCCGCTGCCGGAAGATCAATTCCTATTTCAGGAGAGTCTAAACTTAATGCATCAACTCCCGATTCTGCCATCTTCTTGATCAGATGCATAGTATTTCCGCATATATGGTATATAGTTGAAATACCCGTATATCTGCAGCTCTCTATTATCTGATGCACATACCTACTTGAAAACTCTTCAAACTGTTCAGGCCCAAGCATTACAGCACTTGGTTCAAGTATACATATCATCTGCGCGCCCGACGCAATCAATAATCTGACATATTCAAGAATTTTTTCTGCCATAAACCGGCATATCTTATGAAGCTTTTCAGCATCCATAACTGTTGCGATTGCTGCATTATCTGCTCCCATTAATAATGCTGAAAGCGTATAAGGACCCGTGACATAAGCTCCCCTTAAAATATTTGACGGCAGTCCGATTCTCATTAGCTTAAGAGTTTCAACATAACCCAAAAGCCTTGTATCAAATGAAATATTTATTTTTTTTACAGAATCCAGATCCTCCATATCAAATTGAGCTCTTGACACAGTTGCCGATTCACGTTCGGGAAAAATAGTATATCTACCGAGCGCATTTGCTTCAACTGAAAGATCCATTAGTGGAAAAATTCCATCCGGCTTAAATGTCTCAGCTATTGCTTTTAAAACTTTAAAATGTTCTCCGTAATTCTGCTGGGCTAATTTTATTGTGCTGCCTGTTATATTAACTCCCGGAAAACCTATCAAAGGCATAACAAGGCGCCTTTTTTCATCTGCAGCCTTCCTGAATAAGTTCTGAAATGGTTTCTCCATTATTAATAATATTATCTTTTACTAATACTTTTATAATTATTTAAAATAAAGCCATTTGACAACTAACATTTTCATCTAAACTAAAATTATTATCTGTGAAAATCTGCGAAATCTGCGTCTCATTTTAATAATATCATCTTTTTCACCTCCGAATAATTATTTACACTAATTTTATATAAATAAATACCTGAAGGGAAATCCTTTGCATTCCATGCCGCCTTGTAATTTCCTGCCTCCATTTCTTTTTTAACTAATGTGGCAATTTCTTCTCCAAGAGAATTATAAATTTTCAATTCAACAAATCCGCTTTTTGGTAAATTATAAGTAATTGTTGTTGACGGATTGAACGGGTTAGGATAATTTTGATTTAATTTGTATTCCGTTATCAGGTTTATATTTATTTCAACTACTTTAGAATATTTGAATGAACCGTTGTAATCAACCTGCTTTAATCTGTATTTTATCAAACCTCTATTAACATTTTTATCAATGTATGTATAAGCTGAAACTTCAGTTGAAGTCCCCTTCCCTTTAATAAATTCTATCTCGTTCCATTTGTTATTCTCATATCTCTCAATTTCAAATCCTTGGTTATTTGCTTCTGTTTTCGTCTCCCAATTTAATTCAACATTACTATTCTCAATGACTTTTGCAGAAAAGCTTGTTAATTCAACAGGTACAACAGCATCATTAATTTTAGCATAGCTGATGCCGTCATACCAGGTACGGTTATTATCCCCCCTTAATGTGGGACTTGATGTTCCTTTTTGATAGGCTGAATCATCTACAAATACATCAAAACTCCTGACTCCCTTAACCCTGCCAAGGTACGCTTGATATAAATACGCATTATTACTATCATATATTAACGGTTTATTATCATAACTATCTGCTTCAACTTCTTTACTTGCCATTGATCTAAATAACTGCATATCTGCTGGTGAAAGTCCTGCCTTTATACGCCAGTCTGAGGAAGTATTAGGGTAGCCCCAATAGTTTACCCAGACGTCGTAAATTCCATCATCCGGTAAGTCCACTTGTGTTTTTATCATCGGTGCATTTTCTCCGGCAGTCAGTTCTGCAGAAGTAAAAATAGAACCGCTGTTACCAATTCCTGTTCTGATATGCCACTTATTATCCGCTGCTCCGGCATCCGGACTCGGACCTGTTGCTGTAAGCGTTGAACCATCAGCGAATGTAGTGTTTGAAACAGATGCATCTACGTAACTTTTTTTACTTATAATTTCTTCGCTGCGGTCTATTATACCCACAACTGCAGCATCAAAGCTTTGGGCAGTAATATATGTTCCGCGGCACCATAGTAAAACCGAATTATTTTTATCCCATGCCGGTACTATCGGGCGAATATTATCACGCGTTGAATTCTGTGTAATCGGACTCCACGACCATGTAGTTCCGTTATCAGAGGTTACTCCTTTAAATATTTCACGGACTCCAAGGTTTATTGTGGTATCACGCGGATCATAAGGGGTAGATATATAGAGGGTATTAGGATCATCGGGGCATAAGGCTCCCAATCCAACATAATCAGCTTCTGATGAATAAAATTTCAAACCTGCTTTTCCAAGGTAGGTATATGACCACGCGTTGCCGTCATAACGGCAGTATATAAAATCATGCTGTGGATTGACCTGGTTATCGGGATAACCTAAGCTGATACTCTGATTCGAACGGGCTGTTATAATTGCCGCAATTGTCCCGTCATCGTATCTCATCAGGTCTGATTGCCAGCAGCGGTATTCCGTTTTGTCTCCGATTACAGTCCCGTTACCAAAGATTTTGGTAAAATCCCAGTAAGCAGGGATATAACTTGTATCGGTAATATCATTATCTACAAGAGTGCCGTCGGAACGATAGGCTTTTCCTCCTTTTATATATCCATGATAAATACTCGTAAGAGTATCACGGGGATGCTGTTCCGTAAATATAAAATCAATCCGGTCAATACCGTTGCTCCAGTATTTATAATAACCTTTATTATATGAGTTGCTTGTATTTGTGCTTAATTGTCCTCCGAAAGTCCATGTATCTCCCATATCCGTAGAAATTATAAAGTTTGGACTCCGGTGATTCGCTCTTGAAAAATCATACATGCGCCCTTCATCCGAAAGATAATAGACATTGTTATATGCAATTGTATAATCTGTACCTCCCGGCCTTTTTGTCCAATCGTATCCCTGCTCAGGTGACCATGTACTGCCGTTAAATATACGGTACCGGTTTTTATATTGATCGTAATGGTCTGAATACATTGCCAGGTATTTTCCATCCGGCCGGATAATTAATCCCGGTGCATTATGATCATCAGGACTCATTTTAGCCAATTGATACCTCTTTAATAATCCCGTTTGCAAATCATAAATTACAGTTTCTATCGATCCGTTACGGACACTGTACCCTGTTCCTGATTGACTCGCCACACTGCCGGGAATTATCTTACCATTATTAATATCAATAATGCATCTTTCATCCTGAAACCAGCACCATAGACCATTATCATTAAACTGTATTAAGTTACCATTAACTATATCTTTTCCTTCCTGCGCAGTAACTGTGATTCCTGCAAGTATAAAAATAGCTGCGGAATAGAACCATATTGTGAAAAAAATCTTTTTAACCATAATTACATTATCTATATTTTTTGTAAAGGTTAACCCCGGGATTAATCCCGGGGTTAATGAGAACAGCAAACGTCTTGAAAACTACTTGCTTCTTATCTTCTTAGCAGATTACTCAACCTTTGTAAAATATGTCAGCTTATTAAATTGATTTAATGAAAATCCAGTAATTTTTCCGTTTATATTTTTATTAAAATGAATAAAATAAAAAACACCTCTCCTATAGAAATCCTTATCGGTTTCAGCTAAAAGTATAAATTTCGATTTACTGCTATCAACAGCAGTAAGATGATTTTTATCAGTATAAATCCTGATTTTATTTTCATGATTTTCTTGATAAGTTCCTGAATATCTGCTTAAAGCTGAAGAAGGAATTGCTAATGATGGACGGGTAAATACAAATTGCAGACCTTTGGTATAACCTTCAGCTTTACCTCCTGAATGCCCAACTCCTTTTATAATCTGTTTCATGAATTCTAAGTCCCTGTAATTCCTTAACTTAAGTTTATCTGTAAATTTCTGAAAATCTGAAGGGTCTTCATATTCCCCTATCCCGGTATATAGTTTTGCCGGGAGTTTAGAATTATTCTTACTATAATTTGCTTCATAATTATTGATAATTCCCTTTCCCCATTTTAACGCCGGGCTTGTTAATGCGTATCTTTCAAATAAATTTGTTTCATTAAATAAAGTATATAAAGTAAAAAGTCCTCCTAATGAACTCCCCATTAATGTTCTATCATTCTTATCTGTCCTGTATTTCGAATCAATAAACGGCACAAGCTCATTTTTGATGAACTCAAGAAATTTGGGTGCATTGCCGAAATTATCCAATGGTTTTAAATGGATAGGCGTAAAATCTCTTGCTCTCAGCGTATCATAGTTGGGATTATCACCCCCCCATGTAATTCCAACAATAATAAGTCCCGGTAAAAATCCATCATAGTATTGCTCACCGTAGATTGCCGATACTAAACTGAAATCCCACTGCGCATCCAATAGATAAACGACGGGATATCCTTTTGAAGTATCCGAATAATTTGCCGGCAGGTTAATGTATAAGTCATAATCCTGGTTAACAATATCGGAATGAATTTTCAACAACTGTGTCCCTGCAATTTCAACTTTGGGTAATATTGGTGAGTTCGAGCTGTCTAAATCCTGTGCAGGTATGCCGCTGCAATAAAAAATAAATAATATAGAATAAATAATTAATATTTTTTGCACCACGCCTCCATTAAATTTTGAAGTTACGCATGTAAAGATGACATCTTTAGAAAAGAAAATTTACTTTCAATTTCTTATCAGAATGTAAAATAAGATAAAGGTTATTTTTAATAATAAAGATGTCATCTTTTAATTGCTATTTCATGAGTAACTTCAGTTAAATTCTAATAAATAGTGTAAGCTTCAGTGCTATGCATTAATGATCTGATTCAGAAATGTAACTGCACCCTGAGGATCAGCCGAATAGCTGTCTGCACCCATCTTTTTTGCAGACTCATATGATAATGGTGCTCCGCCCACTATAACTTTTGTATCAGGATACGTACTTTTAATTTCCTCTACGGTTTTCGACATATTTACCATTGTAGTCGTAAGTAATGCACTTAATCCCACAGCACAGCCGGGATTATCTTTTATAGTTTGGACAAATTTTGAAGTTTTTACATCAACTCCAAGATCAATTACTTCCCAACCGTTCCCTTCTACTACCATTGATACAAGATTTTTACCTATATCATGAAGATCACCCGATACTGTGCCGATTACAAACTTCCCTTTAACTTTAACACTTCCTAACTTAAAATACGGCTTAAGATGCGCCATTACTGCTTTCATTGCACTTGCGGACATTAACAATTCCGGGACAAATACTTCATTCCTGCTGAATCTTTCTCCTATTTTCTGCATACCATCATTGCATGCCTGCAGTATAACTTCAGGTTTGATTCCATTATCTAAAGCCCGGCGGGATATTTCATCTGCACCATCTTCACCTTTCATACTGCTTGGATAAGATGTTGCCTTATTGATTTTACCTCTTTCAATACATATACTTATTTTTTCAACTAATTCTTCCATTTGATATCTAAAGTTTATTAAAAAAAATAATCTTAATCGAAAATAATTGTTTTCTTACCATGTACTAAAATTCTATGATGCGAATGAAAATATAATGCACGGGATAAGATTAAACGTTCCAGATCCCTTCCTTTTCTTATTAAATCTTTAATCGAATCTTTATGAGAAATTTTTATAATATCCTGGTCTATGATTGGACCATCATCCAGTTCTTTTGTAACATAATGGCTTGTCGCACCAATAATCTTTACACCTCTTTCATAAGCCTGCCTGTACGGATTACTTCCGATAAATGCCGGTAAAAATGAATGATGTATATTGATAATCCGGTTTGGGTACTCATCGATAAATTGCGAAGATAATACCTGCATATATCTTGCTAATACAACAGTGTCTATTTTATTTTCCTTTAGTAACGCTATCTCCTCCATTTCTTGGGACTCTTTATTTTCTTCAGATATCTGAAAAACAAAATATGGAATTCCATAATGGTCGGCTAAAGATCTTAAATCTTCATGATTGGATATTATTAGGGGAATTTCAATATTAAATTCACCTAATCTCTGCCGCCATAAAATCTCTCTTAAACAATGATCATACTTTGAAACAAAAATTGCCGCACGCAGCTCTTTACCCGTAAAATTGATTTTCCATTCTGCATTAAATTCTTTTGCCAGCGGAGCAAATGCTTCCGCTACTTCAGATTCGGGAATCGAAAAACTTTTCATATCCCATGCTATTCTTACAAAAAAATATTTATCATCCACATCAACATGCTCATCCAGATCAAGAATATTACCCCCCCTCTCAAACACAAAATGTGAAATCCTGGAAACCAGCCCTATCCTGTCTTTACACGAAAGTAATAAAACCGCTGTTATATTATTCTCTGACACTTATCTTCCTAATTATTTTACAATGGTTTAATCAATGACCTCGTAGAGGTCAAATTATTGCCTGCCTGGCGCAGACAGGTAGCCAAATTCACCGTTCCTAATATGAAATCCTCGTATAGGATTTATAAAACCTTTATCTGAAGATTTAATTAATGACTCTGGATACAAGAAAGATGTAAACAGAACTATGAACACTATTATTATCCCGACAATAAATAATACCCTAATTTTATTTTCAGTATAATTCACTTCATTCATATTCCTCTCAACCTTTTATTAAACATTTCACAAAACGTAAGGTTCACCTCCAAAGGTGAGCCTCACTTATAAAAATACACCCCTCCACCATCCGAATGACTACTGATGTCTATCGAATGACTACCGAATGACCATTGTATGACTATTTGAATCCATCTCCAACATTCCACCACTCCATCACTCCATTCCATCGAATGACTATAAATGACCATTTATAGTCCTGCCTCACTCGTATTGTTATTATTATGATAACTTTCCGGCGGCCCAAGATAGCTAGATTTTACTCCGCCGCAATCAATAACCAGCTTTTGAAGCACGGGACCTGGATCAACCATCCAGAATTTCAAAACATGTTCCCCCTCTTTTTCAATATTATGCCTTGATATTTCTATGTTAATATTATCTGCAGCCCATTTATTCCACATCCTATCATGGTTTAAATCAGCAAAATAAGGATTAGGTGTCATATTTATTATCTGTGGTTCTTCATTATCAAATGAAACGGCATATCTAATCCCCTGTGAACTATTATGAAAATTAAGAGTTGGCGAAAAATAAGCTTCAACTTTTACCTCACCTTTACTGAATAAATATACATTATAGTCAAGATGTGGACTGTTGCCTCCGGGAGTTTGGGGTTCAGAGGTAACAGGGAAAACTGTCATAGCTGAATTCGTTCTCCCTAAGTTTGGAATCTTCTCCCAAGTTATACCGGAATCTGCTGCAGCTTTATTAAAGTGATCAGGATTAATTGAAATATATTCGTTGCTTTCAACAAAACCATTTAACTTTGACGGATTGGGAGATGATGGATTATTTACCTCTGCTAAAACGGTAACATTCTTTTCACTAGGCCCGTTAATTATAATCGAAACAGGAGTCTTCCCGGAGGGGGCTTTATTCCAATCAACACTTATCCATATCCGTTCTTGTTTTTTAACTGTACCTTTAGCCGGAGTTATTTTCAACCATGCTTCTGCTGCTTCAACTGAATAATTAAATGGTATGCTTCCCTGATTAAATATATCTATGTAATATGTTTGTTTATTATATCGATCAAATTCAGGTAATTCGGCTTTACTGCTCTCTTTTGGCCACCAATCAGATGAACCCTGAATTGCAACCCCCATTTCTGCTTTAGATGGAAGTTCAATTTCTTCAACTTTCGGCATATTATTAGAATCGGGCTGCTGCCAGTATGTATATCCAATGTGCGTTTGATCCATCATATGATCCCACTTGCCCTTCTCCATAACCTTATTATAATAATGGGATAATTCTGCGTCTTTTTTAAATAATTCCTTTACCTTTTCAGATAAACTATCAGTAACTGCCCTACCCTGCTCTGCATAAAGATGATTAAATGCCGCTGTAACATAAAGATCATTCAAATTAGCACATGCAGTTACTGGATATAAAACCAGCTGGTAATAGGATGCCTTATATTCTGGAGAGAGTAGATCATTAATATGTATTGCTCTTTCTGCTAATTTATCATAGTCTTCAACAACTTTTTCAGCTTCGTTATAATTACTTAAACTGTATGTCCCTGGTGATAAAAGCTCAGGCTTCCTCCGCGCATTATATTTTGTGTAGAACGACAAAATATTTCCTATTTCTTCTGCATATTTATCTCCGAACTGCTGTTTTGCCCAGTTCTTATAGTAATCCGGTAAATTCTTTGGATTATATTCCTTGGGATTCCACGCGTAATCCATAAAAAAGCTGATAGGAAATTCCAATGGTTTTAGATCACCCACATTTACTATCCAGATTCTATTTGCGCCGTATTCATTAGCAAGGTGCATCTGTTCATATACTCTTTCAATCTGAACCGTATTTAGCCACTTGTAATTCCTTGGTCCTCCTACATAATCAAAATGATAATATATTCCGTACCCTCCCTTCCTTGGTTTGGTACTTAGTTTTGGAAGCTTTCGAAGATTCCCCCAGTTATCATCGCATAATAATAATGTTACATCATCGGGTACTCTCATACCTTTATCATAATACTCCTGAACCTCCTTATACAACGCCCAGACTTGAGGAATCGTTGTTACATCCTTCCCTGTTGCATTTGCAAGTATGTCTCTTTGATCAGAAATTACTTTTTCAAGCAGACCAATATTAGCGGTCTGACCCATCGCTTCATCGCCGTTCCCTCTCATTCCCAATGTCACGA
Organism: uncultured Bacteroidota bacterium; assembly: GCA_963740945.1. Taxonomy (GTDB): domain Bacteria; phylum Bacteroidota; class Ignavibacteria; order Ignavibacteriales; family Ignavibacteriaceae; genus CAVQBP01. Next base: position 20,191 of record CAVUGE010000019.1, on the reverse strand, counting down.
TACTCTCATATGAATCCATCCTCTTAATGCTTTCCCGCCAGTATTCCCTCAATACACTGTCATTGGTTTGATAACTCCACTCTCCATGTCCATATTTATCCCATTCTTTCCAGGCACGCATCATTGGCTCATGATGCGAAGTCCCGATTACTATACCATATTCATCTGCTAATTTAGGATTCAAGGTATCATCTACATAGAACATATTGCTCCACATTGCCGGCCATAGATAATTTCCCTTTAAACGTAAAATAAGTTCGAAAACATGCTCGTAAAATTTATGATTGAGTCCTCCGAATTTTTCATTTGCCCAGCCGGTTAATGAAGGAGCTTCATCATTAAGAAAAATCCCCCTGTATTTAACCGCTGGAGTTCCTGATGAATGAATACCCGGAGTAACGTAAAGCCCGGTATGTTTTTTAATGGGAACATCAGCCCACCAATACCATGGAGAAACTCCTATTTTTTCGGAGATATCATAAATACCATATATTGTACCCCGTTTATCGCTTCCGGCAATTACTAAAGCATGTTCTACATTGGGTAATGGGTTATCGATAATCTGGATTAAAAATGTTTCCCATTTTCCTGAAATACCTTCTGCATTTATTTTCTTTTCTTCAATAAGTTTATCTATTAAAGGATTTTTTCCAATAGTTCCGACAATTACCATTTCTTTTGAATCCGGAACTTTATCAATAGATAACCCCGGTTTAGAGCCTGTTACACTATCAATATCTGTTTGAAGATCCTTAAGTGCCCGGATTACTCCAGGATAATCTTGTGAACTAACATAAAGGGGTGCGGACTTTCCTGATTCCGAAAGAGTAAAAGCTCCCATCCCCTTCTCAGTAGTAATATATGATTCTGCTGTGTCTCCGCTTCTCAGATTCTTTTTTAACAACCCTGATTCGGGATAAATATTTATAAAAGAAAATATTAAAGCTAAAAGAATATAACGGAGAAATCTCTTTAATAATCTTGAGTTGAAAGTTTTAAATGATAAAGACTTCATAATTAATCCTTATTCGATAAGGCAGAACTAATATTTTTCACTTACGCAAACATTGTCATTCTGAACGGAACGAAGTGGAGTGAAGAATCTCATGCTTTAAATTTGCACCATTTTAATACAATTCTTTTCACTCTTATTATAAAAAACGTTCAAATTCGTAACTTCAGTTACTTAGTACTTTTTGAGATCATAAATCCTAAAATTTCCGCTTACTTGAAGCATCCCCAGCATATACAACATTCCGTCATAATAACGGTAATGCCCGCTGGGAATAGCTGTATCCCAGAGTGCTTTAACAAAATCCTTCCTATTATTGTTTGTTGATGCAAGACAGGCTGACGCATTTGCTGCAACTAATCCGGTACTATGATCTTTAGCCAGTTCTTTCCCTTGCAGTGTATATAGATTACCGTATGTTCCTATTCCTTGAGATGCAAAAAAATTTAATAACTTGTTGCATTCGGTTATTTCCCATTTATCCTTTTGAAACCATACATAATCTATAGCTATATTCATTGCCACACGCCATGCATCAAATAAAAAATCTTTCTTCCCGCCTCCTTCAAAATCAGCCGGTGTACCGTCAAAATGAGCATAGTCGGGAGCCAGACCGGTAACCGGGTTAACAGCTCTCTTTAAAAACTTCCGGCTCGTATCTGCTGCAGCACTCCAGAATTTATTATTATTATCAGCCCATCTTCCCCAAAGTTCATAATAATGAGGTAAATGGTATGAAGGATCAGTAAAATCATCTACATTACCCGCCGGAACAAAAACCACTTTCTTTTCTTTTTTATTAAACATATTGGTCACTACATTGCGTCTGTTTGATGATTCTTTTTTACTGAGCATAGCATTTAAAATATTTTGTGCTTCTGCTTTATAATTAAAAATTCCTTTTCCGTTTCCCCACCTTGAAGACGCAAAAAATAAAGACATTGCAAACCACTCTTCTCCATCGGATGCTGAATTAGAATCAATAACATAACCATCTGGTCTGCAGTGCCAGGCAAAATATCCCTCCCGCTGTCCGCTATTGAACTGCATATAAGTTTTCGCCCATTTCCATATTCTGTCAAACTCTATTTTTTTATTTAATTGTACTGCAATCATCATCCCGTATGACATTCCTTCAGTCCTTACATCCCCGTTATTTATGTCTTTAATATATGCCATATTCTTATTTACAGGATAATAAACCCTCTGCGTGCTGTCTTCTCCATAAAATAATTGATTGAATGAAGAATCTATTTTAGCTTTTACCTCTAACTCACTTTTATTTAATATTGAAACGAAAAGATTTTCATATTTATTAGTATAATATGCCCCCTTTGATTCATCCTGTTTATTTGTTTCTTTATTTAACTGATTTGCATTTAATCCTGAGGTTAGAAAAAGACATAATAAAAATGTTTCTAAAATGAAACGGACAAAATTTTTTTTATCTCTCATGTGTGAATTCATTTTTCAAACTAGTTAACCTTTTACAGCTAACCTGTTTTAAAATTGAGGTAATTGTTTTTTAGACAGGATTATAATAAACATGTTTACTTTAGTTAATTATTTTCCGGATTTTGATATCTGTTTATATATTTTATCACTAATTAACTGAAGTTAAGCATAAGTAAAGATGACATCTTTAAAAAGAAAAATCATTTTCAATTTTTAATTAAAATATAAGTCCAGATAAAATCTTATTTTTAAAAAAAAGATGTCATCTTTCAAATACCGATTCTTGCGTAACTTCAATTATTAACTTAATTGAGCTTCCTCAATTATTTCATTTCCGCGTCTTGCAGTTAAATCCTCTTCAATTTTTATCATCATTTTATTTGTAAGCGGATAAAATGTCATTAACACACCGCCGATAATTCCTATAACAGCAGGATAAACACTCATGAGCATTACAATTCCCTTTAAGGTTTCCGGTGTTTGCTGTTGATTTGCTGCAAATCCGTAATAAGCCAGGACCCATCCAACAATAGCGCCTCCCAATGTCAATCCGAGCTTTAATGCAAATAATGATGCAGCCATTATCAGACCGGTTGCTCGTCTTCCCATTTTCCATTCACCAAAATCTGCCGTATCTGTATACATTGCCCATTGAAGCACTGATACCGCTCCAAAGAAAAATGAAACAAGTATATTTAGAAGATAAATTAATACCACATTTCCTGGTTGAAGGAAATAGAAGAAACCTGAAGATATGGCGCTGGCAATAAGAAAACTTGAATATGTATTCTTTTTATCAAGCCGCCTTGAGAACCACATGGTTAGTATTGCACCTATAAGTGTTGAAATAGTTCCCATGGTTATAAATGATGACGTAAATGCATCAACCGATAAATTTATTGTATTTCCAAATAAAACAAGATGTTGTTCCTGTATATAATATCGGAAATAATATGCAGTGGTAGAGCCGCGCATTACTATATACGTTAATTGAAAAACAGTAGCCCCGGCAATTAATAACCATGGCTTGTTCTTGAATAAATCTTTCAAATCCTGTTTAACGTTAGTCTTCTGCTCTTTGGGAGGTTGAACCCTTTCTTTTGTTGAACTAAATGTAATCAATAATAGAATTGCAGCTAAAACACCAAAACACCCCATAGTCCACTGCCATCCTACCTGTGCATTCCCTTTACCAAAATATTGAACCAATGATAATGTTACGGCCCCAACTATTGTCTGTCCAACAAACGCTGCTACAAATCTGAATGTTGAAACTTCTGTCCTTTCTAATGAATTCGGAGTAATTACTCCCATAAGCGCTGAATATGGAACATTCACTGCAGTATAGAGCATAAGGAGAAGTGTATAAGTAACATACGCATATATTAATTTACCGGAGGCATCAAATCCGGGTGTAGTAAAAGTTAATACTCCCCCTATTGCAAAAGGTATTGCAAATCCTGCTATATATGGTCTGAATTTTCCCCACCGGGTTCTCGTTCTATCTGCAATCATCCCCATTATCGGATCATTTACGGCATCCCATATTCTCGTTGCAAGAAACATAGTGCCCATTGCAGCGGCTGATATACCGAATATGTCTGTATAAAATATTGGAAGGAATACAATAAATGTTTGGAAAAATAGATTTGATGCTGTATCCCCTAAACTATAACCAACCTTTTCTTTTAAGGATAGTCTTATGGCAATTTTATTCAATGATACCCCGCCTATTTGTTTTAATTTTTATCCGATTTGAATAACTTCATTAATTAATGTTAATCAGGATTGAATACAAAACTATATCACAGTTAAAATTATTTTAGATAAATCTTCATCTCTCGAAGAACTTCCTATCATTATTTCAAAATCACCCGGTTCAACAACAAATTTCATATCGATATTATGAAAAGCTAATTTTTCAGGAGTAATCTTCAATTTAACTTCTTTTGTTTCACTCGGATTCAATGAAATACGTTTAAACCCTTTTAGTTCTTTAACCGGGCGGGTAACGGAACTAATTTTATCTCTTATGTACATTTGAATAATTTCATCCCCCGCTATATCGCCTGAATTTGTTACTTCAACAGATGCATATGTTGATTCATCTGTTCCGATTCTGTCTTTCTCGAGATGGAGATTTCCATATTCAAATTTTGTATAACTTAATCCGAAGCCGAATGGGAACAATGGATTTATATCCTGTGAAATATAATTGAGGAATTGAGCACTCGGTTTGTGGTTATAATACATTGGCAGCTGCCCGGCTGATTTAGGGACTGTAATAGTTAATTTTCCGGACGGATTTATATCACCAAATATAACATCTGCAGCAGCAGTTCCTGTTTCCTGTCCCATATACCAGCCCTCAATTATTGCCGGAACTTTTTCAACCAGCTTATTTACTGAAAGCGGACGACCATTCATTAAGTATACAATAACCGGTTTCCCTAAACTAACAATGGATTCAACAAGTTCATTTTGTTCTCCGAATAAATCCAGAGTCAGATTGTCGCCGATATGTTCTTTTGCCCATGCCTCACGGCAAAGATGCTCATTTTCTCCTAAAACCAGTATAATTACTTCAGCATTTTTTGCAACGTCAACGGCTTCTTTAATTAATTCAAGGTTTTCTTCCCTCGAAGCAAATTTAATTTCATGCTCTTTCCAGTTGAAAAAGCTGGTAGTAGTGTTGGTTGTCAGCTTACACCCCTGTGCATATAAAACTTCGGCTTTGCCTTCAATTTTCTTTATTATCCCCTCAAGCAGGCCGACTTTTTCGTATGGCTCGCCTGAATAACCTCCGAAATATACCTCCTTAGCGCATGGACCAATTACTGCTATTTTTTTATACTTTTCTTTAGAGAGCGGAAGGAGGTTTTCATTCTTCAATAAAATGATTGATTCTCTTGCTGCCTGTAATGCTAATTCTTTATGTTCAACTCTCTTACTTACGGCAATAGCATCATCAATATCTATATATGGATTTTCAAACAAACCAAGTTCAAATTTAAACTTTAATGCCTTAACCACTGCTGCATCTATATCAGCTAATTTTACTTTCCCTTCATTTAAAAGCTCAATTAAATATTTATAATAATGGTCCTTAGGAAATTCAAATTGAACTCCCGCATTAAACGCTATCATCGCTGCATCTTTTTCATCTTTTGCAACAAATTCTTTTAGCAGAAGCTGATCAATTGCAAAATAATCAGCCACTACCATACCTTCAAATCCCCATTCTGTTCTCAAAAGATCTTTGATAAGCCATTTATTTGCATGAGACGGTACTCCGTCAATCTCATTATAAGAAGGCATTACAGCCATTGGTTTTACATTATCTAAACACATTTTAAAAGGAGGCATATGATAGTCTCTCAATACACGCATCGAAAAATTTGCAGGCCCCTGGTTTTGTCCCCCCTCCGGTTCCCCGTGACCTAAAAGATGTTTTAAAGTTGCACCCACATGATTATCAGTAATGGTACCGTCATCCGAACCCTGTAATCCTTTTACTGCTGCGCACCCTAAAATACCATTCAAATAAGGGTCTTCTCCATATGTCTCCTCTATTCTTCCCCACCTTGGATCACGGCAAACATCAATTACCGGTGATAGTGCATGGTGAGTTCCTCTCGAACGCATTTCATTGGCAATAACATTATAAACTCGTTCAAAAAGCTGCGGATCCCATGAACATGCCATTCCAATTGCTTGAGGAAATACTGTTGAATTTGGTCTCATCAATCCATGCTGGCCTTCATCAACAAATATTGTGGGGATTCCAAGTCTTGTTTCTTCTAAAAGATATTTCTGAATTTTATTTCTTAATTCAACTGTCTTCTTTATCCCCTGTGCAGATGGGTGTATTGAGTTGCATCCATTTCCGAATATTTCTTTCATTTTGGCTGGGTCATTTAGAATCTCTTCACTGAAATCTTCTATCCCGTCATTCCAGAGACCCATCAACTGAGCTACTTTTTCCTCAATTGTCATCCGGTTTAATAAATCAGTAACCCGTTCATCTATTGATAAATTTGGATTTTTATAATCAAATAAAACCTCATTCTCAATAGTTTCGTTACGCCGCAATTTTTCGATCATCTTTTAATTCCGCTTTAATAACTTATTGAATGATAATAAATTAAGATCTTTTATCCCCCCTGGTTTATAAAACTATATTCTTATTTTTCATTTGAAGGTTTTTAATTTTAGGCAGCATTATTATGTGAGAATATTTGTATTTTATAAAAGAAATTACAATTATTTATTTTAAGTTCAAATAAAATTGAACCGATTTAATATAATAAATAATCATTCTAAATGTCAACCAAAAAATTATTATTTTCAGTCAATAACTAAATATTTCCGCATAAAAATTCTAGTTCGGGAGGCACAATGTATTCATTAGTTTCAATTATCTTAATTTTTGGAATTACATTATTTGCTCAGGAAACTAAACCTTCAAATGAATTTCAAAAAAAACCTGATTATCTTAATATTAATCTGCCTCTCGAAAAACGTGTAAATGATCTTGTTTCAAGATTGACTTTAGAAGAGAAAGTCTCACAAATGGTATTTGATGCGCCCGCAATACCAAGATTAAATATCCCGGCTTATAATTGGTGGAACGAATGTTTACATGGTGTCGCACGCGCCGGTGTTGCTACTGTTTTTCCGCAGGCTATAGGACTCGCTGCCGCATGGGATACCGACCTTATGCGTAATATCGCTGATGTTATTTCTACTGAAGCGCGTGCAAAATATAATGAGTTCATTAAAAAAAACGAGCGGGGTATTTTTAAGGGACTCACTTTTTGGAGTCCTAATATAAATATTTTTAGAGACCCTAGATGGGGTCGTGGACAGGAGACATACGGTGAAGACCCATTTTTAACTTCCCAAATGGGAATCGCTTTTGTAAAAGGTTTGCAAGGTAATGATCCTGTCTATTTTAAGGTAATCGCAACTCCAAAACATTACGCTGTACACAGTGGTCCGGAACCTGACCGGCATACATTTAATGCAATAATTGATAATCATGATCTTTATGACACCTATTTACCTGCTTTTGAAGCCTGCATTAAGGAGGCAGGTGCTTATTCTATTATGTGCGCATATAATAGTCTGCTGGGAAATGCATGCTGCGGTTCCCCTATGCTGCTGCATAATATTTTAAGGAATGACTGGAATTTCAAAGGTTACGTCGTTTCTGATTGCGGTGCAGTTAGCGATATCTTCATGACTCATAAAATAGTAAATACCGCTCCTGAGGCTGCAGCACTGGCAGTAAAATCAGGTACCGATTTAAATTGCGGTCGTGTATATAGTTCAGCATTGATTTCTGCTGTAAAACAAGACTTATTAACCGAAAAGGATATTGATACAGCTGTTAAAAGATTATTTACTGCAAGATTTAAACTCGGAATGTTTGATCCTCCCGAAAAAGTTAATTATTCCCGGATTCCTATTTCCGAAAATGATTCCAAAGAGCATAGACAGTTAGCATTAAAGGCTGCCGAAGAATCGATTGTGCTTTTAAAAAATAAAGAGGGTATTCTGCCTCTAAAGAAAGAATTTAAAAAAATTGCTGTAATTGGACCCACTGCAGATTCTTATCTAATGCTGCTCGGAAATTATAACGGGACTCCTTCAAAATATGTTACTCCTTTACAAGGTATAAAAAATAAGATAAAATTTTTAAATGAATCCGGAACAGATATAAGTTTAATTCATGAACAAGGATGTAATTTAGTTGAACAAGGTACAGTAATCCATAATCTTTCTTCAAATATGCTAAATACAGGCGGTAATTCCGGTTTGAAAGTTGAATATTTTAAAGGTAAAGATCTCAATGATAAACCATTTTTTACTCGAGTAGACCCTATTGCAGGCTCTAACTGGATCTATGGTACGAAAATACCTTCCTTTAAAGATGTATCCGAATTGTCTTCTGTTCGCTGGAGCGGTAATATTAAAATTTCATCTACTGGAGATTTTAATTTTGTAATGAAAAGCGACGGAGGATATAGGTTATTAGTCAATAATAAAATTGTTCTTAACGAATGGACAAATAATGAGCTTACTACTAAAAGTAATTATATTCATCTGGAAAAAGGAAAATCTTATAATTTCAAATTAGAATATTCCATAAGAACCCATCGTCCACAGTTAATTGTCAATTGGGAATTACTTAATGTGGATGATTTTCAGAACGCAATCAAGCAAGCAAAGGAATCTGATGTTATAATTTTTGTTGGCGGAATAACTTCTCAATTAGAAGGGGAAGAAATGCATGTTGACTTTGAAGGGTTTAACGGAGGAGATAGAACAAATTTACAATTACCTTCCATACAGGATAGTTTATTGAAAGCAATTTATAAAACAGGTAAACCAATTGTTCTCGTACTTACCAGTGGTAGTGCATTAGCTGTTAATTGGGAAGATGAAAAGTTACCGGGAATCCTGCAGATTTGGTATCCTGGAGAAGAAGGTGGGACTGCTTTAGCTAATGTATTATTCGGTGATTATAATCCAGCCGGAAGATTACCTGTTACTTTTTATAAGTCTGTAAATCAGCTCCCCCCCTTCAAAGATTATAATATGAAAGGCCGTACTTACAGATATTTTAAAGGAAAACCCTTGTATCCTTTTGGATATGGTTTGAGTTATACAAAATTTAACTATGATAGTCTCAATGTCCCTGATAAAATAAAATCTGGCGAAAACATAAATGTTTCTATTGAAGTCTGGAATACCGGTAAGGTTGCAGGAGACGAAGTTGTTCAGCTTTATTTAACTCAACCTTCCAAAGATTCAATAGTAATCCCCATCCATTCTCTAGAAGGTATCAAACGAATTCACTTAAATCCTGATGAAAAACAGATTGTAAAGTTTATATTAAAACCTAAACAATTGGCAGAAGTGGTTTCAAATAATGAAAATAATGAAGAGAAAATGAATGTTAACTATATAGTAAAACCTGGCAGTTATAAAATTTCAATTGGTGGTATGCAGCCCGGAACAAAATCACCCACAACTGAATCATTGACAAAAGAATTTGCCATTACAGGAAATCCTTATATAGTTGAATAATATTTAATTTATTAATTTAATTTGCACTCAATACGGATTGAACACCGAAGATATTATTGTAGAAAATAAAAGAGTAGTAATATTCAAAGGGGTTGACTAAAAAGTGTCATTCCGGGCTTTGACCCGGAATCTAACCTTGTAATTTTGCGCTGAAAACAGATGCTGAATCAAGTTCAGCATGACAATCTCTACTTTTTGGTCACTCCCGAAATAAATGATTATTAATTTCAAAAACCGGAACTATTTAGCCAAAATTAAGGAATCCGTCCTGGTTAATTTCTTATTAGCCCTGGCGGATTCCATCATTTATTGACAATTAATTAACTCTTTACCGGTTCAAGCTGGGATGTACACATTGGACATCTTGTTGCATTCAATGATATCTTTGATAAACAATAAGGGCAGTCCTTCGATGTGGGTGCTTGAGGAGGAATTTCCTGCTCTTTTCTTTTAAACTGTTTATCCCTTTAATTACAATAAAAATAGCAAATGCGACAATTAAAAAACTAATTACATTATTAATAAAAACACCGTAATTCATTGTTACGGCACCCGCTGCCTGTGCATCGGCTAGTGTATTGTAAGGAGGAAGAGCTTTTGCACCTGCTTTTAATAAAATAAAAAATTCTGAGAAATCTACGTTACCAAACAACAACCCTATTGGCGGCATAATAATATCACTTACTAGCGATTTAACTATCGTTCCAAATGCTGCTCCGATTATTATACCTACTGCCATATCGACAACATTCCCTTTTATGGCAAATTCTTTAAATTCTTTCCACATATTACCCTCCATTTTATTTTTGTTGAGAATTATTTAATAGTAACAGCTTAGAATTATACCTGGAAAACCATTTCCAGCAAAAATAAGGTTCTACTCCAGGCAGATGAAAAACAAATAAAAGCTAATTCTTTGAATGAAAATATAGATCTAATGATAAAATTTCGAATGGCACAAAAATATCTGCTTTAAGATAAATAATTTTTGAATTAAAAAATAACTATTACAAACAAAAAGAAGTAAAAATGTAAAATAGAAAGTCTATAGATTATTATAAACTTAATCATCCTAAAGCTTTAATAATTGCAGAACTTAAATATCTGAATCATTTCGTTATTCAAAATTTTATCCTATCTTTCCTTACTAATATTCACTTATTATATCTAATTGTGAGAGCATTTAAGAATTTTATTAATGATATAAAAGAATTTTTAAATATTCCCATATCTCTGGGAAACACTCAGATTACACTTTGGTCGATCCTCTATTTTCTGATCCTTCTTTTTCTGCTTTTTTATATTACTTCTAAATTAAGAAAATGGGTTGTATATAAGGTTTTATCAAAAAGCAGAATTGATATAGGCGTAAGAATAGCAGTTGGAACTATAATAAGATACATTGTTCTGGTTATAGGTATTATTATTGTGCTTCAATCCGCAGGGATAAACTTAAGTGCGGTTACCGTTCTTGCAGGTGCACTTGGTGTTGGTATCGGTTTTGGTTTACAGAATATTACTAATAATTTTGTCAGTGGAATCATCATTCTTTTTGAGCGCCCTATCAAAGTCGGTGATCGCATTGAATTGGGTGATGTCTCCGGCGATGTAATCAGTATTTCAATGAGGTCTACTACAATAGTTACCAATGATAACATCTCTATTATTGTTCCAAATTCTGATTTTATATCCAGTAAAGTAATCAATTGGAGTCATACAGATAGAAATATAAGGTTCAATTTCCCGGTTAGCGTTTCGTATAAGGAAGATCCTTTGAATATTAAAAAACTGTTGCTCGAAGTTGTCGCAGATAATGAAAGTATCTTAAAAGAACCAAAACCGGATGTTTTATTTAAAGGTTTCGGCGACAGTTCTTTAGATTTCAATTTAAGAGTCTGGACAAGAGAATATATCAATAGACCTAACGTCTTAAAAAGTCAAATTTATTATGCCGTTTTTGAAAAATTTAAAAAACATAATGTTGAAATTCCTTTCCCCCAAATAGATTTGCACATAAAAAATACTGAATTCAAAATTCAATCATCACAATAAATAAGAGTAATCATGAAAGCAAAAATAATTATCTTTATGATTCTGATTGTCTTATTCACAATTTTTGTATCCCAGAATACCGCAATCATCGACATAAAAGCTTTCTTTTGGAAATTCGAAATGTCTACTATTGTTCTGATTTCGCTAACAGGATTTGTTGGATTAATCCTTGGCTTTATTTTGTCAAGTATATTTTCTAAACAGAAAAAAGATGGAAAAAATGAATAAAAAAATAGTCAAAGAAAAAAATAAAACCGATTTACAGCAGGATACTCAAGCTAAATCCAATTTATAATTATTTTCTTAAATTTTATCCCGGTTTTATTAATGAATGGTTATCCCGAAAAACTTCAAGATTTTATTGATACAATTTCTCTTTTACCTGAGGAAAATGACAGAATTAAATTTTTATGCGGAAAAATTTAAAGAAGTACCCCCGAAATTGCACATAAACCTTACCCTGAAAAAATGAAAAATCAGTCTTCCATCTTTTGCTTATCACATAGCATCTTTTGTGAACTGGTTATTAAGCTAGGAAAAAGAAAGAGGCTTTAGTCTTATAACTAAAATCTTTATTTTGGATAAATGAAAGATTTCCTAAAATTCTAAGTTTTCCATTAAAAATGGTTGATAATTATCTAATATTTTTTTAATATTAAAGTAAGAATTGATTATTTCATAACAATGATAATGTTATTAATTAAACAATTATTTGAATTTAACTACGAGAAAATCTTACTAACTTTGCAATATCTAACAGCCGTCTAACAGCCCCTAAGTCCAATCTATCTCCAGGGTAACTGAAAGTACCCTGAATATTGCTTTTACATTGATTCATAGAGCTTTCTTATTTAATTTTAATCTTTTATAATAAAGATTTATGAAAAAAATTTTAATCCTTGGTTCTACTGGTTCAATTGGAATAAATGCCTTAAATGTCATTCGAAAGTTTCCGGAAAAATTCCAAGTTTCGGCTCTCACTATCAATAAGAGGATTGATTTATTAGAACCTCAAATTGAGGAATTCAAACCTGAATTTGTCGTAGTGCAAAATGAAAAACTGGCTGGGGAACTTAAAAGAAAAGTAAATGGTAAATGTAAAGTTCTTTCGAAAAATGAGGGTTTGCTTTATGCAGCCGCAAATTTCGATTACGATATCTTAATTGGTGCAATGGTAGGCTTTGCCGGCTTAGCTCCCACAATCGAAGCAATTAAACGAGGTAAAAGAATTGCCTTGGCAAATAAAGAAACTTTAGTCGTTGCCGGTGAATTAGTAACGGAATTGTGCAAAAAATATAAGGCTGAAATTATACCTGTAGATTCGGAACATTCTGCTATTTATCAGTGTTTGGTTGGTGAAAATAAAAAACATGTGAATAAGTTGATTTTAACTGCCTCCGGTGGACCATTTTTGAATACCGATAAAAATACTTTCTGCAATGTTACTGTTAAAGAAGCTCTAAACCATCCGAACTGGAATATGGGAAATAAAATAACTATTGACTCGGCTTCTATGATGAATAAAGGTCTCGAGGTTATTGAAGCTCATTGGCTCTTCGGGATTCCTAAGGAACAAATCGAAGTGGTCATACATCCCCAGTCAATTATACATTCTATGATAGAATTTATAGACGGTTCTATAAAAGCACAGATAGGTTTACCTGATATGAAATTGCCGATTCAATACGCTCTCAGTTTCCCTGAAAGATTAAAGAACGACTTTCCACGCACCAACTTACCAAAAATTAGAAATTTAACATTTTTTGAACCTGATTTTTATAAATTTGAATGTTTGAAAATCGCTTATGATGTATTGGAAACAGGCGGTATTGCACCCTGTATTTTAAATGCTGCAAATGAAGTAGCAGTAGATAAATTTTTAAGCGGAAAAATAAAATTTTCTTATATTCCTGCGATAATAAATAAAGCACTGGAAAAATTTGAAAATCATAAACAGCCGGATCTTGATATGATTTTTGAATATGATAAGCTTACCAGAGATTTTGTAATGGAATTGCCTGTTCAGCAAGTAGAATTGAATTAATGAGGAGTTTTTTTTAAATGGATTATGTAATTTATTTCGTTATCACTATAGGAATCTTAGTTTTTGTTCATGAATTCGGACACTTTGCAGCTGCAAAGCTTACCGGAATGAGAGCTGATGTATTTTCTATTGGTTTCGGGAAAAGGCTGTTCGGTTGGAATAAAATCACCGGATTTACTTTTGGTGACTTGCCCAAAGATTTTGACGGACAGGGAAATACCGATTATAGACTTTGTCTCCTGCCTCTCGGCGGCTATGTTAAAATCGCGGGAATGGTTGATGAAAGCTTTGATACGGAATTTGCCGATAAAGAACCTCAACCCTATGAATTCCGGGCAAAACCTACATGGAAAAAGATAGTAGTTATATCTGCCGGTGTCTTTATGAACTTACTCCTCGCTCTCCTTATTTTCTGGGGAAAAAATTTCTTTATGCAGAAAGTAATACTAAATACTACTACAATCGGATATGTTAAAACCAATAGCTTAGCCGATTCTTTAGGATTTCAGCCGGATGACAAAATATTAGCAATAAACAATAAATCTGTTAACAATTGGGAAGATGTACTTAATAATATTTATGTCAATACTATCGGTGAAAATCTTGACGTAAAAATAAAGAGAAATGAACAAATTGAGGATATAATAGTTCCCAGAAAAAGAATTCCTGACGGTTCAAATTCAATCTTTATCTCTCCTAAAACTCATCCTAAAATTGGCGAAGTATTCCCCGGTTCTCCGGCAAAAAAAGCTGGTATAAAAACCAATGACATTTTCCTGAAATTAAATGGCATTAAGCTGAACAGCGGTAGACAGGCTGTTGAAATTATTTCTTCAAATAAAGAAACTCCTATCCCGGTAGTTTTATTGAGAGGGAATGATACTTTGCAGCTTTCGGTTACTCCCGGCAAAGATGCTAAAATTGGAGTTGCAATCGGAGAAACCGGTCCATTTTTATATAAAAGTTACGGTTTCTTTGCTTCATTTTATTATGGTTGGAAAGATATTGTAAATGTAACAGATCTAACATTCAGTACTTTTGCAAAAGTGTTCAAAGGGAAAGTCGAATTCGGAAAAGTATTCGGCGGACCTATTAAAATTGCTCAGGTTGCTACAACTTCGGCTGAACTTGGGATTTCTAGTTTCTTAATATTTCTCGCGGTCCTTAGTTTGAGTTTGGCAATTATAAATATTATGCCGTTCCCTGTTCTCGATGGAGGACATCTAATAATCATCCTTGTTGAAGGTGCTATGAGAAGAGAAATTCCTATAAAAGTGAAGATTGCAATTCAAAATACCGGATTCGTTATTCTGCTTTTATTAATGGCTTTTATAATTTATAATGATATTATAAATCTTTAATGGAAATTATCTAGCATTTTATCCTTCGAACGGAATATATAAGATAGTATTGCAAGTACTATTAGTTCTATAATCAAAGCTGTATCCCCTAAAAAGTTTGTTGTTGCAGCTAATATAAAATATACCATCTGTTTTCTCCTTCTTATTAAATCAGACGATTTTTAGATCAATTAAAAATTTTTCTAATATATAGGAGAATTTATTATTCCCTTGAAAAAATGATGCTGTTTATCCTGATAGTTATAAGATCGCTTGATATACTTCTTTCCGCCTTATTGGAATAACTTTTAGAAAAATCATTTGAATTTCTTCGAAGAGGTATTTTCAGATGAATAAAAAGAAAACCGCTTTTAAAACCCCTAAAAGAAAAAATACACTTTGCATTTTAATTTATTATTAAATTAAAGTCAATGATTATGATTTGATTTCTCTTATATAGAACTGTTTTAAACTACAGTATTCAGGATAAAATAAAACTCTGTCTCTTTACCCGGTTCCGAGATTACATTTACTTCCCCGCCATGCCATTTAATAATAGATTTAACAACAGATAAACCTAATCCAACTCCGCCGGTTCCCCTATTCCTTGATGATTCAATTCTATAGAATCTTTCGAATATCTTAGGCAGAATTTCAGGAAGAATTCCTTCACCTTTATTAATTACAGATATTTTAACTTTTTGATCATTCAATAAATCTGATTTAATAATTACCGTCTGATTTTCGTATCCATATTTGACGGCATTCTCTATTAAATTTGTTAGTGCTGATCTCATTAAATCATGATCTATATCTAGTTCAATATCCTGATTTACTTTGAGAGAAAGACAAATATTTTTTTCTTTTCCTAAATTCTTTAGCGGTATGACAACTTCATTCAAGAATTCATTTAATTTAATTCTTTCTTTATTAAGCTTAATTAATGAGTGATCAGATTTTGATATGAAGAAAAGTTTATCGACTATGCTTATTAACCTTAAAGTCTCTTCATAATTACTGCAGAGTATTTGCTTATACTCTTCCGGAGTTTTAGGTGATCTTAACGCAATTTCGATTTCGCCGCGCAAAATTGTAAGAGGTGTCTTTAGTTCATGTGATGCTGAAATAGAAAATTGATTCATATACTGAATAGAATTTTTTATTCTTAATATCATCTCATTCATTTTCTTTACAAGACGTCCATATTCATCTCTGAATTCTTCACCTTCGATTTTTTCATCCAGGTTTTGCGTGGTTATCTCCTCTGTTTTTTTTATTATATGATCTATTCTTGACAGGGATTTGGATGAAATAATATAACCACCAAGAATTGAAAATAAAAAAAAGATTGGGGCTATTATTATAAAAATTTCAGCAAGGCTTCCGAGCGTTTCATTTATATGGTGCAGTGGAAACGCAACAATAATATTATATTGATCTTTATTCAGAACTGCAGCTCTCACTTCATAATCAGATAAAGTTGAATCCGAAAAGGTAGACATCTCAATTCCTCTGCTTTCTGTATTCCGAATATTTATGAAATGATTTCCTAAGTTTTCTGTTTTGAAAATAGAATGGTTATTTAATTTAACCTGAACAAAAGTATTTCTTGGATTAAGTATAACAGCATCGAATATTAAATCATAAACAAAATCTTCCTGAGAAGCATAAACCGAATCGGGCTGAAAATGCGTAAGATTAAACTTCTTATCCTGAACAAAATTATAAATTGATTCCGCCTGCCGCTTTAAAGAAGTATCTAATTGATGATACATACTATTCCCCAGATATAGATATACCAGGATTCCTATTACTATCTCAAGTAACAAAAATAATGATGAATACCAGAGAGTGGTTTTAAATCTTGTTGTCCTTATATAAGATCTAAGATTGGCTAACATAAATATTTTATTTTTATAAAGGAAAGATTTCTATTCATCCTTTATTATATAACCAATACCTCTGACTGTATTAAGCAGATGCTTCTCATATCCTTTATCTATCTTATTCCTTAACTTGTTTATATAAACATCAATTACATTTGTATCGGTATCAAAATGGTAATCATAAACGTGTTCGGTAAGGATTGTTCGCGAAATGATTTTATTTTTATTTCTAATTAAGTATTCCAGTATTGAATATTCCTTTGGTGTTAGTGTTATTTCATTTCCATTCCTAAGTACTATATGCTTTTGCGTATCCAGGATCAGGTCTCCGGCTTTGAGTTCAATGGTTTTGTTGACCGATGTTCTTCTTAGAAGAGCCCTTACACGTGCAACCAATTCTTCAAATGAAAATGGCTTTGTTAAATAATCATCCGCACCTAAGTTCAGTCCTTCGATTTTATCTTTCAAAGAGTCTTTGGCGGATAAAAATAAAACAGGAGTTGAGATATTTTCCTGACGCAATTCTTTTATTACTGTTAAACCATCCTTAACCGGAAGCATTATATCCAAAATTATTAAGTCATAATCTTCAATTAATGCAAGGTGGCACCCTTCTTTGCCGTCATAAGCAATATCAACAGAATAGTATTCCTCTTCCAGGCCTTTCTTAATGAAAGAAGCAACTTTTTTTTCGTCTTCAACAACCAAAATTCTCATATGTGTAAAATTATAAAAAAAAGGAGAGTTAAAAAACTCTCCTTTTTGTAATTGGTTGATATTGAAATTCGACTATTTAGAATTTGTTGTATCTTTTTTGTTTTTCATTCCCGAATGGGACGATTTAGTTGTCTTATGGGTTTTATGATGGGTTGTTGTTGATGTTTTCATTTTATGGGGTTTAGTTTTTGTGCTGTCCATCATCATAGTCTTATTGTGGCTCTTCTTTGTTGATTTATTTTGTGCATAAGAAGAACTATTTATTCCCATTGCAAATACCGAAAGGAAGATCACTAAAGCAATTAAACGCGTTTTCATTTTATAACTCCTCAAATTATTGATTTATTTATAGTAATATTAATTCTTACTGACGCAGTAAACATATCTATAGCAGATTAACGTAAGCTTAATTAATGATTAAAGTTTTTTAATATTCCCGGGAGCTATAGAAAAGGCATAAAATGAAATCAATTTAGATAACCTGAATGGACTCTACAGTTTGTTTAATTCAATTTAGAATTGACAGATAAGATGGATCGAGAATGAAGCTATGGAGTGAGAAACGAATATTCTCACTCCATTAAAAAATCTTATTTCATATCATCTTTCTTTTCATTCATATTGCCATTATTCATCCATGGATTATGATCTGAATTCCATGTATCAACCTTAATTTTCCAGCTTCCGTCATCCTGCTTCTCATAAATAGTCACATATTTCCCCTGGTCATCATATGGTTTTTCCATGCCTTGAATATTCATACTCATATCATATGTACCGATATCTACAAGAAGATTCCCTGCAGGAATAATTTTCTTCGAGTTTAGTACAAATTTTGTAAATTTATTGCCTGAATTGGCATCCATAGCCATTGCACTTTTTAATGCATCAATACCTTCCATCATAGGCTGATAACTGGGTAATGAAATAATATCATCTGCATAAAATGATAACATCTTTTCATTATCTCCGTTCATCATTGCTTCTGAAAATTTTTGGTTCCATTCTTCAACTTTGCTTTTCATATCATCCATATCCTGAGCAAACATTTGAGCAAAAGTTAGAGATATGCAGAAAGAAATGAGGAGAACTCGTGTAATAGCACGCATAATAACCTCCTTAATTAAGTTAATGATTGTAAAGTGAACTATTACGAACGATGAAAGAATTTTTAGGAACTTTTATAATAACGGTAAGAATAACATAACTAAAGATATAAAAGATTAAATTACCTTGTCAAGGAAATATTTACTTTTTATATTTTGTTCTATTTGTACCGTAAGTCTTTCCTTATTTCATCAAAATAAGCTTTTTAGTGGAAGTGAAATTTCCTGCATTTAATTGATAGAAGTATACTCCACTTGCTAAATTTGAGGCATTGAAAGTAATTTTATAGGTTCCGGCCGGTATTTCTTCGTTAACTAATATAGCCATTTCTCTTCCGGATAAATCGAAAATTTTAAGATTTACAAATTCTTGAGTCGCAATGCGAAATTCGAAATTAGTAGTAGGATTAAATGGGTTAGGATAATTTTGTTCTAATTTATATGTCAGTACATTTTGTTCATCTTCAACACCAGCAACCTGCATTATCTGGATAATTTTATTTGGGGCAAAATTCCATTGATCTCCTGTGTTTTGTCCGTTAAAATTTACACTGTTTCCATTGGCAAAAATTGTCTCGGTTCCGGATGTTGAAGGGGCAGTATATGTAAAATTAAATGTTACCACTTTTGAAACAGGTGTTTTAGGAAGAGTATGGGTCAATTCACCATTTTCAATTCTTAAATCGTTTGAAACCGGATTCAAAATACCATTTGTTACTGCAATATCAGTACCCCCTGCTGCCAATGGTCCGCCCGATATTGTTACAGAATAATTAGCTGTTTGATTCATAAGAAGAGTATCCGGACCATTTATAGTTACCGTTACATTAGAAAATGGTGTCTCTCCATGACAAATACAGCCTGGCTGATTGCTTTTCTTAGTAACTCCTGTTATTCCATCTGAATGTGCATACAATAATATTGAAAATCCTAGAATCATTAATATAATTCCGGTATATACTGATTTATAATTTGATTTTTTTTTCATTTGTTCTCTATATCGTTAATTTTAGTTAGTAGTAACATTTAGGTTGGTAAACGTGACAAATGGAAATAGTCTGATTTTTAGAAAAGATTCATCTGGGTATATCTTTTTTATTGATATTAAGTGAATTAGGTTCCCAATCCATCCCCTGGCAGGGTAAAAATTCCATCGAAGGATGTTTATCATATTTCATACACAATACAGCAGTTTTATCAAAATGACGGCAGGTTGAACATAAAGTGGAATCAATTATATCTTTATTTTTTTCTTCAAATAATTTATAGTGAACAATTGCCGGATGAATTATAATTACATAAATAGCCAGAATATTTAAAATCCACCAAAATTGTGAATCAATATAATTTTGAAGTATCCATAATACCGGAATTAGGATAGCAGTTCTAACAATTGTCCAAAATACTATAATACCCACAATACAAATATTTAATACTTTTGATTTATCGTTAAATTAATTATTTTTTATCAATAAAAAAATTCA
>CAVUGE010000018.1:0-188916 GCA_963740945.1 uncultured Bacteroidota bacterium | reverse complement strand
CCTATAAGAGTTTCGATTTCGTTATCATTAATAAAATGCGCTACTCCGCTCTTTACCGCATGTGTTTCGGCACCGCCAAGATCTTCAAAGCTTACGTCTTCATGAGTAACTGTTTTGACCACATTTGGACCGGTAACAAACATATAACTTGTATTTTTAACCATAAAAATAAAATCAGTAATTGCCGGAGAATAAACCGCTCCGCCTGCACAGGGTCCTAAAACTACAGATATTTGAGGAACAACTCCGGATGCTAAAGTATTAAGCAGAAAAATATCTGCGTAACCTCCCAGACTAACTACACCTTCCTGAATTCTTGCACCGCCGGAATCATTTAAACCAATTATTGGTACACCGACTTTCATTGCCATTTTCATAATCTTAATAATCTTTTCTGCATGCGCTTCCGATAAAGATCCGCCAAATACCGTAAAATCCTGGCTATATAGTGCAATTGGTCTGCTGTCTACTTTTGCGAATCCGGTTATTACTCCGTCTCCGGGATAGTGAAGTTTATCCAATCCAAAATCTGTAGCTCTATGCTGAACAAAAATATCGAGCTCTTCAAAACTTCCTTCATCAACTAATAATTCAATTCTTTCTCTGGCTGTTAACTTCCCTTTTTCATGCTGTTTTTCAATTTTCTCTACTCCACCTCCCAATTTTGCATTTTCTTTCTTTTCGATCAATTCTTCTATTTTATTTTGCATTAAAACCTTTCTAATATTTTTAACTTAGAATTCCAGCTAACAAAATAATTCTCGAAATTGGGAAGTTTTTTCGGAAGTAATTACCCATTCAATAATTAGTTTAATACGGCCCATCAAACTGACGGAAAATTTAAGCCTTTAAATAATTGAATTTTCTACAAAAATATCAATGAACAAAACTATTTAAAAATAATCTAATTTTAAATAGTCGATATTTTTAAGAAAGCTCAATTTCTATACCAATAAATATATTAGTAACTCATATTACGCACAAAATGTCATTATGAACGAAGTGAAGAATCTCAAGGTTTATAATTCGTAAAATTTTAAGATATTTCGTTCCGCTAAATATGACAAAAAAAATAAGTTGTGTAAAATGATTTAGTAATTATATAGTAAAACTTACTTCATCAATTAGATTTTTTGATCTAAATAAAGATTCTATTTCATCTTTAATAGCAGAAAAATTTTTATCTCCGGCAATTTGTAAACGTTTACCTTCAACTTTATTTAATTTTAATTCATGAAATATTGAACCCGGATTTTTTTTCATGAGAAAAATAGAGTCGGAAAGCTTTATTGCAGATGAAATATTTGTTGTGGCTAAAATAAAAGTAATTTTTAATGTATTAGCCGCAAGATTAATTACATCGTAAAGCTCTTCTTTTGATTCAAAATCCAGATTCTTTAAGGAATCATCTATTAAAATAAATTTCGGATTAATTATTAGTGCTCTGGCAAGAGAAATTCTAAACCTAAAACCTATGCTCTCATTGTCGGGGAAATGACTTTCGTATCCATTTAGACCTACCAAAGATATAACATTATTTATATTCTTTTCAATACCATTATTTGAATTAATTTCGGAAGCAAACATTAAATTATGCTTGACATTCAGCCACGGAAAAGATGAAGGCTCTTCAGGAAGATAGATTATTTTTTGTACAGATGTTTTATAATTTACATTATTTAATAGCACTTCACCGGCAGAAGGTTTTTCAATGCCGCCGATTATTCTTAATAAAGTAGATTTTCCTGAATCATACGGAGCAAGAATAGATATAATTTGCCCCGCCTGTGAGTTTTGTGTTATTGAAAAATCAATATTTTCAAGTACATGGTTCCTTGCACCTGCTGGCATTTCAAAATATTTGCTTATATTTTTTACCTGAAGAATATCCGTTTCAGTGCTCAATACCTCTCCAGAAGAAGAATTTGTTTATTAAATGTCTGATCATATAAGAACCAAGGAATATAATTAACCCTGCAACAATAATTACGGCAACTAAAGCCGATAAGTCCTTAAAATCCAGGGCGCGTCTAATAATGGTTCCAAATCCATTGCCGTAATTAGCAAATTCGAAAATTATTAAAATAGTCCAGTAATAAAGATGATTATGGTAAATGTATTCCATTAAATCGGGCTGAAACGATTTCCAGATAACCTTGTTGGCAATAAGAGAATTACCTGCCCCTAATGATAATGCTGAATCAATATAAACCCGGTCAACTTTAGAAGATAATTTTACATGTTCCAATAACAATGAATTGAATACGACAATAAAAATGAAAAAATATTTGACATATTCAGATTGGGGGAACCAGAAGATTAATAAAAAGCCCCAAATAATTCCTGGAATATATTTAGAGAACCATTCAATTGAAAAAATAAAATATTTGATTCCTTCTTTTTCATGTAAAAGATATTTATTCAATATCCTGAGTAAATAATAAGCTGCAATCATTGTAATATAAACAGATGCTGCCGAAGATATAAAATTTCTTAAAATATGATAATCATTCCATAAAGCGCCGAAAGAATCAATCACAATTGAAGGTTTGGGAAGAAAATTATTTGATGGTAAAATAAATTCGAATAATATTATCCATAGAAGGAAATAACTAATAAGAAGATAGACAATATTTTTCCCTGATTTTTTCTGTGAGATCATGAATAATTTTATTCTTTTCTTAAATATAAAGATAAAACATATAATTTATAAAAGACAGTTAGTTCCAAAAGGGATTTTCACTTTTTTCAATTCCGATTTCACTGCTTTCGCCATGTCCCGGATAAATTATTACATCATCAGGTAATGTAAATAGTTTCTCCTTTATTGAATTCAATAGAATCGAGTAGTCCCCTCCCCACAAATCTGTTCTGCCGATACTTTTTTGAAATAAAACGTCTCCTGTTAAACAGAATTTTTCATTTTCGAAATAAAGACAATGTTCTCCGGGTGAATGTCCGGGAGTTGATAATACTTTTATATTAGAATTTCCCAAAATGATTTTAGAACTTTCACTTAAATATTCATCAGGGGAAGGGAGTTTTTCAATTTCGATTCCGAAAGTATCTGCCTGTTTATCCGCATTTTCTAATAATGGGAGATCATCTTCAGGGACTATAAAAGTGGGAGAATATTTCTCTTTAATAAATCTGCAGCCAAGGATATGATCAATATGGCAGTGAGTAATAATGAGATACTTAACCGAAATGTTTCTTTCTGCAATAAAATCTTCCAACTGTTTTTCTTCAAAAGGATCAATGCAGCCCGGATCTACAATCATACCTTCAAATGTCTCTTCATCCCAGACAACATATGTATTTTCAGAAAAAGGATTAAAAATAAATTTTTTTATTACTACCATTTATTTTTTTATTTAGCCTTAAAATTTTTAGTAATTCTTTTATTCAACTTTGATGTATAGCTTTTGAAATTATCTTTCGTTTCTTCAATCGAATCACCACCGAATTTCAAGAGGAAATACTTTGCAATCGACCATGCGAGCATAGATTCTGCAATAACAGCACAAGCGGGTACAGCAACAAAATCGCTACGTTCCCGTCTTGCATCCACAATTTTCATTGTTTTAAGATCTACACTTTCAATAGGGCTCATTAAAGTAGCAATGGGTTTCATTGCACCGCGAACTATAATAGGCAGACCAGTAGAGATGCCCCCTTCAATTCCGCCGGCGCGGTTAGTTTTTCTTGAAAAACCCTCTTTGGTTTTTATTATTTCATCATGAGATTCGGAACCAAATTTTTCTGCAGATTCGAAACCTGAACCAATTGCTACCGCTTTAACTGCATTAATTGACATGATGGATTGAGTAATTTCTGCGTCTAATTTTGTATCATAATGAACGAAACTGGCAAGACCAACAGGAACACCGGTTGCAACAGCGACGAATGTCCCTCCTAAAGTATCCCCCTTCTTTTTTGCTTCTTTTATTTTATTTATAATCTTTTCTTCGTGTTCTTTATCGAGAACTCTGACATCACTTTTATCTGACTCTACCGATAAACTCCATGCACTAAAATTCTTCGGCAGATCATTATTAAACAATTTCTCCAAAAAATTATTTTTGGAATATATCCCTCCGATACCTTCAACATAGCTACCGAAATAAATTCCGAATTCCTGGAGAAACTTCCTTGCGATTGAACCAACAGCCACTCTGGCAGCAGTTTCACGAGCGCTTGACCTTTCTATTGAATTCCGAATATCATTAAAATTAAACTTGGAAATACCAACAAGATCGGCATGTCCGGGTCTTGGAATAGTGATTTTTTCAACAATTTCTTTTCTTTTATCCGGCGTCATTTTGGAAATCCAGTTTTCCCAATCCCTGTTTTTTATTAATAAAGTAATTGGAGACCCGAGAGTCTTTTGAAATCTTATACCGGATAAAATTTCTGCAGTATCTGTTTCAATTTTCATTCTTAAACCTCTGCCGTATCCAGCCTGTCTTCTTTTAAGATGAAAATTTATATAATCATTTTCAATTTTAATATTCGAAGGAAATCCTTCAAGGATAGCAATTACTGCTTTTCCGTGGGATTCACCTGCAGTGAGAAATCTTATCATTTTTTAATCCAAAATTAGTGAGATTACAAATATAAAGAGGTATGCATAATTTATAAAATTTTAAATGAATTTAATCGTTTTTCTATTAATTAATTGGATAAATGGGAGAAGGATGGGTATGGAAGCTTATTGAAAATGTGTAAATATATATTAATAAGGTCGTAAGGTTCGATAATTTTAATTATTTTGTGTAACTAAGTACTTATTCTTAATTACGATGACATATTAATTCTACATTTGCTCTTACTCCTTGAGGGATTAGGATTAGGATTATGAGTACGAGCATGATTATGATTACGAACAAGATTAAGAATAAAATAGGTCACCGTATTTATGAATAGATGTACTAAGGTCGTAACAATAAATAAGGTTTTAAGATAAATTTTGGAGAGTATCTTGAGTCTGCCAATTTTGTCAGTTGAAATAAAATTATTTAAGATGGTTTTATAGGAATTTTGATGAATTTTTAGTGTGGTGTTAACTTGGAGGAAGCTTGGATGTAGCTTGGAGGAAGGATAGAGGCATAAATGCAGATTAAATACATAAGGATACAGGATGCAAAAGAGTGACATTTTTGTCAAAATCTTTTATTTGCCGTTCTAAATTATAGGCTGACAAGAGTTCGTTAGAATTAAATGCAAGATTGAACAAATAACATATTAAATCTATTATTTGTGGATGGAAAAATCGATTTTGAGAGAGTATTTTGCGTGAGGAGAGTTAGATTATAGGCTCAATAGGAAAAGAATGGCTTAGAATTGAAAAAATAGGGGAAAACCTACGCTATTTCGTCGAGATTTTTAGAGTTGAGTAGTCTTATAATTTGCGTAAGCCGGGTAATTAACTAATTTTGTTGTATAATCTTTTAAGATTCTCTGATTTAATAGGCTTTAGACTATCCTTAAAATCCGGGAGAGAATGATGAAAATATTTCACTTGTCTTTGCTTATATTTTCTTTCATAATATTTACATTACAGGCTCAGGACCATTCTTTTTACTACAAACAGAATAAATTCGGTTTGACTTCACCCGGAGCAATGAAATTTGGTTTATATGGGTATGACAATCCTGCAACATTGAACAATTTAGACCAATTTGACTTATTATTCTTATGGTCAAATGCCGGTAGAGACAATTTCAAAAATTGGGGTTTATTTAGCGGGGTACCACATTTTGGCTTCAGTGCAGTACACAATTCCGAATCAAACTTCACGGTTACAAATTTTAAATTATCTGCTGCCGTAGGTTCACCGGCTTTTTCTCTGGGTTTTGGATACGGCTGGTCATCCGGTGATATAGAATATTTTAACAACCCAGATATTTTCACCTTAGGTACTTTATACAGGCCAATAAAATATTTATCTATTGGTTTAATCGGTAATATCTCCACTGATCAATATAGTGAAGGAACAATAGATCTGGCATTGAGACCTTTAGGAAATGAAATAGTATCTTTATTCGGAGATTATGTTGTTCAAAAAGATCTTCCTAAAGAAGCAGTAAACTGGAGCATAGGGGCTGCAATTGAACCTCTTCCCGGTATAAGGATTATAGGAAGATATTTTGAAGATAAATCTTTTAATCTTGGATGGCAGTTCAGCTTCGGAAGGGCTGCACTTTCTTCGGAGCAAGTGCACATACATAATGGAGGTTCAAGCAATATTTATGGAATAAGAATCGGCGGGTACGATAGAAATATTTTCCATGGAATTTTCAATAAAGCAAGTTATGCCAAAATCGATTTATTAGGAGATACGAAATACCAGCGCTATAGGTTATTCGATAATTCAAATACTCTTCTTGAACTTATAAAACAAATTGATGCAGCTAAAAATGATAATACTATTGCTGGGATTGCAATAAATACGAGCGGGATGAATATAAATAAAGAAATGCTGTGGGAGTTAAGAGAAAAATTAATCGATTTCAGGAAATCAGGTAAACATGTAGTAGTTTTCATTGATAGAATAGGTATTAGCGGTTATCAGTTTGCATCTGCTGCCGATAAAATTGTTATGGATCCTTTGGGTGAAATTATGCTGCAGGGTTTTCTTTTCGGAAGGCAGTATTATAAAGGTACACTGGAAAAAATTGGAGTCGGCTTTACCGAATTGAGATATTTTAAATATAAATCAGCTGTTGAAACTTTTTCAAGAGATAATATGAGTGAAGCAGACAGCATCCAGTGGAAAGAGATCGTCGATGATGATTATTCCCTGGCAAAAAATGAGATATGCACTTCAAGAAATATTTCTAAGGAAAAATTTGATATGCTGATTGACAGTATAGCACTCTTTACGGCACAGACTGCGCTCGAAAATCATTTAGTTGATACACTGGGGAGATGGGATAAAGTTGAAGAAATTATTAAAAAACTTGAAGGTGAAAATAAAGGGATGACTTCGCCCCATTCCCTTGCAGAGTTCAATTTGCCTTCTGATAATTACTGGGGAAAGAAACCGGAGATTGCCATTGTTTATGCAGTGGGGGTGTGTGCAATGGATGAAGGCATTAAAGCACGGAGCCTTTCCAAAGATATAAAATCAATTGCTGATGATGATAATATAAAAGCGTTGGTTTTTCGTGTGGATTCTCCCGGAGGAGATGGTATGGCTTCGGATGTAGTAGCAGAAGCATTGAAAAAATGTAAAGAAAAAAAGCCTGTTATTGTTTCGCAGGGTTATGTAGCAGGTTCCGGCGGTTATTGGATTTCAATGTATGGCGATAAGATAGTAGCAGCACCAAATACAATTACCGGTTCAATTGGAGTTATAAGCGGTTGGTATTATAATAAAGGATTAAAAGAAACATTGGGTGTTTCAACAGACTATGTTAAACAGGGCAAGCACGCTGATTTACTTTTCAGTATGGTAATTCCGTTTACCGGAATTTCTTTGCCTAACAGGGATTTGATTTCCGATGAAAAGGATAAAGCAGAAAAGATTATTAAAGGCTATTATAAAGAATTTGTTAATAAGGTTTCTGAGGGAAGAAATCTCCCCTATTCTTATGTGGATTCTATTGGACAGGGAAGAGTTTGGTCCGGAAGTGATGGATTGGACAATAAATTAGTTGATGTTTTAGGTGGACTCTCTGATGCTATTAATATTGCGGCCGATAAGGCAGGATTAAATGGAAAAGAATATAATCTTATACAATATCCGGAACCGCCTTTAATCAGCTTTGATTTTATCAAACCAAAGTTTTTGGGAATTGATATTGAAAATGATTCATTAATAGAACATTTTAAGTTTAGGCTGAATCATAATGGATATCCGTTATTTATGCTTCCAATGGATTATATGGATTACTACTCAAGCAGTTTGAATATATTGCCATGAGCAGACAGGAATGTCTGCTCTTTTGTGAAACGGAGTTTCGCGTTACATGTTTAGTATAACCGGATCCCCGGGATTCACATACCCCCCTTTTACTACTTTCGCAAACAAACCTTCCCGCGGCATAATACAATCACCTGTAATTGTTTTTATTGAACATGAAGTATGACATTCTTTTCCGATTTGTGTAATTTCCAAAATAACTTCGTCATTAAGTATTAATTCATCCCCAATATTAAGTTCCGACGGATCAATCTCGCGCATAATAATATTTTCAGCAAAGGCACCCTGTGAAAGAGATGGGATTATCTCTTTCATCCTGTCGATACTTTCTCCCGCCAATAAAGATACCTGTCTATGCCATTTACCGGCATGAACATCCCCTTCAATTCCCCAATCTTCGATGAATCTTGAATTTGAAATCGGTTTTTTAACGATTCCTTTTTTCTTGCTAATGCATATTGCTTCAATATATCCCATTTACCACCTGTTTGGAAATAAAAATATTTCAACCAATGTGTCTTTCTCTATAGTCTGATCCTCTTCCACAATAATATAACCATCCGCACCTGATATTGATGTAATCATAAATGAATCTTGTTGATTTAGAATTTCAAATTTTAGTGCATTATCTTCATTAACTAATTTTACCCTCAAAAATTGCGCTCTATCCTTGTTATTCACAATTTTCCGTGAAGAAAGAGTATATATCCTTTTATATAATAATTCAGAGCAATTCAATCTATAAATGACTTGCGCAGCATAATGGAAAAAGCAGATGTAAGCGGAGACAGGATTACCTGGTAAACCAAATAGTAATTTAGTCCTTTTGTTTCCCTGTTTCACAGCGAAGAATAAAGGTTTACCGGGCTTTTGCTTTACCCTCCAGAACATTTCCTTAAATCCGCATTCATTTGCAGCATTCTTAACATAATCATGCTCACCCACCGAAACTCCTCCGGTAAATAAGATTATATCCGAGATTTCTTCTGCTCTTTGAAGTATTTCTATAGTTGAAGTTAAATCATCCTCAACAATGGCAGATAACACTGGATTACCTCCACATTCTTTAACTGCCGTGGAAAGCATAATACCATTCGAATCAAATATTTTATCTTCTTCAATTTCCTGATCACCATAGTTAAGCTCGGTTCCGGTTGTAATAATTGATACCTGAGGGCTTTTATACACCTTTACTTTTGACTTCCCGATTGAGGCAAGTAAACCAAGTTGTGCCGAACTTAAATTAGTATCCTTCAGAATCAGCAGTTCATTTGTTTTGTACTCTTCACCGGTAAATCTGATATTCTGTAATCTTTTAGCATCTTCTTTTATAAGGATTTCATTTTCTATCCTTTCAATATCTTCAATAGGTATCACAGTATCAGTCCCCTCTGGTATTCTTGCACCTGTACTTATAACAACAGCATCACCATCTTTTATTTCCTTGTTGAAAGAAACGCCGGCTTTACTCTCTCCGGATATTCTTAATAACTTTTTCTTCTGATAATCTTCATATTTTACGGCAAAACCGTCCATAGTGCTGTTATTAAATCTGGGAGATGGAAACGGAGAATAAATATCTTCAGCCAGTCTCTTCCCTGCTGCATTTATAAGTTCAAGTTCCTCAAATTCAGAATGAGGAATATTTTCCAGAACAATATTTAAAGCTTCCTGAATTGTAATCATTTTTATTTCTCTTTTTTTAATTTTCCAAACCCTTAAAACCTTTCCCAAAAGTACTACAATTAAAAAGACATTCATTCAATCCTCCATTCCTCCATTCCTCCATTCCCCCATAACTCCATTTTTCCATTCATCCATTCATCCATTCCTCCTTATGTCCCCCTCCCTGCATCATTGAATATGCATGAAGCAACCCTGGAAATAAAGCATGAAGACTTTCTAAAGCTCCCCGTGAGCTTCCTGGAAGAGTTATAATAATTGAACCCCCCCGGGTTCCGGCAACTTCTCTTGAAAGCATTGCGTAAGGGGTCCTGTCTTTCCCATATTTTCTGATAGCTTCAACGATACCGGGAACCTGTTTCTCTATCACTTCAGAAACAGCTTCCGGTGTTAAATCTTTTGGCCCTAATCCGGTACCTCCTGTGGTTAAAATCAGGTCTATTTTTTCTTTGTCAGATAGTTCTTTAAGCCTTATTTTTATTCTTTCTTTATCATCCGCCAAAACTTCATAAAATTCCACAGCAATTGAATTATTCTCTAAAAACTCTTTTATAGCTTTCCCGGATTTATCTTCTCTTTCTTTTTTGAATGTAGAATCGGAGATTACAACAACTGCCGCTTTTATATCTGGATGTTCATCTTTAAAATTACTCTTCCCTCCCCTTTTTTCAACAACCTTAATATCAGTGATTAGCAGATTATTCGTAAGAGGTTTAAGCATATCATACATATTTAATAATGAAGCCGTTACAGCAGTAATCGCTTCCATTTCAACACCTGTTTTCCAGATTGCCTTTACTTCCGAAGTTACTTTGATTTTATTTTCATAAACTTCATAAGAAACATTTACCCAATCAACCGGTATTGGATGACAGAAAATTATTATTTCGGAAGTTCTTTTTGCAGCATTTATTCCGGCAGCGCGCGAGATTTCAAGTACATCTCCTTTGGGAACAGTTTTGTCTTTTATCCTTTCAATAATCTCTCCATCTGTTATAATCCATCCTTCGGCTTTAGCATAACGCAGTGTATCAAATTTTGGACTTACATCAATCATTCTTAAACTCTTTTAACAATAAGACATTTTTATTTACTAAATACCTGTATCCAAACTCAAAAATAATACCTGCTGCCAATGCGATAGATAAATTTTTCGTTGCAAATGAAATAATTCCAACCAGGATAGCAGTAATTAATTGAATATTATCTTTAACCTTTTTAACAAGAATTGACATCCTGTAGCTATCGAACAGCAGCATAGCGGCTAAAAGGGGCACCGGAATAAAAAATAGAAATGAAGCAAAGCCTGCTAGAGAGAGCAGTATTAAAACAGAGCCGATAATTATTGTAGCCTTTCCGGTTTTAGCACCGAACTGTGCATGAGCTGCCATACCTCCAGCTCCATGACAGATAGGGAAACCGCCTAACAGACCTATTATTGTATCACTTAAACCAATTGAGAATCCCAGCTTTGAAGCAGAGACTTTTTCCGCTTTATTATTCCAGAGCGTATGGCAAATATCATTCGCAGCATAAACTGCATTTCCCAGAGTTAATGGAAGCTGTGGAATAATTAAAAAGATGAGAGCATCAAGGAGAATTGAAAAATTAGGCAGTGTAAAAGATATTAAACTTTTACTGCTATTGTTAATTCCGGGGGAATAGCCTAATAAATTAAAGAATATAATACTGAAGAAAATTAATATTAAAGCAATAGGAATTTTTTTCTTAAATTGAAATAT
Organism: uncultured Bacteroidota bacterium; assembly: GCA_963740945.1. GTDB lineage: Bacteria > Bacteroidota > Ignavibacteria > Ignavibacteriales > Ignavibacteriaceae > CAVQBP01. The sequence continues at coordinate 177,564 of CAVUGE010000018.1, read as the reverse complement.
TGAAATAACTGCAGTTGCAGCTATTAATAACAGAATACTGACTGATAATGATGAACCGGTAAAGTTTAACAATATCCCCTTTTCAACAACCAGTTGAATTGCCTTCTGTGCCAGTATTAAACCAATTCCAAGCTGAACGCCTCTTACAAGTCCAGGAGTAAAGACCTTTTGAAGAAAATTAATTAAACCGGTAATTGATAAAATCAGAAGTAAAATTCCATAAAAGAAGGCTGTAATGGAAAGCATTTCCATCGAAAATCCTTTAGCGATTGCAATAACCGCCATTGCTTTCAAAGGCTGAACTGCGACCGGAACTTTGAAATACCAGCCTGTAAAAACATAAACTATCCCCCATAATAAGAATAATCTTTCGGGAGGAAACCCATTTACTATAACCAAAGCAAAAGCCAGCGGAAGCAAAGTTCCCAAATCCCCGACAGCACCGGAGAACTCGTAAAGGTTTAACTTATTTAGAATTTTGTTTTTCACTTAATGATAGTTAAAAAAATAATTTGAACAGACAGGAATGTCTGTTCTACATTTTTCATCCGCCAATTGCTGCCATTGAATTTTTTATGGAAAGCTTTGAAGCATTCTCTGATTCAAAGCCATTTTTAGATTTTTTATTTACACTATTAATAACAGCTTCTTTTATTTCTAAATCTGAGTAATTTGCTCTCATCATATCACGAAGACTCAATACACCGTTATCATAAAGACATGTTTTTAAGATACCGATAGGCGTTATTCGAATTCTGCTGCACGAACTGCAGAAAGTTCTTGAATAACTGCCGATTATTCCAATCTTACCCTTAAAGCCCGGAATTGAAAATAAATCTGCAGTTGAATTACCACATTGTAAGGGAATTATTCCGGGATAAGCCTTCCGCAGAAGAGCTAATATTTCTTTTGTGCTAATATATTTTATTGAACTGCTTTTCCCGTTAAAAGGCATTTGTTCAATAAAGCGGACTTCAATGTTCTCATCTTTTGCAATTGCAGCTATACCGTTAAGTTCATCAGTGTTGAAATCTCTCATTACAACTGTATTTATTTTGACCGGGATATTAAGCCTGATTATTTCATGCAATGTTTTCAAAATATCATTTAGATAATCCCCTTTTGCAACTAATTTAACTTTCTCCTTATCTAAGCTGTCCAGGCTTAAGTTGATTCCTTTAATTCCTATCTCCTTTAATTTGGACAAATATGGAAAAGTTAAAACACCATTAGTTGTTATATAAATTTGAAGTTTAGGATTTGCCTTTGCAGCAGATTCAATAAAATTATTTAAGCCTTTCCTTACAAATGGTTCTCCACCGGTTATACGCAATTTATTTATTCCTAAACCGGAAAATATATTTATTAAACGAAAAGTTTCTTCGTAAGTTAGTATTTCCTTGTGTGAGACAGATTGTATACCTTCTTTCGGCATGCAGTAAACACACCTAAGATTACATCTGTCAGTTACAGATAACCGTAAATAATTAATTATTCTGCCGAAATTATCTTTTAGAGAATGGTCCGAATTTCCCTGAATCATACATTACTTCTTCCCATTTGATTTGATACCCCTCAAACTTAGAGAAACTATTTCTATTTATCTTGCTATTTTATATATATTAAAATAAGAAATATTTTCCAAAAAAGTGTAAGCACTTGCACTTGCTCTTGCTCTTGAACTTGAACTTGAACTTAAACTTACAAAGGTATATAATGAAACATATTATTTTAGGAGCAGGCGGTGCAATAAGTAAAGTATTAACGGAAGAATTGTCTGCCAATAATCAGAAAGTAAAATTAGCTTCGCGCAGCATAAAAACAATTCAGGGAATAGAATCAGTAAAAACAGACCTATTAAATTTCAATGAAGTAAATGATGTAGTTGAAGAATTTTCAACTGTATATCTGGTTGCCGGTTTAAAATATGATACAAATGTTTGGAGAGAACAATGGCCTAAAATAATGCGGAATACAGTTGAAGTATGCGGAGCAAAAAATGCCAAGCTGATATTTTTTGATAATGTATATTCATATGGTAAAGCAGATGGAAGGATGACAGAAGATACTCCAATAAATCCATCAAGTAAAAAAGGTGAAGTAAGGGCAAAACTGGTTGATTATTTAAATACGGAAATTAAGAATAAAAATGTAACAGCATTAATTGCCAGAGCTGCCGATTTTTACGGTCCATATACGGAAAATGTAAGTACGATATCAATTGCGGTTCTGAATAAATTAATGAAGGGAAAAAAGGCACAATGGTTTTGCAATGCAAAAGTAAAGCATTCTTTTACTAATACAGGCGATTGCGGAAAAGCTCTATATCTTTTATCAAAAAGTGAATCAAATTATAATCAAACATGGCATATGCCGACTGCAAGTCCTCCACTTACTGGCGAAGAAATTATTAAGATTACTGCACAAAAGTTAAACAAAAAAGCAAATTACACAGTTCTTAAAAAATGGATGTTCAGTGTTTTAGGTACATTCAATACTTTACTAAAAGAACTAAATGAAATGATGTACCAGTACGAATATGATTACATATTTGATTCCTCAAAATTTAATAATCATTTCAACTTCACCCCGACTCCTTATAACCAGGGAATAGAAGAATCAATCAAGAAGTTTAAAAAGACTTAGCATCATCCTACAATATTCCAAAACTTCACCACTACATCCATCAAATGACAACCAAATGTCCATTGCATGACAATCGAATGACTACAGATTGACCACTGATTCCTTTGTTTGAATATTTGAATTTTGACATTGGAATTTTATTTGTATTTTGTTTTTTGTCATTTGGAATTTAACCATCAGTTCACCATGCGTAGGCTTCCGGAGCTTGATTACCTGGACCTGGCCAAATTTCATCTAGTTTTTTTAATGTTTCTTCGGAAAGCTTAATATCTATCGATGCACCATTTTCTTCTAATTGTTCCAGGGTTCGTGGTCCTACAATTGGAGAAGTTATATCTTTATTATGCAGCACCCAAGCTAAAGCCACTTTAGAGGGCTTTTCACCCAATTCCTTACAAAGGTTTTCATAAGATTCAATTTGAGGACGAAGCTTTTCCACCGATTTTTGCAAAGGTTCTCTGCTTCTTCTGCCCGAATTAGGATTATCAAGAATTCCGCAAAGAAGTCCTCCTGCCAAAGGGCTCCACGGAATTATACCTACTCCCATAGCCCTGCAGGCCGGAATTACTTCGAGTTCAATGTTTCTGTTTCGAAGGCTGTAAATACTTTGTTCAGAAACTAAACCAAGAGAATTTCTTTCTTTTGCTTTATAATTCGCCTCGACAATGTTCCAGGCTGCAAAGTTACTGCTCCCGACATAAATAACCTTTCCTTCTTTAACCAGCTGTTCCATTGCCTGCCATAATTCTTCCCAAGGTGTATTTCTATCTATATGATGCATCTGGTAGAGATCAATATGATCTGTTTTTAGTCTTTTCAGACTATCCTCGCAAGCTTTGCGAATGTTGTAGGCTGATAACTTTTGATCATTTACACCTTCACCCATTTTTCCATAAACTTTTGTTGCGAGAACTATATTTTCTCTTCTGTTATTTCCCTGCTCAAGCCAGTTCCCTATTATTTTTTCAGTAAGTCCTACATCTTTACCCCATCCATATACATTTGCAGTATCAAAAAAATTGATTCCAAGTTCAAGAGCTTTATCCATAATTTTAAAGCTATCCGGTTCTGATGTATATGGGCCGAAGTTCATAGTCCCGAGACAAATTTTACTTACTTTTAATCCTGTTCTACCTAAAAAGGTATACTCCATATTGTTCTCCTTAAGATTTATGTAAATTCTATTATGAGTTTTTTAAAAATACTAAAACCTTAAATAAAATTTCATGTGTTTAGACAAAGCCATACAAATTATATTTGTCCAAAGATAGAAGTAATTTGATTTTAAAAAAATCTATTATAAATTGTGATTGATTTTTAATGGGGTTATATACAGCCAAGTCCAAATATCGGGTAGAGTCTTCGTACCGAGGCGTCAGGACTTGCCGTAAAGGCAGTAATTCTGTTTAACAGAAGCGCCCTGAACTCATTTGCTGATATAACCCCATTTTTTATATTTAAATTAAATTATTTTCTCTCATCTTATCATCTCTCCTTTTTGTGTGTTTAAGCCATTTAAGTTAAGTAATCCATTTAATTTTAAGACGAATTCCGGATTGTAAATTTCTAATTAGTAAGTTTGAAGGTTTATGATATTCTTTGGAATGAAGTAAATTTAGAAAAACCTCCGATGTTTTTGGAAACATCGGAGGTTTGTATTAATAGTAATTAAGATTTATTCTAAAATTATTTCTTCATTATTTGAATTCTTAAAATTTCACCGTATCCAGGAATCGGAGGACCAAATCCTTTATTGGAAACATACAATACATCATCTGGTCCAATTGCAATGCCTGTTGCGAAAGTTAAATTATCAACAAGGACTTCTTTTTTTCCGGTGGGGAAAATTTTAATTATTTTCCCTGTATTGGGAGTCGGAGGACCATCAGCAGTAGTTGCTTCTAATACGTACAAATTTGAATTCTTATCGAAAACAACACCAAGAATAGTAGAAAATCCTGAAGCCCAAATTTGCGGCCAGCCATCCTTGGTTACTTTATAAATATTTGAGCTGCCTGAAACTACCGGGAAAGTGTTTAGATTTCCAACATAAAAATTATTATGAAAGGCTACAACAGTCGGTACAATGTGTCCATAAATAGCACTGAAATCAAGTATCCTGCTAACATCCCCATTAGGTGTAATCTTTACCAGCTCCCCATGATTAGCTTCAATTGCATAGAAATTACCATCAACTGTTATAAGGCTATACCAGCTTCCATCCGGTTCAAAATCATCCGGTTCCGGATGTGCAACAGGGTTATTTGCTTGATAATTACTTAGATCAGCAACAACAGACCAAGTTTTATTTGCATTTACTTTAATTAAAGAAGCAGGATAATCAGAGTGACCATGTGAGCAACCTCCCCCCATTAACAAAGCATATAAATCATTATTCATAAACGCAATATCATTAACCCCAATTCGGTCTCCTACTGCATTCTGAGCAGAAGGAAGACTATCCAAAACAACAGTAACAATTCCAGAGGAGTTTATTTTTAATATTCTTGCGGTATATCCTCCTAGATAAGGCCCGATAGGAGGTACAACCTGATCACATTGACCTTGAGTTGAACTATCTCCACCTAAGCCTGCCTCTGCAACATACAAATAACCATCGGGACCAAACTTCAAACCGCGCGGTGCATTAAGACCGGTAACAAATGTTGTAACTATTGCGGTGTCTTTTTGTCCATTCAGTGTATGGAAAAGATCAACTGGAAAAGGAATATCTTTACACGACTGAAAGAGGATTACCAAAACTACTGCTGTTAGTAATAACAGTTTTTTCATGAAGCCTCCAAAAAAATTATTAAAAAAAATATGTGAAATGAATTGGGATATTAAAAAGGTGGATATGAGATTCTTTTTAATTGTCTTTAATATAATTAAAAAAGTTTATTTGTCAAATGAAAAATGACATCGGTCTTCAGAACCTTTATTGAGCCGGGTAAACGTGCACCACCTGGCCGCCACCATTAGCTGTATTACTCTACAGTATAATAAAATAATTGAGGTGAATAATGGAGTAATTTAGTTACTTAACTGAAGTTCTGCAATTATATCTGAACTAATTAGTGCCACTAATGAATGTCATCTTTATATTTGCGTAAATTCAGTTATTAATTTAATAATATTTGAAGAAAAGTGGTAATTATTCCATCCATTTTTTACAAAGATTTAATATTTTTGATAATAAAATTTTATTTAATAGTGGGGCGGCTAAAACCATTTAGTCCATTTAAGTTTATAATATAAAAAGCAATAAATGATTAGACAAGTATATTTCTTAAAAAGAGCCGGTTCGATTAATAATTTGAAATTAATTGAAGAAAATTTGCCGGAACCTGAAAAAGATATGGTAACTGTTGAAATAAGATCAATAGGGTTAAATTTTGCGGACATATTTTCAATACTCGGTTTATACAAGGCTGCACCTAAATTTAATTTAATTCCAGGATTGGAGTTTTCCGGAGTAATAATAAAGAAAGGAGAAAATGTAAACGAATTTTCAATTGGAGATAGTGTGTATAGTGCGACAAAATTCGGAGGATATGTTTCGCATATAAATATAGACCAGGCTTATATATTGAAATTACCTGATGATTGGACATTCGAAGAGGGTGCTTCATCTATTGTTCAATCTTTAACAGCCTATTATGCATTAGTGGTTTTAGGAGAAATAAATCAAAATAAAACTGTCCTAATTCATAGTGCTGCAGGAGGAGTAGGATTAAACGCAAACAGGATAGCAAAAAGATTTTCCGCATTTACGATTGGGACAATTGGTAATAGCTCAAAAGCGGAGTTGTTAAAATCCGAAGGTTATGACCGGATAATTGTCCGGGATAAATATCTCAAAGAAAGGATTAAGGAAGCATTGGGTGATCGTGCACTCGATATAGTCCTTGATACTGTAGGGAGTAAAGTTTTCAAAACTTCGTTTAATCTGTTAACTCATACAGGGAGAATAATAGTCTACGGTGCAGGTGCTTATTCAACCGGTAGTTCCGCATCCAATCTGTTTAAACTGGCTTATAGATATTTAACAAGGCCCAAAGTTGATCCTTTAAGAATGATTGAACAGAACCGTGCGGTTATGGCATTCAATTTAATCTGGTTATATAACAGAATTGAGTTCCTAAAAGATATGCTGGCAGAAATAAAGAAATTAAACTTACCAAAACCGTTAATAAATCATATTTTTTCTTTTGCTGATTTACCTAAAGGAGTAAGGTTATTAAAATCAGGGAAAACTACAGGGAAGGTAGTGGTGAATTGTAATTAACGGGTTGTGGGTAGTTGGGATAAAATTGTTTATAGTTATAGTCTGCTAATTTTATTAAATTTGTTTAATAATTATTTGAGAAATATTGTTAAATAATTATTGAAGGAGAATCAAAATGTTTCATAATTGGTTTTGGGGAGGAGGGCTCTGGTTCGGATGGGTTTTTTGGGTTGCTATCATTGGTTTGATTATTTACCTGGTTGTTAATCAGGGAAATAAAAACCGGCAATTGCATTTGCCGCCGCCTTTTCCGCATCAGGATAGTCCCCTGGATATATTAAAAATAAGATATGCAAAAGGTGAGATTTCAAAAGAGCAATTTGAACAGATGAAAAAGGATATTGAATAGAATATTATTTTAAACACCGGCATGTTTAAAATTTTCAACTCCGAATTCATATTCAATTATTTTTTGTATAGTAGTTTTATCTACCAGGTTAGGGATTGATTCGGCATTATTAAAAATTTTATATTTATTTATCAATTCCTTTTGAAAATTAAATTTTTGCTGAATTATACAACTATCGTTATATATTTCATATTTTCCATCCCATCCAAAATATGTTTTTGACATCTAAATTCTCCTTATTTTTTTAATTTGATTAATGTAAATATATGGAAATGAGGTATTTGGAAAGTTAAGGGAGTGTTAAAATTAGGTTAAGTTAGTGTAAAGAAGTGCCCACTTACGCTAAAGCTCCGGTGGGTAACCAAAGAGCATGAGCAAGTGCAAGAGCAAGTTTAAGAAACCGGAATTGGTAAAAAGTATTAAATTAGTTTGGATTCTTACTATTTTGAAAAGTTAGAGTGTTTTATTTTGGAACAATTATTGATAAAAATAGTACATCCATTTAATTTTAATTAAAAATTTCCATTATTTTTAATATATTTGTAAAATTGAGAGAGAAAAGTTAAAAAACTATGCCGCATGAAGAATTAAACGAACGAGAGAAAAACATTCTCAGATATATTATTCAGCAATTTATTCTGACTGCCTCTCCGGTTGGCTCCCGGAATATAACCAAGCATTATAATATAGGTATTTCAGCAGCTACAGTAAGGAATATTATGTCTGATCTGGAAGAATCCGGGTTTATTAATCATCCGCATACTTCAGCTGGAAGAGTCCCTACGGATAAAGGATACCGGTTTTATGTTGATACTCTTATAGATATCCAAAAGCTTAGAAATTCTGAAAAAGGATTTATTAATAAAGAATTAGAAGCAAATATGATTGAAACGGATGAGCTTTTAAGGATTACTTCTATTCTTCTTAGTAGCATTACAAAACAACTCGCATGTGTTTCCTATCCGAAGCTTGAATCCGGAATTTTAGAAAAACTGCAGATTATCACTCTCTCTTCAACCCGTATTTTAGTTGTACTCAGTATAAAAGCCGGTTTGGTAAAAACAATCACTTTAGAGTTAACCTCACAGATTAATCCTTCGCAAATAGAATCCGTTCAGAGGTTATTAAGTGAAAGATTAAGCGGATTGACTCTTAAAGAAATAAGAGCTTCTTTTACGGAGAGAATGAAAGATATTGAAGATGACCATCAGCCGATAATAAGATTATTTATTGATTCGATGGATAAAATATTCAATGATGTTAGAAAAACAGATAATCTGGTTATTACAGGAGCAAAAAATGTGATTAAACAGCCGGAATTTGAAAATCCGGGCAGCTTTCAAAGTGTGATTGAATTGATAGAAGATAAAGATATTATTATTCACATTTTGGATAAGTTTAATAAAACGGATGATCAGGTGTTTATCTCTATTGGTTCGGAGAACGAAGATAAAAAACTGGACGATTACAGCCTTGTAACAAAAGAGTACCAGGTTGGGGATGTCTCCGGAACTCTTGGGGTTATAGGGCCAAAGAGGATGGAATATCCAAAAATTATTGCTATTGTTGATTACATGGCAAAAATGCTGACAGAGATTTTAAAATGAACTACCAAATAAGGAGTAACACATGAAAAAAAACAAGAATGATGAAAAAAATAATAAAGAGGAACAAAATAATACAAATCAGGAAGATTATATGGATAAAATTGAAGATGAAAATGAATTAAATAAGGAATTGGATAAAAATTTATTAGGAAAAGAAGAAGAGATACTTGTAAAAGTCGGACAGCTTGAAAATGAGATTGCAGATTTAAGAGATAAATTATTAAGGAAAGCTGCTGAATTCGAAAATTATAAAAGAAGAACAGAAAATGATCAGATAAATCTTTTGAAGTATTCTGCGGAAACATTTATTGTTAAACTGCTCCCTGTTGTAGACGATTTTGAAAGATCTATCGAACATATGGATTCGGCAAAAGATGTAGAATCTATTAAGAAAGGGATTCAATTAATATATGATAAACTGATGAAAATACTCTCTGAACAGGGGGTAAAGAAGATTGATGCAGTGGGAAAACCATTTAGTGTTGAGTTTCATGAAGCTCTTATGCAAAGAAAGTCGGAAAAAGTTGAACCTCATACGGTCCTTGATGAAATAGAAAAAGGTTATTTTTATAAAGATAAAGTAATCCGTCATTCAAAAGTAATAGTCAGTGAAGATTATGCTGAAGATTCAAGTTCACATTCAGAACAAAATAGAGATAATTCAAATAAATAATAAGGTTATATGACAAAAAGAGATTATTATGAAGTTCTTGGGGTAGATAGAAATGCTACAAAAGATGATTTTAAAAAAGCATACCGGAAACTAGCTATGCAGTATCATCCAGATCGAAATCCGGATGATAAAAGTTCAGAAGAAAAATTTAAGGAAGCTGCGGAAGCCTATGAAATATTAAGTGATGATGATAAAAAAGCCAGATATGACAGGTTTGGGCATGAAGGCGTAAGGGGCAGCGGTTATGGTTCGCAAGGATTTTCTGATATCAATGATATTTTTTCGCATTTTTCGGATATTTTCGGAGGGGGCTCTTCAATATTTGACGATTTCTTTGGCGGAGGTCAGAGAAGAAGCAGATCAAGAGGAGGACATGGAATTCCCGGTTCCGATTTAAAAATTACCTTAAAACTTTCTCTTGAAGAAATAGCAGAAGGTGCTTCAAAGAAAATAAAAATTAGAAAGCAGATAAAATGCGATGAATGTAATGGTTCCGGAGCTGAAACAGGAACATCAACAAAAACATGTCCGGTTTGTCAGGGAACTGGCGAAGTAAAAACAATTTCCCGGTCAGTTTTCGGACAGTTTGTTAACATAACCACATGCAACAACTGCAACGGTGAAGGATCTGTTATAGATACACCATGTAAAAAATGTTTTGGAGAAGGAAGAATTCAGGATGAAAAGTTTTTGAATGTTAACGTTCCTCCAGGTGTTCATGACGGCAGTTATATGACATTGAGAGGTGAAGGTAATATTGGTAAAAGAGGAGGACCCTCCGGTGATGTGATTGTTATCTTTCAAGAAATACCTCATGAATACTTTGTTCGCGAAGGAGACGATGTAGTTTATGATCTTCAAATTAATTTTCCGGATGCTGCATTAGGAGCTGAAGTTGAAGTTCCGACATTAAACGGAAAGGCTATATTGAAAATAGATCCCGGAACGCAACCGGGTAAATTACTTAAGATGAGAGATAAGGGAGTCAGGCACCTTAATCATTCGGGTTCCGGTGATCAGATAGTACGAATAAATCTGGCAGTACCTAAAAAATTAAATTCAAAAGAAAAGGAACTATTAAAGGAACTTTCCGATATGCCTAATTTTAAGGACGGAAGTGAATCAGGGAAAAAGTTTTTCAGCAAGTTTGGATTATAAAATTAAATAGAAACGTTTCGTTGTACTAAGATTTCAGAGGGCAGGCAAATTAGCGTTAATACTCAATATTTCTCTTTTAATGCTTAAAAAAATTTCAGAGAAAATAGGGTTTACAGAGACAGAAATTAAGGTCGTTTTATTTCTTATTATTATTTTTATAATAGGATTTGGCGTAAAATATTTTGTAATTCAAAAAGAGAATGAAAAATTACAAGTATTTGATTATACTAAACAGGACAGCCTGTTTGAATACTCAGGAATTCAGGATAGTTCACATAGTAATAAAGAAATAGCTAATAAAGTTGTTGACTATAAGCAGGAAGTTTTAGATTTTAACGAAATAAATTTTAAAAAAAATAAAAAAGACGTACCCCCAGAAAAAAGTCTAAACATAAATACAGCTTCCATAGAGGATTTAATAAAACTTCCCGGAATAGGAAAGGTTACTGCGGGGAACATTATAAGATTTCGGGATAAAATCAGTAAATTTGGGAAACTTGAAGAAATTCTTAAAGTAAAAGGAATTGGAACTTCAAAATTCAATAAAATCAAAAAGTATTTATATATTGAATAAATAAAAACAAATTTTTTTAGCTCCGGAGGAAAAATGAACAAACGCGAACCCTGGTACATTAATATTGGTTTATACATCGTAATTATAATACTTGCACTTGTATTAATAAAAGTTGCAATCATTGATCCCAAAAATGCTGTTGAATTACAAGAACACTATAAAAGTGAATCTCATCTTAGGATGAAAAACTTAAAAGAAGCTGAGATTCTCTGGCAGCAAAAGTTTGGTAAATTTACAGGAAATTTAGATAGTTTAGTTACTTTTATTAAAACCAGCCCTATGGTTGATAGTATTATGAATGCATATGATTCATTATCTAGAAGGCCGGCAAATCCATTTGTTCCTTTGACTTCCGGAAACTTTACACCGGACAGTCTTTATTTTTCCCCTGTTACCCACCAAAAATATTTTTTAGAAGTTGATACATCATTATCTGCGGATACTGTGATTAATCGAACTGGAAAAATAACGCGTATTGATTCTGTAACAAAAATGGGAAATTTATATTACCTTGAGGATCCGGATGGATACGGATCAGTCGGAAGTAAAACTGATGAAGCTTTAAAAAATACTGCTTCGTGGGAGTAACTACAAAAATATGGCTGTATTTGAAAATCATGCCGGTCTCACTATTACAAATTCAAAACTGCAGTTAGTTGAAATTGTAAGAAAGAATGACCGGTTTGAACTGGATAATTTGGATGAAGCGTATTTTAATGAAACTTTGAATTTTAACACCGATAAGGTGACAAAAATAAGTTCGTTAATTCAGGCTGCTATAAACGAATTATTACTTAAAAAAACCTTAACAGCCAAACATATTTCTTTTACCCTCCCATTTGAATTATTATATACTATGCAGATTCCGTATGAATCGACACTTCTTCATAATGATCTAATAGAAGAATTCAGATGGGAATTTTCATTACTTTATCCTTTTCTAAATGTAAAGGATCTGGTGATTCAATTTTTAGAAATAGATAAGAATGAATATTCTAATGTAAATACGGCATTGATTCTGGCTACGCAGAGAAAATATTTAAAGATGCTCAATGAAATTTGTGTCAATAATAAATTTAAGCTTAAGTTTGTAGATAATATACATATTGCATCGGAAAAATCTTTATCTATCAATAATAATTTTAATGATAAAAACCTTACACTAAGCGTTTATTTTAATAGTAAAAATTTATCTGTTTTATTTGCACTGCATGGGAAATTAATTTATTACAAATTAATACCTATAAATAGTGTGAGGGAAATATCAGATCATTTAAAAAATGAATTAAACCATAACAATGTTCTTAAAATAAATCCGGGAGTCGTAGACTGCGCATTTATTAGCGGGGATGAAATAACTCCGCAAATTGTAGATAGTTTGAGTGAAGATTCGGGTATTAAGTTTACGCAGTTTAATCCATTCGACCGGATAATACCAAACAATAACCTATTTAATAATAACTTTTATAAAACTAAATTTAACCTGTTCTCTCCTTCTGCCGGAATTGCATACCGGTTAACCTAATTCTTCCCTCTTAATAACAAAGTTTTTTATGATGAGAATTATATCAGGGAAATTTAAGGGAAGATTAATTAAAGTTCCTCAATCAAAAGAAATAAGACCTACAACCGACCGTGTCCGTGAGACTTTATTCAATATTTTAAATAATAAAATAAATTTTGAAGGAATTAAGGTCCTTGATCTTTATTCCGGTTCAGGTGCTTTAGGATTGGAATGTTTAAGCCGTGGATCAAATGAAATCGATTTTGTAGAAAAAAATTTATTTATATATAAAAATCTAATAAAAAATATATCTTCTCTTGGAGCAGATTCTCAATGTTCTGTTTTCAGAATGGAGGTATTAAAATATTCTTATCGGAAGAATAAAGTACACTATGATCTCATACTTGCAGATCCCCCCTTTTTAAAGATGATGTCTATGAAGTTGTTAAAAATTTAATCCAAAATAATTTCATAAATGAAAATGGTTTTATAGTAATAGAACGTTCTATTCAAACAAGGGGAAAAGATATTTTGAATTTGAATGTTGAACCTTTCAAAATAATCGGGGATGCTTGTTTATATGAAATAAAAGGAAATTTTTAATTCTGAAATTCTTCCAAGATAAACTTTCCGAGTTTAGAGGCTGCCATATTCATTGAAACAGAAATCGATTTTAAGGGATGATCTTTTAAAAGGAGGGATAAATATCGGCTCTATTAAAAATAAATAGCTTAAAAGCAAAAAAATGGCTGAAAACCTACGCTATTTCGTTAAGTTTTTTAAGGTTGAATTATTAAAAATATAGAACAATCATGTTTTTTTGTTAGTTGTGGAACAATTAAAAATGGAGTAAATATTGAATTAAAATGTGGTAAAACTGTAATTACTTTCCTAAATTAGCGTTTATTATTTTTTTATTAAATAGCTGTTGGCTAGAAATTAAGTGAGGTAGGCTAATGTTCAAAAAGCACCCCAAAGGGCTATATGTACTCTTTTTTACTGAGATGTGGGAGCGTTTCGGTTATTATTTAATGGTAGGAATTTTACTTCTTTATTTAACGAATACAACAACCGGCGGTAAAGGCTTTGATGTTAGAACTGCTGCGGATATTGTCGGTTCTTTTATCGCACTTGTGTACCTAACCCCGTTCATTGGCGGTTTAATTGCAGATCGTTATTTGGGATATATAAAGTCTATATATATCGGCGGCAGCTTAATGGCAGCAGGTTATTTCGGATTAGCTTTTCCAGGTGATACTGCATTATTCGTTTCACTTGGCTTAATAATTATCGGGAATGGATTTTTTAAACCCAACATTAGTACAATTCTCGGAATTATTTATAATAAAGATGAACTTAAACCATTAAAGGACAATGCATATAATATATTTTATATGGGTATAAATATAGGTGCCCTTATATGTAATTTTGTTGCAGCATATTTAAGAAATAAATATGGCTGGGGGTATGCTTTTTCCGCTGCCGGTGTTGGACTTGTAATTGCTTTAATTTGGTTATCAACCGGGTTAAAACACGTAAAATATGCAGATGTTAGAAAACCGATGGAAAAAGAAGATATGCCTATGATGAAAATATTTTTATATGTCTTTCTTCCAGCTATCGTTTTTGCAATTATCGGATGGATAATTCCAAATAATCTATTCGGTTCGAACTCAAATGACGCATTTATATTTGCTTGTGTTCCGATTGTAGCATTTTACATTTCTTTATGGCTTAGAGCAGGAGGAGATGATAAAAGGAGCATAGGCGCATTACTTTTTATCTTTACTATTTCAATTATCTTTTGGACAATCTATAATCAAAATGCTACAGGTTTGACAATCTGGGCAGAGAATTATACCAACCGTGAGATTGCTCCTGTCCTGGAAAAACCGGCACAAGTTGTAGACATGCTGCAAAGTGTAAATACAAAACCACGCTTAGTTCCGGAAGTTGATAAATATTTACGGATTGTTACCGACAGTACCGGAGAGCCCGTAATGGTTGAAGGTCCGAATCCCTATTTTAATAATTTACCCAAATCTCAATGGCCGCAGCAGGGTAAGAATATAAAGGTAGCTAACGCGGAACTATTTCAATCTATTAATCCTTTTTTCATTATAATGTTGACTCCATTATTAGTTGGATTTTTTAGCTGGTTAGCAAAACGTAATAAAGAACCCTCGACTGCTTCAAAATTTGGCTATGCTTTATTTATTTCTGGTTTGTCCTCACTGGTAATGGTATTTGCAATTATGTCTGTTCCTTCTGTATATACACATAAAACCGCAGCTATTTGGCTTTTTGTTACTTATGGTGTTTTTACTGTTAGTGAATTATTCCTGAGCCCGATCGGATTATCATTAGTTTCAAAACTTGCCCCTGCAAGAACTACGGCGTTAATGATGGGGGGCTGGTTCTTATCAACTTCGTTAGGAGGAAAAGCCGCAGGGATACTTGCAAGTTATTGGGATACTTTCACAGATAAATCAATCTTCTTCCTATTGTTGACTGTAGCGGCTTTTATAGGTGGAATTTTTATATTTTTAAGAATAAAGTCTCTTGATTCAATTGTAAAAGCCAGAACCGGTTCAACTACATAAAATTTGTAATTATGAATGAATAGGGTTGGATTTATATTCAACCCTTTTTTTATGCCTGGTTTTAATATAACTTTTAAAACATGTATAAGAACTATTTTTTTCT
The DNA here is from genome assembly GCA_963740945.1 of uncultured Bacteroidota bacterium. Lineage (GTDB taxonomy): Bacteria > Bacteroidota > Ignavibacteria > Ignavibacteriales > Ignavibacteriaceae > CAVQBP01. The sequence goes on along the minus strand of CAVUGE010000018.1, from coordinate 162,059 downwards.
AAATAGATTCATTGTTGAAATAAATTCCATTTTAAATAATTCCATTCTATTATCAGTATTTTCTCAGGAAAAGGACAAACTCATACTGGAAATTAAAAATGATGGAGGGATAATTTTTTTAGAAATCTCAGTTAATCCGGGATTTCCCTATATCAACTTCAGGGATTCTTATTACAGAGCTAAAAAAAATACAATCGATTTTTTTACGGAGTTTCTCCCTTCAAAATTATTGTATTTGGAAATTGCAGCAGAAGACAGAACTTTAAAAATAAAATTAGAATCAAACTCGATTTATTTTGCAATACGAGGGAAATATACCAATATTCATTTTCATTCAAACAATAATAATTTGAACAGTTTTAAGACTCCGCCTGATGATTTTGACCGGTACGAATTTATTAAAGAAATGGAATCTGTTATTTTTATAAATAAATTGAATACCCTTCAATTTCAACTTGCTTATAACGATGATACCTGGAAAGGATTGAAAACAAAATATCCCATTGTCGGAAATGATATTATTTCCGAAGTAAAATCACGGATATTTAGAGAAAACAAAGAGGAGATAGCTGAACAACTTTCAAAAGTTATCAAAGAAATCTTTTATGAGAAGCCAACCGTATTTGTGGATTGGAAATCATTGCAGGTTTATTTGGGAGTTTCTTCATTTAATATTTTTCCTTATTCAGAAAAAATATTTTTTGAAAATCTAATTAATGCTCTTAACTCTTTTATATCAAAGAAAATATATTTCGAACATTTATCAGGCAAAAAGAAGATGATACAAAAATATCTGGATAAAGAATTATCACATTTATCCTCAAAGCTGAATAAACTAAAAGGAATATTGGAAAAAGGGAGTAATGAAAGTGAATATCAAAGACTTGGGAATTTATTATTAATAAACATTTCATTAATTCATAAAGGAATGACCGCAATAGATTTGGAGGATATTTATAATGAGAATAAACGAATCTCTATTAAATTAAATGAAACTCTTTCTCCTAAAAGAAATATTGACAGTTATTTTGATAAAGCGAAAAATGATCATATTAAATATGAAAAATCGCAAGAGTTATTTAATGATACTTCAAATAAATATATACATTTAAAAATTATCGAAAAGAAATTTGAGGAAGCACAAGAACCGGAGGACTATATCACAATTATGAAAGAGTTAAATATTAAAGAGGAATCCAATAAACATTATGATGATGAAATTCAAAACAAGTTTAAACATTACTTAATTGAAAGTAAATATAATGTTTATGTCGGGAGAGACAGTAAGAACAATGACTTGCTAACTATAAAATTTGCCAAGCAGAATGATTATTGGTTTCATGCAAGGGGTGTTCCAGGTTCACATTTAATTCTTCGGGTTGATAATGCCAAAGAGGATATTCCGAAAAATATTTTAAAGAAAGCCGCATCATTAGCTGCATTTCATAGTAAAGCAAAAACGGCAGGTACTGTTCCTGTATCGTTTACTTTAAAAAAATATGTCGTAAAGAAAAAAGGAATGGAAGCCGGGAAGGTTGCACTTTTAAGAGAAGAAACTTTATTAGTTAAACCGGGAATTCCGGATAAATGTGAATATATAAGTAAAGATTATTGATTTAATCCGGCAGGTATTTTTAATTGCTTATCTAAATAATTACAAATTAACAGAAGTTTTGAAGAATCGGTATTTAAAAGATGACATCTTTATTTTTTAAAAATAAGATTTATCTGAACTTACATTTTAATAATAGATTGAAAGTAATTTTTCTTTTTTAACGATGTCATCTTTACATCTGTATAATTCAACAAATTAAATTTGGTTTTGAAACCGGTTAAACAAAATCGCTGGGGAAATAGAAACACCCTCCTGGCTCCTGCAGCCTTTGTTCCCATCCCCCAGCGAATATTTGTTAGAGATAAGTTGACATCATGTAATATCCAACTATTGTGCCGGATTAGTTTCACTTAAATTCTTAAATATAATTATCCAAGCATATATTCTTTATCTTCTTTTGAGACTTTTGATTAATAGTGAGATATTAAAAACCGGTGCAGCGAGGGATCAATGCAGAATAAGGGTTAACGCCTAACCAATAATGGCTGCCGAATTCTTAAAGTGAATTCGACAGCCACAATAACAGATTATTCGATAAATATCGGAAGCGTCTCATTTGAGAAGTATCATCTTCTTAGATGCGGTAAAGTTATTAGTATGTATATTATAGAAATATACTCCGCTCGCAAAGTTCCCGGCATTCCATCTAACAGTATAGTTACCTGCAGGTAAAATTTGATTGATTATTTGCGCAACTTCCTGGCCAATACTGTTATATATTTTAAGAGTTACCTTCTCACTATTAACTAAAGAAAAATTTATTTGAGTAGAGGGATTAAATGGATTCGGATAATTCTGCGTTAAGGAATATTTCTCGGGAATAAGGGAATTATCATTTTTTACTGAAACTGCAGTCTCCACTTTAACAACCGGACAGTTTACATAGGCTATGCTTGTATCAAGTATGTGAGCCGATTGAGCTGAAACTAAATCATGCACCATATCGAAATCGGCATTATCATATACATTAACAGACCATAGAGGAGAATATGCTCCATCCGAAGGAAGAGTCTCGGTAACGTTATGAGCTCTACCTGATGTATCTGTTTTAAATCCTGAAGGTGGACCGCCGCCATCTAAACCGGGATTTATATTGAATGAGACATATATATCTGATTCCGGAACCATATCATTATTATCCGTCATCAATGCTTTCTCTGAAAAATTGAAATAATAAACAATTTTTCCTTTGTACCAGCCTGTAGTTAGATCCGGACTTTCATTAGTCAGTCTCATTTTTGCTGTTGAGCCTTCAGGGACAACCGGGCAGTTTACAAGCATTTTGGTTTCTTCTATCATGTAGCCTGCATCTTTTATGCCCTGGAGACTAGTAATTGAATTTGCTACATAATCTCCTGGAACCATAACTTTATGTACTTCCCAGAAATCATTATAACCCATATCACCGGGGATTACGTCAATTATATTATGCTGCCCATCTATAGGCGATTCAGTCATACTATTAAAAAGGACATATATAGGAGCTGGTTCTCTTGGTTGAATATCAAAATTGTAATATGATATCCTTTCACCTTTAGGACCTAATCCACTTGTAATAAACGGAGGATGATCAAAATCCACTAGTTCATTTGGTCCGGGAAATTTATTCATAGTATCTCTTACAAATAAATGTGCCGCATCCATACTAAACCTATCAATTTTTTCATATTCGGCAACTACGGGACAATTAACTATAGCTGCTCCTTCGGCAAGTATATGAGCAGATTGAGCCGAAGCAAAATCATGAACCATATCAAAATCTGCATTATCGTATATATTTACCATCCATAGAGGAGAGTAATCATCATCTGTCGGAATAGATCCTGCTACATTGTGAGCTCTCCCGGTTCTTTCATCTACTTTAAATCCGGATGGCGGACCTCCTGCTGGCTGATCCGGATTAATATTGAATGAAACATATATAGGTTCTACCGGAATCATATCATTTTGATCAGTCATCAGTTGTTTTTCAAAAAAATTGAAATAATAAACTACCATATTTTTATACCAGCCTCTTGTCAAACCAAAATCATTTCCATTCCATCTCATACGGGCTATTGAACCATCCGGTACAACAGGACAATTCACCAGCATATTAGTTTCTTCTATCGAATAACCGGAATCTGCTATCTGCTGATAACTTGTTACGCTGTTCACAACATAATCTGCAGGTACAGTTACTTTTTGAACTTCCCATAAATCATTATATAATGTATCGCCTGGTATTACATTTATAATATTCATTTGTCCTTGAACCGGATTGGAGTCCCCTTCTCTGAATAAAACGTAAATCGGAGCCGGTTCTGTAGATTGTACATCAAAGTTGTAATAAGCTATCAGTTCGCCTCTAGGGCCATAACCTTTAGTAATAAAAGGACCTCTATCGAAATCAATTGGTTCATTTGGTCCCGGCAATCCATTTGAATTGTCTCTCACAAATAAATGCCCGGCGTCCATACTGAACCTATCTATAGCTACTTTTTGAGCAGTATCCGGATTAACACCTGCTGCTACCGAAACTATCGGGCAGTTAACGTTTGCTATTCCTGTTCCTAAAATATGAGCAGATTGTGCAGACATTAAGTCATGTACTTTATTAAAATCTGCATTATCATAAACATTCACCAGCCACATGGGTGAATATCCATCATCAGAAGGGATCGTAGCTGTAACATTATGTGCTCTTCCCGTTGCTGTTTCAGTCTTAAAACCGGATGGTGGTCCCCCGCCTGGTTGATCAGGGTTGATATTGAAAGATACATAGATGGGTGAAATTGGTACCATATCATTTTGATCAGTCATTAACGCTTTTTCCGAGAAATTGAAATAATAGACTACCTTATTATTGTACCATCCTCTTGTCAAATCTGTACTTTCATTAGTCAATCTTAATTTAGCCGTTGAACTATCAGGAACAATCGGACAATTAACGAGAGTGGAAGTTTCTTCCACAGAATAACCTGAATCTACTATTTGCTGATAGCTTGTTGCGGTATTTGCAATGTAATCGGCCGGAACGGTTACTTTCTGTACTTCCCAAAAATCATTATATGCTGTATCTCCGGGAACAACGTTAACAATATTCAATTGTCCTTCAACCGGCATAGATTCACCTTCCTTAAATAGGACATAAATTGGAGCGGGTTCGGTCGATTGAATATCAAAATTATAATATGAAATATGTTCTCCGTGTGGTCCTAATCCTTTTGTAATAAACGGTCCTTGGTCAAAATCAATAGGTTTATTTGGACCCGGAAGTCCATTTGTTTTATCTCTTACAAATAGATGCCCTGCTTCCATACTAAATCTATCAATACTTGCTTTTTGTGCCGTATCGGGATCTACTTGAGCCAAGGTATTTGAGAGAAATAAAAAAGAAAACATGATTACTAACAAATAGGCCTGTTTTATCATAGTCACCTCCATTTTATTGTTATTGTAAAATCATCTACTAATAAATTTTAGAAAAAACTTTATAGAATTTAGAATTGAGGGCAATATGCAGATCAATTATCACGGAATTATAACAGTAGTATAATTTTTTCTTTAAGTATGGAGATTAAAAAAGGACAAAGTGATGAGCCTTACATATTAATATTTTTTTAAGTCTGTACTAAAAACATTTGGAATAATGAAAAAAATTTAGCATAATTGTTAAAAACATACTTTCCCGTAGGTTCCACATTTAATTAAACAAAATAAGTAATAGTTCTCTTCAAGATATTATATTATACCTGAGATGAATAATGTTAGGGAAAGACATTTACATTACAAGATACTTGAAAAGTTAGGCGAAGGCGGGATGGGCAAAGTTTACAAAGCTCTCAATACAAAACTTGACAGGTTTGCTGCTCTTAAAATTCTACCGTCTCAATTTTCCGGCTCTGTTAACGAAAGAAAACGTTTCATTAAGGAAGCCAAAACGGCCTCCCCTATTAATCATCCTAATGTATGTAAAATATACAATATTCATGAGTATGAAAATCATGAATCAATTAAAGAAAAGATATAGTTAAAGCAAAAACATCGTGGAAAGTTGGTTTTAATTGAAAATGCATTTAACTAACTAATAATCACCGGGTTATATATGCAAAATAAGTTTGAAAAATATGAAAAAAGAATTCAGCAGCTTGAAAACGATCTTAATAATTTCCAGGCTGCTGTAAACGAACTTAAAGTCCTAAATGAAATTGCTGTTGCAGCCGGTGGAGCAGGTGATATTGATCAGACTCTTAAATTAATCCTAAATAAAACGGTTGGTGCTGTTAATGCTGAACATGGTTCTATTCTTTTAGTTTCACGAAGCAAGGAAGTTTTTAAAACCTTTATTAAACAGGAGAATAACAGCAAAGTCCGGAATACACCCCATATCGGAGAACATATTACAGGCTGGATTTTGCTGAATAAGAAATCATTGATTATTAAGGACTTAAGTAAAGATGAAAGGTTTAGAACTACAGAAGAGGAAAGAAAGCATATTAAGAGTTTGATAAGTTCGCCAATCTGGTTTGAAGGGAAAATAATCGGAGTCCTTCAGATGATAAACAAAAAAAATCATGAACCCTTTTCCGATAATGATTTAACACTTCTTTCTATAATTTCTGTTCAGGCCGGACAATTGATTAAAAACTCCGAACTCCAGGTTTCGAATTATGAAAGAAGAAAAGAGGCTGAAGTCGCAAGGTTAGAGTCCGAAAAACTGCAGGAACTTGATAAAATAAAATCCAATTTTTTTACGAATCTTTCGCACGAATTAAGGACTCCCCTAACTTTAATTCTAGGGCCGCTGGAAAGATTAATGGGAGGAGTTGAATATTATAGCAGCGATCAGTTGAAGTTAATATATAAAAATGCCAGCCGGCTGCTAAGACTGATTAATCAGCTTCTTGATCTCTCTTCAATTGAAGCTAATAAAATAAATTTAACACTTGAAGAAAGTGATATAATAACTTTTATAAAAGGAATAACGGCATCATTTCAGCCCCTGGCTGAAATAAAAAATATTAATTTAACATTCGATCCCGGGTTTGAAAACCTCATAACGGTTTTTGATAAAGACAAATTAGAAAAAATATTGAGTAATTTATTAATAAATGCAATTAAGTTTACAGGCAATTCACTTGAAACAAAAAGAGCTGGAAAGGTAATGATAACTATTTCCGAAGAGTTAACAGTTAAAAATAAATTTAGAATGTTTAATATAGTTATTGAAGACACCGGAATTGGAATTCATCCTGAGATAATAGAAAATGTTTTTGACCGATACTTCACTAAACACGGAAATTTAGTTGGTGAAATTTCTGCCGGCACAGGTATCGGATTAGCTCTAGTTAAAGAATTGGTTGAATTACATTACGGCTCTATTTCTGTCGAAAGCGAACAAAAAAAAGGGACGATATTTACCGTTACACTACCTTTAGAAGCAGACTTTTATAAAGAGTTAAATGCTGAAATTGATTTTTCAGTTTCACCTGTAAAAGCTTCCATAGCAAGTGATACTAAAACAAATGAATCACCCGAAGACGAAAAGTCTATTATTCTAATAATTGAGGACAATAATGATATAAGAAATTTTATTAAAGAAAATTTAAACTTACCTGCTAAATTTTTGGAATCTGCAAATGGTTTAGATGGAATAGAAAAAGCTAATGAAAATATTCCGGATTTAATTATAAGTGATGTAGTAATGCCTGAAATGGATGGGATTGAACTATGTAAACAAATAAAAAAAGATGAAAGAACAAGCCACATCCCTGTAATTCTTTTAACATCACGTGCTGAAATTAATAATAAACTAAAAGGTTTTGAAATTGGAGCGGATGATTATATTACAAAACCCTTCAGCATTGCAGAATTGCAGTCCAGGGTAAATAATTTAATTAACCAAAGAAAGCTGCTACGGCAAAAGTACCGGAAAGAAATAATTTTAGAGCCAAAGGATATAGCAGTTACATCTTTCGATGAAAGTTTTTTATCAAGAATAATAAATACTATTGAACAGCATATTTCTGATGTAGATTTTTCTGTAGATGTGCTTGCAAAAGAAGTAAATTTAAGCAGGATGCAGCTCCATAGGAAATTAAATGCTATTACGGGACAGTCCTCGAATGAATTAATAAAATCTTACCGGTTAAATAAGGCGGCTAAACTTTTGCTTACAAAATCGGGTAATATATCTGAAGTTGGGTATGAAGTAGGATTTAATAACCCGGCGTATTTTGCTACCTGTTTTAAAGAACTATTTGGATACTCTCCTACCGAATATTTACAAAAGTTCATCTCCTCTTAATATTATTTATTGCTTCATGATAAGGAATACCCGTCTAACAGCCCCTAAATCAACCCAAACACCGAATTAAAACCTCTACAAATCTTTTTTATAGAAAACTCTCTTCAAATGTTACAATTTGAAAACTTAATGTTACAAATTTAGTAGAGATGCCTCCTTTTATTTTCGATTTTCATTTCAGACAAAATGTTAAATTTTATAATCGGAGGTTGAGATGAAAAACTTACTATTTGCAATGGTCATTTTAGGGGTAATATTTTTAACCGGCTGTGAAAAAGAAAATCCTGTTTCTGCAGTACCGGAGATTTCGGACAACAGTTTGCAAAAAACTATTATTATAATTCCTAATCCTTTTATGGAATCTTTTTATGGATCATTTCAATCATCGGGTAGTTTTTCAAATCATATACATACATCTATACTTGAGATAATTGGTAATGGAACGGTAACCGGTATCGGCAATTCTAAAATTTTCTCTTTTACAAGAATTAATTCAACTACTCAAACCGGTTCCTTAGATATTACAACAGCAAAAGGAGATAGAATTACAGGTACTCTATCCGGTACTGTAAAAACGGGTGCAGGTAAAGACTTCATCGGTAACATTCTCGTTAAAATAGACACATTGGATATTTTATACTTTTCAGGTACATATAAATTGATTCATGGGACAGGAAGCCTTTCAGGAGTTACCGGAGCCGGAAATTACTCGGGAAGTTTTGATAAAACTGCTTCCACCGGTAAACTTATTCTTGATGGAACTATACATTGGCCTGAAGTAATCAAAGTAGATAGAAACGCTGCAAAAAATTAAATGTTTTGAAAAAATTTACTATCTGAAGAAATGTCCAAAATATTTCAAGCGGTGTTATTCTATAAGGTTGAACAGGTTATCCTGATAAAACAAAAAAGTCTCTTTCCGTTAAAAATAAATCAAGAGAGTTCAAATTAATTGTTAGGAACTGAAGTTATGCAAACCTAAAGATGATATCTTTAAAATGAACAGTTATTTTCAATTTTTTACTAAAATATAAGTTCAGATAAACCTTATTTTGAAAAAAGTAAAGATGTCATCTTTAAAATACTGATTCTTGCATAACTTGAGTTAGAAAGATATACTATGAAACCTTTTTTTAGTTATTTAATAATATTTCTTTTCCTTTTTACTATTTCACTTAGATCCCAGTTTAAGAAACCGCCTTTGGCAAATACTAGAGTTGAAACAAAAGAATATCACGGTGTGAAAATAGATGATCCATATTGCTATATGCAGAATTTTGATAATGCTGTAGTGCAGGAGTGGGTGAAAGAACATGCAGAATATGGAAGAAAATTTCTTGATAATTTACCCAACAGGTCTAAACTGACCGAAATGGTAAAAAATGCACTTTCAATTGAGAGTGAAGTAATAGATTGTTTTAGGGAAAAAAACAATAAATACTATTACAAAAAAACAAAACTGCCTGAAAATCAGGGAAAACTTTATATTAGAGAAAAGGGCAGCGATGAAGAAAAAGTTTTATTTGATCCGGCAGAATATAAGTCGTTTACAGAAAAGAAATATGATATAAACAATATTGAATTTTCAAAAGACGGTGATTTAATTTTAGTTGATTTATTTCCAATGGATGGAAGCGAGATTGATGATGCTGTAATTATTAATTCCGAAACAAAAGAAGTTTTGCCTGATACACTAAAAGAAATAGAAGGCTGGCCTTTAATCATCCCTGATGGTTCGGGCATAATTTATATGAAAGCAAAAATTGAAAACGGTAAGCTCATTAGCTCCGATTTTACTATATGCAGCCATCTGATTGGAATATCACAGAGTGAAGATAAAACTATCTTTTCTGTTAAAAATAACCCTGAACTACATCTATCACCGAATGATTGGCTTTGGGTTGAACCTGACTTATTATCTGACTGTTGCTTTGGTTATGCCTGGAGTGTAAGCTACGGTGATATTTATATAACAAGTACTTCCAGCCTAAAAGGAAATATAGTATGGAAGAAAATTTTTAATGAAAATGATAAAGTTTTAAATCTTTGGATATATAATAAATATTTGTATGTACTGACCCAAAAAAATTCATTAAAGGGAGAAGTATTAAAGACTCCTTTGGAAAATCCTGATTTATCTACGGCTGAAGTTATTGTTCCTTCAAGCAGCATCGATATTCAACAGATAGTTATTGCAGATGACAAACTTTACTACAACGAAAGAGATGTAATGAAATGCGGATTAGGATATGTTGATCTAAATGATGATAACAAAATTACACATATAATTAAACTCTCATATTCAGGCATTTGTTCATTATGGCAATATCCGGACCAGCATGGTATTTATTATAATCTAAATTCATGGAATTATCCTTCAAAAGAGTTTTATTTTGATCCTATTTCAAATGAAAGTAAAGAAATTCAGCTTGTTAATCAGAAAATAAATTTATCATTCCTTGATGAGTATATAGTAGAAGAGATAGAATTTAAGGCAAGGGATGGGATTATGGTCCCCCTCTCTCTGATCCATAAAAAGAATATGAAGAAAGATGGGAACAATTATGTAGATATGTACGCTTATGGTTCATATGGAATTTCTGTAGATCCGGCTTTTATTGGTGAAAAATTACCTGAGCTCGAGGAAGGAGTTGTATTAGCTTATCCTCATGTAAGAGGCGGTGGGGAAAAAGGAGAAGAGTGGCATCTTGCCGGGATGAAACAGACTAAACCAAATACATGGCGGGATTTTATAGATTGCGCCGAATATCTTATTCAAGATAAGATAACAAGTAAAGGAAAAATTGCTTGTCGTGGTGCCAGTGCTGGAGGAATTCTCATAGGAAGGGCAATTACCGAAAGGCCTGATCTATTTAAAGTTGCTGTCCCCATGGTTGGTGCATTAAATGCTCTTATTGATGAAGATACTCCAAATGGAATCTGGAATGTAAATGAATTCGGTACATATAAAAATCCTGAAGAATTTAAAAGTTTATTTGAAATGGATGCATACAATCATATTCAAAATGGGATTAAATATCCCGCACAGCTTATTACATCAGGAGCAAATGATTCAAGGGTTGTTAGTTGGGAACCTGTAAAGTTTTATGCAAAAATGCTCGCAGCAAATTCTTCGGAAAACCCTGTTATATTAAGCTTTGATTATGAAGGGGGGCATTGGGCAAACGGATTTGACAAGCAAGTTAATTATAGTGTTGATGTTATTGGTTTTGTTTTATCGCAACTTGGTGTGCCTGGTTATAAAATAGAGTATCAGTAAAGATTTCGATTCTAATTTAATAAGGGGACACTTAGCATAGTATCAATGTGGGGCTTTCTCTATATCTTTATATAGAGTTAAAAGCCTCACTTTTATAAACCTTCCTGTAAATCCATTTGTTAACTTCGAAATTTAATGGATACTTTATGATTGGTAAACTTATATCTCATTATAAAATTATCGATAAACTCAGCGAAGGTGGACCTGTCCGCCGTAGCCATAAAAATTAGTACTCTTATTTATGATTGGTAAAATAATATCACATTATAAAATTATTGAAAAACTCGGCGAAGGTGGAATGGGAGTACTCTACTTAGCTGATGATGTAAATATAAATCTGAAAGCTGTTCTAAAATTTTTACCTCCTGATGTTACTAATGATCCTGATATAAATTCCAGATTTAAGAGAGAAGCACAGACTGCGGGCTCATTATCGCATCCAAATATTGTTACAATATATGATGTTGGAACTCATGAGAATAGAAGCTTCATAGCAATGGAATATATTGAGGGGAAAACACTTAGGGATCTACTAAATAGTGATGAATTGACAGCTGAAAAAATAATTAATATCTCAGTACAAGTATGTGAAGGATTAAATGAAGCACATAGTAAAGGAATAATCCACAGAGACATAAAACCTGAAAACATAATTATAGATGAAAAAGGACGTGTAAAGATACTGGACTTTGGATTGGCCAGGGTTAAAGGAAAGACACATCTAACAAAAGACGGTTCAACCCTAGGTACAGTAAAGTACATGTCTCCAGAACAGATCAGGAATGAAAAAGTAGATCAGAGGACAGATATATGGTCAGTAGGAATAATGCTTTATGAAATGATAACAAGAAGATATCCGTTCAAAGGAGAACATGAGGCATCACTTTTTTATGCAATAATAAATGATCAGCCGGAACCTATAGCAAGATATAAATCCGGTATAAGTGAAGGTTTTCAAAGAATAATAGATAAGGCATTAGATAAAGATCCTGAAACAAGATACCAGCATATTGATGATTTGCTTTCTGATCTGAAAAGAGAAAAGAGAGAGAGCTCTGAATCAATTATTATAAATAAAAGTTCTTATGAAAAGATCAAAAAAACGAAGAAGAGAGAATATATAATTGCGGCTTCAATTCTGATTATACTACTTCTTGTTTTTATTGCATATTATTTATTAAATAATAAAATGAAAATAATTAAACCGCCAAAACATACACAATTAACTTATATAGGAAATGTTGCCTTTAGCTCTTTACCCACTATGCTTATCGAACTTACTCAAATTTCACCGGATGGACGGTATTTATTCAGCAGTGATAATGGAAGTACGTGGAGCAGCCCGGTTCAATTTACAAAATATGCAGGGTGGGATGGTTATGTTTCTAACCTGTGCCTTTTGAATAATAAACCTTTTGTTGCTTTCTCTTCCGCTCGATGGCAGAAGTTTTATAATGTTCCTCATATCTGGTATGGCACTATTGGAATTACAGATGACAATAATTCACCTCCAGCAGTATTATACAGTTCCGTATATCAGTATTATTTCGAACCCGGTAAGGTCGAAACTATTCTTGGAGATATAAAAGACGAAACAGGCATAAATAATGTTCATATTAATTTCTCACTTAACGGCGGTCCGGAAAATTCTCTTCAGCTATCCGATGATGCACAGCATAATGATTGGGGCGCAGGAGATGGCATTTACGGGATTCCGGTAGGACCATTTTCACTTGGTGATCATTTGGATTATAATTTTTCAGTAACAGATGTCGATAACAACCTCATTAATGTTGGTGAATTTACCATTGATGTTGTATCTCATGGTGATCCTGTTAATACCAATCAGGGGTTTGAGGAAACTCCTGCTGGAGTAACCGGCGGAAATATTGCTGGCTGGTATTTAGGTCTTAGTGCACCTGCCTCTGGAATATTTAATATAGTTGATGATACCGTTAAAGAAGGTAAGCATGCTCTGAAAATTGAAGTAACAGATTTGGGCTCAAATCCATGGGATGTTCAAGCTGTTAATGAACCATTTTCTGTGGAAGAAAATTCCCAATATAGATATTTTGTTTGGGCTAAAGCAGATAAGGATAATGTTATTGCAAACTTTGATGTAGAAGATTCTTCCTTCAATGTATGGCAGGGCATGGAAGTAAATTTAACAACTAAATGGCAGGAATACTCTTTTGATTTTTCAACACCTCCGGGCGCTGACAAAGGAAGATCTGCAAACTGGTTTGGTTTGAGCAATAACGAAGATAAATTACCCATAACATACTACTTTGACAATTTACGAATTGTAAAGCTTGGTTCAATAGTATCTGTTGAAGATCCACAAGAAGTTCCGGCTGAATTTTCTCTACATCAGAATTATCCTAATCCATTTAACCCTGTTACCACAATTAGTTATCAGTTAGATGTTAGAAGCCATGTTTTGCTTAAAGTTTATGATATGCTTGGCAGAGACGTCGAAACTTTAGTTAATGAAGAAAAACCGGCTGGAAGTCATCAAATAGATTTTAAGTCTTAATCATTTTCGAGCGGAATTTACTTCTATAAAATAAATACTGGCAGTTTCACACAGACTAAAAAAATGATTCTTTTGCGATAATTTGATAATAGTCTATAACATAATCGTTTTATAATTTCAAAAATAAAAACTTAAAAAATTAGTAAATAAGACATCCTTTATAAAAGATTTTTGTACAATGAAAACTAAATTAGCTCCTTTTTTTATATACAGCATAGCGTAGAAAATTTTCAAAAAAAGGCTCCTAACTACCCTTTTTTAAAGAGAAAATTTCTTAGCCATACTTAACTATGCCTCACCCTAAGTTTGTAAAAAAAACGGTAGTTGAGAGGCTGTTTTTTAAAGAAAATGGGAAAATAATAACATAGTCAGAACCATCCAACGGCTATTAAATCCACTTAACTCAATCCATAGACCTATATTTTAATTTATTGCATGCTGCACCGTAAAAAGATGGAAGATATAAAGAATTATTTTTACCTCCTTTTAGACAGCTATTCTAATCTTAAAAAATGCCGTCTAAATAAATTTTCAATAAAACTTCGATTCAACATTGAAGGTGAAAATAAAATTCTTTATGTTGTCTTAAAGTTATTCAGCATTAAGCAGAAATTTCCACTTTCCTCTTTATTTTATAAAATGAATTTTTTATCGCCTTAGGCTGAGCCCAAAAATTTTGAGATAAATTAATGATTGGTAAGACTATACTTCATTATAGAATACTGGAAAAACTCGGCGAAGGCGGAATGGGTAAAGTATTTAAAGCCTTCGATACAAAACTTGAAAGGTTTGTCGCCCTAAAATTTTTACCTCCTCAATTTTCATCTCCATCGATAGATAAAAGACGATTTTTAATAGAAGCTAAAGCTGCTGCCGCATTAAACCATCCCAATATTTCAATTATTCACTCAATTGAAGAATATGATGAAAATCTTTTTATTGTAATGGAATTTATTGAGGGTGTACAGTTAAATTATAAAATTAAAAACAGCAATATTTCCTACGATCAAGCTGCTAATATTGCTGTTCAAATTGCCACCGGTTTAGGTACTGCACATAAAAAAGGGGTTATTCATCGGGATATTAAGTCATCAAATATTATGATAACCGATGAATGGAAGGTAAAAATAATGGATTTCGGGTTGGCTAAGATCAGCAATGGTATTCATGCAACCAGTGCCGGAACCCGGATGGGAACTACCGTTTATATGTCCCCCGAGCAGCTGAATGGGGATGAAGTTAATTATAAAACAGATATTTGGTCATTCGGCGTTGTACTATATGAATTGCTCACTGGTAAATTGCCATTCTGGAATGAATATGAACAAGCTATTATTTATTTAATTCTTCATAAAGATCCGGAACCAATTCTTTCTATCAATAAAGATATCCCTGATTACTTTGAAAATGTTATTAAAAAATCGCTGCAAAAGGATAAGAATTTCAGATATCAAAATTTTAATGAAATTATTGATGAAATAGAAAATAACAGGCTTATTTATGGTAAAAAGAATATCAACAAGAATTCAATTGCAGTATTACCTTTTGAAAATATTAGTCCTGATAAAGATGCAGATTATTTTGCAGACGGATTGGCGGAAGAATTAATTGTTAGTCTTACTAAACTGAAAAAGATCAGGGTTATACCTCGAACTATTTCTTTTAGATATAAAAATTCTAGTTTAAATTTCAAAACCATAGGAAATGAACTTGAAGCCTCATATGTTGTTACAGGAAGCGTTAGGAAATTTAGAGACAAATTAAGAATATCAGTTCAAATATTAGATTCTTCCCTTGAAACACAGAAATGGGCTGAAACTTATAAGGGTAATCTAACTGATATTTTTGACATTCAAGAAAAAATTTCAAAACAAATTATAGATGCTCTTTCCGTAGATATTACACCAAATGAAGAAGATAACCTTAACAGACGCCGTACTCATAATACCGAAGCTTATGATTATTATCTGAAAGCTAGGAATTATCTTTACAGCCGCACAAAAAGTTACGTTGAGTTTGCTATGCAGCTCTTTCAAAAAGCAATCAATATTGATTCAAAGTTCGCTTCTGCTCACGCCGGGCTCGCTGAAGCCTATGCAGCTATGTACTATGATTTTGATTCAAATGAGATTTGGCTTAATAAAGCCATTGAATCATCATTCACGGCTCTTATACAGGATCCAACACTTTCTGTAGCATATACCGCCTTAGGATTCTCTTATTTCTGTAAAAAATCTGTTCAGGAAGCTATAATTGCGATCAATAAAGCCATTGAATTAGACTCTTCCAATTTTATAAATTATTGGATTTTAGGCCGCATCTATCATTCAATGACCAGAAACATAGAGGCAATAGATTTATATAAAAAAGCCATCAAGCTGAATCCTGATTTCCATACAGCGTATACGCATCTTCGTATGTTATACGAACAATTAGGAGAAAAAGAAAAACTCAAAGAATTAATTATTAAACTTTGTGATATCTTTCCTAAGTATTTATTAAATTATCCCAATGATGCTCGAGCTCGTACTTATTACGCAAAAGTTCTACTCAGTATCGGAAGATTAGATGATGCTAAAAACGAAGAAACAAAAGCTCTTAAGTTAAATCCGGTTGATCCCCTAATGCTATACAATGCTGCTTGTTTTTATTCGTTAATTGGTGAAAAAAAGACTGCTATTAATTATTTAAAAGATGCTGTCCGGTTAGGATTCGCAAACTTTGATTGGATAAAAATTGATAGCGATCTAAATTCTATTAGGAATGAAATAGAATTTATTTATATAATTAATCAGAATAATCCGCATTGAATTTGAAATGGTAATATTTTC
This sequence comes from uncultured Bacteroidota bacterium, assembly GCA_963740945.1. Taxonomy (GTDB): domain Bacteria; phylum Bacteroidota; class Ignavibacteria; order Ignavibacteriales; family Ignavibacteriaceae; genus CAVQBP01. The sequence continues at coordinate 145,508 of CAVUGE010000018.1, read as the reverse complement.
CAATTAAAATTACATTTTTACCTATTTCCTCATCCAAAATTACCCGTTAAATTTTTTCCCCTGTTCAAAAAATTATAAAATTAATCATAAGTAATATTTTCCGGTAAAACATGTTGGATAATATACAACATCTGTCTCTTATTGCTCATAATTAAAGATTTTATTTTGGTATTATCATTGTTAATAAAATATAAATTGTGAGTTATATCAAGATAAAAAAATGAGTAGGTTAATGAAAAGGTTTTTTATTTTAATTATATCGATTGTAATCAATTATCAGTCCGCTTTTTCTCTTCCAAATTATTTAATGCGAATAGCAAATACACAGGTTTTAAATGATTCTTCAATCTCTTTTGAAGTTTATATAAAAGGTGTTGATTCAAGCTTCGAACTAACTTCCTACCAGTGTGTCTTTTGCATGGATAATGATATTCCGGTGTCGGGATTTACATATATAAAAGGGTCATCGGAATTCAACAATATCTTACCTTCAGTGGGATTAGGTTTTAATAACATTGATGGTAAAACTAAATTAACTTTTGCTTCAATGCCGGGAAACGAAATTGTAACAACTAAAGAAACTAGAGTCGCTAAATTTCTTATCAAAACCAAAATAGATCCTGATAAATTTTCTCCTTCATTTAATTGGTGTTTTGAGGGAAAAATAAATTCAATTTTAACCGGGCCTAACTTCACTAACATAACCAATTCAAGCAATCACATAGGTGATGGAATTGTTAAACTAGATGTAAAGAGTGTGTCTGCTTCTTCAACTAGTGATACTAGTACATCACCGGAAAAAACCATTGATGGTAAAGGGACAAATGATGGAGATGAGAACTCCCGTTGGGCAACCGAACCGATGCCTGCTTATTTAATCTATGATATGGGTTCGCAAAAATATATTAGTGAAACTAAACTCTCTTTTTATAATTGGGATAACGGGAGAATTTATCATTATTCGATTTCAACATCCATTGATTCCAGTTCATGGAATGATATTATCGTCAATGACTCTTCCTCCTCGGAAGAATGGACTATAAATTCCATAAATAAAAATGCCCGTTATATAAAACTAACTTTTATTAGCAATAATCAGAATTTATGGGCCGGTCTATGGGAAGCACAAATTTTCGGAAAAGATGGTGCTGATTCTAGTAATGTAACGACTAGCGTTGCACATCATGATATCGCCCCTAAAGATTATTCTTTAAGTCAAAATTATCCTAATCCCTTTAATCCAACAACTAAAATTAATTTTACTCTTGCTGAATCAGGTCAGGTTGACTTAGATGTATACAATATACTTGGAGAAAAAGTCATTACTCTTGTAAATCAGGAAATGACTGCCGGTTCACATGAAATAAATTTTAATGCATCAAACCTTGCAAGCGGGATTTATATATATCGATTAAACATTAGAAACAAATTTATCGATACCAAGAAAATGATTTTGATGAAGTAATATCCCGAAATCGTATTTACCAAAGGGAGAAATACAAAGGAGATTTGTTTGGACAACAATCTTTTCTTGACAAATTCTACGCATTCCCTTAGCTTTCCTTTAAATTTTTAATTATTATTCCATATTTTATGAGGTTAATATGGCTCAGAACCACTCTTTCGATATCGTTTCGGAAATAGATTTGCAGGAAGCTGATAATGCAGTAAACCAGGCCTTAAAGGAGATCCATCAGCGATATGATTTGAAAGATTCAAAGACTGAAATCATTCTTAATAAAAAAGAAAAAAATATTTCAATAAATACAAAAGATGATTATTCCTTAAAATCAAGTATTGACATACTACAAACAAAGTTTATTAGGAGAGGGATTTCAATCAAAGCCTTGAAAATAGAAGAATCTGAAACCGCAGCCGGAGGAAGAATTAAGCAGCTCATAAACCTTCAAAGTGGAATTTCAAAAGATAATGCAAAAATAATTACCAAAATGATCAAAGACTCTAAGCTGAAAGTAAATGCACAGATACAGGACGAACAAGTTAGGGTTCAAGGTTCTAAGATAGATGACCTTCAATCCATTATAAAAATGATTAAAGATGCAGATCTTGATTTCCCAACACAATTTGTCAATATGAAATAACCATATAATTTTCATTCATGCCTGCCTGGCGAAATAAGTGTAGCCAGGCCTGCCCGTCAAAAGGAATGTAAAGGGTAATCTTTCAATCTTGTAGTTTTGTAATTCTTCAGTTATTTCATCCGTGAAAGAAATAGTCTTAATATGTAATCTTGTAATCTAATCCTCAATTTTTGTAATCTTGTAATTTTATTATTTCTCTATTGACTCATATCTTTTTTATTATAAATTTCAATATGTAAAAAAGATTTTATTATTGGAGAATAAAATGAATACCGATGATGATATGGTTTGGACTTGTCAGTATTGCGGTGTACAAAATACTGTTTGGGTTGATCTCACTGTTGAAGGAAAACAAGATTTTATCGAAGACTGCAGAATTTGCTGCCGTCCAAATAGAATTATTATTACTGCAGCTAAAGTTGAAGAAGAAGAAGCTTTTATTGAAGCAAGACCCTGTGATGAGTAATATTGGTTTTAGCGAAATGCAGTTTTCTTAGAGATGTTTATATTGGTCTTTTTATAGTCCAGTATATTTACTACTCCGTTCATATCGAGATCTGTATTAAGATATCCGACTTTTAAAAGATCGGAAGCCACAGCTTTAAAATCCTGATTGTCTATTTGACCGTTGGAATCACTGTCTCCCGATATCAAACCAAAGATTCCATTTCCTAAATCTGTTAAAGAAGAATTGCCGTAAGCTTTTTCTTCACTATTCGTAAAATCATATTCTATAGAATTTTGAATTATAATTGGATTCCTGCTCATCACCGGAAGATGATTTCTATGATGTATTACCAGGTAGCTCTCTTTATTTTTTATATTACTAAAAATTAAAGGATTTTTACCGTCTAAAGAAACAACTTCTCCGTCTGTTTTTATAAAGCCGGCCTTTTGCGCAATAATTTTCGACCTTTTCGTATCATTAGTAAGTTCTACTAGTACCCAATCTACAACACCTTCGGGAATTTTAGTAACATGCTCCTTTCCATTATATTTCCAGGGCGCTGTATTGTATGGTTGGGATAATGGGATTAAATTTTCTTGATTTAAATTATCAGACATAGCATCGTTTGTATAACATCCCTGTAAGAATAACTTAATTTCTAAACTTACTTTTTCACTAACCTGAGAAAAGCTAATGGTAGAATTCAATAAGATTAAAATCGATAGGAGAAATAACTGCTTCATTACTTTCAATTTAATATTAAACTCAAGGCCGAATTACCTTCAGTTTATCTCCTCCTTAAAAAGATCAATTTTTTTTACAAATGCGGCACTTTTTAAGGCTACAAGTGCAATAACAATGTTTATTATTAAGGAAATAATAAAAATAATTCCGATTAATTCAAGTAGATTCATATCTACATCCGTTTTTTATTCAAAATTTCCGACAATTACTTAACTTTCTTAAAAGATATTTCAGCTTTTCTCCTGCTAGAAAGTAATTTCCATAAATTTCTTTTAATCCATTATCATTCTTAAAAATGATGAGCTGTCCTCTTCACTTTCTTCATTTTCTTTCTCTTCTTTCTTCCCTTTTAGTTCATCATATTTTGATTTGTCAAATTTAAATCCACTTTTAGTTATTTCATCGTCTTTACTGTTTAATACAGTTTTGGGACTCCCGACTCTATAGATTGTCGGAATTTCAAGATCCTGTTTATCAATCTCATTAGCATCCATAAAATTAAAACTTCCCATAAAGTTCTCATTATTTGCAGCTTTCTTTTTCTGAGCAGTATTTTTTGATGAATAACTGGTATGTGTCCCGTCAAATCCCGTTGCAATTACCGTATAAGAAACATAATCGTTCATATCTTCTTTTCGAACACAACCGAATATGACATTAGTTTCTTCACCTGCGGCTTCAAAAATTATATTATTCCCATCATTGATTTCTTGAATGGTTAAATTACTGGACCCGGTAACATTTAAAAGAACACTTTTAGCACCTTTTATATTTATACCTTCAAGAAGCGGACTTGAAATAGCTTTTTGAGCGGCTTCAATTGCCCTGTTTTCTCCGCTTGCTATACCGCATCCCATTAATGCTTCACCGCTGTTGTTCATTACCGAACGAACATCTGCAAAATCAACATTAATTAATCCTTCTATTGTAATTATGTCTGCTATACCCCTCGTAGCTTCATATAAAACCTCATTAGGTTTATCAAAAGCTGCGAATGCATTAGTAGTATTATCAAGGATGGAAAGAAGTCTTTCATTCGGAATTACTATTAGACTGTCTACATATTGTTTTAATTCCATAATCCCCTTCTCTGCATCCATCATTCTTTTCTTTCCTTCCCATCTGAAAGGTTTGGTCACTATCCCGACAACTAACGAACCAATACTTTTTGCTATGGAAGCGATAACAGGTGCTCCACCTGTTCCTGTGCCCCCTCCCATACCTGCAGTTACGAAAACCATATCACTCCCTGCCAGAATATCAGCAAGCTTTTCCCTGTCTTCTTCAATTGATTTTCTACCGACATTCGGATCAGCCCCTGCCCCTAAGCCCCTTGTAATATTAGAACCAACCTGTATTTTATATGCAGCACTGCTGCTGTTCAATACTTGTGCGTCAGTATTTACAGCAATATATTCAACCCCTGCCAAACCACGATTTATCATGCTTTCGATTGCATTGCATCCGCCGCCGCCAACACCAACAACTTTGAGAATTGCAGACATTGGCTTATTTTTGTCCACTGTTATGAACTGTGCCATAGTATCCTCCTTATTATTTATTTATAATTCATCAAAAAATTGCTGCACCTTTTTAACAATTGTTGAGATTTTATTTACACCTTTTCCTTTACCGGATTTTATTAAAACCTGGTATTCGCTTGACTTCCCTCCGGGAATTCCTCTAATCAATCCGGCAACTGTTGCAAATTCCGGGCTTTCAATTTCATTTGATAATCCTTCGCCTAACTCCTGCGGTACTCCGATTCTGACTGGCAAACCAAAAACTTCACTTGCCAATTCGGTACATCCCTTCAATAATGAACCACCTCCGGTTATTACTATCCCGGATTTAATTTTATTCTTAAAACCCGCTACTCTAATTTCATTATCCACTAATGTAAAAAGTTCTCGCATCCTTAAGCTTATTATTTGTGTTAATAAACTTATTGGTATTTTTGTATTCCCTCTGGCACCGACTCCTCGAATTAAAATATCTTCATCTTTAATTATCGCGCTTTCGGAAGCATATCCATAGTCTTTTTTTAATTTCTCCGCTTCCTCTGTAACAACTCCCAACGATTCCCTTATATCATTTGTGACCTGGTTCCCGGCAACTCCAATAACCCTTGTATGCTTTATTGCTTTATTATGAAATATTGCAATATCAGTTGTCCCCCCTCCTATATCTATTAAAGCCACTCCTAGATCTTTTTCATTTATTTCCAATATTGAAGAGCTCGAGGCTATTGGTTGCAATATATAATCCTGCACATATAGACCCGCTCTTTCAACTGATTTTTTTATATTTTGAATAGCAGGAACCGATGCCAGAACTATATGATTGGTTGCTTCTAATCTGGAACCGGACATTCCTATGGGATTTTCTATTCCTCCCTGGTGATCTACTGAAAATTCTTCCGGGATTATATGAAGAATTTGCCTGTCTGAAGGAATTCTAATTGTACGGACATCTGCTTCTAGCCTTTCAAGGTCTGCTTTTGTTATCTCTCTGTCTTCATTGCTAATTGTTACATAATTTCGATGTCTCATACTTGTTATATGTTCACCTGCTACTCCTACATTCACTGTATTTATTTCAAATCCCGCTCTGTTGCACGCTATTGATACTGCCTCCGATATAGCCTCCGCCGTTTTGCCGATATTAGCTACCAGCCCCTTATGCAGACCTACCGATGGCGCTATCCCAAAACCGAGAATATTCATTTTGTTTTCATCAATTCTCTCGGCTATTACAGCACATACTTTTGTTGTACCAAGATCTAAACCGGTAATTACATTTTTTTTCATTCTATAAAACCTGTACTCTTATTTGAAACCGCTGGAGCGATATAAATGTTGCCGGCAAATCTTAAGTCTATATAACTCGTATTTTTCAACATATTATTTGTCCAGCTGCCGGACTGATTTTTTAATAAACCTTCAAGACAGATGATCTTCCTTGCTTCCTCACCTCTTCCCATTATTACCGGAACTGGATAACCGGAGAAAGTAAGCACAATATCACCGCCATTTCTTAAATTGATTTCTGATAAATGATTTAACATTGTTTTATCTACTAATTTAAGCGCATCAATTAATTTGAATGCATCTAGCAAATCATCATTTTTTACAAAGTCGAAAGGTTTCAATCCTTTAACGTTTTCCGGATTGCTTATAACGGGTAAATCAACAAATTTTGTATTTGGTAAAAGTGGTAAAACTTCTAGGTTATTGGTAACAAAATATAGATTCGTTCTCTTTATAATAACAGCAGTCATCTTTTTTTCTGTAATGTAAGCATTAATTGTCTTATCCTTCAGTTCAACATCAGCTTTGGATATATAAGGATGTTTTTCCAAACGGTCTTCAATAAGCGCTAAATCTAATTTATTATAATCTTGGACGTTGGATAGTTTAGTCTGTTTTAGATAATCGTTTTCAGCTAAAAACTTATTACCCGATATTTCAATTTTATTAATGTTCCTTTTTATTATTTTTTTTGGTAGAAAAGTTAAATAAAATAATGCAAATATTAATGCAGAAAACAATAATATTCCTAATATTTTACTACCTGCTTTTTTCATTCTTTATCTTTTCAACATATTTACAAATTCTTGGTTATATTTCCAGATATCACCTGCTCCCATAGTAATAACTATATCGTCGTCTTTTACCAGTTCAATTAATATGTGCGGAATTTCTGTTTTATCTTTTATATATAAAACATTTCTATGACCAAATTTTTTTGCGGCATCTGCAACAAGTTGACCGCTAATTCCTTCTATTGGTTTTTCTCGGGCCGGGTAAACATCGGTACAAATAAATATGTCCGAATTTAAAACGATCTTCCGAATTCCTGGTAAAAATCTCTTGTCCTCGTATATAAATGAGGTTGAAAAACTGCAATTAACCGCCTATTATTCCATCCGTTACGGATTCCTGAAAGGGTAGCGCTTGTTTCTGTCGGATGATGGGCGTAATCATCAATTACTAAAATTCTATCATTATATTTAACTTCAAATCTTCTATATACGCCTGTAAATGAGGATAGTGCTTGTTGAATTATCTTAAAATCTATTCCAAGTTCATGCGCAATGCATACTGCCACAAGAGAATTTTTTACATTATGAATCCCTGGTATTCTAAGATTAATTTTCCCTAATTCAATATCATTATATTTAACCGTAAAAGTACTAGAGAATTTTTCATGCACTATATCTGTCGCTTTTATATCTGCCTGCGTGGTTAAACCATATGTAAAAATCTTTTTATTTATATGTGGTAATATATCCTGGAGAGCAGGTTCATCTAAACATAAAACAACAAATCCGTAAAACGGTACTTTATTCGCAAATTCAATAAACGCTGATTTAATATCATCCAGATCCTTATAAGTATCAAGATGTTCGCTTTCCAGCGTAGTTAATGCTGCAATAGTAGGCGTTAATTTCAAAAATGTTCTATCAAATTCATCGGCTTCTACAACAATAAATTCACTGTTCCCTAACCGGGCATTAGTCCCTCCTAAACCACTTAATTTGCCACCGACAATTATTGTTGGATCGATACCCCCCTCTGTTAGGGTTAAACCTACCATTGATGTTGTGGTTGTCTTTCCGTGAGTCCCGGCTATACTAATCCCATATTTCATACGCATACATTCCGCAAGCATTTCGGCTCTCTTAATGATCGGTATCTTTCTTTCTGCTGCAGCTTTTACTTCAGGGTTATCTAAGTTTACTGCTGATGAATATACTAGAACATCAGCATCATGTAGATTTTTTTCGGAATGCCCTTCGAAAATTCTTATACCTAGGCTGCTTAAATGACTGGTTACCTCGGAAAGATTATTATCGGAACCGGAAATTTGAAAACCCTGGTTCAATAATATTTCCGCGATACCGCTCATCCCGATACCGCCGATTCCTACAAAATGCACTTTTTTTATATTCTTAAACATTATTTAATTGCTTCTATTTCTGTTTTTAATTCATTAATTCTGTTAATTAAATCGCTTTCATTTTCATAATCGTATGGTCTTATTATTATAGGTCTTCTTCTGTCTTTTAATTTAATTCTTATTAAGCGAAAAACATTTTTTTTAGTTGAATCCCTTCTTTTTGAGATACTTATTGAGGACATCTCTTCTTTATTAAAAATTCTCACCTTAAATCTGTCAACGAACGAAATACCTCTTTGCGAAATTTCCAGATGCTTATTTTTATAAATATTATATAGAAGGCTAATTATCGAGACCATCACTATAATTGCAAAAAAATAGATTATTGGATCTTTGGTAATTAGTATAAATGAACCTTCAAAAAATTCTCCTCTAATAATTGCGTAAATAATAAACACAACAAAATAGATTATAGTTGATTGATAATAAAATGACATATTGTATTTAAACGCACTTTTTTTGTCCTGATTATCATTCATACTGATTTTGCATATTTAATTACCCTATTTGCAATTATTGATGCTGCATGTATCTTACCAAGTAAGCCTGCATTTTTTTTTATCCTATCCAGTTTTACTTCATCGGAAATCAATTTAATTATTGTTTCCGCTAATTCATCATTTAAATTTTTATCTTCTATAAGTATAGCTGCACCTTTGTCTGTTAATGATTTTGCGTTATAATACTGGTGGTTCTCTGCTACATTAGGAGAAGGCACCAAAACCGCCGAAATGCTAAGTGCGTTTATTTCGGCTATAGTAGTGGCGCCCGCTCTTGATAATAATAAGTCACATGCAGAATATGCTGAATTCATTTTTTCTATAAATGGAATTATCAATATATCTTTACTTGAAATTGATTTATATCTATCATAATAATTTTTACCTGTCTGCCAGATAACTTGAATATTATTATCAACAAACCTCTCAATCGAATTCGCAACAGCTTCATTTATTGATGCCGCTCCAAGACTGCCGCCTAAAACTAATAAGGTCTTCTTTTCAGCTGATAAATTAAACTCTTTTATCGCTTCTTTTTTATTTATTGTGTTTAGATTCTCCCTTACAGGATTACCTGTTAGAAATAATTTTTCTTTATTCTTAAAATATTTTTTGGAATCTTCAAAACTTATATGAATTTCATCAGCGTATCTTTCCAGAAGTCTGGTTGTAACTCCCGGATAACTATTCTGTTCAAGTAAAATAATTTTAGCACCTACTAAGTTTGAACCGAATATTGCTGGTCCAGCAACATATCCGCCGGAACCAATTGCTACTAACGGTCTGAAATTAATGTTTATAAATATCGATTGGAATAACGATACTAAAAGTTTTAATGGAAATAATATATTTTCAAAATTTAACTTTCTTGAAAATCCTTTTATCCAGATCGGCTTAAATTTAAATCCTAATTTTGGGACCACTCTGCCTTCAATTTTTGATTTTGTACCTATAAACATTATATCTGCCTCAGGCATAATGTCTCTTATTTTTTCTGCGACCGCAACAGCTGGAAATAAATGACCTCCCGTTCCGCCTCCGGCAAATAAAAATCTATATGTTCTTTTTGATGCAGCCATTTAGCTTATTTAGCTGGATTTAATTTCTTTTATAATTTTTTTACCTAATAATCCCGGTTGATAGTTTGATTTACTTGATAATGCAATATTAATTAAGATACCTATTGAGATACATAAGAAAATTATTGAGGTTCCGCCGTAGCTAATAAAGGGTAATGGTAGTCCGGTGGTAGGTATCAAACCTGTTGATACTGCAATATTAATAAATGCATAAATGATAATTGAAAACGTAATTCCAAATGCTAAAAGCTGACCAAATTTATCTTTGGCCTTTTTAGCTATTAATGTTCCGGTTATAAAAAGGACAAAATAACTCAAAATAACTATCACCGACCCTATAAATCCAAGCTCTTCTCCTAATATTGCAAAAATAAAATCACCGTAAGCTTCCGGTAAAAATAAATTACTCTGCATACTATGACCAAGCCCCACTCCAAAAATTCCGCCGCTTCCTAAACCGAGTACCGCTTGTTTTACCTGTATATTTATATCACCTCCATTGCTGAGGCTGCTTACAAATGTAAAGATCCTGTTGCGGGAATGAGAAAATAATAAAGCTATTGCTATTATTGCTAATAGGCTGAAAAATGAAGAAGTCATTATATGCCCCAGCTTTGCACCTCCTACATATAATAAGGTTAAACTAATCAGAATTAATATTATTCCCGTACTTATATTCGGCTGAATAAATATTAAGCCTGATATTATACTCACCCACAAAAACAGGAAAAGAAAACCGTGTTTATAATCTTTAAGCTTCTCACCTTTATTTTCAATTAATGCGGAAAGATGAATTATTAAAACTAATTTTGCTATGTCCGCTGGTTGAAATGATGTAAATCCCAGATTCAGCCATCTCCCTGCTCCCTTATAATCCGGAGCTATAAATAACGTTACAATTAGCAGTCCTACTGTTGCAAATATTGCAAATTTGCTGTAACCTTTATAAATGTCATATGGAATAAAACTGAATAAAATCATACAGAATATTCCTATTATAACTTTCCAAAAATGTGAATTAAATAAGTGAAATATCGAATCAAATTTTAAAGCACTGTAAGTGCTGCTTGCACTCATAACCAATATAAGTCCAAGGAGAGATAAAATAAAAGCATCAAAAAATATTATAAGTCCTAATTTTTTCCCTGTCAGGGTTGAATTATCTATATTCAAATTGGAATTAACTTCTTTTATCATCTTAATTATACAGTTGTTTTACACAGATGTAAAGATGACATCTTTACAAAAAAATAATTACTTTCAAATTTTTTATTAAAACGTAAGTTCAGATAAACCTTATTTTTTAATTATAAAGATGTCATCTTTTAAATACCGATTCTTGTATAATTTCACTTATTTATTATAATTTATTTACTGCTTCTTTAAATATTTTACCTCTATGTTCATAATTATCGAACATATCAAAGCTTGCACAGGCAGGAGACAACAATAATATCTCATTTTCTCTCGCCTCCTGGTTTGCTGCTATAACTACTTCCTCTAATGAAATTTTAACTTCAACTTTAACCTTGGAGTGAAAAAAATTAAATATTTTATCTGCCGATGAACCAATAGCATAAATTTTCTTTACCCTATCTATTACAAGCTGCTTAATTTTATTGTAATCATTTCCTTTATCCTGACCTCCGAGTATTAAGAAAATAGGCTCATTAAAGCTTCTTAATGCATACCAGACAGAATCAACATTGGTCGCTTTTGAATCATTTATAAATTTAACACCGTTAACTTCCCTGACAAATTCAAGCCTATGCTCAACTCCTTGAAATGTTTTTAATCCTTCTTTGATCCTTTCATTTTCAAGGTTAAAAATCTTTGCTGAAATTATGGAAGCCATTGCATTTGCTATATTATGTTCCCCATTAAGGTTTATTTCATCAATATTACAAATAAATTTCAGTTCTCCCCTTTCATTATATATTACCTGGTTATTTGATAAATAGCATCCGTTCAATAATGTCTCCTTTAAAGAAAAATAATACCCTTTGCTTTCATAATGCTTTAAAAGATTAATTAAAGTCTCATCATCTTTGTTAAGTATTAAATAGTCATCTCTTTTTTGATTTTTATAAATTAGTAATTTAGAACTAATATAGTTCTCAAATTTATTTTCATACCTGTTTAAGTGATCTGGAGTAATATTTAATATCATTGCTGCTTTTGGTTCAAACTTATCAATTAGATCAAGCTGAAAACTTGAGACCTCCAGTATAATGAAATCATTTTCTGAAGCTTCAAGAGCAATTTCACTAAAAGCATTCCCAATATTCCCGGCTATAAATGTTCTTTTCCCCGCTGTTTTGAATAAGTGCCCGCAAAGGCTTGTTGTTGTAGTTTTTCCGTTTGTCCCTGTAACAGCGATAATTTTTCCCTTGCAAAAATTATAAGCTAATTCTATCTCACTAATTACTTTTATATCTTTTTCTTTTGCTCTTTTTAACACAGGTGCATTTGATGGTACTCCTGGACTCAATACCATCAGTTCACATTCAAACACTCTGTCAGTGTGCTCTCCTATTTCAAACTCAATTTTATTCTCTTTTAATGTTTCTGCAGATTTTTCAAGATTTTCGCTTTTCCCTGAATCGGAAACAAAAGGTTTGCCGCCAAGTTTCTTTATTAACTTTGCTGCTCCGATTCCGCTCCTTACTGCCCCAATAATTGATATTTTCTTATCTTTTATTTCCATTAACGTATTTTGAATGATGTTAAACTAACTATTGCTAATATTATAGCTATTATATAAAACCTTATTACTATTTTTGGCTCCGGCCATCCCACCATTTCAAAATGATGGTGCATCGGTGCCATTTTAAAAACTCTTCTCCCTTCACCGTATTTTCTTTTTGTATATTTAAAATATAATCTTTGAATTATTACCGAAATTGTCTCCATAAAAAATACTCCGCCAAGTATGGGGATTAACAATTCTTTTTTAATTAATACCGATATAATTCCAAAAGCTCCGCCTAAAGCTAATGAACCTGTATCTCCCATAAATACCTGGGCCGGATATGAATTAAACCACAAAAATCCCAGCGATGCACCAACAAGTGCAGCAATATATACTGTTAATTCGCCGGAACCCGGTAAATAAATTATATTCAAATAATCAGAGAAAATTGCATTACCACTGACATAACTTATAATCGCTAAAGCTATCATTACTATTATTATTACTCCAATTGCTAGTCCATCAAGACCGTCAGTTAAGTTTACAGCATTTGATGTATAAGTGACTATAAAAACAACTACCGGTATATAGAAAAAAGAAAAATCAAAATTTACATTTTTTAAAAAAGGAACTGTAGTAACAGAGTTTATTCCATGGAATTGCGGAGAAAAATAAATCACGGCTCCTACAACTATACCTATAAGGATCTGACCTAATAGTTTATACCTTGCAATCAATCCATTAGGATATTTTTTTATAACCTTTAAATAATCATCCAGGAATCCTACTCCGCTTAACCATATTGTCCCTGCTAAAATTAAAATAATGTAGATACTTTTTACATCTGCCCAAAGCAAAACAGGAATGACTACTGAAAATATAATAATCAATCCCCCCATAGTAGGTGTTCCTGCTTTTGACCAGTGTGATTTTGGGCCGTCTATTTTTTTAGCTTCTCCTATCTGCTTCTTCTTTAAAACTTTAATTATTTTAGGCCCGAAATAAATTGAAAAAAACAATCCAAATATTGCGGCAAGAGCTGACCTGAATGTCAAAAATCTGAAGATATTAAATCCGGGTGGATTAAAAGTCTTATTTATATATTCAAAAAGATAGTAAAGCATTTATGATATTCTTGATTCCAATATTTTTACAAATTCTTCCATCTTCATTCCTCTAGAACCTTTCACAAGTATGGTAGAATTTGAAAGTTCCAGGTTATCTAAAAAAGATTTGAGATTTTCTCTTGTTCTAAAATGTTTTTTATTAACTTTTGAGCTGTCAATTATATCTGCCATTTGTTTCATTCTTTTACCGATGGTATATAATTCTGTAATTCTATTCTCATAAATATATGGCAGTAACTTTTTATGAAGTTCAGCTTCTTCTTTGCCTAGTTCAAACATATCTCCAAGTATTGCAATCCTTCTTTTATAATTTTTCAATCTATGGAGGATTTCCAATGCATATTTCATTGATTCAGGATTAGCATTATATGTATCATCAACAATAATAAAGTTCTTATATTTTTTAACATCTAATCTTTTATCAATTGCCTTTAACTTTTGTGTTCCTGACTCAATTTCTTTTTTTGTAAGTCCTAAAGTTAGTCCTACAGTAATGGCAGCTAAATAGTTAGAAGCGTTATGCCTGCCGTATAAAGGCAGTTCTTGTCTAATTTTTTTATTCTTGTAGCTGATATTTATAATAGGTCTTCCTTCTTCAGTATATCCGGGTAATTCCCCTAAAAAATCTACTTTTGATTTTCTACTGAATCCATAAGTAATCTTATTCTGATATCCCTTACTGGATTTTTTTAAGTAATCATCATCCTTATTAATAAATAATAAACCATTTTGTTCTTTTGTTATTCTAAATAAAGCTTCTTTTTCCTTGAACACTCCTTCTCTGTTTCTTAAAAATTCTAAATGGGAATCGCCTATATTGGTTATTAAAGAGTAATCCGGTTTTGCAATATCGGATATATATTCTATTTCACCGAAGTGATTTGTTCCAAGCTCAAGAACAAGAATATCATGTATTACTTTTGTACTTAAAATTGTTATGGGTACTCCTATATGGTTATTATTATTCCCAACGGTTTTATTCACAGAATATTTTTCGTTTAACAATAAAGCAATCATTTCTTTAGTCGAGGTTTTACCGCTGCTTCCGGTTATCGCCAAGACTTTTGTTTTTGGTGATAATTTGTTCCTCCATATTTTAGCTATATTACCTAAAGCGATCGTTGTATCTTTAACAGTTATAACCGGGATCTCAATATCCTCAAAATTCTTATATTTCCTTTTATTGATTACCACAGCCGAAGCACCGTTATTTATTGCATCTCTCAAAAAATCATGACCATCAAACCTATCACCTTTTATAGCTATGAATAAACTTTCTTTTGCTATATTTCTCGAATCAATTGAAACCGAAGTAACCGGCTTATAACTATCAGGATTGATAATTTCAGACGTAGGAATATCAAAAATATCCTCTATTGTTAAACTGATTTTTGATTTATTTCTAACCATATCCGAAGCTTATTTCTAATTTAAGGTAAACAAATATTTTTCCGCAGTTTCTTTATCTGAAAAATGACTTCTTACTCCTTTTATTTCCTGGTAATTTTCGTGACCTTTCCCTGCAATCAAAATTACCGCATTATCTTCTGATTCTTCTATAGCTTTTCTTATAGCGGCTTCTCTATTTTCAATTACCTCGTAATTTTTTCTTGATATCCCCTTCGTAATATCTTTAATAATTTCCATTGGCTGTTCAAACCGTGGATTGTCTGATGTAACAATCACATATTTGCTCATTTCACTAGCTATTCTCCCCATTATAGGTCTCTTGCTTTTGTCTCTATTCCCGCCGCACCCAAATACCGTATATATAGGATTTTTATCACCTACAATTTTATTTAAAGCAATCAAAGCTTTCTCAAGACTGTCTGCTGTGTGTGAATAATCAATAATGCTTTTTTTCTTACCTGTTCCGATAACTTCAAATCTGCCCGGCACTTGTTTTGTACTTTTAATTCCTTCAATACAAACTTCTTCTTTTACTCCGGATAATATTGTTGTAGCAAAAGCAGCACATGCATTATACGCGTTAAATTCACCTACTAATGAAGTAGATAGATGATAAGAATTATTTTTGTGTTCTATTATAAATGATGTACCGTTTAGATTATATTCAATCTCTTTTAAAATAAAATCTGCATCCGATGCCGTTCCATAAGAGTAAGGGGGGGCTTGTGTTTTAGATATTAGAGTTAGACAGTGTTTATCATCGAGATTGTAAACACCGAATGCAGATGGTAAAAGTGTATCAAAAAGTATTTTTTTGGCAGAAAGGTAATTTTCAAAACTGCCGTGAAAATCCAGATGGTCTGATGTAATATTTGTAAATACTGCCGAAGCAAAATTTAAATCGTAAACTCTTTTTAATACTAAGGAATGTGAAGAAACTTCCATTACGGCATAACTGCACCCCTCTTTGTACATCTCATATAAGAGTTCATTTAATTCTAAAGATTCAGGTGTCGTTAATTTTGTGTTAATTTCCTTGTCTCCGATAAAATTTGCTATGGTTCCTATTAACCCGGTTTTCTTTCCGTCTCTTTCCAGAATATTTTTTATAAAATAAGAAGTTGTGGTCTTACCGTTAGTACCCGTTATGCCAATTAATTTTAATTTTTTAGAAGGCTCATCAAAATATATATTTGAAATTTGCGCCAGAGCTATTCGGCTGTCGCTGACTAAAATTTTAGCTATACCGTTGTGTGTAAATACTTCATCCGGCAGTGTATTGTTTTCTAAGATTATTGCAAAAGCGCCTTTATTTATCGCATCCAGTATAAAATCGTGTCCATCCGAATTATATCCCTTTATAGCAATAAAAACTGAATCTTTCAAAACTTTTCTGGAATCATAAAATATTCCGGTTACATCTTTCCGCTGTACTTCTCCGGTAACCTGGATAACTTTTATTTTGCTTATTAACTTGGTCAATTCCATTTTTATAGGCTAATAAATTTCTGTTCCGTTAATTGATGTTTCCTTGCAATTCAAAGTACACATAAGGCCTCTATGAATTTTTTCGCCGGGTAAAACACTCTGGGACAGAATTTTTCCGGAACCTCTTATCGTATATCTTATTCCAAGTTTGGTTAAAACGAATATAGCATCTCTTAATGAATAGTCTGTTAAATCCGGCATCGAATTTAAAGTCACTGCATTATCAGCATTTACCTGCTGTATATTTACAGTTCCTTTAGCTGGAATAACTCTCGATAAGCTTTTATCGTTGTTTTCTTCAACTGATGCAATTTGTATTTCCGGTTTTTCTGAAGGTAATTGAATCAGTCCGGGATCTGCCTTTATCATTCTCAATATTGTATTTTTAAAAATTGGAGCTGCAACACTTCCGCCGTATCTCCCGACCTTTGGTGCATTTACTAAAATTAAACAAATTACTTCTGGACTATCGGAAGGGAAAAAACCTATAAATGAAGAATTGTAATCTGATTTTGAATATTTACCGTTCTCAAGTCTTTGTGCTGTGCCGGTCTTACCGCCAATTTTTATATTTTCAATCTCAGCATTCTTACCGGTACCATTTTCAACTACATTGAAAAGTATCTCTCTCATCCTTTTGGAAGTTTCTTCGGTTATTATCCTTCTGACTTCTTTAGGTGAATCTTCAAAAATTACCGTTCCTTTGGCATCAGTTTCTTTTCTTATTATTAATGGTTTGTATAAAATACCACCATTAATTAAAGCGCAATATGCGGAAATTAATTGAATTGGGGTAACCATTAATTCATATCCGAATGACATAAATGGTTTTGTTAGATCATTCCAATCTTTTGGTTTTTTAAGGAAACCATCGGTTTCTCCCGGCAGGTTAATTCCGGTAAAATTACCGAATCCAAATGCTCTTACATATTTATAATAAGAGTCATCATTTATTCTTCTCACCAGCTTTGATATTCCAACATTGCTCGACTGTTCCATTACTCCCATCACTGTGAGATACTGATGTTTATGTGTATCACTAATCAAGACATTTTTATATCTATAACTTCCGTTTTCAACGTTTATAGTTTCATCTAACCTGCATAAACGCTGATCTAATAATGCTGCCATTGTAATAGATTTAAAAGTAGAGCCGGGTTCATATGAATCGGTTATAGCTTTATTTTTTCTGTCGGAATCATCGAATCTCCAATAATTTTCAGGATCATAGTCCTTTATGTTGGCAAGAGCAAGGATCTCTCCGTTATTGGGATTCATAATTATTCCGGTTGCAGATAATCCGCCATAAGTAGCAAGACCGTTCCTTAATTCGTCTTCTAAAATCGCTTGATAAGCCTTATTGATTGTTAGATAAATGTTGTCACCAGCTACCGCAGGTTTCGTCTCTTCTTCTGCTATTGTTATCATATCTCCGATTGCATTTCTTTCAACAAGCATTTTACCTTCATTACCATGAAGAATATTATTTAAAGATTTTTCGATTCCATTAACTCCGGTAAATTCGCTGTTTACATAACCTAAAATATGTGAGGCTAGTTTATCATATTGATAGATACGTGTAGGATCTTCTCTATAAAATAATCCTGTTATCTTAAAGTTTTTTAACAACAATGCCTCTTCTCCTGGAGCCTTCTTCTCAATGCAGATTGTTTTACTTGGACCTTTCATTAGATCAAGATAATATTTTATGCTTTTCCCGAACACAGAAGAGAACTTTTGCGCAATCTTAATTTTTCCGCTGGCCGACACCATTCTTAAATCAAGATAAAAGGATATGTCATCACGGTTATAAACAAGTAGTGTATTATCCCTATCATAAATCAATCCTCTATCCGCTTCTATCTTCTCCATTTTTGTCTGCTGCCTTTGAGCATAATACTTCAGCTCTTCACTCTTAACAATCTGAATATCAAATAGCTTAATTATTATAGCAGTAAATAATAAAAAGATAAATATTAATACGATTAAAACCCTTGAATTATTCATATTTTTCTTTAATAATTTTTGAAATCCTCTCAATTTCATCTTTATCAACATTTAAGAAAACAGGTACATCGGCCGGCTTTATCATCTCAAGCTCATTTTCCGCAATTGGTACAATCCTGTCTTCTGAAGTTAAAGCTTGATGCTCTGCTAATAAGTTTAATTTCCGGTTTTCTCTATTTTCAAGTTCCTGTTCAGCTAATACTTTCTGTTTTGTAAGCTCTTCACATTTTAATTTTATACCCACATAACCGAGAATAAAAAGTGTAACAGTAATCATGTAAAATAGAGTCAATAATATTATCGGTTTTGCGCTTCTCTTCATATTCTTTCGGCTGCTCTTAATTTTGCACTTCTTGCTCTTATGTTTGATTCTATCTCCTCTAAAGAAGGAACAACAGGTTTTTTTGTAAGTATCTTAAGCCTGCTCTCCTTATCGCATTTACATACAGGAAAATCTTTTGGGCATATACAATCCAAAGCTTCATATTTAAAAAATTCTTTTACCAGCCTATCCTCTAATGAATGAAAAGAAATTATAACCAGCCGCCCGTTGCTTTTAAGTAGGTTTATACTCTTATTCAGAAAAACTTCAAGAGCATTTATTTCATTGTTTACGAATATTCTCAATGCCTGAAAAACTCTCGATAGAGTTTTTATCCGATATCTTAGAGGTGTTATTCGATTAATAATATCGCTTAAATCAAAAGTTGTTTCTATTTTATTTTTCATTCTATTCACACATATTTCTCTTGCAATTTTCCGTGAATTCTTCTCTTCCCCGAATTTGTAGAATATATCTGCAAGATCCTCTTCTGAAAACGAATTTATAACATCTGCAGCATTTATATCTTTTTTCTTATCCATCCTTAAATCTAATTTCGCTTCTTTTCTATATGTAAATCCCTTTTCAACATTATCAAGTTGAAAAGACGATACTCCCAGATCAGCCATTATCCCGTCAAATAATCCTATGGATTCTATCTTTGCCATAACATCTATTTGAGTAAAGTTAAAATTATATAGCTTAATCCTATTATCATTTTTAAACTTGTCTTTCGAAAAATTAAATGCGTCATGATCTACATCTGTAGAAACTACCATTCCGTTTTTGTCAATTTGTCCGAGTATACCTCCGGAATGACCTCCATATCCTAAAGTTCCATCAAAATAAATTCCTGATTTATTTGTAATTAAGTATGACAAACATTCATCATATAATACTGGCTTATGAAAGTTTTCCATTATCCGGCCATTACTCTTGCGGCTATTTGTTCATATGTTTCGGAAGTTTGTTCAATATATTCTTTATAAATCTTCGGATTCCATACCTCAATTTTCTTTAATGCACCTAGTATTAATACTTCCTTTTCAATTTTTGCATACTCAATTAAATTTTGCGGGATTAAAATCCTCGATTGCGAATCTAAATTATCTTCTGAAGCTAGTTGTAAAATCATCCTTATAAACTGCGCTTCTTTGGGATCAAAAGGATTTAGTTTTAACAATTTCTCTTCTATTTGAAGCCATTGATCGAGTGGATATATATCTATACACGAAGCCGTGCCTTGTGTCATGACAAAACTATCATTAGATTCAGGTGAAACTTGCTTCCGTAATTTGGCAGGAATACTTATTCGCCCTTTAGAATCTATAGAATATGAAAATTGACCTCTAAACATTGTCTAACTCTTATTTTGGTTCTTTTCACCATAATTCCCCACAACTCCCCAAAAATACGTCAAAATTTATGGTAATGTCAAGAAGTTTTTTAATTTTTTAACACTTTTTTTTATTTTTTTAATGAATATGTAATTCAAAACATGAAAATAATTGTATTAGGATTAAATTAGATCGGCAGTAAAATATTAAGGGTAATTTCTTAAAAATTGGTTGACAAGATTTGATTGGGTAAGGTTATTCTGCTCTAGGCAGAATTTTCTTCTTTAATAACTTTAATTATGTTTCTAAAATGTGGGATTATGGGCCAATAAAATAAACATATCGGTATTATAATATTTCCTATTAGTAATTTTCTATTTGTTAATACCATTAAAATATTATTCAGTCATTTTTTTATACTTTTTTCTTTCTAATGAATATTTCGGAGCCGAAATTAAAAAATATAAAAGAATGAAAAATGAAATAATTGATAAACCGGAATAAACAAGTATCAAATACAACATAGGCCTTCCTTATTATTTGATGCAAAATGGAAGGTTTAACCCAAGCCATCCCATTTTAACTTTTTAGCATATATATAAAATTTTCCAACTGGAAAGGGTACAATAATAGTACCAATAAAACAATTCAAAAAATCAAATTTTCATTATATTAGCTTTTAAGGCAGGTAATTTTTTATATTAAAGTTAAAATGTTATTGTAATATTTACTAAAAAATTAATAGATAATGGATCTTAAACTCATTCTGTTAGAATTAATAATAAATATCACCTTATTCAATGCCCATTTCAAACTAAATCAAAAAAATGATTTATTCAAAATAATTATGGACTGATGGCAAAATATTTTGTAGATTATCTTCATCATAAACTGTAAAGCGGCAAATTCTAAAAAGATAACAACTATTTTTAGCAAGTATATTTCATTGGAGTATCTATGGGAATTCATACTGAATATTATCCGGGCAAATCTACTATCATTATAGACAACGATCATTTTATTGGTGTCGAAAACAAAACATTTCAAAGCCTTGTGAAGGATTCAATTAATAAAGGAAGCAAAAGTATTTCAATTAACTTATCAAAAGTAGATTACATAGCAAGCTTGGGAATCGAAGGTCTTGTACATGCTTATACAACTTGTACAAATAGAAATGTTAAGTTTAATATTGAGGGTGTTGGTGGAAATGTAATGAAGGTGCTACACCAGGTAAAATTGGACACAATTTTCAATATTATTTAATTGCAAATAATTTCTTCTCAAGTAAAAATGAATAATCCGATCAGAATGCTTTCGGCAATAATGTTTAGCGATATGGTCGGTTACACTGCACTTATGCAGGAAGATGAAAAAAAAGCTAAAGAATCGAGGGACAGGTATAGAAAGGTTCTGGAAGAAAATATTTCAAAACATCGGGGAAAGATTCTGCAATATTACGGTGATGGTGCACTTGCTATATTCGGAAGTGCAATCGAATCTGCTTTGTGTACTGTTGAAATTCAGAAAGAGCTTCTAAAAACTCCGGAAGTACATGTAAGGATTGGCATTCATTCAGGTGATATTGTTCAAGATGATGACGGTGTTTACGGTGACGGAGTTAATATTGCTTCAAGGATTGAATCTCTATCTGTACCGGGCGGTGTTCTTATTTCAGATAAATTATTTGACGAAATTAAAAATCATCCTTATTTATCTGCAGAATTTTTAGGTTCATATAAATTAAAAAATGTTAAATCTTCAATAAAAATTTATGCCTTATCTAATTCAGGTCTCAATATTCCTACTGAACAGCAATTAAAAGTAAAAACTGGTTTTGAAGAGAAACACAGTATAGCTGTCCTTCCTTTTATAAACATGAGCGCTGATCCTGAGAATGAATATTTTAGCGACGGTATTACAGAAGAGATTTTAAATGCGCTGACAAATATTGATGGTTTAAAAGTAACTTCAAGAACTTCCTCTTTTTCATTTAAAGGGAAAAATGAAGACATTAGAGAGATAGGTTCAAAATTAAATGTCAATTCTGTTTTGGAAGGAAGCGTGAGAAAATCTGGAAATAAAATTAGAATTACAGCTCAATTAATAAATACAGTTGATGGGTATCATGTATGGTCAGAGGTTTTTAATCGGAATCTTGAAGATATATTTGAAGTGCAGGATGAAATCTCACGAAAAATTTCTAATAAGTTAAGGGAAAGACTTTCATTAAAATCGGCGGAAGAAACTCTTATTAAATCGTATACAAACAACCTGGACGCATATAACGATTATCTCAAAGGAATATTCTATTACAATAAATGGACGCCAGAAGATATTACAAAATCAGTCTCATTTTTTAAAAATTCAATTAAAAAGGAAGAACAATTCGTTTTACCATATTCTGGCTTAGCAAACAGTTACTTGCTTTTAGCCGTAACCGGGATTGTGAATCCGAAAGATGCTTATGAAGCAGCGAAAGAATATGCTTTAAAAGCTCTTGATATGGATAAAGCACTTACTGAAGCACATATTTCACTTGCACTGGTCAAAATGTTTTATGATTGGGATTGGGATGGGGCATTAAAATCTTTTAACTCTGCACTTGAACTTAATCCTGGTGCCGGTTATGTTCATTACAATTATTCATTGTATTTAAGGGCAATTGGAAATATTGAACAGTGTGTAGAAGAAACAGAGAAAGCCCTTTCCCTCGATCCCTTATCCTTAATCATAAATAATACACTCGGTGAAAATTACGCATTTGCTGAAAGATTTCTGGATGCCAGGGAGCAGTTTATTAAAACACTGGAACTGGATTCAAATTTTAGAAGCGCATTATGGAGTCTTGGTTATAATTATATATATATGAATAATTATGAAAAGGCTCTCGAAACATTTTTGTATGCTCAGTCCAAAACAGGGGGAGATACAATAGGTTTAAAAGGACAGGCACCACTTGGTTTCCTTTATGCTCTAATGGGTAAGCAGGATGAAGTTGAAAACTGCTTAAGAATATTAAATGAAAGAGAGGCAGCAAACCCTGGTGTTTCTTTTACTTTTGACTATGTTATTATTTATAAAGCTATGAAAGATTATGATAAAATGTTTTATTACTTGGAAAAAGCATTTGAAGAAAGAAACGGGGGAATTCTTTTTATTGGAAAACATCCAGCCTGGAAAGATGTTCAAGCAGATCCCCGATTCAAAAATATTATGAAAAAAGTTGGACTTAGTTCATAAAAATTCTTAAGCTTAGAACTTTATGTTTAGGACATAATTAACTCCATTTTTTCATTCATTTGAAAGCTTATTTCAGACATTAAATTTTTACTAACCATATCAGTTATTAAATTATCAAGCTTCTCCTCAAGTTTGGTTATTTCATAGCCTGTTTTCTGTTGAATATCAAAAAATTTCACCATTGCGTCCGAAAATAACTTTTTGTAATAATCAATCCCTTCTATAATGTTAGCAGTGAAAGTGCTGAAATATTTAATTTGACTTTTAGACGGAGGCAGATTGATTGCCGAAATTTTTTCTTCAAGATAATTGAGATAAAGCTTAAGTTCTTTCATAAACATATTCGGACGGTCATTCCTGTTTATGATATTAATCTTGCCATAGATATGATTTACCATCTGGCTTAGAGTTACAGTCGATGAAAAGTAAGCCATATTAGGACCAGGACAAACAGCTGTTCCAAAACCATCCGCTTTTGTGGCTGCATTATTTATTTGTAAAGCCGGAAGAGCTAGCCCCATACATAAACAGGTTTTATCAATTATATTACTATACTCTTTTTCTTTTTCCTTCTTATCTATAAAAGTTGCATTCACTTGTTCAATTTTTTGTGATTGGTACTTTATTGATGCAGTACATAATGGTTTTGTACTAAACTCTGTATCTGAAATTAAATATTTTTTTGGACAGGAGCTTCCAGGCTGCCCCTTTGCAGCATTCTCTGCTTTTTCAAGATCTTTCGTATTTCCCCGCAGGCTGTTAAAAGGAACACCTAAAGGAGATGTATTACTTAAATATAGATCGTCTTCTTTGGCACTCCTAAGAAGTGCTAAAGTTCTTTCATCAACATTTGTTGCTTCAGGTACAAGAAGGAAGGGAGTTCCCCAGCCAACTGAATCTACCTCGTAATAATCTAACAAAAACCTATTTTCTTCAAATGTACCCACTCCCCCCTGTGCTGTAATTTTTAATTCAGGCGGTTCCTCATCAAATAGCAGTTCCTTTTTTCTTAATGCATCGGTAAAAATTTCATGGATTGTACTAATTAAATAGCTCCGTTTGGATTTAAATTCTTCCAGTATTGGACCCATTAAATAACCATCGGTTGCAAAAGCATGCCCGCCGCAATTAAGGCCTGATTCAATCCTATATTCTGAAACCCACAAACCTTTTTTAGCGAGAAATTTTCCCTGTATAAGAGCTGAACGGAAGTCACTTACTTTAAGAGTTATTTTTTTCTTCAACTTACCTTGTCCATCCGGAATAAAATCCGGGAAACATTCGATATAGCTATAGAGCTTCGGATTCATCCCTGCAGATAATATTACCGATGATCTGAGTCTGCTTTGCGCAAAACCACGTAATGCTGAATGTGCATCATTAAACTCAATTGGAAGCAGCCCTGATTCATCAGAGTTAGCCTTATCCACTTTAGTCATAATGTTAACATCTATATTTCCGGGATGCATAAAACTGTCTAGTACCTTTTTAATTTCGACCCTGCTTAACAAGCCTTTAATATAAAAATCTAACGGTTGTTTTAGTTCGGAATTATCCGGGAGGATTAGATAATATTCTTCAAGTTCCTGAGCTTTATTCAGAATTTTATCTTTTAATATGATAAAGTTTTTATTTACCAATTCATCCACTAGATTGAGGTAATTTGTAATTCGTTTAGCCCTATAATCAGGTTCCTTTGTTGAAATAGGAACAAATGGGATGTTATTCTTTTTGGAATGAATCATCCTCATTTTTTCAACAAGGTCATCATCTACTATTGATATCACTGAATTGATCCCGAAGTGTGCAACTTTAAGAGGAGTATCAATGGTGAATGCTAGTCCCATTACCGGGATATGAAATTTATGTATGTTATTTTTTACCATGATATTTCTAGTTAAAAAAGGAAAGCCGTGGTATAAGATCAAAGCTTGAATCTGTTATTACCATCTGCCCCTAAGGCTGTCATTTGAACTTTGGAAGTTTCTTTGATTCCTGACACCGGCTGAACCATTACTACTTTTAGGACGAGCTTCGTTTACAACAATGTTCTTTCTTTTTAACTCCTTTGAGTTTAGTTTGGTAATAGCCGTTTGTGCTTCTTTTTGTCCCGATAATTCTACAAAGCCGAAGCCTTTTGATGTACCTGAATACATATCTTTTATGATTTTAACACTAGAAACTTTTCCGTATTCGGAAAATAATTTATTTAAATCTTCTTCGGTTACTTCCGTTGAAAGATTTCCTACGTAAATGTTCATACATTTTTCCTTTTGTTTGTTTTTGTTTTTTCCGGAATACTTAATTGAATTATTCTAAAGAAGTAAACAGGAAAGTTTATATTAATTTAAAATTTGAAGAAATATTAAAAAGAGGAAAGTCCGTTAAAAAGGTTTACTTATCAATGGAGTGGTTCAGCTTTTTTATTTTTTTCTTTTAATTGTTTCTTTTACCCTTCAGTATAAGTTATAGTTCCATTATTTTTATATATTAATTATAATTATAATATACTACTAATTCAATAATTCGCTGATAAGGCGGATAGATTTTATGTCCGACAAGCTTTCTAATTTTTATGCTACAATTCTTGTGCCAATTTTCCTTTCGCACTAGATTAATAAATCCTAATCCCGGATGGAGGATATTATTATAGAAAAAAATAAAAACAATCCGAAGGGGGTGACCAAAAAGTAGAGATTGTCATGCTGAACTTGATTCAGCATCTGTTTTCAGCGCAAAATTACAAGGTTAGATTCCGGGTCAAGCCCGGAATGACACTTTTTAGTCAACCCCGACATATAAATTTCACCCTACTCTTAAAGTAACTATAGAAAACAATCGAATTAGCCCTGAATTACAACAGAATGACTTCATGAAATGACCATTTGACCAGACAACCCATTCCTCCTTTAATCTTTCAATTGACAATCATCAATCATTTCAGAGCCAACTGTCGAAATCTAACCAGCGACCTGCTCATTTCAAATAAATTGCTCTACGGGGAAAATTTAGGATATATATTTGCTGGAATAATATTTATCAATTCAAAACTAGTAATTCCTAATCTCGTAGGGGATACAAATAAGTTTCACCCTACTTTTAAAGTAGCTATTGAAAACAATCGAATTAGCCCTGAATTGCAACAGAATGACTACAAATGACTATTGACCAGACAACCCCAATCTTTCAATTGACAAACATTACCGAGCCAACTGCCGGAATCGAACCGGCGACCTACTCATTACGAATGAGTTGCTCTACCAGCTGAGCTAAGTTGGCTTCTTCAAATAAGATGAATTATAAAGGCATTACAAGAATTGATTATTCCACCTAATTGAATGGGACAGGTCATAAAACTTTAATTCATGATTCTAACTCTTGCTCTTGTCTGCCTACCGACCTATCCGCCATAACTTTAAGCGAAGGCGGAAGCTTTAACGTAGGCAGAAACTTACACTTGAACTTAAACTTGACCTTATATCATCTCAATTTCTTTTTATGTCTATTCTTTCTAAGTCTTTTTTTCCTCTTATGGGTTGACATTTTATGTCGTTTTCTTTTTTTACCGCAGGGCATTAATTACCTCCATTTTCATGTGATTTTAATAATTCTTCCGCTCTTTTTCCTGCTTCCGAATTTGGATTGATTGCAACGGCTTTTTCAAGCCATTCTTTAGATTTTTTTAGATTTCCAGCTGCTAAATTAACGATTCCTAAGTTTAAATTCCCGATTTGATGTTTTGGTTCCAATTTCAATGCTTCTTCCATCTCATTAATAGCAGTTGGATAATCCCCTAAATTATAATAGCAAACACCCATATCTATCCGGACATCTGCATCTTTTGGATTTGTATCCAAATATTTTTTATAATTCTCAATTGCTTTATCATAAAAGCCTGCATCGTTTTGAGTATGTGCTAACTGAAGGCGTAAATTATCATCATTGGGATTATTCTTTAACTGAGTTTCCAGTTCGTTTATTTTATTAATACTATTCAGATCAACGCTTGGTAAATTAGAATTTTGATTTGCACTCACTACATTAGCAGGAGGTTTATTTAGTACACCTGATGAAATAACAATTATCGCTGAAACAATTAAAACTCCTCCAAGTATAACAAATAACATCCGGGCATTTAATTTTTTTTCTCCTCTTTCCTGAGATTTATGTTTTTTAACGGGTAAACTTGTCTTTTTCGGTCCGTCGTTTTTTTTATAGACAGTTGATTTCTTTGGATGTTTTGGCTTATTTCCGCTGCTCTCAAGTTTTATTCCGCAAGATGAACATATAGTATCATTAATATTATTTGCTTCGCCGCAATTTTTACAGTACACTATATCTGTACCTTCAGAAGGAACATCCGATTGCTTAGGTTCTTTCTGTTTTAGATCTTCCTTTTTTATTTCTAACTTCGTACCGCAATTAGGACAAAACTGATAATCCTTTTCTAATTTAGCTCCACATTCGGGACAAAAATTCTTCATAGACCTTCTTCTTATGCCTCTTTCATTCCAATATTAACAATTTCTTTAAATTCTTTTGAGAATTTAAAGGTAGGAACGAAATGTTCCGGGACAAATACCTGCTCACCTGTTTTAGGATTTCTAGCCTGCCTTGCATTTTTCTTTTTTACCTTATAACTGCCAAAGCCTCTTATTTCTATTCCTTTACCTTCTTTTAAGGATTCTATGACAGTTTTAATAAAACCTTCTATAATTGCTTCAGTTTCTAATTTTGTTAAACCTGTCCCGCCTGCAACTTTATCAACAATATCCGCTTTTGTCATGTTTCACCTTTACAAATTGTTTGTAACTTATTATAATTTAATGATTTAAATTATACAACAACGTATCGAAAATCAAATAACAACTTTGTGATTCACGCCACTTTGCAGTTCTTCCTTTTAAGATCAAATAAAAAAACTCAGAAAGAAAATATACAAATAAATGAAGACTTTAAGAATTGAAAAAGTAAGTATATTTTAATCCTCACTAAAGATAATCTCTAACCGAGAAATCGACTAATCATTTTTTAGGTACGCCATAAGAGCAACCACTTATCATGAAAAATATCTTCTGATGCAGCGTATATGGAGCGTATGTGAAGTATTGGAGAAGATATGGAGAAGAGGAGGAAAAGCATATTAAGCCCAAATTATGCAATTAAAATTTCTTAGCTCAAATTTTCAAATCTGAGCATAAATTGAAGATAAAATGGCTTCATAACCGGAGTCCTAAACTAAGAAATGATTTTCTAGCCTAATGTATAATTTGGGTTAAATACATAAGAAAAAAGTAATTATTTTGATTGGCAAGATGTCAGCCGGTGAGTGCATCAAGCAAAATGACGCAACCCTAAATCCCCTCCATAGGATAGGACTTTTATTATCAACATATCAATATTTCGAAAATACCGGCAATACTGTTTTTTATGAGTTTTTATTTAAACAGCATTATACTTTCTAAATAGTTTTCTTTTTTATTTTTAATAATTCTACACCATGTGGTGGAATTACAGAATGGTATTCTTTTTCAAATTCGCCAATGTCTTTTTGTCTCCAAAGATCTCTAACCAAACATTTCCCTTTTAATCCAAGTAAATGGAAATCTGCAGTAATATCTGCCTCTTTATTTCCTCTGTTAAATAACCCAACAACTCTAGAACTATCTTGAAGATCTTTAGCCCAAATTTCAAGATCTCCTTCTTTGAAAATTCTGCTCGCTTGTTTTCCTAATGAATCTTGATCCACTGCAAGAACTTCATCATTAGTTAACAAACCAATAGTAAAATCATCGAGCCTGGTCATGTCACAACCTATTAATAAAGGTGCGGAAAGCAGACACCACATAGAAATGTGTGTATACTGTTCATTAGGAGTTAATCTTGTTGGATGAAGATTTTCCCCCCAGCCTACCATTCCGACCACTAACATATCAGGATCATTCCAATGCCCGTGTCCGGCATATTTTTCATGACCGTTTTGATTGAAAGCAATATCACTCATACTCTGCCACGTATCTGTTATATCGCCGGTTGTGCGCCAGCAGTTTCCCCCTACCTTAGCTCCCCACTCCCACACATTTCCCATACCATATTGGCAAAGGCTGTAAACTATATCCCTGTTAATTTTATTTAAAGCATCTCTCATCACGAAGTAAGGTTTCATCAAATCGTTTAGGCTATCCCTGTTTCCATTATAGGAACACCAATCATATTTAAGATAATCAATCCCCCATTCACCATATTTCTGAGCATCTCTTTCTTCATGCTGAAAACTTCCAATACAGCCTCCACAGGTTAATGGTCCGGGAGAAGAATAGATTCCCATCTTCAATCCTTTATAGTGAATAAAATTACCGAGAGCTTTCATATCGGGGAACCTTTTATTGGGCAAAATATACCCATTATCATCTCTCGGTTTACCTTGAAGTGTAGAATCATCAGAACCGGGTTTTGTTTCCCAGTAATCATCAATATTAATATATGTCCAGCCATGATTAACCAATCCGCTGTTAACCATAGCTTCCGCAGCTGAACGAACTTTTTTATCACTGACTGAACTTGCAAAACAATTCCAACTATTCCAGCCGAGAGGCGGAGTTAATGCAATCTGATCTCCGCAAACTATCTTAAATTTCTTTTCTGCAGTGCCAATTTCATTCCTTGCCTTCAGTGTAATCACATACTCACCTCTCCTTTGAATAACCCCTGTAATAATTCCGGTCTTTGGATCCAGATGAAGACCTTCAGGTAAATCTAGTACAGAAAATTCCATAGGCTTCTTACCTGTTGCCGGTATTCTATACAAAAAAGGTGAATTAGGTCTTACTCCATAAATCTGTGTACCATTAATTTTCGGTGAAGAAGGTGCTTTGGGAGTGAGAATTACATATTCACTTCTTATTGCTTCCCCATATTCATTATTTATTAATTCAATACCGGATATGCTATTCGCAGCAGATGATTGTTTTAATATTTTTTTAGAAGTTTCAGGAGATCTCCTTTCAATAGCAATAGCATATTTCCTTGCTATCCCTGAATAATCACCGCGAATCCAGTCTTTATTCCAAATATTATCGCGGCGTACCCATGAAATCTCCATTAAATCACTCATATTGGGAAAATCCCTCTCGATCAAATGCCATAAATATTCTTTCGGTTCATATTTAAAAAGTGAAAAATAAAATGCAAATCTCCCTTTATTGTTATTAACTTTGATAAATAATTTATTGTCCCCTTTCAAAAGTTTAAGAACTGTAGTATCCTGATTAGGTGAGCATCCTCGATTGATTTTATGATTTATTATTATTTCATTATTAAGCCAAACCTTTAACCCATCGTCACTTCCGAAATACCCTGTAATTGCAGTATCACGATCGGATTTAATATTTCTTTGCAAATAGACAGCACTATTTAAAAGAATCAGGAAAATAAATAATTGTTCCATCTATCCATTCGGGTTTTATTTCCCATTTATATTTTCCTTTATCATATTGCATCTTTAAATCATTATCATCTTCTGGAGGGAAATTTTCATCAAACGATTGATCGGGTTTACTCGAGAAAAAGCCAACACTATACCATGAACCTAGAACCAATTTAAATTTCAAATTATCTTTTTTCTGTTCTTCCATAAAAGCTTCTCTTGAAGCAATTAACGCAGCAACCCAAGTATTTTTTTTTATATAATAATCAGGATCTTGCGCATGAGAAATAGTTGAAATAAAAATAAAATACAAAAGAATAGATATAATATTTTTGCTCACTTTAATCCTCTATTAAATGTTAAAATCTTTTTAAAACGAAAACTAAATGATTAACTGAAGTTACGCAAACATTTTCGAAACATTGAATATTTAATGAAGCAAATAATAAACCGCTTTTACCCTAATTATTATCCCGGAGCTCTATCATCTTATGCGCATGTTCACTAAAAATACTTAAAGTGGAATTATCTGTGTTATATATGGAATTTAATCCCTGTGGTTCTTGAGGTGGGTCACCAACAAATGGATCTCCTGGAAGCCATTTATTATCCTCATGTTTTCCCCTTCCTTCTCCTCCCCATGTCCAAACATTTGTTCCTGCCATTGGCGAACCGGCAGCAGCACTATCATAAACAATGCTTAAAATTTTTTTATAATATCTATCTCTTGCAGTTGTAGGTGTTCCCGATTTGTAAAATTCACTGTCACGCGGCATTCCAAATTCTTCCATTACCATTGGTTTCTCAACTTCCCTGGCAAAAAGTATATGTCCATTAATATAATCTACTGCATCTTTTTCAGTTTTGGGATATGTTTCATCTATCTTTTTAGCATTAAACCATCCCCAATTTTTCGGCCAAAGATGAAAAGTCATATAATCAATATATTTGATTTTATGAGCTGTTAAATATATTGTTGAATCTCCCAAGCTTCCCATTAAACCTTCATTACCTGTTGTTACCAAATGATTATGATCAATATTATGAATAAACTGTGCAGTAGTTTCAAGCCATCTGTAATATTCTTCAATCCAATATTTATTTCTTCCCGGACGGGGCTCATTAGCAAGCTCCCATGACATTATTGTTGGGTCTTCATAATAATAATCTCCGGTAAATTTATTCTTTCTGGTAATAAGCGTATAAACAAAATGTAAAAATAATTCATCCGCTTTTTCATTTGCATAAAAAGTTGCGGAATAATCCATAAAGTTTCCATAATTATTATTTGCGGGGTCAACTCCCCCTCCTCCGTTTGCCCAATCATTATATTGGGACATTCCGCCTGTCCATTCCCAATAATTATTTAGAAATATCACTGCATGCATATCTCTCTCCCTCATTTCCGAAAGAAGAAAATCTAGACCTTCAAGTAAGTCTTCATCGTAAACCCCGGGTTTTATCTGAATTGCCGGTTTTAATGAATTTGTTATATATGATTCTTCTGAAGCTCCTAATACTCGTAAATTAGTTAAGCCTAAAGATTTTAAATCGTCCAGTTCCCTTACTAATCTTTCCCTGTCCCCTGTTTTACCCGGCGATCCAAGATAACACCCGTACCATAAATTTACACCCGCATAGTAAAAAGGCTTTCCATTTAATTCGAACTTTATCCCGTTTACTTTTATAAAATCCGGACTCTCTTTAATAAAAATATCTGAACATGCATTAAATATTAGAAGTACTAATAAGGAAAGTAAGAGAAAGATTTTCCGCATAATATATCCTTAAATTAAATTTGCTAATCCTCTAACAGATATAATCATATGTAAGTTGAATTACACAGATGTAAAGATGACATCTTTAAAAAGGAAAAATTACTTTCAATTTTTTATTAAAATGTAAGTTCAAATAAGAGTATTTCAAAAAATAAAGATGTCATCTTTAAATTCTAATTTTTTGCTGATGCTTGTACTCCTGTAAGTAAATTAAATTTTTCAGCAAATCTTTTTATTATATTGATAGTCGCAGTATCCTGCTGAAAGATTGAATTTGTATAATCAATACCACCCCCAAGCTTCCTGCCGAATCCCCATTTATAGTTCATATTATTTGAGCTGCCGTCTCCACCCCAAACCCAAAAATTCGCACCGGCAATCGGAGCATTGTTTGCAGCACTATCATAAACCAGGTTAATAATTGTATTAAAAAATTTATTTCTCATTGTAACCGGAGAACCGGGCTCCCATGCTCCATAATCACGTGGTAATCCGAATTCTTCCATAACAATGGGTTTACCCAATTCTCTTGCTATTTTTATATGTTCATTAATATAGGCTAGTGAGTTCATCTCTGCAGCCGGATATGTCGAATCGGATTTTTCAACTTTATACCATCCCCATTCTCTTGGCCATAAATGAAATGTTAAGTAGTTTATATATTTACTTCTGTGTGCATTTATAAATACTTCGGATGAATCTAAAGAACCTGCAATTCCTTCACTTCCAGTTGAAACCAGATGGTTATGATCAAGCTTATGTATGAATAAAGCAGTGGAATTAATCCATCGATAATATTCATCAAACCACTTTTTTCCTTCTTCACCCTGTCCAGGACGGGGTTCATTCGCAAGCTGCCAAGCCATTATTGTAGGATCTTCATAATAATACATTCCGGAATAGTTGTTCTTTCTATTAATTATCTTATAAATGTAGTTGTAATAAATTTCTTTCGCCTCTTCGTTTCTGTAGAAAGATGCGGAATAATTAATGAAATCATTATAGTTAACCATCGGAAGTCTCGGATTTATTTTGCTGCTGTCATTAACCCAAGCATTGTATTGGGACATTCCTCCTGACCACTCCCATGTATTGGTTAAAAAGATTATTGCATGCATATCTCTTTTTTTCATTTCAGAAAGTAAAAAATCTAAACCATCAAGTAACTCTTCATTGTACTTGCCCGGCTTCTCTAAAATTCCGGGTGTCAGCACATTTGAAATATATGATTCTTCGGAAGCACCTATTATTCGTAAATTATTAATTCCTAACGATTTTAAAATATCTAATTCTTTCAAAAGTTTGGGTCTGTCCCCTATTTCTCCACCGCCAGCTAAATATACTGCATACCAGTAGTTCCCTCCTAAAAAATAATATGGTTTCCCGTTTAATTCGAAATGCGTACCATTAACTTTTACATATTCCGGTTCTTCATTTACAAATAAAGTAGAACATGAATTAAATATAATAGTAATAATTACTAATGAAATTGTTAAAATAGTTTTCTTCATGTTTGCCCCTTTAACAATTACTAAAGTTTAAAATAAATTAAAAATTCCATTAAGCTTTACCGATGCTATCCCTTTGAGGGATAGTATCGGTATTAAATCTCATTTATTATATGACATTTCGTACTTGATAATTTTCATCTAAACTAAAATTTATAATCTGTGAAAATCTGTGAAATTTGCGTCTCATTTCAAAATAATCATCTTTTTAGTCATCATATAGTTGCCAGCCCTCAATGTATAAAAATATACACCACTGCTGAAGCCTGATGCATCGAAATTTACAGAATATTTTCCCGGTGATAATTGCCGCTCTACTAACGTTGCGGCCTGTTGTCCTAACAAGTTATATACAATTAAACTTACATTGGACATATTCGGGATATTAAACCTTATTTCCGTAGATGGATTAAATGGATTCGGAAAATTCTGAGATAGGGAATATTCAGTTGGTTTCTTATTTACCTCATTATTTGAATCGACAGTCGTAGGTATTCCGTAAATTTCTATCTCATTTATTGAAACAGCATCTGCGCCCGGTACCTGCAATAGAAATATCACATATCTGCCAATACCCTGTAAATTATCAAATGTTTCTGTATTATTAACCCCTCCTGTTCCATAAACAATTTGTTCCAATATATTCCATTTGCTGGAATCAATAGTTGTTTGTATGGAGTAGTTGCTCGCATATCCCTGGTCAGCCCAATGAATTATTATTTTATCTATTGAAAATATTTTGCCCAGATCAAATAAAACCCATTGCCCCTTCCCTTTTGCTGCATGCCATGAAGTAGAATTATCCCCGTCATTTATATTTCCGGGCTTACTACTGCCAAATGCCGTTGTATCATTTGATGAAACTGTTATCAACCCGCCTTGGGCTCTGTCTACTTTATCCGATGGAAGAACTTCAATGCTTATTTGAATAGAATCCTGTACATCCCCTTTGGAAACTAATGAATATATATTATGTAATGTATCAGGGTAAACAGTTATTGTATCTCTTGCTGGGATAGGTTGTCCATTTAAAGTTAATAATGAACCTTTAACTACATGCCAGCTTAATAAAGAACTTTCACCCATTGCAATCTCTGTTGGTAAAGCTCTAAAAGAAATTATAGTCCCTGTTGGTATCACAGTTAATTCAACATTAGCTGTATCTGATATTCCTGCATGAGTAATTAAAGTATATAACGTATTAAAATTGGGGCTCACAGTCATACTGCCCAATTCCGGAACATTTTCACCGTTCAATATTGTATTTGATCCTACTTCAGTATCCCAGTTTAATGTTGTACTGTCACCTGCTTCTATAGTTGCCGAATTTATACTAAATGAATATATTGTTCCGGCAATTGGATTAACAACAATATCATGCGGATGATTAAGGTACATATCTTTCAAAGCAGCCGCAGTTCTCTCATGATTCCAGTTTTTTGCATTATCATTCGTTTGTGTATCACCCCACCACTGCCATGATAAAGCGCCTGCATATCCGGTATTATATAGCTGCCTATATAAATTCTGATAAGTTACTTGATAAGAATCTTCCATAAAAAATTCAGCAATTGCTAATGGTTTTGTCAATCCCCAATATGAATACGGATGATGGAAGGGAGATAATATTGTTCCTGCCCAGCTGTAATAATGCACAGTATAGAAATCCAATGTCCCGTCAGGATCTCCTCCTGCAGATATCAAACGATCATCTCTATAATAATTTACATTTACAGCGTTGGGCGAATAATATTTATCTATTATTTCTTCGGCCGATAACTGCATTCCATACTTTGTTTCAAATTCCTTTTCAATTCTCTCCTTTTGTTTTCCGGTTAATGAGTTATAAAAAGTTCCGGCAGAAATCTTAGCAGGCGCGTTAACATCTGTGAGAGCCTGCATACCCCATGTACCGTTTGTTACTTTAGCAGTTGGATCCGTCCTGTGAATAGCCCCCGCTGTTAAATTTACAAATCGCTGAACATCATATTCAGTAACATGAACTCTATCTCCCCAGTTGCCGACTTCAGTAAAACCTTCCGGTTCATTAAAAATTTCCCATGCAATAATTCCGGGATGTCCCTTCACTCCTTCTACTAGGGGTATTAACGCATTATCAATATATGCACGTATTGCTAATGTATCGGTTAATAATTTTTTATTTCTATTAAGGTATGTTGAACTTAGAGAAGTTCTAAGCATATCATGAGACCAGAGACATAAAAGTAAGCCTACATGATGTGCCCAAGCAGAATCCAATATTCCTTTTAAATCTTCCACTGCCCCCGCACCTGGTCCGATAACTATACCGTTACCGTTGAATTCTGGTGTCCGGCTGCCGTCTGTATGAAGCCAGAAACGCATCGAATTTCCCCCGTCTGCTTCAACTTCTGAAAAAATTTGTCCGAATCTTTTGAAATTAGTACTGCCCGGCCCTATGTCAGCAGCAAAATTTACCCACGCCACATTCGATCCGCTTAAAAATAGATTCCGGTTATTGTAATTTATTCTATTTGACTGTGCAAATATTAATTGTCCAGTTGCTATTAATAAACTAAATATTGTAAAAACAATAAAAATTATTTTTAATTTTGTATTTGAATTCATAATCTGCGAAAATCTGTGAAATCTGCGTCTGCGAAATCTGCATCTTATTTGACTAAAATCATCTTTTTAGTCAATATTTTATTTTCTGTTCTCAAAGTATAAAAGTAAACTCCGCTGCTGTATTTAGCGCCGTCAAATTTTATATTATATGTTCCTGCTGTCAAATCTTTATTAATTAGTGATTCAACTACCTGACCTAGTATATTATATACGGTTAAATTTACCTCTGAGGCTATAGGAATTGTAAATCTAATTTCTGTAGAAGGATTAAATGGATTAGGAAAATTTTGAGATAAAGAAAATACTATAGGGATTTTCTGGTTATCAGATACTCCGGTTACTATACTGCTTGGGACTGCAAGATAGTCCAGATACATATATCCCCACCACAATTGCATTTGCACAGTATTAGTTCCCTGCTCTAAATGAACCGTTATCGTTTTTTCAAGCCAGGATGATTTTGAACCCACAAATGTAATAGTATCGGCTCTGATACCGTTAATATTTATAAACTGAGATTTTGGCGTATCATAAAATAATTTATAACCAAATGATATTGGGTAATCACCGGAAGATAAAACATTTTTGAATTGCCATGTTATTGTTATAGTCGTATCATTAGTTTTTATATCATAATAAGCCCCGCCGCTTGCTGTAGGATCATGCTGAGTAGTTATTCCCGGTCCATTTATCGATGCCTTTTCTGCTTCAAGCTTTGATACTTTTGCCGTTCCAACCGATATTTGCACCGGCATAGAAATTTCCTGTTCTCCTTGATTATTCTCGGCTAACGCGGTTAGTACATAATTCCCTGGATTAATATCTTTCAAATCTATATTGTAAAACAATGTATCCTGACTGATCCGGTATGGATTAACAATTGTACCAAGTAGACTGTCATTTGAATAAAACTTAACAAAAGAAATAGCCGAACCTGTGTCTTTAACCGCAGATGAAATCGTGAGCTCAGTTATATCCTGAAAGGTAGATTTATCCTGTGGATTAGCAATAGATATTACCGGATAATCTGTATTAAAAGGATCTATATATTGTCTATAGTTTGCTTTCATAATATGTAATGTAGCCCAAGTATCATTTGCAGCATTAGGACTATTTGGTGTAACGGGAAAATCTGACCACGACCAGACTAGTGCTCCGGCATAACCGTTTTGATAGAGAACCTGAAATAAATTATTATCAGGAATTCCATCGGTTGCTGTCATATGAAATTCAGCAACTACCGTTGGTTTTGTTAACCCCCAATATGAAAATGAATGGGTAAATGGAGATAAAGCCGTTGTCGCTGAACTGTAGTAATGCACTGAATAAAAATCTAATATCCCTAATGTATCTCCGCCTGCAGCAATTAAACGATCATCTCTATAGTAATTAGTATCTCCTATTGCTGCCACTTTAATTAAATATTCTTTCATTTCTCGCGGAGTAAGGTTCAATCTATGAGTTTCATTAAAGTTATTCGTCATATTTTGAAGATCTATAGGTGTCAATGAATTAACGTTTTGTTCTACAGATAGTTTGCCCAATGGGTTTACATCAGTAAGTGTTTGAAAACTGCCAGGCCCGGTAGTTACTTGCGCACTTGTATCTGTCCTATGGATAGCTCCAGCTAATAGATTAGTAAATTTTTGTATTGAAGATACGGGAACTGTAGGATCAGCAGGATAAAATGCTGTTCCTGTTGTCATCCCGTTTGGTTCATTACAAATCTCCCATGCTATTATCGCTGAATCACCTTTAACCGAATCAACCATTGGAATAAGAGCATTTTTAATAAATGAGAAGGTATATGAAGTATCGGTCAACATTTTCCTGTTGGCAAATAGTTTAGCAGAATCTAAATTTGTTATCCTAAGCATATCAAATGACCATAAACATAGAACTAGTCCTAGATTGTAATGATGAGCTAAATCGAGAATTTGCTTTAAGTTTTTAATTGCTGTAAGACCGGGTCCTGTTACATACCCATTAGGATTATATTCTGGGGTCTGCGAACCATTAGTGAATAGCCATAGCCGCATAGCATTACCACCGCTATCCCTTACCGTCTGGAATTCCTTCCTAAATTGATTTAAATCTGGAGCATTCGGTCCAAGATCACCAGCAAAATTTACCCATGCGATATTTATTCCGCTTAAAAATAATTCTTTCCCCCTGTAGTGGATTCTATTGTTAGATTGAGAAAAAGAACTCATTTGTCCCATAAGCAATAAAATACAAATGACATATGATGAAATAATTTTAATTTTATACTTTGTAATTAAACATGCCATAATTTCCCTGACTTTTAGGTATCTATTGAAAATTTCTGTTTTTTAGTCAAATACCGAACCATTTCTTACTCTAAGCTGACTTAAGAAATTATAATATTTTTTTAACAATTTGAAAGTTAAAACAGCAAAAATTGAATTTCATTTTAATAAACATCGCACAATTTTAATTATCATTAAGATAATTTTTTATAAATTTAATAAATGTTGGAATTTCTATTAAACCTAATTATTTCTAAAAAATTACAATTATTCTTCACAGAATAATTTTATTTTTATCTGCATATATTAAGTTACCTGAATATTTAATATTATTCACGGAAATTACTTGGTTAAAAATAGATTTATATTGTATAAAAAAAGCTCAAAAATTTTAATCTCCTTTTCTTCAATCTTTTATATAATAATTTTACTACTTTACTTTTTCTTCCCTTACGGCTCTATAATAGGATATACGGTAATCTACATTTCTTCATCCGTATTCTTTCTGATTTTATGGTGGCAATTCTCAATACTGCAGATTCCTCAGAATTACATTTACTATTTTATTGCGGCAATCGTAATTATTAAAATAGTATTCATACAGGTTCATCCTGTCGGTTCGGATGATTTTTATAGATATTTGTGGGATGGAAAATTACAGGCTAATGGGATAAATCCTTATGCCTATACACCTGATGATAAATCTCTCTCAAGTCTGCATTCTGATATCCTACCTGATAAAGTTAATCATGCAGATATGAAGACACTTTATCCGCCGTTAACTGAAATCCTTTTTTATGTATCCTATTTGATTAGCGGTGAAAGTTATTTAGGATTGAAAATTCTCCTATTCTTCTTCGATTTGCTGACTATTTTCGGAATATTTCTAATATTAAAAAAATTAAAAATTGATAAAAAGTATTTATTGCTTTATGCTTGCTCCCCTCTCCCGGTTTTTCAATTTTTTATTGATTCCCATGCTGATGGATTCGGGCTTGCTTTTATTGTCTTTGCAATATTCTTTTATTTAGATAAGAAAAAAATTCTAAGTTATATTTTAATTGGACTTTCTATTTGTATTAAACCAATTGGATTACTGATTATTCCTTTATTATTATTCACAGAAAAAGATTTTATTGAGCGTCTAAAGATCATCTTTATTCCAGCTTTTATATGTACCGCAATGTACATCCCTTATACTTTTTCAGGTGAACCTTTCCAGTCCTTAATAAAATTCACTGAAAACTGGACATTTAACGGGATTGTATTCGATATATTTAATGCGTTTTTGAAAAATAATCAAAAAGCTAGATTAATTTGCGGGATTATTTATTTTTTTCTATTTCTATTTATCGTATTTAGTAAAAAAGAGCTTCTAAATAAAATCTACCTTTCAATTTTCTTATTACTAATTTTTTCACCGGTAGTACATCCATGGTATGTATGCTGGCTTGCGGTTCTTCTCCCGTTTGTTCCGAAGTGGAGCGGAATAATATATGTGAGTCTCGTAAGTTTAACAGCTATAACGGATTTAAATTACCAGCTAAATGGAATATGGAAAGAATATACAATTGTTTTAATATTGGAATATGTTCCTGTAATTTCAATCTTTATATATGAACTGCTGAATTCAAAGAAAACACCAGTACTAAAAAATTCTGCAAAAGCTTAATTCAAAAAACTTCGTAGAAGTTTAATTATTGCAGCCTAAAGGGAATATAATAGCTTTGATCAATTATTAAAGGCTTTGAAGATTACTAACTCTAAATACCGCAAACTTTAAATAAGCCGTCTCCTCCATTGAAGGAATTTGTGGATGATCTAAAGAAGCACCGTTATAATAGATTAATTGAATTAAACTTCGGGATTTATTTGCAGCTGAATTAACGATTTGTAAAAAATCATCTCTTTTTAATTGATGGGAACACGAAGAAGTAATTAAATAACCTCCGTCATTTAATGTCTGAATAGCCAATCTATTTAATTTTTCATATCCTTTTTTGGCTTTCGCAAGATTCTTTTTACTTTTTGCAAATGCAGGTGGATCAATAATTACAATATCAAATTTCCTATTTTCTTTTATCGATTTTTCAAAATAATTAAAAACATCATCTACAATAAAATTGGATTTATTCTCAAATCCGTTTAATTCAAAATTCAATTTTGCATTTCCTACTTCAAAGGATGACGAATCCAAAAAAGTAATTGATTTAGCTCCTGCTTTTGCAGCATGTAAACCAAATCCGCCCGAATTACAGAAAGCATCTAAAACATTTTTATCTTTCACAATCTTTTCTATAAAAAAACGGTTATCACATTGATCAAAATAAAAGCCTGTTTTATGCCCCTTCTCAAAATCTATTTTATACTTGATTGAACCGTCATCAATAATCTCACCTTTTTTTTCACCTAGAAAGATTTCATCCTCTTCAGGCAGATATTCCAATTTCCTAAAATACGGTTCACTCTTAGTAAAAATACTTTTTGCATCAAATCGATCCTTCAAAATAGAAGTAATTTGTCCAATATTTTTTTGAATACCTGCTGAATAAATCTGAAGAACATAGGTATTATTATATTTATCAACGATAAACCCCGGTAAGAAGTCGCTTTCACTGAAAATCATTCTGAAGGAATTTCTATCAGGATAAAATTCTTTTCTTAACTCATATGCTGAATTTATTTTTTTCTGAATAAATTCATCAAAGTTTTTAATCGGGATTCGGCTTAAAATCCTAACTGCTATGAGTGAGTTTTTATTGTAAAAACCTTCACCTAAAAAATTTTTCTGGTAATCATAAACTTCAACTATATCCCCGTTTTCAGCTTTATTTTTAATTTCAAGAATTTCATTACTGAAAATCCATAGATGCCCGCTTCTGATTCTTTTATCTTCATTCTTTTTAAGAATTATTTCTGATTTCATATTTTGATTATTCTTATTTTTATAAAATAAATAAAAGGGATTTCTCAAAAATCCTGAAAAATTAATTAACTTTAATTATAAGATAATTACGTATTAAGCTAAAGGCTTATTAGTATGAAAAAAATATTTTTAATCCTTGTACTGTTTATATCTCATCAATTACTTTCTCAAACTTATAAATATGCAGTCCTTTCAGATTTGAAAATCAGGAATGAAAAAGATACTGAAAAATTATCAAAAATTTTTGAAGATATAAAATCCGGACAGGGAATTGATTTTATTGTAATTATTGGTAATTTAACTGAAAATGGGACTGATAAAGAGTTCGATACTGCAAAACAAATATTAAACGATTTGAAACTCCCCTATTTCATAATACCTGGAGAATTAGATGCAAAAGGGAGTGATAACTGTCTATTACATTTTCAAGAACTTTGGAAAAATGTAAATTTCTTTTATAAAAAGAATAATGATATACATATCGGTTTAAATAGTATTAACACTAGGGATAGTAAAGGCGGGCATTTTTCTCCTGATGATTTAAATTGGTTAAATGAAGTGTTGAAAGATTCAGCCAATAGCTCTACAGATACTAGCAATATAATTCTATATTTATCAAACCCCTTAAATCAAAAGATTGATAACTGGTTCCTGGCTTCAAATATTTTAAGAAATTTTAATATTAAAACAGTGTTTTCTGCTGGAAATGAAACTAATAAAATTTTGAATTTTAATAGTATACCGGGAATAACTGTATCATCGATTTCAGATTCAAAATATCCCGGTTATTCTCTAATTCACTGCAGCGAAGATTCAATAACAATATCTCAAATAGAGATCGGTCGTAAAAAAACTGAAAATATTTTAGATCCTGTTTTGAAAAATAAACATTACTCTGTCCCTGAAATTGATTCTGCACAATTTATAGATTATGGTAATTATGTTTCCTGGAAAAAGGATCTATTCACCAATTCACCTGCTTCTGTTGAGGCATCAAGCGAGAAGATTTTCTCAGCCTCCAAAGATGGCAAGGTTTTTTGTTTTGACCTAAATGGAAATAAAATCTGGGAATATAATACCGGTGAGACAATAATAAGCCAGCCTGCCGTTGAAAAAGATATCCTCTTGGTTGGCACTTTGGAAGGCGATCTCTTTTCATTTAATGTTAATAATGGAAATGTAATTCAAGTAATTGGTCTCGGAGAACCGGTGACTTCTAGGCTTATTATTATTGATGCAGTGAACCAGGATTCAAAAACAAAAGGTGTTATTGTTGGAACATCCAATGGACATATTTTCTGCTATGATATTTATACTTTAGAAAATATCTGGGAAAATAATTCAGCTAAAGGAATGATTGAAACCCGTCCATTGCTTGTGAATAATAGAATTATATACGGAAGTTCGGATGGCATTCTTTACTGCATAGATGCAAGGACTGGAATATTAAATTGGAAGTGGAAAGATAAGAATTTAGACTATTCGTTCGTACGTTGTGAACCCGTTTCTAATAACAAATATGTTTATATATCAACATTAGGGAAATATACTTATGCAATAGATCTTTTGCTGGGAACAACTATCTGGAAAATGGATTATTCATCATCTGAATCAACTGGAATCGATAATGATAAATTATTTGTCAAAGGGTTAAATAAATTCTATATAATATCTCCAAATACAGGTAAGCCTATTAAAGAAATAAAAGTAGATTATAATGATGACTATTCAGCTTCCCGGCTTATTGAATGGAAAAATGAAATAATTTTCGGATCAGATAATGGTAACGTTTATTTAATTGACCAAAAATATAATCTAAAAAAATTATTTTTTACCGGCACCGCAAAAGTCAATAGTATTCAGTACATAAAAGATAATATTTTTGCTGTTTCTAATATTGATGGCAAAGTAATTCTATTTAAAATAGACTAAATCATTAAAAATATGCAAAAGTATAAAGGAATTATCTTCGACATTGACGGTACA
Organism: uncultured Bacteroidota bacterium; assembly: GCA_963740945.1. GTDB lineage: Bacteria > Bacteroidota > Ignavibacteria > Ignavibacteriales > Ignavibacteriaceae > CAVQBP01. Next base: position 101,549 of record CAVUGE010000018.1, on the reverse strand, counting down.
TTAACCTCAACTTTTGAATTAATTTTCGCCTCTTTCAATCATGTTATGAAAAAATATTTATCTAAAACCTTTAAAAATGAAGAAATAATTAGCTTTTTCGGACCGACTGAAGATCAAATTTTAGATGAGTTATGCGGTGAAAATTCAGAAAAAGCAAAAATCGATTATTACAATTTTTATTCTGATAATCACCATATGGCTGAATTGTATCCGGGCATAAAAGAACTTTTGGAATATATTAAATCAAAGGAAGTTTATTTATCAATTTTTACGGGGAAAGGACATAAAACTGCAGCTATAACTTTAAAGAAACTTGAAATATTTGATTTCTTTGATTTAATGATTACCGGTGATGAAGTAAAAGAGCATAAACCTTCTCCTGAAGGAATAGAATTATTCTTGAAAAAATTTAATCTGCCTAAAGATAAAGTTTTAATGATAGGAGATGCACCATCCGATATAAAAGCAGCAAGAGCAGCCGGAGTTGAAATAGCCTCAGTTTTATGGGATAGCTATTCTAAAGAAGAGGTATTAAAACTAAATAGTGACTATTTCTTCCATACTGTTTCAGAGTTATATGAATTTATTCAAAAGAACATTTAATATATAATTAAATAATTAATAAAAAAGGATATACATTATTTATCTAATTCAATCCGACCTAAAACAATAGTGGCTATGAATGACAATGAATGACTTTCCTGTTACTGTACTTAATTAGCAAAAAAAAGTACAATATAATTTCTATAAAAATTTCAGGTTGCTTAGCCTCCGCATCCCAGATCAAAAGGAAATACAAAGGACACTCTCGGTTCTATTCTTTTCTGTGGTTCATAGCTAATTATATTATCGTTCTGGTCTCTAACAGGGGAAAATGTCCAGATGTAAACCATCGATACAATCATAAATGGATATGGTTTATACCCTAATTCGGCATATAAATAAGAACGGTCATCAAGTGTAAAAAGATCCTTTTCATTTTTAATATTAGTTTTATCGTATCCGGCACGTGCAATAAAGGAAAGATCCTGTGGAGAAATATCAGCGCTAATGTGAAGGATTCCGCTCTCGGGATATTTATCCAGCCTTTGATAACCCCCTAGTATATTAAATAATCCGGCCACATTAACTCCAAGTTCGCCATAATAGCCGTTGCCTGGATCAAAATCGGAAGCCAGAATTTGAACTTTACTTTGAACAGGTAAACTATTTGATGAAGTATCAACGCTGAATCTTTGTATTTCATAAAGAGAATTAAAATAAGACGGCAGATAGTGCGGGTTATTAAACCTTCTTTCAATCTTGGCAGATATTGAAATCAAACCCATTCCCGATGAAGTGAATGCAATACCCGTCGCTACACCGCTCCCAAAATTAATAATCTTTGAGTAATCTATATAAAGAACAAGTTTTGCTAACGAAGTTGATACTATTGGAAAACCAAGGTCTAGTCCGACAATATTTACGGCTCCTTCATCGGACGTAATTTGAATTTTTCTTGTAGAAGGGTTATAAAATCCGGATTCCGCACCGGCATACTGATTATAATCGGCAGCATATGTAGCACCGACTTCTAGATCACCAATAATGGGAATACTCCCTGCCTCGGAAAATTTTAGTGGTCTCACATAACCTCTAATTCCAACCACACCTGCCTCACCAAACTGGCTGTAAATCGATTCAAATCCAATATTCCCGAAATCAACATCAAAAACAAGCCCGATTTTTCTAACATCTAAAGATGGGCTATTGTTATATTGATACATTATACTTCCATGACCCAATGTATAATAATCTAAAGCTCCAAGTTTAACATAAACCGGATCGTTTTTTAACCCATACCTTAAATATCTGATTATACTTAAATAATCTGAAAATTCATTAAAATCTTCTTTTCTTAAATTCCCGTTTTTATCAAAATCAAGACGGAGATCCAACCCTGCACCAAAGTTCCCTATTGAAATTTCAGGCATAAAGCGCAAAGTATAATAAAGCTGTCCATCTATCCAGTTAAGACCTGCTCCTCCGCCAAAATATCCCTGGCAGGGCCTTGGGAATTGATCCATAAATTCATTCTGATATTGTGCAAAACTAGTAACAGTAAATAAAAATAAAAGTATTGGAAGTAGTATTTTTTTCATAAGTTTTCCTCTTTTATACTTATCGGACAATTGCTATTTTCTGAACTACATTATCTTTCTTATCCCCTTTTGTTATCGTAATTTTATAAAAATATACACCATTGGCAAGTTGGTCTTCGTCTTCATCACGTCCATCCCAATAAATCCTATTAAAATCAAAATTCAAGTCCGAAGCATGCTTAATAATCTCCTTAACCAGCCTCCCTGCAACAGTAAAAATTCTAATCTTCAATTCATCCGGCACCTGCGATAACTTAAATGTAAAATAAGTATCCTTAGAAAAAGGATTAGGATAATTATAGACGTTAATGATTTTAGTCTCTTCTGAAGTAATAAAATTCTTTTGATATCCGGGCGATTCTTCTAACTTACCTGAAATATTCTTTCCGAATATTTGCAAATTGTGATCACCATCTTTAAGAGCAGGCTGATATTCATAGAATATTTTATAATTAAGAGTATCATAGACTATTTTAAGAAGGGAATAAGAAATATACTTACTATCAATATAAAATTTCACAGAAGATGTATCAATAACATTAAACCATATTGGATAATTTAATTCCATTTGAATTACAGGTTTGGGAGAGACATAATCACCATCCAAAATATCATGACCATCAAATTTTACATTCATTGAAGAACTTGTAACAGATCTATTTGAGGTATCTCCTTTCACCATAAAGAATTTATCAAAAATATTATTGTCTTTATAGAGTTCTCTTATTTTATTTTCAGGATCAATTTCTATATGAAAATTGTATCTGCCCCCAATTCCTTTATTGATATATGCAGTTTCGAAATATTTTCTGATGTCATCTTTTAGACTCGACACCAATTGATTCAAAATTTCTATTCTCGAATTATCCGGTTTTATAACTTCAACTTTCACCTTAAAACTATCTGCCTGTGACCTTCCGACATTATAAACATAAAACTTTAATTTATTACTCCCCCCTGCTTCGACAGTATCAGATGAAGTTGAAACTACTTGATAATTTGTACCGAGTTCCGGAACTCCTGAATATTCAACACTTAGAGAATTAATTTCAGGTGAAACAGAATTTTTATTTATCGTAAATTCGGAAAATATTTTTAAATACGGATATTTGCTTCCATTGATAAAACTTAAATCTGCAATTCCATTTATAATTGCCAAATAATCAAGGGTATCTACAGTTCCATCACTTTTAATCCCAAGTGGCCTATATTTTATTGAATTCCCTGGAGGTATTGTTTGAGATGCTATTAAATCTTTCCATTTCTCGACAGGGCCTATTCTAGAGGAGGTTATACTTCCGTTATCGAATCCCACAGAAATTGTGGTGTCAACCTGTACTCTTCCTTGAAACGCATCGGAAACAGCTTCAGGCACTGAACCAGGGGCAGCACCTTTTCTTCCAATTATTACCCATGAACTCCTAAATTTCAAATTGTCTATATATTTACTACCAATTGATTTGATTTCTTCCTTAAGAGTTGAATTGCTAATACTTCCCTCATCTGCAATAGCAATTATTATTATATAATTACTTGATAAAGTATCTAGGAAATTAATATAGTCTGTTATCTCCGATCCGCCCGATAAAACATCAAATATTTTATGTTGAACGAAATTAAGAGTATTCGCATCAAATAAACAAACATGATGACCTCGTAACGTATTTTCAGGGATAAAATTTTGTCCATTTTTACTAATTATCGCGGTTTTACCATCATTAAAACCTGCGGATAGAGCTTCTAAGATTATTTTTGAAGTGTCGGAAGTAATTTTATTATTATATATCTTAAGATTTTCAAAATTAGCAGTTAAAAAACTAGTACTATCATTTAGTAAATATCCATTTTTATCCCAGATATAAAAAGATTGGCTTTGTCCAAAAGTTTTAGCGTCAGAAAGTTTAGCTCTTAGCCAGATTCTTGAATTATTATATGATTGATTTATAGAATAGTTTGTATAAAATGAATCGAATGGAATTGTATAACTAGTCGGATTAACGAAATCTTTATTTTTGCTGATTTCAATAGTAAAATTATTTTCAGAAAGATTTAATGATGGATTTATAAATTTAATACTTCCGTCAATTTGATTTTCAATACTATACAAATTAGTATTCCTTAACGAAGCAGTTAAAACATCGACTTGGATTGATGCTTTGTTATCTTCTTTAGAGATTTCCTCAATTTTTTGATTTGCATTTAATTCGACAGTAATTAAATGATCTCCAGATTTATTTTTAATCACAATGGGGAACTTAAGGGAGTCAATGTATAAGGGAATCTTTCTTGTAAAGTTTTTTTGATAAATAAGACTATCTGAATATTTATCATTTATATTAATCCCAAGTGAATCATCAATTACCCTTCCTAAATTTTTATAATTCAATTTAACTATAAGACTATCATCATTGTCAGTTGGAGAAACAGGTTTAATATCAATATCACTTTGTGCAATGGAAAGATTGGGTTTTGATGGTATAGGTAAATTTACTATAGGATCACCAATCAATGTATTTGCCAAAGTAAATAATTGATAAGTACCTGAAGAACCATATTTGTCCATTAACTCTATTTTTGCAAGACGATGCGCATCCCCAATATTATAAACCGAATCTTCAAATATTGTTTTATAAAAGATTTGAGGAAATACATAAGAAGTAGAAGTAAATCCTAAAGAAGAATTTGCTATATAAGCAATCGCCTGCCCTTCTAATCCGCTTACTGTTAATTCTGAAAAAGATGTTATATCAGGCTCGGCAAATTTTGCCGTTGAACAACCATAATCAGTAATTACAGGGTTTCTATCAACATTGTTTTTAAGTTGTGAAGCATCAGTAATGCTATTATCCCAGGTTTCTGTACCGCTATGTCCCAAATAAGAAATAAAGATACCTCCATTATTTATCGCAGTTTGTACTTCTTCAATTGTATATGGTCCAAAGTTAGTAACTGGGTCCACTGTTTTATAGAAATGAGTTGCTTCTCCGCCATTTGGAGCGGGTGAAATATAATCATTAATTACATAATCATTTATTCTTTTCAATTGTCCGATTTGGGACGTATCAGTAAAGTTACCACCGGAAAAAAATATATATCTTTTATTCCATTCATTAAAACTTTTGGAAAGATAATTTTTATGTTTATCAAAATAATGTTGAAATTCCTGAATATCTTTTGCAGGGAGCCTTCCAATATCCATTTGGGGAATATTTGCTCCAGTAGTATCCCAAATTACGAACCAGGTGTCGCTTACGGGAAAACCGAATGAGGGCACAAGATTATATTTAGGAGGAGCTCCAAAATTTTTGACTTTGCTTCCGTAATAATCGTAATTAGCTGTTCCTATAAGAAATACGTACTTCGGTTTCGGATCTTGCCAATATATATGAGCAGCTTCTAAAAAATCTCTAATGCATTCCGGATTGAAATAACCGTATGCAAATTCATCATAAATGTCATTTACATCCAAGGCTGCAGTTGTAATATGATAATTTTGCGATATAAATTGAATATAGTTAGCACATTCATTCAAAAACTCTTTATTAGTGATAGCTAAGTATTCAGCCGAATTTTCATTATTCCTTAAATTCCTGAATTTTTTTACATAATAAAATCTAGGTGAACTAACGTTCTGAGAATTCACTAATACAAATTTGTTTCCTGACCCTAACGTGTCTTTTATAGTCAAACTATTATTTATAATATTGATTTCATATTTTTTAAAAGAATTTCCATATTTCCAGTATATAATATTACTTGAATCTATATTGTTTACGGTAATTACTCTTACAGAACTATTAGTAAGATAATTAAATTGAAAATTCAACGAATCATCTATTGCTTTCAAATAACGCGGGTATTCTTCTTCATCCCAGTCAATTTGGCATGTATTGGGGTTTGTTTCTGTGGGATAATAATGAATATATAAAGTGTTCTTTCCTTCCCGCAGTAAATTTGAATTCACTTCTGCTAAAAGAACTTTTGTCTCATATTTATTGACATATCCTGAATCGTATATACTTTGGTCCGAATTAATCGAAAGACCTAAAAGATGTGAATTTGTAAAAATATTTGATGCATAATCTTGAACTTTTGCAAAAAGTTTGATGGGCTTGTTAAGATATAAATCGCTGACATTAAAATTTCTTCCTCTGGTTCCAATGCCAATTTGCCCTTCAAACCATGATTTATTTTCCCACCAATACGGCATTTCTCTTCGAACCTGATCTTGCATTGAAAAATCGAACCAATTATTAATCTCATTATGTACAATTTGACTATAATATTTTAATGTATCTGTCGATTTTAATTGAAAATCTCCTGTTGATATTGAAACCCTTTTACCATTAGCTCCTTCCCACGTTAACCAATAAATTGTTGTATCTGTATATCTTCCTAAATATTCGTTATAAGGATGACCAAATTGTGCTACTTCACGATGGTGTCCACCCATATTTCTGATTCCGACAAATTCAATAAAATCTGCCGAGTTAAAGCGACCATCGTTTTCACCTTGAACAAAGATTGGTAATTCGGTTCCCCTATTAAATAATTTAAATGTTTGAGGATTTATTTGTGAAATATCTATCCCTAATGCAGTTAAATTCTGAGGATAAATATGGTATATTGCGTCCTTTGCAACTCCAATTTTAATATAGTTCTTAGAATAATCAATCCACAAATCACTACTATCAAGAGAATAATTTGGTTTACCGGTATTAAATTTAAAAATATTATCCACTAAATATTTATCAAAAATATTACTTCCCTTTTTTTCTACAACTTTATTCTGCTCTATTTTGTCATTAAAAGTAAGCGTTAGTTTAAATGAATTATTTAAAAAAGTTGTATTGGAAGGTAAATCATAGTCACTCAAATTGATTTTTATATGCAAACAATAATGGTAACCTATCCATAGATATCCTTTTACCATATATAAATCTTTTTTTACATATTTAACTGGAAGATCCAAATACTTGTAATTAACCACTGAATCTCCCGAAATTTCAATAATCGGATTAACGGAAGGTCGTCCTTTTATAGAGATTTTTTTATTAACTATTAGATTAACTTGAGGTTGAGAATTTATAGGAATAGGAATAAAAAAATCTTTGGAAGGGCTAACAAACTCTCCTGATTTTGATTCATCTTCATATCCAATAAATTTTATTATTTTTGTTCCGGTTTTTGTAATTATTTTATATTGTGGTGTTGGAATCTGGAAATTTAGAATATATTTAGTACCGGTCAAGTCTTCATGTGTAATTACTGTTTGTGCATAAATAATTTTAACTAAAAGAAGAAACGGGAGTAAAAGTTGTAGATATTTATTCATTTTTAGAATTGAATCCTAGATCGGTTTATTGAAACCCGATCTTTCAAATTAGAGAATTAAATAGAATTATTTTGTACTTTCCTTAAACCAACTATAATTTATGAATCCTAAAACTAATCCAATAAAAATTAACTTGAATAGATATGAAAATCTTATTCCCGTAATAGAAAGAGCTATTAATGCAAAAGATAAAGTAATAATAAACTATGTAAATTTTTATTCATTCAATTTAGCAATTTCTAATATTAGTTTTAATAAAATTCTAAATTCATTTGATTTTAACTTTCCGGATGGAATTGGAATTTGGCTTGGCCTCAAATTATTTAAGAAGAAAAATTTATCAAGATTTAACCTTACCGACTATGGTTTTGAATTAATGAAAGAATGCGAAAAAAGGAAATGGCAATTATACTTATTGGGTTCTTACATGAGTACTCTTGAATTAACAAAATTGAGATTAATTGAACGATTTCCAAATTTAAATATTATTGGTATGACAGATGGTTATGAGTCACTCAATAAAAATGAGCTTCCTGAAATAATAAATAAATTCAATATTGATATTCTTTTAGTCGGTCTCGGCTCATTAAAACAGGAACATTGGATCTTTGAAAATTACAATAAAATAAACACAAAAGTTTTTTTATCTGTCGGGGACCTTTTTAATCTATTCACTGATAAAAAACATCGTGGCAACAAAATAGTTCAAAGATTAGGGCTTGAATGGGTCATTAGGGTCATATTTTCACCTTCTAAGTATGCAAGAAGATATATTTTAGGCATACCTGAATTTATTTTCATTTTAATAAGATACAAAATAAGAAAAAAAAGTCCATTCATTACTAATATTTGAGTATGTTTCCATACATTTGAAGAATTCTTTCAAAATTATATCTTTTTAGATTATTATGATTTATAAGTCCCATTGTATTTAATTTTTGATTACTATAAGAATCTAATTCTTCTAAAGCATTTTTCATTGAAAAAATATTATTATTAAAAAAAATAACGCCATCCTCGTCGGTAATTTCTTTTAGTACTGGCAGATTAGAACATAATAATGGTTTTTTATAACTTGCACACTCCAAACAGACAATTCCAAATGCTTCATAATCTGAAGGAAGTATTAATGCCATACAAGTTGATAACAATTTATTTTTATCAGATTCAGTTATATAGCCTAATAACTTTATTCTTTCATCTTGAAGAATCTTTTTTCTTAATTCTGAATTAAAATCATTGAGAGACACAGTTAGATACAAATTAAAGTCTAATTGTTTCAACTGTGTGAATGCATTTATAAGTATGTCAATCCTTTTATTTTTATAATTTCTGCCAAGATATAATAAAAATTTTTTTGAAGGTGATTCATAGTTGCGATTTTGTTGTATATCTTGAATAAAATAATGAGGAATTACAATTAACTTATCATTTGGTACATCAAAATTTATACTCCAATATTTTTTTTCATAATCAGTAAAGCATAGGATTTTATAAACTTTTTTTAATAAAAGAGGAGTTATATATTTTTTATGAATCCATTTTAACAAATTATAATCTTTCGTATGGAAATATAAATGAGGAGTTAAAATAATTTTTTTTCTTAAATCGGATGCAATGAAAATGCTTATATCGGAGAGAAAATTTCCAAGTTGGTTCACAGAGACAAAATCATACAAATTAAAAATATTTTTTTTTAATCCGAATACAAAATTATATTTTGTAAATTGTTTGAAAGCAGTGACATTATTATAATTAAAATTATTATCAATTTTTTCAGATGAATAGGTGGTGGTTAAGATATGATAGTCTATATTTAATTGATTATAAATTTTTGTCCTCTGAAGCACAAACTTTTCCAGACCGCCAATAGAAGGGTAAAAAGACCTTGCAATCTCGAGAATTTTCATACCCCATGAACCGGAAGAAATTTTTTTATAGCTTTCATTACATCATCCACTGAAACATTATGATGACAGTAAGGCTTATCAAATTTACATTTCCATTCACAACCGAAACAATCCATCTTAGAATATAAAAGTGCTTCGTTGGGAGAAGAGTTATAAGGGAAGAAATAATAATAAGAACCACCACCGATTATACCGATATATTTCTTATTCAAAGCTTTTGCAATATGTGTAAACCCTGAATCATTACCAATAAATAGGATGGAGATCTTTACAATAGCTGCGCTTTCAATTAAGGTGAATTTTCCTGCGAGGTTAATGACTCTACTTTTATTTAAATTGGTTAACCTTTCTAAAATATCATGTTGTTTATTACTACCAATTAATAAAACTCGCAGATCATACATAGATAGTATATTATCAATTAATTTATAATAATTAGTTATGCTCCAGTTTTTTACACTTAAATCCGTCATTGGTGCAATAGTAATGAATGAAGAATTAGCATGATCAGGCATAAATCCTTTTAACAGTTTCTCAACCCTTTTTTCTGTATCTCGATTAATGTAAACCATAGTATTTATTTCTGGGTTTACATCTGTCAATATTTTAATGGCTGCAACATGTTTTTCAAACTCACTGTTTGAATCGAAATTCAAAATTTTATTATAAAGTGAGTCCATCTTTTTCCCAAACAATTTTTTAAGATATTTCCAGTTCGAATTTAAACATATAACCTCTTGGGCTCCACTTAACAGTGCAAGTTCATCATTTGTAATTCCTCTTGCTGCTGTAAGATTAATTGTTTTTTTAAATCCAATTCTATGTAATCTTAATAAAAATTGAACCCGATAAAATGGGTTATATTTATATAGATTATAATTCCATTTAAGAATTTTAATTGAACCACTGTAATCATGGAATAAATCTATATAACTATTATTAATAAGGAAATATAGATTTATACCGGTTTCAAATAGAGATGAATTATCAAAAATTACACTTGATATAATTAAATCCCCGATCTGTCCAGTATTTATAAATAATATATTATTTCCGGTTAATCGTGATTTTTTTAAAAACAAACTGAGAAACTTGAATATAATGAAGGCGATTACATTATTTAGATAAATATGCCAATCTGCTTTTTCTCTCATATTAAATTAAAAAAGTGATTTATCAATAAGAGGTATATTTCCAAATTCGTAAAATCTTTGAACATTTAAGGTTAATGGTTTTCTATGCTTAATTATTTCTGGGGAAATAATAGCTAAATGCAGTATAGCCTTAAAATATCCTTTAACGAAAAAAAATCTTAAACAAACTAGGGTTCTATTAATAAGCCATTTCATGAGATGTATTATTACTAAATTGAAATTAAAATTTTGAATTAAAAATATAGAATAACTTATGAAATAATTCTTAAATCTGTATTCAGATCGGTAAGGATCCTCTTCTTTCTTACCACGTGATAATAAATTTTGATTATGAAATATAAAGGTATCTGCTAAATACTTTATATCAAAGCCAGCGTTATAACATCGTGCACTAAAATCTAATTCATGATAGTAAATAAAATATAACGGATTAAATAGACCAATTTTGAGTAAGACTTCGTTTTTAATTAATGCTCCACAACCCACAAAAAATCTTGGCCTAATCATAAAGTCAATAGTTTCGGACTTCTTAACTCTATTATTATAAATATTAAAAGCAATTATTCCTAGTTTACTAGAGTTATTAAAACTCTTAATTCCTTCTGAGATAGTATTAAAGTCAGGGTAGCTGTCATCATCCAGCACTAACACGAATTCTCCTTCTGCTGCTCTAAATCCTTCATTCCATCCTACAATACCAATATTTTTTTTGAGTTCAATAAGTTTTACAGCCGGAAATTCTATTTTAACCATCTCCGGTGAACCATCGTTTGATGCATTATCAACAACTATTATTTCAATGTTTTTGTAATTTTGTTCTTTAACTTTTGTTAAAGTATTTCTCAATTCTCCTTTACGGTTAAAAGATAAAATATTTATTGTAACTAATGAGTCTTCTTTCATAATAAAAATGTTAATTTAAAAATTCCCACTTAATACCACTAAAATAAATAATCTTATGATTTATTAAAAAATCATTTAAAAATTTTACTTCAATAAGCTTATAAGTACTATCTCGCTTTTCGTCACTATTGATTAATTCTTCAATAATCAATTTTGATTTTGGTTCATTCAAATCTTTTGTATTAATTATAAGAAATATATTTTTCAGTATGATAGATATAAAAATATGCTTATTACTTAAAATGCATTTTATCTTTTTTGTTTTTAAACCATTCAAACATGATATCAAAGACCTATATTGAATCGGAGAATAGTTTAAGTCATATTTCCCAAAATTATTGTATTTGAAATAATATAATTCATATGAAAGTAGTGTTATATCTGGACAAGTTAGGACATAAAGTTCCTTTTGGTATTTATTTTCTTGAATAACAAGATTTTTAATTTCACTTTTTTTTAGTTTTAAGAGATTAAGATCGTTTTTATAATTAATAATCAAAGAAGTTAAGTTTAATCCAATTAAAAATATAACTAAAAAAACATTTGTTTTATTAAATCTAAACATCAGAACAATTGAGATTATTAAATAAAACCACAAGACTTGAATAGAATTTAATCTGTTTCCTCCAACTGCAAAAACTCTTGGATAAAATATTATAGCAGTTAGCAATATAAGAATTAGTAATTTTGTTGCATTTATAAGTATTTTCCTAATCCTAATAAAATAGAACAGAAACAATATTAAAAAACATAATAATACTAATGCTAGAGATTTGTTTACGATAAAAAAGGAATATAAATATGAACCTATATTGGGGTTAAACAAATAAATAATTATACCAATGAATGAGAATGGTTTTTTAGTTATGAACTGCGAAAAATTAATAATATAATCAGGGAATAATTTATAATTAAGAAATGAAATTACTATTGAAAAAATAGTTCCTATAATAGAAAAAGTTAAAATATTTCTATACCTGTCGGGTAGAAATCTATTTTTGAATACTATTAAGAGAAATAGTATCAGAAAAGGAAGGTGAATTCCCTGCTGCTTGGACAAAATTGAAAACAAAAAGGAGATAAAATAGACGTAGAGTAAATATTTTTTTTCATCATAAGTTGTTAAATATTTAAAGACGCTTAGTACAGCAACGGCATAAAACATTGAACTCAATAATTCTGTTCTATTAGCAATCCATTCAATTGAAATTAAATGATCCGGATAAAAAGAAAATGCAATGGCTAATAAAAGTAAGCAATAGTTGGGAACTTGTTTTTTTAAAAAATTTCTAATATTTATGATTGTTAGCAGAAAAATCACAACATAAAATAAATGTAATAGTAATGTTGTAATCTTCATTCCTATTGCATAAGTATGCCAAATATTGTAATCCAGCCAAAATGAAAAATAAACTACTGGTCTTAAAAAAAGAAAAAATTCTTCTGAAGGATTTGTTGAAATAGGGGTAGAAATATTTTGCTTTATTTTTGCAAATATTAAATAATCATCTGTTAAAAATGAAGGATGCAAAATAATTGTTGGAATAAATACAATCAGGTTTACTGCTATTAATACAAATATTAAACTAAATAAGGAACTTCTTGAGGTAAAAGAATTATCTAATTTCAATATTTTTATATTTTTATTTTTATTAAAAATCTTTTTTTTAATGTTTCTCTTAAAAATACCTATTATTTTCGTATTTTTAGGTTAATAAAAATATAATACCAAATCAACTTTTATTCCTTCAATTCGAAATTTATTTGTTTTACTATCTAACAGCCTATAAATCCAAGCTAACATAACTATAAAACCTATATAAATCTGTTTATAAATATGCCAACTCTCGACATCTTTCTTAAAAATAACCTTATATTTTCTTTGACAATTTTTCAATATTTATGCTATCTTTGGTATATATATTTAATTGGGGATAACTAGTGAATCTTTTTTATATCCCATTTCTCATTTTTAGCGGAGCCCTAAAATGAAAAAAGAACTTGATTTATTTGAAGCCCTTCCTATCTCGACTGTACAAGAATTAATCATCAAATCCTGCGAAAAATATAAAGATAAAATTGCCCTTGAGGACTATATAAACTATCCAATCTCAAAAGTTACCTACAATCAGCTTTACGAATATATCGTAAAATTTGGAAAATCTTTACTCGAATTGGGAATTAAAGAAAGAGAGCAAATTGCCGTTATAGGAGAAAACCGTATCCAATGGGGTATTACCTATCTAACATCAATGGCTTTTAACTTTGTGATTGTCCCCGTAGATAAAAATTTAAGCTCAAATGAAATGATTAATGTTCTGCATGAATCGGGAGCAAAAGCAATAATCTTTTCAGAAACCTTTCGACAAACAGTATGCGAAATGAAAGAAGTACTTCCAAATCTTAAGCACCTTATTTCAATGGACTTGAAGGAAAATGAAGATGGATGCCAATCAATGATTGAAATGATTGAAAAACAAAATACCGATAAAGTAAAATTACCTTCAATAAATCCTGATGATTTGGCTGAAATTATCTTTACTTCAGGATCATTAGGAAGGGCCAAAGGTGTTATGCTTTCTCAAAAATGTCTCGCATCTAATCTTATGGGTATGATCGGTATGATTCAGATTATTTCCGAAGATAGATTTTTTTCTGTTCTGCCTATTCATCATACCTATGAATGTACTTGCGGTTTTCTTTGCCCCCTTTATGTCGGAGGTTCAATACATTTTAGCCGTTCATTAAAAACTATACTTGAAGATATTCAAAGAGCAAAACCTACAATTATGCTTGGTGCTCCTCTGCTTTTTAATAAGATATACGCAAAAATAATGAAAGGAATTTCAGAAGATAAAATTAAATCCAAAGTTGTCGGTCCAATTATAAAACTCACGAATATTCTTGATTCTATAGGATTAAAGAATTCGAAGAAATTATTCTTGAAAGAATTGCACAATAAGTTCGGCGGCTCTATAAGATTGATGGTTGTTGGTGGGGCAGCTCCTGATCCAAAAGTAGCAAAAGGATTTAGAGAATTTGGCTTTAACTTTGTCCAGGGATACGGATTAACCGAAACGTCCCCAATTCTTGCTTTGAATAGGATAAATTATTTTAAAGATGATGCCGCAGGTCTTCCCTTGCCAGGTGTTCAAATCCGTATTAACCAGCCGGATAAAAATAGTGTCGGAGAAGTATTTGCAAAGGGAGATAATGTAATGCTAGGTTATTATAACAATCAAAAATTAACTGACGATGCTTTTGACAATGGATGGTTTAAAACAGGAGACCTTGGCTTTATCGATGATGATGGTTTTCTTCATTTAAGCGGAAGAAAAAAGAATATTATTATTGCCAACAATGGAGAGAATGTTTTTCCGGAAGAAATTGAAGATCTTTTAAGTAGAAACCCCTTCATTCTTGAATGTATGGTTTATGGTCAGGAGGATGAAAAACACGATGAAATAATTGCAGCACAAATTGTAACCAATTCTGAAACTTTTATTGAGTATGCTACAAAGAATAACATTAAAATCACTTCAGAACTAATCAATAAAATCATTTCGGAAGCCGTAGCGGAAACTAATAAACATCTTGCAGCATTCAAAAGAATTAAGAAATTCTATATCCGTGAAAATGAATTTGAAAAGACCACCACGCAAAAAATTAAAAGACATTTAGTGCAGACAGATGAATAAGCATACTTAAATTCAGACGCAGATTTCGCAGACTATCACAAATAAATACTAAAACCTCTGCCCCCTTACTTTACCTTCACCAGCAACATCGTCATATCATCATTCTGCGCAGCTCTCCCCTTAAAGGACTTTATCGAATTCCATATTTCATTTATTATTTGGGCGGAAGTGCACTTGGTCTTATTCTTCAGCAATTCCGAGAGTTTCTCTTCACCAAACAAATCCATATTTTCATTCATCGCTTCAGTTATCCCATCAGAATAGAATGCATATATTTGCCCTGAAAGCAAGTTAATCTCCTGCTCAATCAAAGTATTTTCAAAAATAATTCCCTCTTCAAGCCCGATACCTAATCCTTGTGATTTATAGATTTCAACTGTTCCATTATTTGCGGTTAATATCGGCATATGCCCTGCCCTGCAGAAACGAACTGACATTTTATCCATATCAAAAAGGGCTAAAGTCATTGTAACAAAAGAATTTCTTTCTATGGATAAATAAATTCTTCTATTTACATCAATCAGTATTTCTTTCGGAGTTTTACCATCTATGCATGAAAGCTGAACCATTGTCTGCAGTTTGGTCATGTATAAAGAAGCCGGTAAACCTTTTCCGGAAACATCTCCTACCACAATAAATAATTTTGAATCCGATACCGGAATAACGTCATAATAATCTCCCCCCACCTGCATGGCTGGAATCATCTCTCCCGAAATATCAAGTTTTTTAATATCTGGAAGATACTTTGGCAGTAGACCCTGTTGAATTTTCCTTGCCAGATTTAAATCATTTTCTATTCTTATCTTTTCTGCTTCCGATTGATAAAGACGTGCATTCTCTATAGAAATTGCCGACTGATTTGCTGTTGCGAACAATAGATCAAGATCTTTACCCGCAAATTGCGAACCTGAGTGTTTTAATCCGAATAATAATAAACCGATTACTTTTGATTTAATTATCATCGGGATAATTGTATAAATATTTTCATCAATTAACTGTGAAGCCTGCTCGGGGAATACATTTACAAAATCTTCCTGTTCTATTACAGGCTTTTTAGAGATTAAAGATTTTTCATCTATAAAATTTATTATGCTCAGTTTTGTTATTTCAAAATTTTTATTTGATATTCCGGTACATCTAACCAGTTTCAATTTCCCATTTCCATTATCATTTATCAAAATTCCGAATTTATTGATCATTAACGCATTGACATAGGTTTCATGCATCGAATCAAGGATTTTTTCAAGACCTACAACTGTAGAAACATCATTACTGAATTTCAGCAGAACCTTTTGATAAGCAAATTGCTCCGGATAAAATCTTGCCGTAATAAAATCCTGGAATTTATCTTTAGTTGATTGGAAAACCATAGCGAATATTATAAAAATAATACCGGCAATTACTCCCTGGTATTGAGTTCCTATGGCCTGACTTATAGTTTGTCCTAATAAATAAATTATTAGAAAATAAAATAACGCTATTGAAACTGTTGCAGCTCCGTATGTTATCGTGTTTTTTACAACAACACTGACATCCATTAATTGGTATTTAAAAATGGAATATCCAAAAGCAATAGGAATCAAAACAATTAAAATAACTGGAGTATAATATTGAGGAGAATTATAAATAGTATCACTTATAGCAGGTGCAATTTTCAAAGTATATATTGCAGCAGCTATTCCGATTGTAAAAGCAGCCAATATTATTGCTATCGGTTTCTTTTCCTCCTTTGATTTTAATCTCTGGTAATTGATAATTAACGAAATCCATGCAACAATCACGGAACCCAAAAAAATATATCCCAATATTTTATTAAACCCTTCAGCAGTATTAACGTTAATAGAATGGGTTGCATATGTAAGTATGGTGATGAAAAAAACAATTATAAACAACAAAGATGGAATAATAAAAATAATAGGTTTAACCAGTTTTTTGTTCAAAAAATTAAACTTGCGGGGAAAAGTCCAGAAGAAATACATCAGTAAGAATGGAACAAAACACCAGCTCAAAATATCAAAATAAGCTATTATAAAATTAAAAAATAAATTTGAACTTTGAATTGAACTGTGTTCGCCCCGTAGAAATATCGATGACGAAAATACAAGTCCAACACCTATTGCATAAAATAATTTTTGTGTGAATCCGTTAGGTTTTGCAAGTAGGACAATAAATCCTATAACCATCCAGAAAAAGCCAAGTAGCGTATAACTAAGATAACTTATATATATTAATTTTTTAATATAAACTTTCGTTTCAAAAATTCTTCCATTTCTCTCAACTGTATAATTAGCATATTCACCTTCATTTACTTTATTTAAAATGATCTGTGCTTCCAGTTGATTTTTTATTCTTATTCCGTTTATAC
This sequence comes from uncultured Bacteroidota bacterium, assembly GCA_963740945.1. Lineage (GTDB taxonomy): Bacteria > Bacteroidota > Ignavibacteria > Ignavibacteriales > Ignavibacteriaceae > CAVQBP01. Next base: position 84,043 of record CAVUGE010000018.1, on the reverse strand, counting down.
CAACTAGCCTGTCACCGTCTCTAATGCCGGCATTCCATGAAACGCCGTTTACTTTTACAAAATCAAAATAAACTTCTATACTATCGGTAGAAACCTGTTTAGGTATCCATAAACATTCGTCATTCGACGTTACATTAACATATAAGTTATAATATATGGTAATAACAGAGAAAAGAAGAATTATAGTTGAAACAGCTACAATTAATTTTTGTCGATTTTTTAGAAAAAATTTCTTGAATTTATCCATTTTTAACTTTTTACTAAATGCATAACAGAAAATATTCTGTATCGCATTAATTAACTTTTAGAACCATCAATGTTATATCATCAGACTGTAAGGCACCGGAAGTGAAAGTCTGCACATTATCCTTTATAGAAGAAACAATTTGAGAAGCAGATAAATTCGAAAGGCTTAAAGAAAGAGATTCAAGTTTTTCATCAGAAAATTCTTCACCTTTTTTATTCATAGCCTCCGAGACACCATCAGTAAATAAGATAATTACATCATCTTTTTCAAGCTGCATAGTTTCAGATGAATATGGGATAACTGTTTTCATTACTCCCAGAATCATACCCCCCTTATCCAGTTTTGTAATTTTGCCGTTACGAATAAGTAAAGGATGATTATGTCCGGCATTTACATAAGTAATCTTTCTATTTTCATTGTCGATTACTGCCCAAAAGAAAGTAATAAATTTTCCGTCTGATGTATTCTCTGAAACAAGATCATTAATTAAAGCTGTAGCTTCATCTAATTTCATACCTTGCTTTACCGTAGTTTTCAAAAAAGCTTGAAGATTAGCCATCAATAACGCTGCAGGTACACCCTTTCCTGAGACATCTCCAATGGCAATACAAAAAGTATTATAATCAAGTTCAATAATATCGTAATAGTCACCTCCAACTTGCCTCGACGAACTGTTTAAGGCAGAAATATCGAAATTACTAAAGTGCGGTATTTCCTGCGGAAAAAGCTTTCTCTGAATGTCTCTGGCTATCTCTAGTTCTTCTTCCATTTTTTGTTTTTCCAGAGCTTCACGGAATAATCGTTTATTTTCCAGTGAAATTATTGCGAGACTGCCGACTGAATAAATAAATTCCAGGTCTGTCTCTGAATAGTCCATATTATTTATCCTTTTTCCAAGAATAATAAGCCCTTTATTTTCACCCTGAACCTGCATCGGTACAACCAGCTCAATAGAAAGTTCTTTTAATTCAGGATATTTCTTTTCAATTATTTCTTTTGTTAATGGTGCAACAAGCTTTTGAAGTTCATAAATCTTTACAGCTTTTATTAGAGGATCTTCTTTAAACTTAGACTCAAGTATATGGATTTTGTTGCTGTCAAAATTTATTAATGCAAATTTAGAAACAAGAAATTGACCTATAACAGAATAAATTAATAACCTGGCAACCTTAGTACTCTCCGAAAATAAACCGAATTCCTTGCTTAGTTCAAAAAGAGAACTAAGCCGGTTTACTCTTGAATCAAGGACTCTGTTAACTTTTGTTAATTCATCAACAACCAGGGAATTTTGTACTGCCGTAGCTGAAATATTTAGTATAGTTTTTAAAAATTCCAGATCATCTTCGGTAAATGGTACTTTATTTAATTTTTCACCAAGACATACAATACCAATACATCCTTCGGAGGAATTAATTTTCTCAATAATCTGAAGGCCAGAATTATTTAAAAATTCTTTGAAGGATTCATTATAAATGAATTCTTTATTTGCCTTCAATTCTGGGAAATTACTTAACACATTCTCTGAAAGTCCTTTAAAAGATTTTAATTCTAAATATTCTCCATATTTTATTGCTATCAATCCTTTGGTCACAAAGAACTTCCCCATACAAGTAAAAAGGATATTGTTCAAAATAAAATCCAGATCATGGCTGGAATTAATTATTCTGCTGAATTCAACCAGAGCAGTTAGATTTCTTTTAATTTTTATTTCATCGGTATCAGTCATAATCAAACAGTCGAATTTATATTTTTTGAAAGAAGTACCTGGTTGTATTTACCGGGTACTGATATATATTTTACTTCATCCATTAATCTTTTCATCAGGTACATCCCCAAACCACCTACCTTTCTCTGATGATAATATTTTTCTAGATCAGGCTCCGGAACTGTATTCGGTTCAAATGAAGCCCCATGATCAACTATAATAATGGTGAATTTGTGAATGTTATATTTTAGAGTTATAATTATCTCCCCTTCAGGATAATACTTATAAGCGTGTTTAATAATATTCGTACATGCTTCATCGACGGCTAAAATAATATCATCTATAACTTCCTTTGTTACACCAATATCCTGAGCAGTAGAATATATAAACTCCCTAATTTCCGAAAGATTTTCGGTCCGGCTTTTAACGATCATCTTTTTTTCTTTATGTTTATTGTTTGTTTTCAACGTTTTTGGTCTCATTAAATTTATTTACAGCTTCTTCTTCAGATTTAAATATTTCATAAAGAAGCGGGAAGCCGAGAAGATCAAAAATATTATATACTTTATCTGTCATGCTGGTTAATTTAATGTCCCCTTTATTATCTCTTACCTTTTCAATAAATGCCATAAATACGCCTAAACCAGCGCTGCTTATATATGCAAGATCTTGAAAGTTTACTACTATTTTGTACCTGCTGTTATCGATAAGGTTCGAAAATGTATTCTCAAGTGATGGTGCTGTATGAGCATCCAGGTATCCTCTCAAATATATTTTACTTATTTCGCCCTGTTCTTTAACAGAGGTGTTAAATTCTGCCATTCTTTATCTCCATCTTTTTTTATTTTAGATTTCCATTTTAATATTACCAATGTGATATCATCGTGCTGATGATTATTTCTTGAAAATAAGCTAATTTCTCTTAACACGGAATTAGTTATTTCATCTGCGTTCTTACTGTTATTTTCCAATAAGATCTTCTGGAATTGATAATCTCCAAAGTCTTCATCCTGGCTGTTTTTGGCTTCACTAATACCATCGGTATAAAGAACTATAGTATCATTATCCTTCAGATTTAATTCTACTTCATCAAGTGTTTCTGCAAAACGGGAACTAAAGTTTAATCCCAAACCCAATCCGGATGGGCGCAAATTTTCGGCTATTTCATCTCTTAATAGAAGTATTGGGCAGTGGCCTGCCCTGGCTAGCAGCAGCTTTTCCTCTTCCATATCTATAACTCCATATGCTGCACTAACAAAACTTTTCCTATCAAGCGTTCTCTGCAATATCTGGTTGGCTTTAATTAAAATTTCTCTTGGACTTTCGATTGTTTTTGAAAGCGATTCGAATATCCCTTTAATTTCTGCCATTATAAATGCCGCCGATATTCCCTTACCCGATACGTCAGCTATAACAAATGCAAATTTATTCCCGCCAAGATCAAAATAATCATAGTAATCACCACCCACTTCAAATGCCGGGATAAATGCTGAAGAAATATCCAGTTTATCATAAACGGGATTTTCAGCTGGTATTATTTTACGCTGTATTTCTCTTGCTACATCAAGCTCTTTTTCAAGTCTTTCCTTTTCAATTGATTCTTCCAGCAATCTTGAATTTTCTATTGCTACTGAGGCATAGTCGGAAAATGTATTAATTGCATTTCTATCCTCTTCATCAAAAATTAAATTTTCTTTCTTTACTACAATTAAATATCCTCTCAAGGTATTATAAGCTTTCAACGGAGAAATTGCCGCAAAAGAATAATTTTCACCAAGTTGCATTGAATTTTGAAATTTTTCTAATTTCAGAATGATCGTTTTGTCATACTTCTCGATATTCTTCTCGAATAAATGATTAGTCAAACTTTCAGCATTTAAGTAACCAATATTTTTGTTTGCAATGATTTTAAGATTTTTATCTTCTCTTAATACGATCCATGCCGCCTGAGCATCACACACTTTAATTCCTATATCGGTTATTGTTTCGGTTAATTCCGTAAAATCCAATACCTGTATAATTAGTTTACTAAAGTATTGAAATGAAGAAACTTCCTGCGCTTTTTTATCAAATGCTTCTGCAGTAGGCATGTGGAATAATGTTGTAAAAAATAAAATACTGAAATAAACAATTCCATAAACCATTATTATATTAAAAAAGTTATTTAATGCGGGAGAAAATTGTAATAAAATCTGGTGATGAATTTCCTGCTCCGAATTATTTATAAGATTAACTGTAAAAAGGATTGCAATTACGATAGATAAAAAAAGGATGGTCAATTTCTCCCTTTTTACTACAAAAGCTATCCAGGAAATTTTAAGGGAATTGATTACTATTAACAGGATAGATACAATAAAAAAAGTATTTTTAATGAAAGATAAGCTCTGATTATTTCTAAGGAATGAAGCTAATAATGCTAAAGCAATAAATACTACCATTGTATTGAAATACGTATTTGCATTCTGCTTTTTATTTAGAAAGTAAAACTCCTTAAAAGCCAAGAATATATAAGATACTGAAACAAGGATTACCAGTGAATATATAAATGTAATTATTCCAAAAACGAGATCCGGTTTATTTACCCTTTCATTTACATCGCTGAAAAGTCCGTTTATAATTGTACTTGAAAAGGAAATTAAGAAAAAAATAATAGCTGTTACAATACCCACACTCATTACTAGGGAAACCGGATTTATTCTTTTAGTCTTTAAAAGATCTATAAAATAAAGGATTAGAAATGCAGTCAAGGCAATTACTAAAATCTCATTTAGTATTGTAAGAGTATAAGAATTGCCGGTTGGATAGAATATCTTGTAAATAAGCAAAATTGCGGTTAGCACAATAAAAGCTTGAAGTTTTATATTCCAAACTGATTTTTTTTCAATAGAATTCATTTTTTCCAATTTTTGTGTATTTATCCAATATTCTAAAGATAAATTACATTAAAATAAGTTTTTTGTAAAGAAAAGAAGTATAAACGGAAAAATTATAGGATGGAGTTCAGTTGAACAAATCAACAAACTAAACATTTATGAAAATGAAGCTCTTTACTACAAAAGTGGGGTTTTAATCCTTAAATTTCCACGGATTTATTCTTTTTCGTATCATTTTTCATGTCTTTTCTCAAATTATTCATCTCATCCCTCATTTTTTCAATCTCTTTTTGCAGCCTCTGCATCTGTCTACGGAATTCCTTCGAGTTTATCAAAGAGTCGTTATTAAAAAATTTGAAAGCAGTTATTGAATCACCTGGAGAATAAAAGAAATTTTTATGCAAACCTATCAGTGAATCTACATTCGGGATCTTAATATCAAAATTCTGGCTTGAATCACCGCTTTTAAATTTGAACCTAAAATGATTTCTGCCGTCAAATTGTGGGATTGAAAATGAAAAGCTCTTTATACTTTTTGTAGCCTCATCTATTTGAGCCGCAATACTGTCAAAGTTCGGCAGTTCAATCTCTGGAATATAGATATCTCCCAATTCTACCCTGCATGCATTTGAATCTACAAATATCTTGAAATTCTTGTTAAAACCTGGATCATGCTTCATCCTGGCGAGGTTACTGTCAATCATTACATTAAATTTGAAATCTTTGAATTCTTTATCAAAATTTTTCAAATTTTTTCTCAATTCTTTATGGAATCTTTCCATTTCAGCCCTGAACTTATCCTTATCAAATTTGAATGTAGTTGAGAAGACTGAATCGGGAGTTATAAAGATATACTGACTATCAGGGCGGTTTTTAATTTTCTGTATAAAATTATCAACTTCAGGTTTATCATAGAAAGTATAACCGGAAGGAATGATTTTATTAAACCCTTCTTTATTCGCATCTTTAGCGAAAGCCATAATATCGGCAAATATAGCTTTATGATAATTCCATAAATTAGGATTTATTGCAACTGTATTCTTGTCATTCACCAGAACCTGAGATTGCAGATCATCAGCATAAGAATCTAGGATTGAATCCATCTGATGTTTTTGTTCTCTATTAAGATTCAAGACTTTTACAAATTTTTCAAAACTGCTACCGTCAGGAATTAAACTGGCTTTTTTTATCTCAAAATAATTATCACCATTAGGTTTTGAGCCTAATAATAAGTATTTACTATTAGATTTATCCAGCGGGAGTTGTTTCGATAAAGCAAAATTAAAAATATCTTCATTTGTAAAACCCGCTGTTAGAAGTAATGGTTTTAGATTCTCCGTATAAAACCCGGATAAATTAGTTTTCTGCTGTTCAACCATTTCATCGATTATACCCGGATTGAACTTCAAAATTACCATCAAGAATATGGCAATAATTGAGAATCCAATAGCAGGATACCACTTTTTAATTCTGTTTCTATGCGGTTTATTAAAATTCAGTGCAGCATTTATACGGGTTTCAAAATAAGGATTTTCTTCAATTCTTTTTATGGACGAAGATGTTAATTCTTTAATCCTTTTTAACTCATTCAATTTATTCTGAAGTTCTTTTGAAGATAGTAATTTCTCTTCAATATTTGCCTTTTCACCTGCTGTCAATTCATCATCAATATAAGCTGATAGAAATTCAAAATCATTGCGCAATTTTTTCATAGCATCAACTCCTGTTCATAAGGCTTTAATAAGTTTTTCAACCCTTCTCTTGCTCTAAATATTCTCGATTTCACGGTTCCTATTTCACACTCAACAGTCTCTGCAATCTCCTGATAGCTGAATCCTTCAATATCTTTTAATAATAGCGGAATGCGTAATTTATCCGGTAATTTTTTAATAGCCTCGTGAACCAATTCCACTGTATTAGATTCTTCAACTGAAATATTGTACCCGGCATCCTTATCGATATCTTTAATTGGTGAAAAAATTTTTCTTATTCTCATTTTTCTAATATGGTCTTTACACTTATTAACTGTTATTCTATAAAGCCAGGTTGTAAATTGCGACTGAAACTTAAATTGGTTCAGGTTTCTATAAACTGTAATAAAAACTTCCTGAGCAATATCATCTAAATAATCATTTGAATTCAGAGTTAGATAAATGATGTTTCTAACTTTTTCTTTATGCCTCTGAACTATTAATCTAAAAACTGATTCTTCACCATCAATAAATCTTTTTATTAGTGAAAAATCGTCATCTAAGCTTAGTATTTGTGGATTCTGCAAATCTTCCTTGCTTTTTTTTATTTTCATTTTTTTAGACGTTTAGGATTTTTAATTGTTCCATTATTTTTAACTCATGCTAATGGACACTTGATTTCATAAGTTTTTTCATAAAAGACTCCATACACCATAAAATTAATTCCAACCGCTCAATATTATTAGACCTTGAAGGGTTTTAAATAGTTATATAATTTAAATAATTATTGTTTTTTATAAAAATAATTTTAATTTATATATTCTAAAATCTATTTTAACTTGCAAAAGAATAATCAACTAACTAAATTTAATTGAAAATTTAAGGAGTTTAATAATGAAAATTAAAACTACAGAAAAATACGAAGCAGTAGTTATCGAGTTAAAGGGAAATGTGATGGGCGGTGATGACACTAAGGATTTTAATGAACTTCTTCATAAATATATTGATGAGGGGAAAAAAAATGTTATCGTCGACCTTCATGATGTTAAATTTATGAATAGTTCAGGGTTAGGAATGTTGATCGGTGGATTAACAACTATGAAAAAAGCCGAAGGTAGTCTTAAACTTGCTAATGTTACGGATAAAATTCAAAGTTTGCTGGTTATTACTAAGCTTATTACTATTTTCGAATCTTACAATAGTGTAGATGAAGCAGCAAAAAGTTTTTCAGCTGCTTAACTTTTATTTTTACACTCCTTAATTTTAATAAACTCCGGATTATTATTTATCCGGAGTTTTATTTTGCTTAATTATAAAATAAAAGTCTTTTTTAGGGAAAATAATGAACGTAACTATTTTAGTAGGAAGTCAATGGGGGGATGAGGGTAAGGGGAAAATAGTTGATATTTTAAGTGAAAAGGTCGATATCGTAGTTCGATACCAGGGAGGAGCAAACGCTGGTCATACCGTTGAAATTGGAGATAAAAAATTCATCCTCCATCTAATCCCATCGGGTATTCTAAGGGACAATGTAATTTGTGTTATCGGGAACGGGGTTGTAATCGATCCCTCTGCACTTCTTGAGGAAATCGAACTGCTTGAGAAAAATAATATTAATGTAAACGGCAGACTTTTTATTAGTCAAAATGCACATTTAATCATGCCATATCATAAGCTGCTCGATTCAATTAATGAAAGCGGTGAAAATAAAATTGGAACTACAGGACGGGGAATCGGTCCTTGCTACATCGATAAATATGCCCGTAAAGGAATTAGAATTGTAGACCTTCTGAATAGAAAAATTCTCGAAGAAAAGATTAGAACAAACTTAAAAGAAAAAAATAATCTTCTTAAAAAAGTATATGATCATGATGAACTTGATGTTGAAGCAATTATACAGGAATACCAGGAATTTGATAAAGCAATTGATAAATATGTCAAAGATGTCCCGAGTTATTTAAATAATGCAATAAGCGATGGAAAATCTATTTTAATGGAAGGTGCTCAGGGTGCATTACTGGATGTCGACCATGGCACTTATCCTTATGTTACATCTTCAAGCCCAACTTCCGGTGGAGCATGTATCGGGACAGGCATTCCGCCGAATAAAATTACTCAAATTATCGGAATTGTTAAAGCATACACAACCCGTGTGGGAAATGGTCCTTTTCCAACTGAATTAGTTGATGAAGAAGGAGAAAAACTAAGAAAAACCGGTGCCGAATATGGAGCCACTACTGGAAGACCAAGAAGATGCGGCTGGTTTGATGCATTCCTCGTTAAGTATTCTGTAATGATAAATGGAATTGATTATGTTGCAATTACCAAGCTGGATGTTCTAAGTGTCTTTGACCAAATCAAGGTATGCATAGGTTATGAATTGAACGGGAAAAAAATTAAATCTTTCCCTACCGACGCCGATAGGTTATATAATGTAAAACCTGTTTATGAAACTCTTCCCGGTTGGAAAAAAGATATATCTAAGTGCAAATCCTATTCGGAGTTGCCCGAGGAAACCAAGAACTACTTGTCGTTTTTAGTAAAGGAAGCTGGAATAAAAATAAATATTATTTCGGTTGGACCTAAAAGACAACAAACTTTCTTTGTTCAATAATCCACCGGAGTTCGGTTAGGAGTTATATAATTCTATTTAACCTTTGGTTAATTTCTTTTATTATAATACCATAAAATTCTTATCCTGTCAAACTTAAAAGTTTAGAGAGAATAATTATGAAAATGGCAGGCGGACCTGCTTCATTAAACTTCAAAATATTTCTAATTATTATTGCCGTAGTAATCGCTGGCGGTACTCTATTTTATACTCAAAACCTGGTTCAGCAGCTTCAGGAAAGAGAAAGACAGATTGCTCAACTATATGCAAAAGGTATTGAGTATGTTGCTAATGCTTCTCAAACTGATGCTGACCTCACTTTTTTATTTGATAATATAATTAAACCAATTGATTTTCCTCTAATACTTACCGATGCAAAAAATAATGTAGATATAAATGTTAAGTCTGATATTAAAAATGTTAGAAATGTTAAATATGATCCCTCCTTAACTAAATCGGAATTAGAACAATTTTTTAAAGAAAAAATCAATGAGATGGATGAACTGCATCCGCCGATTATTGTAACCTATGAAGATTCTATTATAATTAATGAGATCCATTATGGAGACTCAGATTTAATCCAAAAATTAAAATTCTATCCCTATTTGCAAATTATTATAGCTTCTCTTTTTATTATTGTAGGATATCTCGGGTTCAGTAATATTAAAAGAAGCGAACAAAGCAATATCTGGGTCGGTATGGCTAAAGAAACTGCTCATCAGTTTGGGACCCCTATTTCTAGTTTAATGGGATGGGTCGAAATATTAAAAATAAATTATACTGATCCCGACAAAGTCCTCGATATTTCCGATGAAATAACTAATGATGTGGAGAAATTGAATAAAATTACTCAAAGATTTTCAAAAATTGGTGCAACTCCTGAAATTAAAAATAAGATCGTTTATGATGAGATTATAAAAGTTGTCGACTATTTTCAGCGCAGACTTCCGCAAACTGGGAAAAAAGTTGAGTTAAAAATAGACGGGGATAAAACTGCTGAAGCTGCAGTAAATTCAGAACTATTTGAATGGGTAATCGAAAATTTAATTAAAAATTCTCTCGATGCTATCGACCATAAAGAAGGTGAAATTAATATATTCGTAAAGGACTTTAAACATAAAGTGGAAGTCGATGTAACAGATAACGGTAAAGGAATAGATATTAAAAGAAGAAAAGATGTGTTCAGACCCGGTTACAGTACCAAAAGGAGGGGTTGGGGATTAGGATTAAGTCTTTCTAAAAGAATTGTTGAAGTTTACCACAGCGGGAAAATAATGGTTAAAAATTCGGCACCGGGAGAAGGTACAACTTTCAAAATTATTCTAAAAAAATCATAACTAAAGATGTCATCTTTATATCGGTGTAACAAAATTAATTATTATTTCATGTTACGCACAACTGTCATTCTGAACGAAGTGAAGAATCTCAAGGTTTATGATTTGCACAATTTTGAGATATTTCGCTCCGTTCAATATGACAAAAAAATAATTTGCGTAACATGAGTTATTATAATATAGAAATTACTTAGCTCTATTTTAACTCATCTCAAGCATTCTTTCAATCGGCAGTAATGCTTTTTCCATTAACTCCCTGTTCATATCTATACGTGGAGTTCTATTCTTCATACAAAGATATAATTTTTCTAAAGTATTCAATCTCATATAAGGACATTCATTGCAATTACAATTTTTATCCGGCGGCGCAGGAATAAATTTTTTAAATGGGCTCTCTTTTTCCATCTGATGAATTATTCCCGGTTCGGTAACTACAATATAAATCTTTCCGGAATCCTCTTTTACAAATTTAAGCAGTTTACTTGTTGATCCGATAAAATCAGCTCTATTTAAAATAATATCCTCACATTCAGGATGGGCAATAATCTTTGCTTCTGGATATTCTGTTTTTAGATCAATTATTTTTCTTTCACTAAAAGTTTCATGTACAATACAGCTTCCATCCCATAGCAGCATTTCCCTGCCGGTTTTTTTCATTAAGTACTTCCCTAGATTTCTATCCGGAGAAAAGAGAATAGGTTTGTTCTCAGGGATTTGATTTATGATTTTTTCTGCATTGCTGGAAGTACAAATTATATCACTTAATGCTTTTACTTCTGCACTGCAGTTTATATAAGTAATTGCAAGGTGCTCTGGATATTTTTCTCTGAAAGATTTAAATAAAGATGCCGGACAACTATCAGCCAAAGAACAGCCTGCATCCGGATCAGGCAGTAACACAAGTTTTTCGGGATTTAATATCTTGGCTGTTTCCGCCATAAAATGGACTCCTGCGAAGACTATTACATCGGCAGTTGTTGATTTTGCTTTTTTAGATAAATCCAAACTATCCCCCACAAAATCCGCAAGATCCTGTATTTCAGACTCCTGATAATAATGTGCAAGAACTACTGCATTTAATTCTTTCTTTAGCTTTTCTATTTCTTCTTTATAATTTATTTGAATATCAAAATCTGTATTAAACATCTCTACTCCTCTGTCTCATTTTAAAAATTAATGAGACATTAAATACCTTTAATTATACTCTAAAAAAGCGTCTTTGTTAATTGGCACAATGCTTGATATTTATATAATAACTTTTTAAGCATAGCACCTCTCCTTATAACACTCTAACTGCCGTTGCATCCCTTCGGCAGTTTCCTTTTTAAACCAAAAATCATCATTACTCTTAACAACTTTTTTGAAAAAACTTTCTTGGTAAATATTAACAGCCCATTGTAAGTTTTACCGGTAATTATTAAAACTCATAAATTCAAAATAAATGCTTAAAAAGATTTATTTGATAAAATCTAAAATAATCTGTAAGTAATTATTTATCGACATAATCAAAAACGCTGTTTGCTAAACAAATTTCAAATTAAATAGGTGCGTAAAATAAACTTAATTGACTGAAGTTTCAATATTAAATAATGGCACACCTATTGATAAAGATATGCTGAAATAGAAAATAGTTTAAGCATAGCACCCCTCCACAAAATGACACACAAGCTGTCGGTTCTTGATGCCCTCAAAGAATCGACAGTTTTCCTCTTTTAAACCAAACCTTTAGAAAATATTAAAGATAATTTGTTATTATCCCTATAGACAGTATAATGGTTTTAATCAGTGATTAAAAGGTCTCGAGGGTGACCAAAAGTCTAGTTAAGGACTCACTAATATCTCAGAGCTTTTTTCATCCTGTCAATCGAATATAAAATATCTTTCTCACCCACCTGTACATCAATTAAAATATTCCCGACTGCAGATAAAAGAACAAAATTTATTTTCCCGTCTCTGCTTTTTTTATCCAGATGCATAATATTAACCATATTTTGTTCGTTAAGATTTGCTAGATTTCGGGGTAGCTTAACTTTAAAAGGAAGGGCTAAATAGTCACTCATTTTATTTTTTTTGAGGATACCTATTTTATTTGAAAGATAAAGAGCGGAGATTATTCCTGCAATCACAGCCTCTCCATGCTTTATCCTAAAGTTGAGATCGCTTTCAATCGCATGCGCAAATGTATGACCTATGTTCAGTATTTTTCTTAATCCGGATTCTTTCTCGTCCTGTGAAACCACTACAGATTTTATTGAGGCTGATCTTAAAATAACCTCTTGAATTACTCGTTCATTCCCATTATATAATTTTTCAAAATTTTCATTTACATAATCAAAGAAATCAGAATTTAACAGGAACGCATATTTTATTATTTCTCCAATACCTGAAGTCAACTCTTTTTCTGGTAGTGTCGAGACAAAATTAGTATCAATTATTACCAGATTAGGCTGATAAAAGGTCCCAACCATATTTTTTTTATTATTAAAATTTATCCCTGTCTTTCCTCCTATAGAGCTATCGACAGCCGCAAGTAAAGTTGTCGGGATATGTATCAGCTGAATACCACGCATAAAAGTTGATGCAGCATATCCTAGTAAATCTCCGGTCACCCCTCCCCCAATGGATATTATTAAAGTATCCCTCCCAAAATTTTTATTAAGAAGGAAGGAATATATCTTATTAAGTTCCACATAGGATTTTGATTTTTCACCTGGATTCAGAATGTAAAATTCAACTTTATTTTCATAATCTATTAATGGCTTTTTAATATATTCTTCCCAAAAATTAAAGACATTTTTATCCGCCGCAATCAATAAATTCTTATATAGTCCTAATTTTTTTATTTCTTGAATTATCTTTGAATAACATGACTTCCCCACTATAATGCTGTACGGATTTCTTGAAAGCTCAACTTTTAATTTTTTCACTAGGCAATCTATATTTTTTCGAACTGGTTTGCGATTATTTTAGATATTTTATCCACCGTAACTCCTATAGTAACATTATCGGTGTTAATAGTTATATCAGCTTGATTATAAAATTTTTCCCTGGTAAGGAAGAGATTATTTATTTTCTGTATTAACTTTTCTTTTGAAAATTCTTCACCTTCAACTATCAAATTGGGTCGGTCTCTTTTAAAAGCTAGTCTTTTATAAATTGAATCTACTGACGCCTTAAGATAGATAATTTTCCCGGTATCTCTTATGATTTTTAAATTATTGTTATTAACAATTGTACCGCCCCCCAATGAAATAATTATATTTTTATTCTGAGAAAGCTCTTTTAATACTTCGCTTTCTACCTGACGGAAGAAAGGTTCTCCACTATCTTCAAAGATTTGTTTAATCTTTTTCCCCAAACGTTCTTCAATTACTTTATCAAGATCAAAGTAATCCCATCCTAATGTATTGGCTAAAATAGGACCCACGGTACTTTTACCGGCACCCATAAAACCTGTAAGGTAAAAAATTTTATCATTCATACTTTAAAATTAATTGATAGGCGGAAGAAAACAAATTTAACAAAAAGAGTTAAAAGTAAAATAAAGTTCCAAAAACAAAAGTTACTCCATTTACATTAATTTTAGAATCAAATTCCTGTCTGGTTACCCTGACTTTTTCACCGTTATAATCGTATACTTGATTATTATAATGGCTCGTAACAGAGAACTGGGGATCTCTAAATTCCATGTCTGCTTTTAATGCAATATTCTTTCTTATTAAATAATCCATTTCAACAGCTACCTGAATTCCATAAGCTGCCTTTCTTTCGGCAGTTGAAACGTCGGCATTCCCGAATTTTCTGATCATACTGCCATAGTAGTAACCCGCACCTCCTCCCATTAAAAACTTAAATTTTTCGGTAGAAAAAGGGAGCAAATAATAAATTGATAATTCAACCGGTATCATCTTAAAACCATCTTTAACATTAATATATCTTAGTCCCGAAGTTGTAATTACTTTTTCGTTATTTCCGAATGCTGTACTTTCCATATATTCAATGTTTAAGTCAATTGAAACTTCGTCTAATAATTTATATCGAAGATTAATACCCGGATCAATTATATCGGTGAGTCCAAATGAACTATTTCGTTCAATGGGATCGGAAGAATTAGGACTTAGAAAAATTCTGGCATTAGTGGTATAAACAAAATTCAATCCTATACTAAAATTCTTGTCAGTTGGTTGAGCACTGATGAATACTGATATAAAAAGAATAAGAAAGAGAATGTATCTCATGATTTTTTTTATCTGCTAATTTTATATACAAGATGAGAAATTATTAAAATAAAAAAAATCCCCAATTTTTACCCGTAGTAAAAATTGGGGATAAAAGAGTAATTTATAAAAGATCAGCGGTTATAAAACATGTACCGTTTATCGACTATATCTGATTCATTTCTTAAGCTAGTTATCCATTCATTGAAAAAAGTACTTTTCTTCTGCTGCATTAAATTGTCTCGAATTGAATTTTTCTGAATAGCATAGGTAGAAGAATCAAAGGGGCTTCTGTAAATCACTTTAATTAAATAATATCCTCTGGCTCCTTTTACAGGGTCAGAAAGTTTACCCTCTTGAAGTTCTTTGGCTCTTTCTAAAAATGCATAATCTCTTCCGATTTTCGGGATCGGGCCTTGAGCCGGAAATCTTCCGGTTGTATCTATTACAGCTTTGGGATAAATCGAAGATACTTTCTCTAAATTTCCATTAATTTTTGATTTTATATTTTGAGTAATTTCCAAAGCCTTCTCATATTTCTTATCACGAAGGACAAGTGGTTTTATCTGACTTTTTACATCATCAAATGATTTCACTCCCTCTTTAATTACTTCGGAAACCTGTGCAATAATATAACCCTCCGATACCTTAAAAACGTCACTAATTGAATTCAAATCATTATTAAAAGCAAAATCTACCAGCGTTTTACTCATACCAACACCCGGAACTGCTGCAGCATCTTTATAAAAATCCGGAGATTCTTTTATTTTGTAATTCATCAATTTAGCTTCTGAACTAAAATCATTCTTTTTAGCAATGTAAGCAAAATCCTGTGCGGAATTATAATTTGCATCAACCGTAGTCGGAGATACTTTTATTGGTTCAACAATCTTTTCTGTTATAAATTTTTTATCCGTCTTCCCATTTACCCTTATGATATGATAACCATAATTCGTTTTTATAGGTTTTTGGACAACTCCGATAGGATCATTGAATGCGGCTTTTTCAAATTCGGGAATCATAGCTCCTTTTCCAAACCAACCTAAATCACCACCCTTTATTGCACTCCCCCTATCTGCAGATTTCTCTCTGGCTGTCTTACTAAAATCCGCACCATTCTTCAATGAATTATAAATTTTCATCGCTTCTTCATTATTCTTTTCATCACTGCCAAACTGATTAATTAAAATATGAGAGGCATTAACCATTGTCTGACTTGAAGGGATAGAACCATCAACTTTATAAAGAGTGTACCCGTCTGGTGTAATTACCGGTCCAACCAGTCCTGAATTGGTTTTATAAATCAAATCTCCTGCATTTTGCACAAAGCTTGAAATTGCCAAAGTATCTACAGAAAAAGGAATTGATGAATAGAGGCCAACAGCATCTTTAAAGTTTAATGATCCATCATCTATTTTGCTTTTTATACTTAATAGCTCTTTTTGGATACGGGTGGTATCATCGGATGAAGGTTCATTAGAAAAAAGCACATATTTAATTTTTCTTTGCGGTTTAATTTCATATCGATCCAGGTTTTTATTGTAATAATCTTTCAGATTATCATCGGTGACCTTAAAGGAAGAGTCCGGAAATAGATTCAGACCGACAAAAGCATATCTTGCATCAAGTTTTATATTTCTATCAATAAAGGTTCTTAATATTTCACCTTCACTAATAGTAATCGAAGCTGTGAGCATACTTTGTAATTTTTCTCGAAGTCTGCTTTGGCGTACATAATCTTCAGCTTGTACAAGAGCCTGCTGATTCTGCGGATTGAACAAAGCACTTTCATACATAGCTCTATTAAACTTACCCGTGGAATCCATAAAATTTTGTTTTAAGAATTCGGGAGGATTATTTCCTAAAATAATATCTTTTATTTCCTGGTCAGATACCGTAAGACCATATTTATCAATCTGTTGTTCCAGCAGAGTTTCATTAATTAACGATTCCCAAACCTGGTCTCTAAACTGATCCATATTATCCTGGTCAACATCTTTTCCAGTTTGTTTTTTTTGCGCTTCCATTTGCTGATCGACCATTTTGGCAAAATCATTATAGCTAATATCTTTACCATTTATGGAACCAACGTTATTAGTTCTAACACCTAATGCTTCCATAACATTAGATGATGATACCACCATAAAAAGAACGAACAATGCCCCTACAGTTAGAATGAAAGCAGGTGCTAAACTTCTCATTTTGGCCATCATAGCCATAGTTTTACTCTACTCCGAAACTTTATAAATAAAATAATTAAGCTAATAAAAATAGATACAAACATCTAAAAAATCAATTGAAATTAGAAGTATATTGAGTAAAAAGAACTCTTAACTTTTTAGGATGTACTGTTTCTTTTTGATTCATTATTTACATTGGAATACTTTTGGTGTAAATTCCTGCTTGCAGAATTATGAGCACAGAAGGTGTGATATTATTGTAGATAATATAAAATAACAGTGCTCTTCAACCCCGAAAAATTACAAAAAAAATACTTCTGGGCTAATGGCTATCGGCAGAGTTTTGAACACCGTTGCTACTGAATGTTTCGATATCCCTCACAGATAACAGAGTTTCGAACACTGTAGGTGTGATATTATTGTAGGTTACTAAATTGGCAATGCTCCCCAACCCTGAAGGGGTGGAATAAATAATTTTCGAAAATTACCCCTTCCGATTTTATGCCTTATCTGGATCCCTTAGAAATTACAAATTAATCTAAATTCTCAACCAGCCATTGATGAACCGGCAGCATATCCTTATAAATCTTAAATGAAAAATTCACCGGATCTTTAGCAAGTTCGTTTATACTTGTACCTGAGTAAGACATATAAAAACCATTATGAAGTAGAAAATCAGCATATGGATATTCAGGATCAAATCCTTTTGGGACTCTTTTGTATGTCTTTCCCCCTAAATTATAATTCCCCTTTTTTTTCACCTTTTTAACAGCATCATCTAATTGTTTCCCCAGTACCGGATTATAAATCTTCTCCCTGTAAGCTTTCAGCATATCGTTCTGAAACATATACATTCCGGCACCTAGAAAAAATGTCTTTGGATCAATATGAAAATAAAAACCTGAACATTCCATTTTTTTTCTCTTTCCTTCCCATAAAAGAATACCAAGATTGGTCTTAAAAGGAGATTTGTCTTTACTAAACCTGACATCTCTATGAAGCCTAAAAATAGATTTATCGATTTTAGGAACTGCCATTACTCCGGGAGAAATTGTACTAAGTTTCTCCCCCAGATCGACAACAAATTGTAAAGCAGGCTGCAAAAAATCGCTATTGAACAACTCCCTATTTTCTTCAAACCATTCTTTATTATTATTCTTTGAAAGTTTTTTAAGAAAATCTAATGTATTTAAGGGAAAATTTTTCCTCCCTGAACTTTTCTTCATTCTATCCCTCCGACTTCTGGCTTCTGACCTCTGGCTTCTGTCTTCTGACATTCTGACTTCCGGCCTCTGACTTTTGACTTTTGACCTTTGACTTTCTCAAAAAATATCTCCTTTTTGAAACCTCCAAATGCTAATTAAATTAATTACCGCCGCAATTCCAAGAAGTATCCCCACATAAGGTAAAATTTCAATAGTGCCTACTCCTCTCCATAAAACTTGAAGAAATCCTTCTATCGACCAGTAAACCAAAGTTAGCTTACTTAAGGTTTGCACAAATGGAGGGAGAATAAATGTTGGAAACCAGGCACCGCCTATTGCACTCATAGTTAAAATTAGAAATGTACCAAGCCCTCTTGCCTGTGCCGGAGTTTTACTAAAAGCCGCCAGAACCATACCAAATGCAGTAGCTGCCGCTGATGAAGCAATTATAACAAGCAGAAGGTTAAAGAAATTAGAGAAAATATCTATTCCAAAAAAAAGATACCCCGTAAAGAATAAAGTAACCATTTGAATAATACCAATTGAAATATTATAAAGATACTTGCTCCATAAAATATGCTGCCTGGAAACGGGTGATGAGAGAATTCTTAAAGTTACCCCATTCTGCTTTTCAACAAACAAAGAAGCCCCGGAAGCTGTTATACTGAATAAGAGGAACATCATTGCCCAGCCGCCAACACTTCTGGTTGCATTAGGATTGCTGACATTCTCCCCTACCAGCTGTTGTTTGTCCAATTTTATAATGTTCTTAAAGAAATTAGATGCACCTTTAGAAGCCGAATCACTTATTGTTGAATCTTTAAAACCTGCTGTCCAGCTTTTTAGAATTTTTGAAGTATCAACATTAAAATACTTACTTACTACAAGTGCAATTTTTTTTATGAATGTCAGCCCGCTGTCTTTCCCTAAATTTTCCTGAGCACGTCTAATCATACTTGAATTAAATATTTCAGGTATCTGGGTCATAATTGTCTGCTGAAGCAATCCTTGAACTATCTGCATCTCCATTTCATTTTTAGGATCATAATAGAATTTTAGCTTCAAGCCGAAAGCAGTATCAGAATATGCATCTTCGGGGATCACCAATGCAGCGGAAGAATTCCCTTTCTTTACATAATCTTTTATTGCTGTTGTATCGAATTTTATTTCTTTCCCTTCATCATTTGTATAAGTTTTAACAATTGAAAATGTTTTTGTAGTGTCCAGTGTGGATTCAATTTTTTTAGCGACCTTTGAGCTACTTTCATTTAGAAAGGCAAGCTTAATTCCGGATGGAGAATTGCCTCCCCCGGCAAAAATAGCTCCGAATAAGAGTATAAGAAAAGCAGGAACAATAAATGTTAAGCTCAAATCTACTTTATCATTCCAGAAAAGAATATATTCTTTTTTTATAAGATTTAATATTGTTCTCAATCTATTTTCTCCGTCTCAATCCCTTAAGCTTTTTCCTGTTAAATTTAGAAACAAAGCTTCGAGAGAAGGTTTTTTAATGTTGATATTTGAGTAATCAATTCCATTCTTTTCAATTGCTTCAAAGAAATTAGAAAGTTTTAATCCGTCTTTAGGCTGGAGTTCATATTTATCCGTTTCATCAATTAATTTTCCGAATGCTGAAAAAAGATCTTTTTTGCTTTCGGTCAGCTGATTCTTACTGATTGAGATAGTCTGTTTATACTCCAGGCTGTTTACCAGTTGCTGCAAAGTCCCTACTGAAATTATGTGTCCTAAATCTATTATTGCTATTCTATTGCATAACCTTTCTGCTTCTTCCATATAATGAGTGGTATAAATGATTGTTTTCCCTTCATCATTTAATTTTTCCAGGAATTCAAATATAGCATTGCGGGATTGCGGATCTATTCCAACAGTAGGCTCATCGCAAAGTATGATTTTCGGATCGTGTAGTAGAGAAGCCGCAAGGTTTAACCGTCTTTTCATACCGCCGGAAAATGTTTGTACTTTGTCTTTTCTTTTTTCAAACAATCCTACCATTTTTAACTTTTGAGCTATAGTATATCTTAAATCCTTTTTATTAGAATTAAATAATGATCCGAAAATTTCAAGATTCTCCAGCGCAGAAATTTCTTCGTACAATGCTATTGTTTGGGGAACAAACCCGATTTTATTTTTAATTTTAAGGTTATCTCTGGTTATTTTTTCATTATCAATCAGAATTTCGCCTTCATCTGAATCCAGATAACCCACAATTAAATTCATAAGCGTTGACTTCCCTGCTCCATTGGGTCCTAAAAGTCCGAAAAATTCTTTTTCTTTTATTTCAAGTGAAACATTATCAAGAGCGGTTGTTGTGGGAAATCTCTTTGTAATATTATTTATTTTGATCATATGACTGTTTGGAGAATTTATTATGTTTCTTTTTATATATAAATATAGTCTTTTTTATTTTTACCATAAAATAGAAAATATTTTATTGGTCTTCCAATTAGTTAAATGGTTAAATAATTAATTAAGTATATTCTTTTAACTACAACATGTAAAGATGACATCTTTAGAAAGAAAAATAATTTCAATTTTTTATTAAAAATTCGATCCGGATTGAATCTTACTTTTGAAAAACAAAGATGTCATCTTTTAAATGCCGGTTCTTGTGTGTTTTTATGAATATTACTGCTGAATATTTTATTAATTGAAAGTTTGAGGCAGAAATGAAAACGAAAATTGAAATAATTAAAGGTGATATAACAAAGCAAAAAGTTGATGCAATTGTAAATGCGGCAAATACATCTTTATTAGGAGGAGGAGGTGTTGATGGTGCAATTCATAGAGGTGCTGGCCCGGAATTGCTCGAATATAATAAAAAACTTGGCAGATGCCCTACGGGTCAGGCAAAAATTTCACCTGGTTTTAATCTGCCGGCAAAATATATCATTCATACTGTGGGACCGGTTTGGAATGGCGGAACATATAATGAAGATAGTCTATTGGCAAATTGTTATAAGAATTCTCTGTCTTTAGCAGAAGAAAATATTATAAAGACAATTGCATTCCCTTCAATCAGTACAGGTGCATATAGATTTCCGTTAGAACGTGCAGTTAAAATTGCTCTAACCGAAACTAAAAACTACCTTGAAAAAAACGATTTCCTTGAAAAAATAATATTTGTTTGCTTTGATGAAAATACAAAAAAAGTTTACGAGGAGAATAATTAAAATTCAATTATCTTAAAAATAATATTGCAACACCCCCTACAGCAAGAAATGCCCCTGATATAGCTCTCCAGCTTAAGCTTTCTTTATAATAATATCGCACCAATGGAAGCATAATAACCGGGACCATTGCCATCAGAGTCGAAGCAATACCAACCTTCGTATATTCGATTGAAATAAGACTAAAAGTAATTCCCAGAAAAGGCCCGAGAATAGTCCCTATAATAGTAGCAAAAAGAGCTTTTCTATCATTTGAATAAATTTTTACCGGATTTTTGTATTTTTTAACTATAACAGCTAAAAATATCATCATAATTACAGAAGAAGAAATTCTAATAAAGGTAGCTACAAATCCGTTTATATGTCCTTGCTCAAAAGCAAACTTTGCAAGTACTAAACCCGATGCCTGACCAAGAGCTCCTAAGATTCCATAAAATATTCCAAGCCTGTTGGTTTTTGATTTCGTTTTTTCAATACCTTGGCGGTTTTTATTTTCAAGAACAACAATAGATATACCACTTAGTGTAACCATCATTCCTAATATTCCGGCTGTGGATATTGACTCATTCAAAAATAAAAATGCTAGAATAGTGCTCATAGCCGGAACAAATGCCATTAATAACATTCCGATTCTCGCACCTATATATTGGAAAGCCTTGAATAAAAATGTATCTCCTAAAACCAAACCGGCAATACCGCTAAAAATTAAGTAATAAATCTGTGAAGCTGAAAGAGAGTAATTTATATTTGCTGCAAGTATTGTTAAACTGAGAAGAACTGCAGCAAGAAGCATTCTATTTATATTTAACTGTAAAGAACCAATCCTTGTAGCTGCTGCAGTAAAAGCAATAGAGGTTCCTGACCAAAGGAAAGCAGTAATTAATGCACTGATCTCACCTAAATATGCCATAAAAAAAATTACTTTTTATATATTTTACAAAAACATAAAAAAAGCCGCCAGTTATAGGCGGCTTAAAATATAATAATTTTTGTTAGATTTTAACCTTTGTAATTTATTGCAGCTAAGCCCGGAAATACTGCAGTATTTCCAAGTTCACCTTCAATTCGTAAAAGTTGATTGTATTTTGCGATTCTATCAGTACGCGATAAAGACCCTGTCTTTATTTGTCCGGCATTTGTGGCAACTGCAATGTCCGCAATGGTGGTATCTTCGGTTTCACCCGATCTGTGGCTGATTACGTTAGTATATCCGGCTTTCTTTGCCATTTCAATAGCGTCCAGCGTTTCGGTAAGAGTCCCTATCTGATTTACTTTTATAAGAATGGAATTGGCAACACCTCTTTCAATTCCGTCAGCAAGTCTTTTTGTATTGGTTACAAAAAGATCATCACCGACAAGCTGTATCTTTTTACCAAGCTTATCTGTGAGCATCTTCCATCCCTCCCAATCATCTTCTGCAAGACCATCTTCGAGAGATATAATTGGATACTTTGTAACCCAATCTGCCCAAAAATCAATCATTTTTTCTTTGGAGATAACATTGTCCGGTGCAGATTTAAAAAGATGATAAGAATCCTTATCCTTAAGATAAAATTCACTTGCAGCAGGATCTAAAGCAATAAAAATATCCTTCCCAATTTTATACCCTGCCTGTTCAACAGCCTCAAGAATTACTTCGATGGCTTCATCATTGGATTTTAAATTAGGGGCAAATCCTCCTTCATCACCAACAGCAGTATTATAACCTTTTTTATGCAAAACAGATTTCAAAGAATGAAAAGTTTCTGCTCCCATTCTTAGTGCTTCACAAAAACTGGGTGCGCCGGCAGGCATGATCATAAATTCCTGAAAATCTACGTTATTATCGGCATGTTTACCGCCGTTTAGAATATTCATCATCGGGACAGGAAGGGTACGCGCATTAACACCGCCAATATACCTGTATAAAGGCAAAGTTAAAGTTTCAGCAGCAGCTTTTGCTGCGGCGAGTGAAACACCAAGCAATGCATTTGCTCCCATTGCACCTTTATTTTCAGTCCCATCCAGCTCAATTAAGAAACGGTCAAGCTCTGCCTGATCAACAGCATCCATATCAATGATTTCATCTGCAATTCTTTCATTAACATTTTCCACTGCTTTCAGTACACCTTTTCCTCCGTATCTTGATTTATCGCCATCTCTTAGTTCGACTGCTTCATGTTCCCCGGTTGAGGCACCGCTCGGAACTGCTGCTCTTCCAACGATCCCGCTTTCAAGCTGTACTTCAACTTCCAAAGTTGGATTCCCTCTTGAGTCTAAAATCTCTCTTGCTAAAACATCCACTATATTAGTCATTTATATTCCTTTACAATTAATTCAATAATATTTTATTTCAAGATATAAAAATACTAAGGAACAATATAAATTTCTAACTTATTTCTATTTATTTAACGAAGTCCTTTTTAGTCGGCCCCGAAATAAATAATTCTTGAAATTATTTAGAAATGGATTCACTTTTGAAATTATACGGGTTAATGGGCATCGAAAATCTCATTTTAATTTTTCCTAATCTTTATTTATCTTTCCTTTTTAAGAAAAAAAAATCATGGAATACAAACTTATTAACAAATTATTTTATTCTTTTTACCGGCTAAGCTTAAGCAGCAATACCTATAAATAAGCATCCAAAAACTACATCTCCACCGATCTAACAGCCGTCTAACAGCCCTTAACTCCAGTATAACATAAGAATAAAACTTGCAAAGTTGAAAGATGTCATCTTTATACCTGCATAAATCAAAACTTGGAACACCGATGGTGTGATATTATTGTAGAAGATATATAATAGCAGTAATATTCAAACCCCGACTGGGGTGAAATAAAAAATTATTTTATTGAGATTCTTCCCATAGGGACATGCCAGACGGGATGAGATTTAGAGGTGGTTATTCTCATCCGCAAAACTACACTTTAACTTCATTACCTAACAAAAAGATGCAGCGTATAAAATGCTTAGAGAATTATTTCTTCTTAACGGCTAGTTTCTGCGGAGGAGGTACAAACTTTTTTAAGTCTTTATTCTGTGTTAAATATATAAAGCCAAGGATTCCAACTATCATCATCGGAATGGAAATCAATTGAGCTTCGGAAAGTCCCCAAAAAGTCGCGGGTTAAGTCTTATAAATTCTATAATAAACCTTTCAGCACCGGCAAAAATTAAATATAACATAAACAATTTCCCATCCATCCAGCCTTTCTTTCTTAACTTCCAGAGTATAAGGAATATTATAAGCATCATTATAAATTCATAAATAGGCGTGGGCTGCAGCGGAGTATTATTCGGCACTCCATTCGGAAACTTTTGCTATCCATGGAAAATGTTTAAGTAATCCTAAAAAAGGCAGCCACACTCGTGACTGCCTTATATCAGAACAGAAAACCAGTTATACCGGACAATCCAAATTTACTTGAGAAGAATCATCTTCTTGTTCATTCTAAAGCTGCCGGCCTCAAGACTGTATAGATATACACCTGAAGCCAAATTAGCTGCATTGAATTGATATGTATAAGTTCCGGCATTCATATAATTATTAATAAGTGTAGCTACTTGTTGTCCCAGTATATTATAAATAATCAACTTAACATTCGAAGCTTTCGCTACTGAGAAGTTGATATTTGTTGTTGGGTTGAAAGGATTTGGATAGTTCTGGGATAATGAATAACTATTCGGCTGAACATTGCGATCTACAACACCTGCAACAACAGAATCTTTTATTAATTGAACATAGTCAAAATTAAAGTTCCCGCCGGTGAAGGTAATAGAATGAGTTCCGCCGGTTAATGAAACTTTATCTGTCAGAACATCAAGGCCTGTTGAGTCAGTATTTCCGGGAAGTGTTATATCCATTAATTTTGTCGAACCTTCAGAAATACTTAATGGTTGATCACCATTTATATTCTGGTAAAATATTCTAAATCTATAACTAGCATCATTGGGAGTTACTAAAGTCAGAACATCGGTTCCGTTTGTTCCCATATTAACTGATTTTAAAGCACTTGGAGCCCAAACAGCACCTTCTACCGTCAAAATACCGCCGTCATATACAGCATCAGGTATTCTTAATTCTTTCATTAGGTTTCCCGAAGCATCATAGATATTTACTCCGCTGAAATTCTGATAGCCCCATGATTTTTTCATTTCTATTGTATTAGTTCCGGACGGTAAATCCATTGCTGCCTGCTGTGCTGCAAGTGTAGCAGCATCACCATTTTGCAAACTGTCTTTTACTATAGCCAAAGAATCCCAGCCGTTTAAGACAAGTGGTGGAGATGTATAATGATATTCTCCGTAACCGGTATTATTGGTAAGATTTACACCATTTAGTAAAATATTTTCACCTCTTGGATTTGATCCGGTTAAATTAGTATAAACTACTAACTTACTGTTAGGTACTGCCGAAGGTAGATCAAATGTCCACAAAATATCTCCAGAAGATTCAAATCTATAGTAAACAAATCCCTGTACATTTACTACGGAAGCATCACCGCCAAGTGTACCGTCTTCTGCTTCACCCGTTCCTACAGGAACCTGGACAATTTTAGCTCCTGCCATATCATCGATTTGTTTTACATATTGTGCTCTATTCATTTGCCAATCGGCAAGTTTATCAGGGAACCAATTAAGATCACCGAGTGGAAGTTTATCTGTACCCGCAGTCATTAAATTTGCATCCGAATATGTAAAATTCTGTGCTAAAGGCCACTGAGGTGCCGTCCATAATGTATCTCCGTTTTCAACTTGAAGATCTTGCATCCATATTGGTGCCGGTGTAACGCCCGCTCTAATATCTTTAATAAATTGAATCATCGTCTGATAATTACTTGTATCAAACTTTGTAAAGTTAGGCATTGAAGAAAGCCACATAGTATCCTTTATTACCATTTGACCTCCGTTTGCCGGACTATATAATCTAAAGAATGCATCTGTTGTATCATTTGTATAGTCCTGGACCCTTACTGTATCATCCCATGCTGTCTTAAACGTTTGAGCAAGGAATGCTGCTGAATTGGCAAATACAATTCTTCGCCCAAATTCAGTTCCATATTTTGATGGCAGTGTACCTAATCCAAATAACCCTGATGTATATTGATTTCTGTTTGGATTGCTGATAGGATTATAATCAATATATCCCTCACCGTCAAAGAATGAATTTATAAAAAGGTTGTTTGCTATATGAGCAGTCTGCCACCAGTTACCCTGGAAAGGTTGACGCCCAACATTTATCATTGTATTATGAACAAACCGGAAATATTTGGCTGAACCTCCTTCTACTTGAACAACAAAACATCCGATGTTTTCAAATGTGCAATTTTCCATAACAAGTGTATCTACATCTGACCAGCAGGAAATCACACGGCCTGTCCATTGTTGTGTAATCGGTTTTTCAACCAGGTTTATCCATTTGCAATTTGTGAAATATATATCACAGCCTTTGCTTGTCCACGCTGTAATTGCAAAATTGGAACGTTCAAATATAACACTGTCAAACACACAATGTAGATTGTCGCCGTCGAATTCTATTGGCTGATAATATGTTTGGACACCATTTTGATCCGAAGCAATGATATATAAATTCTTCATATATACATCACCATAGCCTGATAATATATGCCCATCAACCGTACCATCGTCCCTGGCAACCATTTGAAGAGTTGGGGGGTTACCAAATACATCATTAGGATCAGGAGTTTGACCTACAAATCTCAATGCGTATCCATCATTTTGAAAATGTTCTGTATTCCAGTATACTCCTCCTTTTAGAAGAATATAAACACGGTCCATATCCGCTCTGCTTCCATCAGCTGCAGTATCACCCATTACAGCATCATATAGTGCATTAACTTTGACGTTTCCAGTTCCGTCATCCCACTGCACTGTATAATTATGGCCTGATATCTGTGCTTTTATTTGCGGCATCCATATAAACATCATTACCGCTGCGAACATTGTGATAGTAAACATGTACTTAAGCTTCATACTAATCCTCCTATTATTAGTTAGTACATTTTTTATTTGTTACATTTATATTGCAACATGAAATTATCTTCCTTATAAAATAATCTTTTTCTAATTATAAATTTAACCTCATTCCCAGATCCATTGTAAATCCATAATATTCAAAATATGACGGATTACTTTGCTGGGATCCTAAATAATTTTTATCCGGTCTTGCGTTTATATTATTCAGATTTACAAATAATTGAATCTGAGGGCTGATTTTCTGCTGAACAGATAAATCCCATCGTCTCATAAGGGCCTGTAATGGGCGTAAATACCGTCGATGGATAATAAGCCCGCATAACCGATACCTGTTAATTTATATTCCTGGTATAAATATGATACCCTTGCTGAAAACCCTCCTAAATCATAACCTAATGTACATTTCACTAATATTGGCCGGCTGGTCCGGCATACGTGTTTTAATTTTTCTAGGTACATATTCATATGAGAAGCTTTGTCTTGGAGGTCTGCCGGTAATAATTGTTAAAACACTGTCATATGATAAATACATCTCGGAATATATATGCGTATAATTAATATTTAATACCAGCCCCTGTAATACGGATGGCAGATACCAGAAATGTGTCTGCCACTCAAACTCAATACCGTAATATTTTGACGGGTTAGGATTATTCATATATGTATTAACCTGGGGAGTGCCCTGTGAATACCATGATACCGGTATATTAAGCTCTGCCGGCGGTGTCAATCCGGGCTGCAGTTTGTAATTCGCGTAAAATATCAAATCTTTAATATTCTTATAAAAGCTGCTTACTGAAAATAATCCTATATCATTATTGAAAAATGAAACCGCTGCGTCATAATTGGTTGAATGAGAAGTTTTAAGCTGGGAATTTACCGCATTTATTGCCGATTGATCCGATGAAACATTTGAAATTGGAGCATATTGAATAAAATCCGGATGAGCTAAACTTTCTGTTCTTCCAAGTTTGATCTGAAGCCAATCCAGGGGTTGAGTAATCAGGTTAACCATGGGAAGCCAGAATGAATTATTCCTATCCGTAGTTAAAAGTTTAAAATCTAATGGTGCTGATTCCTGGTTGCTGATTGTATTCTGCCTGTAACTCTGTCCATTATATGATGTGTGCTCACCTTCCCATCTAACTCCGGGAATTAATGTAAAATATTTTGTAATATGAAATTCACCCATTAAATAAGCGGCTTGATAATTTTCCGATCCGCTGTAGTCCTGTCCTAGTGAACCAATCGAATAATTAAGCCAGGTCCGGTTAGCTTCGGTAGTCTTTAATACATCTGTAATTTGATTCATCTTAGTTTGATCAAGTGTAAATACTACCGGGAAATCTCCGCCTAAAAAGTTTGAACGAGAATAGTTAACCAAAAATGGCGTAATCGGTAATCCTCCAACCTGTCTTACAAGTGAATCAATTCCCCATTCTGGATGAGCATTATCAATTACAGTTAGTATATTATTTGGTCCCCCGCTGTTTCCGTAATTCAACCCGTTTTCACCTATCTGGTTCTGATTGTTTGAACGGTTCAGCCAGCGGAACTTGCCTCCCGCTTTAAAAAACCCGTCCAATTGATCCCCCATCTTAAATGGTATTTGTACATTAAACTGGGCAGAAGAATTATTCTCCATAATTCTTCTACTATAAACATACACATTTGTCAACTGAGTCTTATTCGTATCTACGGTTGCAATTACTGGAAACATTGTTAATGGTGTAGTTGAAGTTATTGCATTTTTAGAGAAAGCTCCCGCTTCCTGGTCAAATTGCCAAACCCGGTCATTAGGCGTATTACTGTATGTACCGGATTTCGATACTGTAAAATCATAACGAATCCAGTTGAAATCCTGATGCATGCCCAATGCACTTGTGTAAATTTTTGTAAATCCGCCTGTCTGCTCAAGTTGATAAAAATGCCGGTTCGTGTTGTATGCTGCCAGCGGTGTCCACATGTCATTAATATGATATAAACCGCTCCAGTTTAGTTGGTTGAAAAATCCATTAGCTGTTATTTTTCCATTCGGTATTAAATAATCAAGTAAAACACTCGCGCCGGTTCTTTTTCTGTTTACCTGTTCTTCTCTCAATAAAAGTTCTTGATTAACAAGCTCGCTAACTCCCTCGCTGCTCCCCATTCCTGTCCAGTTTGCCTGTAATTTATCTGCACTTCGATTGTAATTGTCCGTATTAAGGTTCAAAATTACTCCCAAACGATCTCCAAAAAACCGGTTGCTTAGACTCCCGTTGAAATTGTAATTATGATAATATTTCTGAAGTGAATTGTAACCCCCCTGTGCCGTTACATTAATCTGTAAGTTATTTGGGGCTTCTCTTAATCTTAAATCAATCGTGCCGCCTAGAACATCAGCATCCATATCCGGTGTAATAACTTTTTTTAGTACTATTCCATCCAGCATATTGGATGATACTAATGAAAGATCAACACTTCTATCTGTCGATCCGGTACCCGGTATTGTTACTCCATTTACGGTGACAAGGCTGTATTTAGGATTTAGTCCTCTGATTTCTACTTTTGTTGCCTCCCCTCCTGATCTTTGAATCGAAACACCCGGTAAACGTCCTATCGACTCAGCAGCATTCACATCCGGTAATTCTCTTATTCTCGATTTTGATACAACATTTTCAATTGTATTCGATTGAAGCTGCTGGTTGATTGCAGATAGCTGCCCTTCTGCCTGTGCTGTTATTGTAACTGTCTGCCCTTCTATTGCTTTTGCTGAAAGATAAAAATCCTGCTCCAATAATCTATTCCCTGAAATACTAACTTCTTCGGTTAAAGAATTATATCCGATATATGAAATTATTAGAGTTTGTTTTCCTGTAGGAATATTACGGATTATATATTTGCCGTCTATATCTGTTGCTGCACCTAAACTCGTACCTTGAACTACTAGATTTGCTCCCAATAATGGTTCATTTGTATCTTTATCATATATTTTGCCTGTAATAGAACCGCTTTGGGCAAATACAAATGAAGAGAAAACTAGGTAAATAAATAAAAAGAAAATAAAAATAGAAGTATTTAGACCCCTTTTATAGTAAAAATTTATATACATACTCCTCCTCCTCAGAGTTTTTTCTATTTAATATCAAGGATTTTATGTCCCTTAACAAATGAACAGCAATAAATAAAAATAAGAAAAATTTTATAAAGTTAGTTTTTAAAGATTTGAAACTTAATTTAATATTCATTACTTGCATAGCTAATTATGGTAATACACAATTATAATGCCATAAAAACAATATATAAATATTTGTTTAATCAAAACATTGAACCCTTAATACAATCAGATCTTATTATTTTAATAAAAATTTATATTAATAATAAAAACAGGAAACTATATAATTACCCGCACTGCTTCTTTTTAAATTTCTTTATTATAATTTCCCTTTTTAAATAACTTCCTGGTTTGGGATTCTCTCCATTTTATAATGAAATTTTTCATATACTCTTTACAATTATTATGATTCCCTAATTAAATTAGATTAAAAAAAAATTTTTAGGTATCCATTTATTTTTCACCTAACCTAAACGAGTAAAGCCGGAACCAAAAAATTCTTTTACAAGATGCTAAATTGAAAGATTGTTTCTTTAATCTTGTAATTTTGCAATTCCTGAATTTTGTAATTTCCTAGTCTCCCTGCAGCCGCTTAATGCAATTTATTAATCCTCTGGATGTATGATAATTACCCTTCCAGATAGTTCCTTTTGCAAATGTTTTAAGATTTGGAACTTCATCAATACCGCCCCAATAAAAACCACCGTATTTCTTGTCAATAAGATATTCTTTAATATATTCCCATTGTTCGCAAAACTTTTGATAATAATTTATTTTATCTTTAGGAAATAGGTCTGACATCATTAAACATGAATTAAGCGCTTCAATTTGCGACCACCACTCTTTTGTTTTTCTTATAATCGAAATTTTATTTTCTCCCTTGAAATAATAACCTCCATCATATATTCCTCCGTTCTTTTCATCCCATCCGTTTAGCAAGGTA
The DNA here is from genome assembly GCA_963740945.1 of uncultured Bacteroidota bacterium. Classification (GTDB taxonomy): domain Bacteria; phylum Bacteroidota; class Ignavibacteria; order Ignavibacteriales; family Ignavibacteriaceae; genus CAVQBP01. Next base: position 52,775 of record CAVUGE010000018.1, on the reverse strand, counting down.
TGGTCTACCATCTTTTTTGATATTTTCAATGTGGTAGCATCATTCTCTATTCCTAAGGCTTTAGATGCTTCGAGCAGTAGATACCCTGTTTCTATATCATGACCGAATGAAATATGATCAAGTTCATAATTCTTTTCTCTTTCTTCGGAACTTGAATCTATATAGGAAATCGGAGTAAAATCCCGCTTAAAAAATAAATTTAAATATCCCTTCTCTGTAACTAGCTTATCTCTGATAATATGTAAAATTGAAGTTAATCTCTCTTTCAATTTATCGTTTGGCCATACACTGTAAAGCTCCGTAAAGCTTTCCAAAAGATGAATAGAACTATTTTGATCTTTAGGAGGAATCCCATGATACCCTTCCTTAAATGGTATTCCGTCTCTCGATAAAAATTGAAAATATCCTCCGTATTCTGGGTCATAACTATGCTCATCCAGCCAGTTAAAAGCTTCTTCGGCTAATTTTAATGCAGCTGTGTCACTAGACACTTTATAATATGCTGCTAATCCGTAAATACCAAATGCATTACCATATGCATTCTTAACAATGTTCTGATCCTGTCTAATAACATTTCCCTCCCTGTCAACCAGATCATAGAATCCGCCGTACTCTTTATCCCACATGATATCCTTTAAGAAATGATATCCATGTTCTGAAACTTTAATTAAATGAATAAATCTCTTGCTGAAAGCTGCGGCATTAGCTGTAGACCATACGTGCCGCGCCTGTGTAACAATCATTTTGTTTTGCTTCCCCTCCAGTTCCCATTTATAGTTGATGTCGCTGTAAAAACCCCCTTCTGATGAATCAACGGATAACGGATACCACAGTTCAAATAATTTATCTAATGTCTGTTCCATTTCAACTAAAATAGTATCTCTATTTGCTTTCAATTTATCTGGAGTATTTTTCGCTTCTGCTTTTGTCATTTGTATTCCCGGAATGATAAGGAGAAAAAAAAATAATAAAAAAGATTTCATAAAATATTTCGGCATGCTGTTAAAATAATTTCCCTTCATTAACAGTCAAATAATTTTAAGAATTATTATGATAATTTATTCATATCATTCAATTAAAATTATACCTCAATAACATAACAAATAATTTTATAATAAAAAAATTCTATATTATATTAATAAACGCTATGTAACCTATTCTTTGCACTAAGCACAATTCTTTCTGCAACTGTCATTTTTGTCAGTCGAAATAATATCATTTTTCTTATGTATTTAACCTGCATTTTTACTTCCACCCTTCCTCCAAGCTACTTCCAAGATTCCTCCAAGCTAACACCATCCTGAAAATTCATCAAAATAACCTTAAAAACATTTGAAATCTTTTCTCCTCAACTGCCAAAATGGCAGGTTTATCCATTCAATCATTCACCCATTCATCCATTCATCCATTCACCCATTCAATCATTCACCCATTCATCCATTCACCCATTCCTCCCTTCCTCCATCCACTCCGCAAGCATAAACTAAAATATTTTCAAACTTTCTTCTCACTTTATCAAATAGTTATCGTGAAATTCACTATTTTTATAAGTCCACATAAAAATTTTATTACAGTTTGAAGCCAATTCATGAAAGTTGACTTTGATAAGTGGTGAATTTATATTGTATTATTAACAATAATTTCAAAAGGAGCATAAAACATGCAGCAGCCAAACAATTTTTTAAAGTATGTTCCTATTTTTTCTGAACTCGATAATGTTACCCTGGAAAAAATTTCTAAGTTAGGCATAAGAAAATCTTTCAAAAAAGATTCAGTTGTTTTATTTGAGCATGAAACAGGTTCTGCGCTTTTTGTAATTATTGAGGGTAAAGTAAAAGTTTCTAGAGTAAGTGACGATGGTAAAGAGGTTATCTTAACTATTCTTGGTGACTCTGATTTCTTCGGCGAAATGGCAATTCTAGACGGCTTATCCCGCTCTGCAAATGTTACCGCTATGGAAGATTCTGAATTATTTATTATTCAACGAAGTGAATTCCTGGAACTTCTGCAGGTTCATCCCGAAGTATCTATTGCCCTCCTCCAGGAACTAACCCAGCGTTTAAGATCTGCGGATATGAAAATCAAATCTCTTTCTCTAAAGGATGCTGAAGGTAAAGTGGCAACTGTTATTCTGCAGCTTGCCGATGATGTCGGTAAAATTAAACAGGGCACTGTTGAAATTGAAAAGCTTCCTTTTCAGCATGACCTGGCGAATATGGCAGGTACTTCAAGGGAAACAATTTCAAGAACACTTCATACCTTCGCTAAAAAAGGATTAGTTGAACTCGATGGTGCAAAATTGAGAATTATGAATTATGAAAAATTTAAAGAATTATTTAGTTAATTGGGATTGATGGAAGGGAAAGTAGATTTACATATTCATACAAATTATTCGGATGGTTTTCACTCCCCCGAAGAAATTATTATTAAAGCTAAAAACCATGGATTCGAAGCAATTAGTATTACCGACCACGATAATCTTTCCGGAATCAAAGAAGCTGCTGAGAAAGGTGATGAAATTGGTATCGAAGTCATTCCCGGTGTGGAAATTAGTTCTGATATAAAGGATAGAGAAATTCATATCCTTGGATATTTTGTTCAAACCGATAGTATAGAACTCGAACGATACTTGAACTTTTTTAGAGAAGAAAGACTAAAACGCGCAGTAAGAATTGTAAATAAGTTAAACCTTCTCGGATTATCAATTACAATTGATGATGTTATGGAAAAAGCAAAAAATTCAGCCGTGGGCAGACCCCATATTGCTCAAGCTATGCTGGAAAAAGGGTTAACTTCTAATTTTTATGAGGCATTTAATAAATATATCGGAAATAACGGGCCTGCTTACGAAAAAAAAGTTCATATATCTCCCCGAAGTGCATTTAAAATTATAAATGATGCCGGCGGATTATCCTTTATTGCTCACCCTGGTTATATGGAAGAATCTCTGCTCAAAGAATTGATTGATGAAGGAGTAGACGGTATAGAAGTTATCCATTCTTCTCATTCACAGCAGCAGGTGAAGTTTTACAGGGGAATCGTAAATGAATATTTCCTTTTGGAAAGCGGCGGCTCCGATTTCCATGGAGGCAAAAGAGAAGACGATAAAAATTTTGGGGTATATTATACAAAGTACTCAGTAATCGAAGCTATGAGAAAACGGCTGATGAAAAATACTGCCTAAGACATCAATAATTTAATAAAGCCAATATCATCCAAATCCGCTATTTTTAGATTATAAATGAAAATAATAGAAGGAAATCTGTCAAATACGGATTATAAATTTGCAATTATAATAAGTAAATTCAATGAGTTTATCGGGAATAAATTATTAGAAGGCGCCGTTGACTGCCTTAAAAAACATAATTACCCTGAAGAAAGTTTTGACATTATTAAAGTTCCCGGTGCCTTTGAAATCCCTATAATTGCCGATAAACTTGCATCTCAGAAAAAATATAATGCCATTATTACTTTAGGAGCAGTTATCAGAGGAGGAACACCTCACTTTGAATATATATCAAATGCTGTCAGTTCAGGTTGTTCAGAAGTTTCATTAAAATATGGTATCCCTGTTGTTTTCGGAGTATTAACTACAAATACTATCGAACAGGCTATAGAACGTTCCGATATTAAAATCGGAAATAAAGGCTGGGATGCAGCTTTAACTGCTATCGAAATGGCAGATCTAATTAAAAAATTATCCCCCCAATCCTAAATTTATCATAAACACCTAAAAAATTTCATGATAAACTATATCCTCCAATAATTCCCATCTTCCTATTCTCCAATGTTCCTATCTTCCAGTCTCTCCATCTCCTGTTCCTTCCAACAATCCAGTACCAACCATCCTACCTCCATTTCTCCCTCTTCCCATATCCTTCTCTATGAACTATACTCAAGCACTTGCTCTTGCTCATGCTCTTGCTCATGCTCTTGCTCATGCTCTTGCTCTTGCTCTTGCTCTTGCTCATGCTCTTGCTCTTGCTCATGCTCTTGAACTTGCTCATGCTCTTCACCCTACCCTCCAGCCTCTATCTCCATCTCCTCTCCATCAAAGATATACCCTTTTATACTTTCTAGTTAAAAAAAAAATTGTAAATTGCTTATTAAGTTTTAGCACCTTCAGAATCAAAATAGGCGGGCGGATAAGAATTTTTTACTTTTTTCAAACTTTATAGATAAATTACCATAATGAAAAAAAATAATATATTCTTATTCGTTTTTCTATTTAGTGCTTTATCTTTTCCACAATCTCAGGGGGATTGGCAAACTTATACAGATATGAAAGATGTGAGTGCTGTTCAAACAGCACAGGATGGCTTTTGGGCTGCTACCGGAGGAGGAGCCTTCTTTTATAATAAAAACGATCTCAGTTATAAAACACTCAGGAAATCGGATGGTCTTAATGGTATTTTTTTAAATGCTGTTACCATAGACCAAAAAGGAAATGTCTGGTTCGGAAGTAAAGAAGGGATTATTGACATCTATAATCCTGTGGATAACTCTATTAGGTCAATTCTGGATATTTATAACTCTAATAAAAATCCTAAACAAATAAATGAATTAACCGCTATAGGTGATACTATCTTTGCCGCTACCGATTTTGGAATAACTCTAATTGATCCTAATAATATTATTCTGTATGATACTTTTTTTCGATTCGGAACTTTTCCATCAAATATTAGAGTTAATAGTACTTTCAAATCGGGTAAAATATATGCAGCTACCGATTATGGCGTAGCTATTCAAAAGAGTGGAGCCACTAACCTTTCCGCTCCCGAATCATGGCTCGTTTATACAACTATTAACGGCCTTCCATCTAATAAGGCGGAAAGGATCATTAAATATAAAGACTCTATTATTGTTGCAACCGACAATGGTCTGGCTTATTTCAACGGTACAAGCTGGGTATCTTTTCTACCTCAATTTAATAATACAGCCATAAATGATCTGTTTGTACATAATGATACTCTCTTTATTGCGGATAATGGTAAGGTCGATTTTTATTATAACGGAATTGTGAGTAATTATTTTTCAACAACGGCTAATTTGACAAGGTTTTCTTACGAAACTCGTCTCGGTATACTGACCGCCGGTTCTAATGGGGTTATTGAAGGGAAAAATTCAAATTCATTATACCCCAACGGACCTAAAGCAAACCAGTTTCAGGAAATAAGTATCGATGATAATGGGAATCTATGGTGTTCAACAGGAGCTGATGTTTCAGGTATCGGCTTTTATAAATTTGACGGCAGTCAATGGACAAACTTTGATGTTGCCAATACTCCTCAGATTGGAACAAATACATATTATTCAGTAAAATCATTTGGCAATGATGTTCTGCTAGGAAGCTGGGGACAAGGATTCCTATCGATTTCCGGTGATAATTATAAAATATTCAATATCAATAATACTGAAATGAAAGGAATTCAGAAAGGCCCGGAATTTCTTGTCATTACCAATTTCGATAAGGATTCAAAAGGAAACCTCTGGATTTTGAATTATGGTGCAGCGGACCTTAAATTCCTTGCTATGGTTACTCCCGATAGTGCATGGTATTATTTTGCCCTTCCCGTTTTATCTAATCAGTATATTCAGCAGAATTACGGTTTGGTAATAGATCAGTATGATACTAAATGGATATATTCTCAGGATGACAGCAGACCTGGTTTATACTATTTTAATGAAAATGGAACCTATTCAAAACCTTCCGATGATTTTTCCGGTTATTTAAACAAATCAAGCGGACTGAACGATAATACAATTACTTCTCTTTTAGTAGATAAGAGAGGTGATATTTGGATAGGCTCAGGGTTGGGCGTTAATGTAATTACCAATAACGGTTCCGTCCTTTCGAGCAAACCCGCTCTTAGTATATCATCTGTATTTACTTTAAGGCAGCAGTCAATAAACTGCATGGCTGTGGATCCCATAAATCAAAAATGGATTGGTACCAACCAGGGATTACTCCTTGTTAATTCTGATGGTACTTCATTGCTGGCTTCTTATGATTCTAAGAACAGTCCTCTCCCTTCAGATATTATCAGGAGTATTGCTGTTGATGAAAACAGCGGTAGAATATATGTCGCTACCGATGAAGCTATAACCTCTTTTAAAACTCCTGCTATTAAACCACAGGACAGTTTTTCAGATCTTTTTGTATACCCAAGCCCTTTTATTTTGAATTCAGGGAATAAACAATTAACTATTTCCGGCTTAGTTGTCGATTCCGATATTAAAATATTATCCATTTCAGGGAAACTTATTAATGAATTCTCTTCTCCCGGTGGAAATATTGCCTATTGGGATGGTAAGGATATGGATGGTAATTATGTAAGCAGCGGTATTTACCTTGTTATTGCTTCCGATAAAGAAGGGAATAATGCCGTAGCAGGTAAAGTTGCTGTTATAAAAGAATAATATTAAATATCGGTTGTAAAAGAATTAATGATAGACCTGTCAAATATTTCTCTCCAGTTCGGCGGAAATTATTTATTTGAAAATATAAACTTTAAAATAAATTCCGGCGATAAAATTTCTCTTGTCGGTGCAAATGGAACTGGAAAATCTTCACTTCTCAAAATTATTTACGGCACTTTGCAGCCCGAATCTGGGAAAGTATTTAAGCAAAAAAATATCAATATAGGATATCTTCCTCAGGAAAATGTAACTCATAAAGATAAATCACTCCTTCAAGAGGCTTTATCCGCTTTATCGGGAATTGTTGAACTTAGAAATAAAGAATCCGAAATAACATTTTTGCTGGGTCAAAACCCGGATGAAGATAGCAGAATGGATCTGATTAATCAGCTTGGGGAAGTCCATCATAAGCTGGAAGAACTGGATTCATATACAGCCGAATCAAAAGTGAAAAAAATCCTTCTCGGTCTCGGCTTTACCGAAGAAGATTTTGAAAGAATCACTGATGAATTCTCAGGCGGATGGCAAATGAGAATTGCTCTTGCTAAAATATTAATTTCACAAAATGATCTTCTGCTAATGGATGAACCCACTAACCATCTTGATATCGATTCTCTTGAATGGCTGATTGATTTTCTAAAGAATTACCAGGGGGCTTTGTTAATTGTCTCTCATGACAAACATTTTATAAACGAAGTTACTAATAAAACTCTGGAAATTTATTTAAATAAATTCTTCAAGTATAACGGCAATTACGATGCTTATTTAAAATATAAAGAAGAACGCGATAAGCTTGTTGAGAATCAATTTATTCAGCAGCAAAAAAAGATTAAAGAAACAGAAAAATTTATTGAAAGGTTCCGCTACAAAGCTACCAAAGCTAAACAGGTCCAGAGCAGAATAAAACAACTTGAAAAAATTGATCTGATAGAATTACCCGAAAATAAATCTGAAATAAATATTAAATTTCCTGAACCTCCTCAAAGCGGGAAAATTAATATAGAATTGGATTCAATCTCAAAATCATACGGTGAAAAGAAAATCTTTGAAAAAGTAAGTTTCAAGGTAAATAAAGGAGATAAAATAGCTTTTGTCGGATCAAATGGTGCAGGTAAAACAACTCTTGCAAAAATTATCGCCGGAGAAATCATTTTTAATTCCGGCAATAGGATTATAGGACACAATACTATTATCAGCTATTATGCACAGGATGTTGCCGATAATCTTAATCCGGATGTGGATATTCTGGAAGCCGTCGAAAATATTTCTGCTGAAAAAACAATCGGTCAGCTTCGATCACTTCTCGGGGCTTTTTTATTTTCTGCCGATGATGTATTTAAAAAAATAGGTGTACTTTCAGGAGGAGAAAAAAGCCGTGTTGCTCTTGCTAAAATTCTTCTGACAAAATCGAATTTTATTATCCTCGACGAACCTACTAACCATCTCGATATGTCATCTAAAGAAGTCCTGTTGAAAGCTCTCCAAAACTTTTCCGGTTCCCTGATTTTAGTTTCTCACGATATCGACTTCTTAAAACCCCTGGTTAATAAAGTAGTGGAAATTAAAAATGGACAGATAAGAGAATATCCCGGAGGTATTGAATATTACCTTCAAAAAAGAGAAGAATATCTGCAGCAGGAGCAATTCTCTAAAAAACCCGAAAAAGATACTTCAAATAGAAAAGACCAAAAAAGATATGAAGCCGAATTAAGACAAAAAAAATATAATGCTACCAGAGATCTAACCTCTAAAATAAAAAATCTCGAAAAAACAATAACAGGACTCGAAAAAAGAGATAAAGAATTAAAGGATATTCTAGCAGATCCTGCTGTTTTCAATGATCATGAAAGGGCAAAAGAAAAAACTGTTGAATACAATAACCTGCAGAAAAAACTTGAACAAGCTCTAAATGAATGGGAAATCCTTTCAAAAAAACTCCATGAAATTGAACAGCAGTTTAACTAACTAGTGACAATTGAATGACTACAAATGACTATGAATGACTACCGAATGACCATTTCCATTCTCTCCTTCATACATCCCTCCATCCCTAAACCTTGATCCCAAGAAATTCTTCAGCCAGCGCCAACCCGCCATAAATAGCAGCATCATCACCCAGTTCTGAAGCCGCAATCTTTAAACCTTTTGCAGCAGCCTTTAGCACATGAGCACCAAAAGCCCCTTTAATGTGAGGGATCATAAAACTGCTCAATGCTTCTATTAATCCTCCTCCGAGAACTATCATATCAAGGTTTAATAAATTTGTTATACCCGCTAACACAGTTCCAATTGTTTCACACTCATCCGATATATGTTTAATTACTATCGGATCTTTTTTCTTTACTGCATTTGCAAGCGCCTTGCTCTTTATCTTTTCACCTGATTTAACAAGTTTGTATAAGCTGCTTTTTTTGTCCCCCTTAATGCTTGTCTCAATTCTTTTAACAATTGCGGTTCTGCTGGCAACTGCTTCAAAACATCCTCTATTACCGCATCCGCATATAGGTCCATTCTTCTGTACCATCATATGCCCTATCTCACCAGCAAGATAACTGCTCCCTCTGTAAATTTTACCATCGAAAAACAATGCTCCCCCTATTCCTGTTCCTATGAATACTGCGAGCATATTCTTGGAATTCTTTCCGGCTCCAAACTTTTTTACACCTAACCCTCCCAGATTTACATCATTCTCTATTAAAACCGGGAAATTAAGTTCACTTTGAAGCTTCTCTTTTAAATTGTAATTCTTCATTCCAAGGTTAGGTGCCAGATTTACAATCCCGGTATGGGGATTTAAAAAGCCCGGAATCCCCAGACATACTGCTTTTACTTTATCTTTATTAAAATTATTTTCTTTAATAAGATCTATTACAATTGAGACAAGACTGTCAACATATTCTTTATTATTTGAATTTAATTTTGTAGGTTTTTTTAATCTGGCAAAAATTCCACTTGCTGAATTTACAGCCGAAGCTAGTATTTTAGTTCCTCCCATATCCACACTTATAATAAAATCTTTAATCAGTGTACCCTCCTAATAATTTAAATAACGAAAATCGCAACAAAAAAAATAAGAAATAATTTAATTCTTTCCCAAAACATCCGCATTTATGTTCGGATTCACCGGATTCAAATTGTTTATATCTCTCATAATCTATAATTTTAATTAATGGAAAAAATTAAACCGTTAAAAAGATTTGGTCAGAATTATATAAATGATCAAAACATTTTAAATAATATCGTTAAGGAAATTAAACCTCAGGAAAATGATAATTTAATTGAAATAGGACCTGGTCTTGGTTCCTTAACTGAAAAACTAAGCAAATATACACCCAAATTAACTGCAATTGAAATTGATAAAAGAGTGATTGATGATCTTTCACAAAGGTTTTCTCAAATTCAGTTAATTAATGACGATTTTTTAAATATAGATTTATTGAAACTGTTTAATAGGTCCAGAACTAAATTACGGATTGTAGGAAATATTCCTTACAATCTCACTTCTTCAATAATTTTTAAAATGATAGAAAATAACGCGATTATTTCGGATTCGGTCATAATGGTTCAAACTGAGGTAGCACAGAGAATGATCGCAAAGAAAAATAATAAAGAATATGGAATTCTATCAGTACTTTTAAATTATTTTGCCGAAGTTAAACACTGCTTTAAAGTTTCTCCAAATGTCTTTTATCCAAAGCCTAAAGTTTATTCTTCTGTCGTCCATATTTTATTTAAAGAATTAAGTGACTCAAAGGAAGAACAGAAACTGTTCATAAAAGTCGTTAAAGCAGCTTTCGGTAATAGAAGAAAAATATTAAAAAATTCATTCGCGAATAGTCCGGCATCTGCAGGATTAAAAGATATCGATTTTGTTCCTTCCGGGATAAATCTCTCTTTACGTGCGGAAGAACTTGATGTCAATGATTTTAAATTATTATCCCGGTATGTCTTTGAAAAAACAAATCAATAATTACGATACTTAATCCTGATTAATAATGTATAGAATTAAATCTTTCTTTCGGAAACTTAAAGCTTTCGATTTAGTTGTAGTTATCTTTTTTATTTTCTTAAATATTATCAATATTATTTTTCACAATAGCATTACACCATGGTTTCTTTTTCTTTTAATAAATTCTGCAGTAATTTTCTTTGCTTTTGCACTTGCCTTCTTTGAGGATAAATACAATAATAGATTTTGGCGTATTCTCCATTATTGGTATATAGCTCCGCTTATTCTTTTCACTTTCAAGGAACTTTATTTTATAATTCATCCGGTTAGAGTACAAGATTATGATCAGCTCTTTATTAAAATTGACCACTGGATCTTCGGTGTAAACCCGACACAATGGCTTCACCAGTTTGCTAACCCTGCATTAACAGAATTACTCCAAATTGTATATGGTCTTTTCTATTTTCTGCCGATAATTCTTGCACTCGTTCTTCTAAAAAACAAAAGGTATCTTGCACTTGATTTTGCAGCCTTTTCAATAATATACGGCTTCTTTCTATCTTATCTTGGTTATTTTGCTCTGCCGGGAATAGGCCCCCGTTTTACCCTGCATAATTTTAGTCTAATCAATGTTGATCTTCCCGGCATCTGGGTTACTAATTTTCTTAGAGAACTTGTTAATCTGGGAGAATCTATCCCTGCGGGAACTCCCAACCCGGCAGAAGTAGTTCAAAGAGATGTTTTCCCTAGCGGACATACTATGATTACTTTGATAGTGATCTATCTTTCTATTAAATTAAAAAGCCGTTCAAGGTTTTTCCTGGTACCCGTTGGAACTTTACTTATTTTCGCAACTGTTTATTTATGGTACCATTATGTAATAGACCTTTTCGGAGGCATGCTCTTTATGATATTTTCTGTCTGGTCCGGGAAAATTATTTTCAACTGGTGGCAGAAGAAAGTCGGCGCAGAACAATTTGAATACGGAAAGTATTAATTCGAATAAACCTCCGGGGTTTCTGAAAACCCCGGAGGTTTTGGTTCTTGCTGGAATCCATTAATAAGACACAATTTCATGATAAATAATAATCCTGATAAAAAATACGAAGTCAAAAGAATATTTGAATCAATAGCTTTCCGATATGATCTTCTCAATCATCTACTAAGTTTAGGGACCGATTATTATTGGAGAAGAAGAGCTTTAAAGATAACAAAGCTTTCATATGATTCTATCCTGCTGGATGTTGCCTGCGGAACCGGAGATTTTGCTATTGAGGCTAAAAAACAAGGGGTCAATAATATCTTCGGTGCTGACTTTTCTAAAAATATGCTGAAGCTCTTTAATAAAAAAAGTCATTGGATATCCGGCCGTAATATTCAGATGGTTGCAGAAAATATTCCGCTAAAAAGCGAATCAGTCACTAATATTATTGTGGCTTTTGGAGTAAGGAATTTTTACGATATCCAGAAAGGGTTTGATTCTTTTCATAATACCCTTAAAGAAAACGGCAAGGTGACTATACTTGAATTTAGTATGCCTTCTAACTTTTTATTTAAAAGCTTTTATAAATTTTACTTTAAAAAAATCCTTCCTGTAATAGGTGGAATAATTTCCGGAGATAGAGATGCCTACAATTACCTGCCGAAATCAGTAGAAGAATTTGATGAAAAAGTAAACCTGGAAATACTTCTTTCAAACTCCGGCTTTAAAAAAATAGAAAAACACAATTTAACCTTCGGTATAGCCCAAACCCTTATCGCTACCAAATAAAATTAAAAAACCCTATCTCCTTGTCCCTTGTCTCCTGTTTTGAATTTTGACCTTTAACCTTTGACTTAGTGTTCCTTGGTGCCCTATATGTTTAAAGTAATTACTTCTTTGGTTTGTTTCCTATTTTGACCTCTGACACTCTGACCTCTGACCTTAGACTTAGTGTTCCTTCGTGCCCTTAGTGTCTTAGTGGTAATGCCCCCCTTACTTTATACTGTAATCAATTAAACTTTCCGTACCCGTAGTTGTAGAATCTGCAAAATTTATTTCACCTCTTGTAAACACATTTAACAATAACCCATTCCCCTGCCATTTTACCGCACCGATATCTGCAACATACCATCCGTAAGCGGTTACTGTCTGTTTAGATAAATTTACGGGATTAATTAGCGAGAAATTATATTGTATTTTTGCAGCAGTCTTGTTCACTGTCCCTGATGGTAAATTAAGAGCTACGCTTTCAGTTCCAATGTAAGATGCTTCAACGTCAACCACTGTTAATGTAATTCCCTGAACCAGGTTTACCTTAAATACCGGCCAGCCCTTCCCCTGCTGTAATGGAGTAGAAAGAAGCAGCATTTCCGAATCAATATTTAAAAATGGCAGTAAAGAAATAAATTCAGGCGGGAGATTTACTGAAAACCCTGTAGTATCCAAAAAGTAATATATCCCTGAATCCGATTTTCTAAATAATGAACTGTTAACAACAGTTGAATCTCCGGTTATTACCGTATCTGTCTGCAGAGTATATATTCCTCCTCCTTGTGTTGTTGCTGTATACCTTGTATTTCTTATTCCCGCTGTCTGAGAACTTCCTAAATCGGTTCTTTCTATATTGTATTTATAATAATTCCCTGTGTTGGAAGGGTAATAATTACTGTTATCACTGGGAGGAGCTACAGAATTGTCTGTTTCATTTTTTTTACATGAACTAAAAACGATAAAGGTTATAATCAATATAAAAATTAATACTTTAGGTTTATTCACGAATTTTCCTTCTCGCTTAGGATATTTTTCAATTTTCTAAATGCTATTGAGCGGTGACTGATTTTATTCTTTTCTTCCAATGAAAGTTCTGCCATTGTTTGGCTATAGCCCTCAGGCACAAAAAAAGGGTCATATCCAAAACCATTCTGCCCTCTCGGTTTTTTTATAATGTTTCCTTTCACTTCTCCACTGGAATTTTTATAATTAATACCATCAAAATAAACTGCATAACAGATATACCTTGCTTCATGAGGTTCGGCAAATTTTTCAAGTTCTCTAATAAGTTTCCTATTATTATCTTCGTCAGTTGCGCCAATACCTGCATATCGTGCCGAATATATTCCTGGTGCTCCATATAATTGTTCTACCTGTAAACCTGAATCATCACCTATTGAAGGGATCTTATATTTATTAAAGACTTCAATAGCTTTTATTCTTGCATTCTCTTCAAATGAATTCCCGCTTTCTTCAATTTCCGCAGAACAATTAAGATCTAATAAGGAAACCAGTTCAATATTATCATTTAATATTTCTTTTACTTCTTTTATTTTCCCGCCATTCTTAGAGGCAAAAATTATTTTTCTTTTCATTGTAATAAAATTAAATCCCCATATTACTGAGAGTATGAACAATAATTTTAATTGATTCCGAAAATTCCGGATGCTTTGTTTCAAAATTCAAAGTTGAATCTCTTAGATTCTCCAATAAATTTTCTTTTTCCTCTTCGGAAATATCCTCCGGATTCTCAAGAAAGCTGTTTACATCATTTAATAATTTTTTCAAATTTTCTTTAAGGCTTTCATCAATGTTTTGTTTTTTTTCTAAATCTTTATCGAATTTCTTTAATTCCTTCCGTAATTGTTCTTTATTCATAAATTCTCCTAAATAATCTAAAACGACTTTAATTATTATTTAATTTAAAGTTTAACTTAATAATATTGCTATAAATGATTAAGTCCTTTTTAACGAATCCGGTTTACTAATTACCTGAAGTTACTCAGATCTAAAGATGATTTTTTAAAATGAAAAATCTTTTTCAATTTATTATTAAATATAACTTCAGATAAAACTTATTTTTTAAAAGTAAAGATGTCATCTTTCAAATACTGATACTTGCATAACTTTATTTTGCTCGAAATTACCTGGTTAGCTCCTTGTGATAAAAATTAAGTTCAAAGATATAAATAAGTTTTATCTTTTTGATACAATTTGAGCAAAGTTTATTTTGTATTTTATTTTATATTTATTACTTATCGATATTTATTAAAGAATTCTATTTATAAATTATTTGTGATAGTTCCCTGGAAATGACTTAAGGGTTTTGAATATGATCCTTTGGATTAAACCATTTTTTCATCCTTTTTGTCTAATTGCCATATATTGCATTAAATACTTAAACTTCGCAGATAATATAAATAAATCAAAAAATCTTTTTAAAACAAATAATAATGCCGATATAATAAAAGGCTAAACAATGTCAAAAATAATTTTCAATTCTTTTTCGACTACATTAATAATTTCTATTTTAACCTTGTGTTTTTCATCAAGCGAAATTAAAGCACAATATTTCGGGCAGAACAAAGTCAATTATACAACTTTTAATTTTAGAGAACTACATACCAAACATTTCGATATCTACTATTACCCTGAGGAAATAGGAGGAGTAAAATATGCCGGTGAAATGGCTGAAAGATGGTATGCACGTCACATGCTGATTTTTGAAGATACTTTAAAAGGAAGGCAGCCCCTTATTCTTTACAATAGCTTCCCTCAATTTTCAGAAACTAATGTTACACAGGGATTAATTGGACAGGGAACCGGCGGATTTACCGAACCTCTCTTAAGAAGAATTGCTATGCCTTTTGCCGGTCCGCTTAAAGAAACCGATCATGTTATCGGGCATGAACTTGTCCATGCTTTTCAGTATGATATAAGCGGGCGTCATAACAAAGGCGGAGGCGGAAATCCTAATATGCCTGCCTTAGAAAAACTCCCCTTATGGTTTGTCGAAGGAATGGCTGAATATTTATCCTTAGGTCCCAATGATCCTTTTACATCAATGTGGATGCGTGAAGCCGCTTTGGAAGAATTACCTGATATTTCCGATCTCGAGAATACAAATAAATACTTCCCGTACAGATATGGACAGGCCCTTTTATCATATATTACAGGTAAATGGGGGGACAAAATTTTAGGCAAACTTTTACGCAAAGCTGCTTATTCAGGTGATATCGAAAAAACTATCGACAGCGTACTTCAAATTTCAACTGATTCTCTTTCTACCGAATGGCATAATGCCATACATAAGCAGTATGATTCTTTATATAATATTACTTCACGACCGTCTGATTATGGCAAAGCATTGATTCAAGCCAAGGGCGATGAAACTTCTCTAAATGTTTCTCCCGTTCTAAGCCCGGATGGAAAAAACTTTGTCTTTTTCTCATCTAGAAATCTATTTTCCATCGATATTTTCCTGGCTGATGCCGAAACAGGGGAAATTAAAAGAACTATTTTGAGTACTGCGCTTAATACCCATCTGCAGTCTCTGGAGTTTATTAATTCTGCAGGTGCATGGGATTCTAGTGGGCAAAGGTTTCTCTTCTCAGCTGTTGAAAAAGGACGGCCTGTGCTTACTATCCTGAATATTAAAACCGGTGACATTGAACGTGAATTCCGGTTTCCTAAAATTGGGGAAATATTCGATCCCGCCTGGTCGCCTGATAATAAATATATAGTCTTCTCAGGTTTGAGCGATGGATTGTCTAACCTGTTTATGTATGATTTGACAACAGACAGTTTGACTAATCTTACTGACGATGCTTATGCTGAACTGCAGCCTTCATGGTCTCCAGATGGTAAAAAAATTGTCTTCGTTACTGATAGATTTAATACAAATCTTTCTAATCTTGATTTTGGTAATTACCGGCTGGCTCTTATGGATTTCCAAACCAGGAATATAGATTCACTTCAATGCTTCGATGATGCTAAAAATATAAATCCTCAATGGACTCCGGATGGTAAGAATATCTATTTTATTTCTAATAAAAATGGAATTAACAACCTTTATAAGCTCGATCTGAACGACAATGATATTGCACAAATAACAAATTTATACGGAGGGATTAGCGGTATTACTTATTTAAGCCCTGCAATCTCGGTTGCCAGAAACATCAACAAGATCGTATATAGTGTTTATGAAAAGGGCAAATATAATATTTATTCTATCGATTCAACAGCAGTTCTTTCTTCAAAGAAGTCTTTAACTGAATTTCCAAAATTTGATCCGGGAGTTCTACCTCCTCAAAATAGATACGGAGATACGCTTGTAGTTGATAATCTTAAAAATCCGGAAATAGGGTTTCCGCAAGATTCAAATTTTACATATTCCAATTATGATGCTTCGTTATCCTTAATTGGTGCTGCACAGCCTAGTATAGCCGCCGGGGTAGATCCATTTGGTACTTACGTTGGCGGTGGTGTTGCTTTATATTGGAGCGATATGCTGGGTAATCATAATCTTGTGACTGGTCTCCAGATTCAATCGCTGGGTTCATTTAAATTTACCGATATTTCTGCTTTGGTAGGATATTTTAATACTGCACATAGATGGAATTACGGCGGCGTTGTCGAACAGATTCCTTATAATTATTATACTTACGGCGCCGGCTTTAGCACTGTAAATGGAGAACCGGCTTACGTTGAACAGCAGTATCTGGTGCGGCAGACTAACCGGGAAATTTCAGGAGTACTCTCCTATCCTTTTAGTCAATATTCGAGGGTCGAATTTACGGGGGGATTTAATAATATAACTTTCCTTGATGAAATTCAAACTATTGCAACTTCACTCAATACCGGTGCTATTATAGTTAATGAAACTAAAGATCAGACTCTAGGCCCTGCATTAAATCTTGGTTCAGTCGGTGCTGCTCTGGTTTTCGATAATAGCTTTTTTGGTGCTACCGGTCCCTTAATCGGTAGGAGATTTAGACTGGAAATAAACCCTTCTTTCGGAACCTTAAACTGGTGGGAAGCACTGGCTGATTTCAGACAGTATTATATGCCGTTTAAACCATTTACACTAGCAGGAAGGGTTGTCAGTTATGGCAGATACGGAAAGGATGCTGAAGATTACCGCCTAAGCCCTTTATATTTAGGTTATCCCGGACTTGTTAGGGGATATGATAATAATTCATTTAATTCCGGTGAAGTTTCAACTGATACAACATATTATAACAGTTTGTTCGATAAACTTACCGGGAGTAAGTTGTTAATTGCAAATTTCGAACTGCGGTTTCCTTTATTAGGAGTTTTTGGAATTGGAAACGGTTATTACGGTTTCTTGCCAATAGATTTCGGTGTCTTTTATGATGCAGGGGTTGCATGGTTCACTAATGAAAAACTAAAAATATTTGGTGGTGATAAAAAAGGTGTAAGCAGTGTGGGATTGGTATTAAGAATGAATCTGTTTGGTTTTGCAGTCGGAGAAGTAGACTACGTTCACCCCTTTAACAGACCGGATAAAAAATGGCTGTGGCAGTTTAACTTTACGGAAGGATTTTAATACTTTCCGATCTTTAGGCGGTTACTTTTAATAGTTCTATTAATTGTCTGGCAAATCTAGGACCTTTTGCACCGTCTTCGTGCTTGAAAAAAATAAATGCTTCTTCCCAGTTTTGTTTATTAATCTTTTCGTTCCATTTTTTTATTTCACTCTTTGAATAATCGCTTTTTCTCAACCGTAAATAGCCTTTATTTGCCGTGCTGATTAGATCAATATCAGGTTCTTCGTCCGTTTCAGAAAGACAAAGTGGAAAATTCCTATCCTTCAAACAGGAATAAACATCATCTTCAAACCATGATTCATGTCTGAACTCAAATGCCGCATTTATATTTTTTGGAAAAATATTTATAAAGCTTTGAAGCAGCTCAAGGTTTTTTTTGAAGTAGGGCGGGAATTGAAATAATACTATCCCGAGTTTCTTCCCTAAAGTTTTAATTACATCAATGAAATATTTATTATCATCTTCAACTTCTTTTAGTCTTTTTATATGAGTAATTCTTTGCGGAGCCTTAATAGAAAACCTGAATTCTTTCGGCACCTGCTTTTTCCATGTTTCAAGAACTGATTTTTGAGGCATACGGTAAAATGTATTATTTATTTCAACTGTTAAAAATTGTTCCGCATAAAAGCTCAGCATCTTATCAGGTTTAATATCTTCCGGATAAAAACTCCCCTTCCATTCCTTATAACTATAGCCGCTTGTTCCAATATATATATTCATTTACTTCCTTTAAATACTTGATTCAAAAAAATTCCTGTAATTAAATTAAAATATTTAATTGTTAATTTTCCAATTATTTTTAATTAAATAAATCCAATGTTAGCAAAATCAAAGTATAATAATCCTGTAATCTTGCAATCTTGTAATTTTCTTACCCAAGATTCTTCCTGAATCTAAGCGAGCTTAAAGCCAATATCAAGATTCCTATCACCAAAAGTGCCGTTGTCTCAGGGATCAACTGGAAGAATCCATCCCCTTTCAGAATCACCCCTCTTAAAATGGTAATATAATACCGCAAAGGTATTAAATATGTAATAGGCTGTATCCAGCCCGGCATATTCTCAATTGGAAATGCAAAACCGGATAAAAAATTCATAGGAAGAAGTATCCCGAACATTGCAACCATCATTGCCTGCTGCTGTGTTTTTGATATTGTTGATATAAATAAACCTAATCCCAAAGCCGAAAGGACATAAATTAATGAAGCAAACATCAAGTAGAAAAAATCTCCTCTTATTCCTATCCCGAACCAGAAGACCATTACACCCATTACTAAAAAAACATCTACAAAACCTAATATTACAAAAGGTATTGTTTTTCCTATTATTAATTGTACAGGTTTAATAGGAGTAACAATTATTTGCTCCAATGTCCCTATTTCCCTTTCTTTTACTATTCCCATTGCCATGAGAGTTGTGGTAATAATGGTTAATATTAACCCCATAATTCCGGGAAGCATGAAATACCTTGTCTTCAAATCAGGGTTATACCAAACTCTAATTTCGGGAACAACAGTACCGCTTAACGCCCTTTTTATCCCGGCTTTATTTTGCATTTCCAGTAAAACATTTTGTGAATAGCTTGAAACAACTCCTGTTACATATCCAAATGCTATTCCTGCTTTATTCCCGTCTGATCCGTCAAATAATGCCTGTACTTTTACCTGTTCATTTCTCCCCAGCTTCTTTTCGAAATCATTCGGGATTACAAGTGCCCATAAATCATCACCTTTATTTATCAAATCTATTATCTGCTCATAATTATCGACATAATTATTAACAGAGAAATATGCCGAACTCTTAAATTTTTCAATAAAATCACGGCTGGTAACTGTCTTATCCTGGTCATAAACAACAGTGTTAATATTATTTATATCGAGGTTTGCTGCATAACCTAACAAGACTAGCTGCAAAACTGGCGATATAAATATTATGCTGAATAATCTAGGATCCCGCTTCAACTGCAGGAATTCTTTTATAATAATATTAATAATTATCTTCATACTTAATCTTTCAAATAACTCACATTACTGAACTTACAAAAAACCATCCCCCTCTGTAGAAACATAATCTATACACAACGTCTAAAACCTCAATAGGTTCCATTATTGTAGAAAGATATCTACCTGGCATTTCAAGAACCTCGTAGAGGTTCCATTTTTGTAGTTGATATCTTCATGACATTTCATGAACCTCGTAGTGGTTCCATTATTGTAGATGATATCTCCATGTCATTTCATGAACCTCCTAGAGGTTACATTTTTGTAGTTGATATCTTCATGACATTTTAAGAACCCCGTAGAGGTTACATTTTTGTAGTTGATATCTTCATGACATTTCGTGAACCTCGTAGAGGTTACATTCTTGTAATTGATATGTAATCTCACACGCCAAATCCTCGTAGAGGATTCATAAAATTCTCTAATTATGTTCATAAATTATCAAAACCTCTATGCAACTTTATTTTTCCTGTTTATTAATGTAGCCAAAGTCAGAAAGAACAACGAAAAGATTAACAAATAGATCAACTGATGCCAGAATGCTTCAATTCCCACACCTTTTAGCAGTATATCTCTTAAAATTATTATGAAAAATTTTACAGGAGTTATGTTAGTTATAACCTGAATTACCGGAGGCATACTTTCAATGGGAAATACAAACCCTGAAAGCAGGAATGAAGGAAGAAGTGAAACCAGTGCGGACAGCTGAAAAGCTACCTGCTGGGAATCGGATATTGAAGAAATTAATATACCCAGGTTAAGACAGGCAAACAGAAATATAAATGTCGAAATAAATAATAAAAAAACACTCCCTTTTATAGTTACTCCGAATAAAACATAACCGGCAAATAAAATTATCGATGCAATAAGGAGCGCTATTATTGAATAAGGAATAGTCTTTCCCACTAGAAGCTCAAGTGAAGAAAGCGGCGACACATTTATTTGTTCAATAGTACCTCTTTCCTTTTCTCTAACAATCGACATTGCTATAGAAATAACTGCCGTCATTATTAAAATCATTGATATCAAACCGGGAATCAAATAAAGAGTGGAATTTAAATCTGGGTTAAACCAGAATCTTGGTTCAAGGTTTATAGGCTGATATGCTTCTCTTCCTCTTACTGCAAATGCCTTCTCCATTATTTTAAATGAAAAAGTCGAGGTTGCAGCATTCATATAATTTGATATCACCGATGCAGTATTTGCATCAATTCCGGCTACAAGGATCTGGATCTTTGCCTGTCTGCCTGAATAAATATTACGGGAGAAATCATGCGGGAAAACCAATACTGCCTGAGCTTCACCCTGATCCAGGACCTCCCTTATTTTGCTTTCCGAATCTATATGCCCGATAAGCTCAAAATAATTTGAACTAGTCAGCCGGTCAATAAAATCTCTAGTATATTCAGATTTGTCAAGATCGTAAACTACCATTTTTATATGATGTACATCGAAATTAATTGCATAACCGAAGAGAATTAAAAGTACAAACGGGAATACAAATAGTACATACAGCATCCTGGTATCCCGTTTTAACTGTCTAACTTCCTTTCTTGCAATTGCCAAAATTCTTTTTAACATC
The DNA here is from genome assembly GCA_963740945.1 of uncultured Bacteroidota bacterium. Lineage (GTDB taxonomy): Bacteria > Bacteroidota > Ignavibacteria > Ignavibacteriales > Ignavibacteriaceae > CAVQBP01. The sequence continues at coordinate 31,502 of CAVUGE010000018.1, read as the reverse complement.
TGTTTCTCTTATTTTTTGCCTACACTCCTGATCTTACACTTGCACTTGCTCTTACACTTGAACTTGAACTTGAACTTGCACTTACACTTGAACTTGCTCTAAATCATACTCATAATCTAGCAGCTTCTTACCCTCAAATTATTATTCTGACTTTTTCTCTAACAAGTGTATAAACACATCCTCAAGCGTAGGAACTATTTTATCAATCCTTTGTACAGAAATTGATTTCTGACTTAATACATCTTTTATCTGCTCTTTACCTTTATAATTATCATTTACAATAATGTGAATTTGATTTCCGAATATTGAAGTTTCATCTACAAAATTTTCCTTCTCGAGTATTTCCATTGCACTTACTACCTTATCACATTCAATTTCAAGAATTGTATTTTTTAAATAATTTGTTTTTAATTCCTTCGAAGTACCTCCGGCTATTAATTTCCCGGCATTTATAAGTAAAATATTATTGCAGAATTCCGCCTCTTCGAGGTAATGAGTAGTCACCAGTACAGTAGTATTCTGTGCAGAAAGTTCATTAATTAAATCCCAGAATCTCCTTCTGGAAATCGGGTCAACACCGCTGGTAGGTTCATCCAGAAATATAATACCCGGCTGATGAATTACTGCTGTCCCTAGAGCAAGCCTCTGCTTGATTCCTCCAGGCAGTGAACCGGTTAACTTCTTTTCATCACCCTCAAGGTTTGCAATATTCAGCACCCAGCTCTTTCTTCTCTTAAATGTATCACCGGAAAGACCGTATACTCCGCCGAAAAAATTAATATTTTCTTCGACCGTTAAATCATTATATAATGAAAACCTCTGGGACATATAACCTATATTCTTCTTTACTTTATCAGGTTCGTTTTTAACACTGAATCCTCCTACAAAAGCATCACCCGAAGTAGGTTCAAGAATTCCACAAAGCATTCTGATTGCCGTTGATTTTCCCGCTCCGTTAGCTCCGAGAAATCCGAATATTTCACCCTTCTTTACATTAAAAGATATACTGTCTACAGCAGTAAAATTTCCGAATTTCTTTGTTAAATTATTCACTTGTATTGAATATTCTTCCCCGTTAGAGGGATGTTCAGGATTTACAGCGTCAATATGCCCGTTATCTTTTAACAAATTATTCTCCGCTGTCTATACTGCTAGTTTCAAATATTTTTTTACCTATCGATTTCAATAATCTTAACTTAGCTACCTGATAATCAGCAATAGCATTTGTTAAATTTGTCTTCGACTGAAGCAATGAAACTTCAGCATCGATTAAATCAGTGCTGGTAGCAATTTGCTGATTATATTTATCCTGAGTACTGCGATAATTCTCTTGGCTCTGTTCAACCGATTGCCTGCTTACTTTAATCTTGTCAATAGTTCTTTTATAGGTAAGGTATGTCTGATAGACTTCAAGCTCAACAGCATCTTGCAGTTGTGAAAGAAAGGTTTCAACCTGTACTTTCTGTTCTTTGGCCTGCGCAGCTTGAGATGACGTATATCCCCAGTTCCATAAATCCCACTGCAGTGTAACACCAACATCCCAAGTATCCTTAAATTTATTTTCAGCAGGAATAATTCTTTGATTAGGTTTACTGTAATAGTAATCTCCGGTCAAATAAATGGCTGGATACCAGCCGCTGTTTGCTGCTGTTATCCCTTTATCACTTGCTTTTACTTTATATTCAAGTGATTTAAGGTCATTTCTGTTTTCTTTCGACTGTTCAATTAAATCCTGTAATCCGTAGCTTGTGAATGATGTATCTATTATTCCGGCATTAATCCCCGTATTTGCTTCAAGCGGCAATCCTAATAGTTTATTCAAATTAGAACGGACTATATCAACATTATTTTCAGATTCAATTAATTGCAGTTTAGCATTCGAATACTGTACTTCGAGCTTTAAAACATCATTTTGAGTGGCTAAGCCGCTTTTTAGAAAATTTCGAGTATCATCAAGATGATTTTTTATAAGCCTCAAATTCTCTTCAATCAAATTTTTAATCTGTTCAGCTTTATAATAATTCCAGAATGTATTTTGAATATTAAACGCAGCATCATTTATTGCTTTTTTATACTCATAACTGCTCGATTCATAGTTATTTTCCGCAGCACTCTTTAATGATAATAATCTGAACCCTGTAAACAGCGGCTGCTGCAAACTTAGCTTCAAGTTATAATTATTCAATATTACAGGGGAAATTTGTATTGGCTGTGGAAATATCGGAAGGGATACTTCAAACGGAGGTATATTGCTTAACCTTTGATAGGATGCCTGAAATCTTAATAAAGGCAGAAGCTGTGAACGTGTTTCCGATATTTTTGCTTCTGCACCAGCTATTTTCGATTTTGAAATCTTTAGCTCTTTGCTGTTCTCTAACCCAAGCTGAATACATTGATCTATTGTCAAAACTTTTTCTGTAGTATCGGAAGCTAATTCCCTATTCTGGGCAAATATATTCGGTAAAGTTACAACTGCTGTAAAAAATATTATGATAGCAATTCTTTTCATGAGTGATTGCCTTACGCTTATTTATTTTCTTTTACTATTATCTATTATTTACTTTTTTCGGAGACAAGGGATATAAAAACATTTTCCAGGGATGCAGAAATAAGTCTATTACTTATTATTTCAATTCCGTCATTCTGCAGAATATTTTGTATAACCTTATAATCCTTTTCATAATTGTTAACCATTACATCAATTCTATCGCCAAACATCTGGACTTCAAACTCTGTTTGGGTCTTTACTAACTCGTAAGCCTTTCTTACGGGACTGCACACAATTTCTATTACCTGCTTATTAATTGAAGCTTTAATCTGTTTCGGGGTATCGAGACTGATAATCTCACCATTATTCATTAAAGCAACTCTATTACATCTTTCAGCTTCATCGAGGTAAGGAGTCGTCATAAATATTGTTATTTCTTCTTTCAGTAAACCGGACAGAATTTTCCAGAAATCTCTTCTTGAAACGGGGTCAACTCCGGTAGTTGGTTCATCAAGGAAAATAATCTTAGGCTTATGAATTAAACTGCACGCAAGCGCTAATTTCTGTTTCATACCTCCGGATAAATTATCGGCCAACCTATCGCGGAACGGAGTTAGTCTAGTAAATTCCAATAATTCATTCCTTCTTTCTTCATAATTATCAACCCCGTGTATCTCAGCAAAAAACTCTATGTTTTCATCTACAGTTAAATCTCCGTATAAACTAAACTTTTGGGAAAGGTAACCAATCTCGTTCTGAATCTTTTTTCTATTTTTAATTACATCCTTATCTAGCACGGATGCCGAACCTGAGTCCTGATTAACAAGCCCGCATAAGATCCTTATAGTTGTGGTTTTACCCGCTCCATCCGGTCCAACAAGCCCGAACATTTCACCTTTAAAAATCTCAAATGAAATCCCTTTAACAGCTTCTATATCTTCATAAGACTTTTTAAGGTTTTCTATTTTAATTACTGATTCCATTATCTCTCTCATAACCTTCGGAAATATTATTCATTATAGAGACTGCAGCTCTTTGAATTTGATCTTTCAATCCATAATCCTTTTTAAAATTTTCTAATGAAGTCAATTCATATACTGATTTAACAAATACCCTGGCATCCAGCCATACTTGTAAATCCTCAAAATATTTGACTTTCATCTTCCCTCCATGTTTGATTTATAAAGTTGTTTATTAATCTTGCCTGCCCGGCGAAACGAAGTTTAGACGGGTAATTTTGCAATCTTGTAATCTTATCTTTAAATCTTGCAATCCTGTAATTTTGAAATCTTGTAATTTTGTAATTATAAATGAACCACCGCGTCCGCCGGCATTCCAGGTTTCAATTCAAAATCCGGGTTTGGAATTTCAATCTTTACCGCATAAACAAGCTTTGTCCTTTCATCTTTGGTTTGAATATTTTTTGGCGTAAATTCTGCTTCCGGAGAAATATAAATTACAGTTCCTTTATAAGTTTTGTTCCGGTAAGTATCGGAAGTAACATCGGCTTTCTGACCTAACTTTACCCTGCCAAGATTTTCTTCGGATACATATATTACAAGTTTAACTGTCCTTAACTCAGAAACTTTAAATAATGATGAGAGCATTGAGACTGTTTCTCCCTTTTCAACATATTTTTGAACGATAAACCCGGTTAAAGGAGATAAAACATATGAATCGCTTATATTTTTTTTCAATAAATCAACTGCTGCTTTTTGCCTGTCTAAATTAGCCTGCGCCTGTTTTATTTCTTCCGGACGCGCATAATTCTTCATCTTTCTCAGATTTTCCTGAGCTGAATTATATTGCGATTGCGACAATTCATATTTAGCTTGAGCATCATCAAACTGTTTTTTGGTAATAGTCTTTGAACTATATAAATCTTTCATCCTGTTAAAATCATGTTCTGCAAGATTCATATTAATTTTTGCCTGCTGAAGTGCATTTTCAGCCTGTTGGATATCTTCCGCCCTGGCTCCTTCTTTTAACAATTTCAGCTGGGCGTCTGCAGCATTTTCTCCGGCAACTGCCTGCTGCAGCTGAATTTCCAGATTATCGTGGTCTATTATCATAACAGTGTCCCCTTCATTAATCTTAGAACCCTCGTCATATTTTATTGCTGTTATTTGTCCCGTAACTTTTGAGCTTACTACCGCGTTAGTCGCTTCTATATTGCCGGAAGCAGAGATTTTATCTTTATCGTTTCCATTTCCGCATCCCGCTGAATAAATTATAGCAAAAGCAAAAAATATCTTTAAGATTAGTTTCATATAGTTACCCTATATTAAAACCCGTTTTCACGGGAAGAGATTTGTAAAATAATTCGATTCCTTTTTCAGTAAGGATTCCTTTTAATAAAATTTCGAAAGTAATCGGCAGTACACTATTTATAGTTAATTTATTTTCTGATAAAAAAGTCGGATTTATTATTCCCCTTATTGAAGCAATTAAAACTGTAATAATAATTTCATTCGGCTTATCCTCAATATAGCCTTCATTTTTCCCCTGTTCAATAATTTTGGACAGAATTACAACCATTTTTTTTGATCGGAATTTATCAATTTTAATCCACAATCCCGGCATATGCTCTTTTATATCCAACATCCATTTTTCACTTGCCCTAAGGATTGATTTGCTCAAAAAATCCAGCAGCGATAATATCTTAAGTACGGCGTTCTCATCACTACTTACAATTTCATCAATTTTATTTCCCATATAACTCATTGTATCATGTACAACTGCTTCGACTAAATGGTTTTTAGTGGCAAAATATTTATATATTGTTTTTTTACTTATCTGTAATTCACCCGCTAAAACATCCATTGATGTTTTATAAAACCCTTCGGTAAAATACTTCATTTGAGCGTATTTTAATATTTTTTCTCTGTCGTCTTCTATTTCTTTTATATTATTTGAAAACATTGGAAACTTTTTTTATAAATATCGTTTCCAAATATAAACTATGGAAACTATTTTGTCAAGTATTAGTTTCCAAAACTTCCATTAAGAATTTGTACTCTTCAACTGTTCTCCTACTATTCATTAAAGCTTCATACAATTCAGATACGCTTCACATACGCTCCACATACGCTTCACATACGCTCCACATACGCTTTACATATAGCTATTCTATAAAGATATCACTAAAATAATTTTTGCAAGTTGACCGGAAGTTGAATAAGTTGTATTGAATAAAAAAAAGCAGTTATACTAAGGGAGAGTACAACTGCTTTATGCGTCATTATTTAGGTGGGAAAATCTAGTTGCTGTGCAAGTTATCTAAAACTTTTGCAATACGCTGTTTATTGTTTTCATCCTTAACCATGTTTTGAGCTTTTACATAATATTCAATTGCCATCTTCTTATCTCCGTTTGCAGCATATGCTTCACCAAGACTGTCATATACATTCCATGAATCCGGATGTAAATCGACATTCTTCTTAAATATTTCGATAGCTTTATCAGTATTTTTTGCAAATAAATATTGATAGCCAATCGTATTCATTTCATTTTCAGTAGCGATAGATAAAGCTTCCGTTCTTAATTTATCAGCTTCCGGATTATTACCGTTTTTTTCAAGAAGGTTAGCCTTTGTCCATAAATTTAAACCGTTCTTATTAATTCCGATAGATTTATCACTCCATGTAATTGCTTCTTCAATATCAATATTATTTTGAAGTGCATAATTAGCAGCCTGATTCCATGCCTGCCATGAAAAACCCGGAAGATTATCCAGTTCTTTTTTAATATGGTTAATTACAACCTGAGAGAGAGTCACAGAAACATTAAAACCAACTTTTAGTTTCTCCCATCTCAAATTCACATCTACGGAATTTGGAGAAGGGTTATCCATAGTATAGGCAAGCCACTCCTGGAACTCGGCAGGCTGCGGTTTTACCATTACTCTTAATGCATCTTCTTTCTCATCGTAAAAAAAACTTCCCCATGACCAATTATTTTTACTAAAAATAATTGTCCAGTCAGTTTCCGAAGGAATCATATGAAGCCCGTAAGTTCCAGCAGCTAATTCTTTACCGTTTATCATAACAGGATCGCTAAATGAAATTACAGTATTTTCATTTGCTCCAGCTCTCCAGACTGTATTATACGGAACAAGTTTCCCCCATATCTCCCGTTCTTTAACTCCCGGACGATGATAATCTATCTTAATATCCGTAAGCCCAATCCTCTGCATAACTGAAGCACTTTGAGAAGCTTGCGGCATGGTTAATTGATTTTGCGAATATGAATTTCCGCTTATCAAAAGAACAAAAATAAATGAAAGAAGCAGCAATGAAAGTAATGAATTTGTTTTCATAATCCATCCTCAACTTTAATGTTTTTATACTGCAGAATCTATCAACTTAAGTAAATGAAAGATACACTTTTGGGATGAATGGAAAATATAAATGATGAAATACAGATGTGTGCGCTGCATCTAATCCTTGCACTCCTACTGCGTACTAAATTTCTGGATTGATCTTTTTATTATTACCCCTTATTCACCATGCAGAATATCCCGAGCTTAATTTATGAAAGATGACATCTTTAATACTTAGAAATAAACTTTTACCTGAACTTACATTTAATAAAAAATTAAATTGACTTCTCTTTTAAAGATGTCATCTTTACATCTGCGTAATTTAAGTTATCTATCACCATACAGAATATCCCGTAATTTAATTTCACTTTTTGTATTAAACCAATCTTCAATTAAGCGGAAGGAAATAGAAATTTCTGTAGATAATTTCATTTTTTTTTGTTTTACATTATTAATAATTTCCTCCCTTGAAAGCCAAACGGCATCTTCCAGTTCATTATCATGAAGAGTTATGTCCGTAGTTTCCGATTCAGCTTTAAATCCTATCATTATTGAACCCGGAAAGGGCCAGGGTTGGGAAGAGTGATATGAAATATCTTTTAACTTGATCCCGGTTTCTTCAAATACTTCACGGGAGACTGCATTCTCCAGACTTTCACCGGGTTCTACAAATCCCGCAATAACAGAATATCTCTTTGAAGGCCATACCGCCTGTCTTGCTAATAAACATTTTTCATTATGGGTAACTATTACAATAATAGCAGGATCAGTATGAGGGAAAAAAGCTGAATTACAATTGGGACAGAAGGCTCTATGTCCCGCATCTTCCAAAGTTGTTCTGCTTCCGCAATTGCCGCAAAACTTTGTTCTTCCCCTCCAATAAACCATAGCCTTAGCGTATGCAAGGATGGCAGCATCTTTCCGGTTTAAGTTAGAAGCCATTTTCCTCAAATCATCAAATCTTGAAGAATCATGTTTTATATATTCCCTTTCTTCTTTGACATCCAGTGCAAAGTAAAAATTGTCTTCGAATTCTCCCAAAAAAATAAATTCATTATCAGCAAGTTCTTTTATCTCATCATATTTGTAAAATAATGCTCTCGTATCCGGGCCTGATATAAAAAGACTCTTCGAATTAAAAACAGGTATAAATAAAGAATTTGAACCTACTAAAATTTCATATACCCAATCAATTTTAGTACGGTTTTCCCCGTTCCTGTTAAAATCATTAAATGAGAAAAAATTGAGACTATTGTTCATTTACCAATAATTATTTTTAGGTTATAAAAAATGAAGATAACTATAAATATAAACAAAGTATTGCGCTCTTAAATGAAGTTGATAAAATAAGTTTATTGTTTAGATTTGTTTGAAAATGAAAATTTCCATGAATTGTAAGTGTCTCTAAAAATTAAAAAAGACTTATGTTTTAAAATACCTAAATTGAAAATATAAATGAATAAGAAACAAATAATTTCCCATACCTGAAATAAATCACTTTTTACATTAAAAAGATTAAAGAGAATTTTTACCGTTAAGAAAGCGAACATACCATTTATTAGAAGAAAAAATGATTCACTAAACATTAAAAGTTTGCTCATTTTCATCATTCTCACACTGCCGGCAAATGCAAGCAGGAAAACCAAAGTATATGAAACGGCCGTACTTATTGCAAGTCCGTTTTGCTTAAAATTGTTGACTAATACAAAACTTAAAAGAATTTTTGTACACAACCCTGCTATAGAGATTACAGCTAAAAATTTAACTGCATTTATTCCGTAAAGGAGTTTATTTATAACGGAATAAGATGAATAAAATATTAAACTCAATGCATATACTCTTAAAATATTAAAAGTTATTAATGTATCGTTCGCATTAAATTCCCCTCTTTGATAGAATAACTTAGTAATTATATCTCCAAAGAAAATTAAGATGAATACCACAGGTACAAATATTAATGTATTAATGCTTAAAGAATTTTTTATACTTTCAGTTAATGATTTCTTATTATCCGAAAAATAAGCATGAGAAAATTTTGGGAATAAAACAGTTGAAAATGCCATTGATATAATTGATATCGGCAGAATAAAAATATTATTGGCATAATTTAATGCAGCTATCCCCCCTGTCTCTACCCTATTGTAAAAAAACCTATCTACAATAGTATAGAACTGACCGATAACTTCAATTATCACGGTTAATAAAATTGCATAATATGAAAATCCCAAAAAATTTCTTTTATTAATTGATTTGAAATTAATTTTAATCTTTCCTCTTATTTTTATCGAGAGATAGAATAACTGTAATAGGGCACCTAAGATATACCCCGCCGGGATGGCATATATATTTAAATCATTAGTAAAAAAAAGAACTATCAGGATTATAGAGATGTTCAGCCAAAGTTGGGAAATTACAGGAGATCTAAATTCAAATTCAGATTGAAGAAATGCGGAAATAATTGATATTGCACCGGTTAACGGGAGTGTAATTAGAAAGAGCCTGAATATATTTTCTGCGACACTTCGTAAATTTGAAGTGCTTCCAAGATAAATATCTATAATATTGCCTGAAAATAAAAACAAAGTTATTGCAATTAAAAATCCACCCGCTATAAAAAGGATTAAAACCGATGTAAAAAATGTAGAAGGTTCCTCTCCTCCTTTTTTGTCAAAAGTTATCTTTTTATAATTAGGTATAAAATAATTTTGTCCGAGATAAATAATAATACTATTTATGGCGGCAGGAATGACAGCCCCGATTAAATATATATCAAATTCTTTCTTTAATCCGAATTGATGTGCAAAGGCTGCCTCTCTTATTAATCCCAACCCCCTTCCGAGAATAGTGAAGAAAATTATAATAATGGAAGCTCCCGCTACCGTAGAAGCAAATCTTTTTGACATGTGATTTCAGCTGTGAGGTTCAGATAACGCTTTTAAAATAATCGATGGTCTTCTTTAGACCTTCTTTTCTATCTATTTTAGGTCTCCATCCAAGCCTCTCTTTTGCTTTTGAAATATCAGGCTGCCGGATCTTAGGATCATCTTCTGGCAAGTCTTTATATGTAATTTTACTTTTTGTATCAATTAAATTTAAGACTTCCTCAGCAAACTGTTTGATAGTTATTTCAGCAGGATTACCAATATTTACCGGTTCTTTTTCATTGGACATAAGTAATTTAAATATTCCATCCACAAGATCAGTTACATAGCAAAAGCTCCGGGTTTGCGAACCATCACCAAATACCGTTAAATCCTCCCCACGTAAAGCTTGTCCTATAAATGCAGGTAAAGCTCTTCCGTCATCAAGTCTCATCCGTGGTCCGTATGTATTAAAGATTCTGACAATCCTGGTTTCAACACCATGATACCTCTGGTATGCCATTGTTATGGCTTCCGCAAATCTTTTTGCTTCATCATAAACTCCTCTGGGTCCTATCGGATTAACATTGCCCCAATAATCCTCATTTTGAGGATGAACAGAAGGATCACCATAAACTTCTGAAGTTGAGGCAAGTAAGAAACGTGCTTTTTTTTCCTTTGCTAATCCGAGTGCCTTATGTGTCCCGAGTGAGCCAACTTTTAAGGTCTGGATTGGTAATTTCAAATAATCAATAGGGCTGGCCGGTGAAGCAAAATGGAGAATATAATCTATCCGTCCCGGCAGATATATATAATTTGTTATATCATGCTTGACAAATTTAAAATCATCATTTCCGAACAGATGAGCAATATTATTGGTATTACCGGTTATCAGATTATCGACACATACAACTTTAAAACCCTCTGCAAGGAGCCTGTCGCATAAATGTGAACCTAGAAATCCGGCACCGCCTGTTACTACCGCTGTATATTTAAACATCATACTCCTTTGTATTTGTATTATTTTTAATCAGATACATATTTCTATCCTTTATAACAAAAATTAAGCTTGAAAATAGAAAGACAAAAATACCTCCTAAAACGGTTGAAAAGACTGTTCTCGGACTCGAAGCTTTTAACGGCGGAATTGCTTCGTCAAGGATCTCTACGGTAGGCAGATCTTTATTTTCCTGAATTTTTTCTTTATAGTACTGCTGCTGAAGCATAGTGTAAACTTCATTCTGTATTTTCACTTCTCTTAATAAAGATGCTAACTGTTTTCCTAACTCAGGAACTTCTTTAAAGGCTAATAAATAATCCTGGCTTCCCATTTCCATCTTATTATACTGTTCCCGTAAATTCTCCAGCTTATTTCTTAATGCCATTAAAGTTTTATTATCTTCCCTTAGGTTAGGTTCCACTAAACCTAAATCTACTTCGGTCTTCATAATTTCGGCTTTCAGCTTTGCCGCAGCATCGATAGCGGCATTAACCTGCTCGGGCAATGAAACAGCTTTGTTTGACCTTTGAAAAACCATCAGCATATTTTCAACAGAATCAAGCTTGGTTCTTGTTTTTTGCAATTGTTCTTCAATATATACCCTTGCTTTCTTAGCTTTTGATGACAACTTCTCCCGGTTAATTTTATCAAGCCCTTCAACAAAACTATTAGATATTTTAGCTGCAAGAATTCGCACTGAATCTTTATTGGAAAAAATAGGAAATAGCGGAGTAGATATTTCAGTCGAAAATTTTATAATGCCCTCTTTTGTTACCTCAACGTTTATGTGATCTTCCAATTTATGGGCAGCTGCATATACATTATCAGTATTAAAATATTTTTTTAATCCCAATTTATTCACTACATATACAGATGCTGATCTGCTAAGCAAAATTTGCTGGTAAAGCTGTGAATTAGCACTGCTGACACTTGTACTTAATAAGCCGGAAAAATCCTGCGAGTTTAATAACGTGCCTAAATTTGTCATCTCATTATTTTTTTCGGGAGGGAGCACAGTTACCATTGAATTGTAACTTACAGGGAATATGAAAATTAAAAGCAATAGAATAATAACAACAGCAATTGCTGTAATTTTTATAATAGAATTTCTATTGAAAATGATAATATTTAAGATATCGTGGTAACTCAATTTATTTCCTTGTGGCAATTATTACGGCTGCAGTAGCAGCAATTACAGAAGCAACCTGCCCTAAAATCGTTAAAGAAGTTGTAAATACATCCCAAAATTTAGGTCCGGGAGGAGTTTCCGGTATCCATATAGTATCCCCCGCCTCCAGTGAATCTATATCATCCGCATCTATCCACTCACCGGTATTTGCTTTAATTACTCTAACATCACCTTTTTCCGCACGCCAGCCGAAACCGCCGGCTAGCTGGATATAATCTTCAACTGTTAACTTAGGGTCATATATTATATTTCCGGGATTTACGACCTGCCCTAATAGTATAACATAATTCCTGGCTTCCGGAACATAAACACTATCCCCTTTCCTTAACGTTACATTTTCAAGGAGATCACCTTTCTTGAAGAGTTCGACAAAATCAACTACTACTCTTCCTACTCTCTGACGCGACTTGGCTTTTAAATAATTATATTCATCATCGGTCATGTCGGCTCTTGGAATAGTTTTTAATCTTTCATATTCAGGGTCTTCTAATTTAGAACCGATAGTCCTGGTTAAAGAGGCATCTGCGAGTGAAGCTTCTTTACGAAATCCTCCTGCCTCCTGGATAACATCAATTAAAGTTGTTTGATTTTCAACAATTTTATAATATCCCGGATATTTAACATATCCAGCTATCTTAACAAACTTCTCATCAAAATAGTTGGGTATTGCCCGTATAAGAATTTTATCTTTATTCTTCAATATTTTTTGATTGGCTGAGAGTTCATCGTATGAATAATAACTACTTTCTTCACTTCTCCCATCCGGCTTAAAACTAACTACTTCTATAGTGTCTGTCCTTGCATCGTTTAATAAACCGCCGCTGAGCTTTATAAAATTAATTATAGTCTCTCCTTCAACAAATTCATATACACCGGGAAATTTAATCTCCCCTTCTATTGATACAATTTTATCCACTTTATCTATTAATACTATATCTCCGTCTCTTAGAAGTGGATTATTACCTTTATTTCCCAACCTTATAAAGGAAAGGAGATCATACTTCTTTATTATGCTGTCCTTACTTATGATTTTAATATTTCTATAATCAGCAGTTTTTTTTAATCCTTCGGAATGACTGATTAAATCCATTAATCTTGAATTACCGGAAATTACAAAAGAAGCAGGTTTAACTACATCTCCCAACAATGATACTTTTATTTTCCTTATATTTATTAAAGAAATAAAAATATCTACATTTTTGTAGTATTTGTTTATGGCTTCAAGTATTTTTCTTTTTGCCTCAGTTAGTGTCGTATTATTAAGATCTACTCCCCCTACTTTCGATATATATAGAATTCCATCATGATTTATTCTTAAGTTTAACGGGATTTCCTCCAAACCATTTATTGATACAAATATTTTATCACCCGGTCCGACAATATATTCATCCGGATCTACACTCTCATTATCTTCATTATTGTACATCTGTTGATTAGCCAATAGAGAATCTTTAGAAAAAATTCTTTCCCTATAACTAGGCAGCAGATGAACGCCGGGTTGCATCTGGGGTTTTATAGACGGGGTAATAACAAAAAAAATTAGAACTATTAAGAACAAATAATGTTTGATAAGTTTTTTATTCAAGTAATTATAATTATGATTTAATATATAAAGGAATAAAAAAGATTTAATCTTAAAATTTAAAAAATATCATACTCACTTCAAATTCTAAGATTAATTCTTCTGAGGGCAAAAACACTTACCATAAACCCTAATACCGGACCAATTAATATCAATATTATTAGATAAATCCGAGTTGAATTCAAATAAGATTGAAAAGCTATTAGATTTCCAAAGTATGATATTATTAATATAAATATACCTAAAGCAATCACGCCGGCAATTAAGCCTATAAATGTTCCATTTATAATAACAGGCATTTTAATTGTCGATAATTTTGCACCGACTAATTTCATTGTTTCAAACTCTTCATGTTTCAGGCTGATTACCAACTTTATTGTACTGTAAACAATATAAAGTGAAATCACAAATAAAATTGCAGTTATGATAAATACATATTTTTTTATACTGTCAATGAACGAAAGAACTTTATCTGTAAATTTATATTGATAAACAATATCATCGACTCCTTTTATTTTTGAAAGCTCGCTGATTATTTTATCTATTGATTCTTTTTGTACAAATTCTGCATTCAAAGTAATAGAATATGAAATTGGCAAGGGATTATAATCAAGAATTTTTCTAAAATCCTCACCTGTGTCTTTAATAAAATTTTCAGCAGCTTCGTCTTTATTGATATACTTTACAGAATTTATATAATTTTTATCCTTTAAGATATCGCCAACATTCCGGATTGAAGCATCCGAAAGAGAATCTTTTAGAAAAATATTGATATTCAATTTCTCTTTTAAATTAGTCTGAAATTTACTGGAAACCTTGATTAAAATAATGGAAGCAACTATCAGCAAAACAGAAATGCTTGTAGAAATCAAGGATAAAATAAAAGAAGATCTAGCTCTGCCTATAGATTTGAATGCTTCTTTAAACCAAAAACCAATCATGAAGTTATTTATCCCGTCTTTCAAAAAAAGTTGCGATAATCCTTATTGTAAACCCGTAATAACCTTGTATTCCTGACTTTAACATCTTTCTTCCGGGTAATAAATTTAATAATTTGATTCATCATTCCAGTGAGTTATTTTCCATGTTTGTGTTGACGGATTCTTTCTGAGAGCAATATTAACTTTACCGTCAACCCTTAATACATATGTAGGACTGATTGTAACTGTCAGACTAAATGCGCGAACAATCGTAGCTTTTAAAGAATCTTCACTCGATAAAGAAATATTATTCCATATTAAATCGAGTCTCTGCGAATTTTGAAATAGACCGTAGGTTGTCTTCATCTCCTCATCCCTTCCCCAAGAAACATCATAACCTAAATCATAATCCCGGTAAGTAAAAATGAAGTCCTGACTTATTAACTCTCCATAAATCAAAGTATCTTTAAATGTATATGCATATTGAAAATTCTTAAATATACCGTCAACGGTTTTCTGATCGGAAAGAGTTGAAGAAGAACCTCCTTCGGATGCATCATAAGCAGGAGAAAAGGGGTTCTTACATCCGTTTAACAATAAAATCAGAATAAAAAAATATAAATACCTTCTTTGAAATAAATTCAATTTGCAAGATTTCCTTTTAAGTCGCTCCAGCTTAAGCTGGTAGTAGTATTTTTATTATCCTGCCAAAAATAAATGCTCCATACAGATCTAGAATCTCTTAACATTTTAAATGTCAAAGTGCCTTCATAGGTTATAGGAGTTATTTCAGAATTTGAGTTTACAAATGGTACGTCCAGTATATATGAGGCAGTATAAAAAGTGCTGTCGCCAAAATTATTTCTTGAGCTTTCATTTAAAGTTAAAACAATCTGACTATTATCGCTAACTTTAATAGACATATTTGTAAAATACTGTTCTTCATTCCTTCGATTCCAATCTATTAAAGTGGGATATGTCGAAGCTGCCTCACTGGAAGGTGAGAAACGAAATATTTTATTGGTAAAGGAACTGTCGGATAAACAATTTAAATAATTTGTAACATCCTTGTCTTTAAGTGCGCTCACTAAATTTTGAATTAGCTGATCAACAGTTGCGGCAGGTTGAAAATCAGAACGCGGCTGTGTAGGCTTTTCAGCTTCACGGGTATTAAAAATATCGCAGCTTGTTATAATAAAACAAAGTATAAATGATATACCTAGCTTCTTAAAAAAATTAGCTTTGAAATAGACAAATGGTTTATTCAAGAATTAGAATTTTTTATGAAAAAAATTTTATTTCCTGGCAATAATAACTATTCTGGGAGAAGTTTCTAAGTCAAAAGTTCTGCCTCTAACTCCTCCGAAAACCTTTTCAATTTTGAAGCCTCGCTTCTCAATCTCCCTTATTAATTCTTCTTTACCGTACATTCTTACCGATTCCTTAAAATGCTGTTCTTTCCCATCTTTAAGAATTGTAATTTCTTTTATTACTCTTTCACCTTCGATTTTCCTTTGCTGAATTATTCTGCTGTGATTTAATTCTTCCTCTGATCTGGGGACTAAATTCTTTTTAATATATTCCCTATTGAAAAAATCAAGAACAAAATAGCCTTTATCATCTAAAAAGTAAAATGTTCTATTAAAAAGTTTAAAGTTTTCTTTATCATCCTCAAAATATCCAAAACTGGTGAAAAGGTTAACAACAAGATCAAATTTGGGTTTGATACATAGATTCCTAAGGTCAGCTTCAATAAAATTTATATTTACATTAGCAGTACCGGCTGCAACATTAGCGAAATTTAAGAGATTTTTACTTAAATCAACAGCAGATACTTTAAAACCTTTTTGAGCAAACAATATTGAGTGACGGCCGGGCCCGCAAGCTAAATCAAGAACTTTACCATTCAAGGGCAGATTAATATTTTCTAAAATCAATTCAACTAGTTCTTTTGCATCCTGTTCATTCCGGTGCTTATAAACATTTAAATATTCTTCTGTATTGAACCAATCTTTAAACCATTCCTTCATACTTTCATCTTAAATTATAGTGAAATATGACTTACTGCATAAAATAATTGTGCCAGGGAAAATATCTCAAACATGGAGATTTGATAAGTTAATTCTTAGATTTAATAATCTAACGTCCCACTATTAAAAAATATACGCAAATGACTTCTAACCATATGGGGTCAGTTTATAGTTCAATTCTACCCAAAACTGCCCTGCTTATTGTAGCCTCATCGGCAAATTCAAGATCCCCGCCTATAGGTAAACCTCTAGCAATTCTTGAGACTTTTATACCCAGCGGCTTGATTATTTTTGCCAGATATAAAGATGTAGTCTCCCCTTCTGTATCCGGATTAAGAGCTAATATTATTTCCCGAATTTCTTCAGTTTCAAACCTTTTCAGCAGCTCCTTAATCTTTAATGAATCAGGGTCAATACCGGATAACGGCGAAAGAACACCCCCTAATACATGGTATTTACCATTAAATTCGTGCGTTTTTTCAATTGCCATTACATCACTGGCTTCTTCAACAATACAGATAAGTGAATTATCTCTTTTAGGATTTTTACATATTTCACATAATTCTTCTTCGGAAATATTAAAACACCTCGAACAAAAACGTAATTTGGTTTTTAATTCATGAATTGCCTTAACAAGACTTTCGACAGTTTGTACATCGCTTTTTAGAATATATAAGGCAAGTCTTTGTGCGGTTTTTTTCCCGATACTTGGAAGTTTACTCAATTCTTCAATAGCAGTTTCAAGAGGTCGCGCTATTTGCAACGTCTACAATCCCGGAATATTTAGTCCCGGAGGAATCATCCCTTTTGTAACTTTCGCCATTTCATCTTCTGCAAGCTTTCCAGAGGATTGAAGGACCTTGTTTACAGCAGCGACTACTAAATCTTCTAATATCTCTTTTTCTTCTGATTTTATGACTTGTGGGTCAATCTCAATTGAAATTATCTCTTTATTTCCATTGGCAGTAGCCTTAATCATACCTCCGCCGGCTTCTTCGGTAACGGTCATATTTCCAAGTTCACCTTGTACCCGCTGCATTTCTGCCTGCATTTTCTGAACCTGTTTTAACATTCCTTGCATTCCGCCTTTCATCCGGTTCCTCCTATTAAGTTTATATTTTTGTACATTTTTCTAAAAAAAACTATTTATATTTTGTGTAAATATAATATATTGATTTGACTTTGTATACCTAAATTTTATAATTTCTTGTTCTAAATAACAAATTTAGGGATAATTGGGTACTACATTTAATAATAACCGTACTTTATACGAAGAGCTGCATAAAAAGGATCTGCCCCTGGATACAGAAGAGTATTTTATTTATGAATATAGCGATTATTACGATGATGGAAGTGAAAAAAAAATCAAGAGCAAGGATTTAGGGGAAAAATTTGCTTCAATTAATGCTTTCTTTTTTGATTACTTAAAAGAATATCATATTCCTGCTGCTTTTGTCAAGCTGATTGAAAAAAATAGTCTGAAATTTATAAAAAACCAGCAATTCCCCTTCTTAGTTAAAGTTTTAAATATAACAGATAAAAGAACCGCTAAAGTTTTCGGAGATAAAGAGGGAAAAGTATTAAACCTACCATTATATGAATTTCATTACGGGGAAAGCCGCGACAGCTTAATTTCGGAAAGTCATTTAATCTCTTATAGCCTCTGTACAAATGATGAATTAAAAATAATAAACAGGATGTGCTCCAAAATAAATGCTGTGCTTAAATCATTCTTCGAAAGAAGAAATTTGCTGCTTGCAGAAGTTTGCTGTATTTTTGGTAAAAATGATGAAAAGATCTTTTTAATAGGTGATTTTACTCCTAAAAGCTTAAAAATACTACCCCTTGATCTGGAAAGTAAATGGAGTGATCCTTATAAACTTACAACATCATCCCAAATTAAAAACTATACTAACCAGCTTTACAATTTGATGAGTGCTTAATAAATGCTTACAAAATATGGATATTCTACTTTAGGAATAATTTCAATTGTCGCATTTATTCTCATTTCTTCAAGTTTTTTCTTCAGTAACGGTTATTTAAAAGCTATTTTAATTATCTTACCTGCGCTATTTTTACTATTCTCTTTAAATTTTTTTAGAGACCCCGACAGAACTCCTCCAAATAAAGATAATGTAGTGGTTTCACCGGCAGATGGAAAAGTTCTTTTCGTAAAAGAGGTAGAAGATAATAAATTTATTATGGGTAAGGCTAAACAGATTTCTATCTTTATGTCACCTTTAGATGTCCACGTAAACAGAATACCTATTTCGGGAAAAATTGATTATTTAAAATACTATCCCGGAGAATATATTGCTGCTTTTAAGGATAAAGCATCTGAACTTAATGAAAGAGCAGAATTTGGAATTATGAGTAAATTCGGCAAAGTTTTCTTTACACAAGTTGCAGGTTTTATTGCACGAAGGATAATTTATGAATTAAAGATGAGGGACAGCGTTGAAATAGGCAGGAGATTTGGAATGATTAAATTTGGCAGCAGAGTTGATGTTGTAGTACCTTTCGAATGGCAGGAGAAAGTTGAAAAAGATGAGAAAGTCACTGCAGGTGAGACAATTCTCTTTGAATATAATAAATAATGAATCGATTTAGAGTAACACGATCTGTTATACCCAATCTTTTCACAGCAATGAATATGTTCTCCGGCTTTCTTTCGATAATTAATGCAAGCCAGGGAAAATATTATTATTCGGCAATTTTAATAATTATAGCCGCTTTATTTGACGCTCTAGATGGAATAATGGCTAGATTAACAAAATCGAGCAGCGAACTTGGAGTTGAACTCGATTCACTATCCGATATTGTAAGTTTTGGCGCCGCACCCGCTTATTTAATTTATTCAACCTATTTACATGATTTCAATGCAGCCGGAATAGTTATAAGCTCTTTATTATTAATTGCAGGCGGGTTTAGACTTGCAAGATTTAATGTTCAGCTGGTCGGTTTTAATAAAGAATATTTCATAGGTCTGCCGATACCTTCTTCAGGAATCACTATTGCAGCATTTGTTCTAACTTACTATGAAAAAGTAAACGGCTTTCCATACCCCTATAACAGTTACATTATTCCTATGGTTTTAATACTCTCCTTTTTAATGGTCAGCAGAATCAAATATGATACTATTCCGAAACCATCAATTAAAGAAATTAAAAATAAGCCGTTTCATTTTATTTTTATCACAGCTGCAATAATCCTTCTTATAATAACTTCAGGTAAAGCATTATTCTACATTTTTGTTTTCATTATTCTATTTGGTATTTTTCGATATATTTATACTATTATTTCCAAAAAAAGTAAACAATAATACATTATTTTTTATTATTGAGAAACCGGTGTATAAATGTTCAAAGCAAAAGTTCTAATCAAAAGAAGACCATCTATATTAGACCCTCAAGGCAAAGCCGTTGAAAAAGGGGCGGAACATCTTGGACTGAAGAATATAAAAGATACCAGAATTGGTAAATACATCGAATTTATAGTCGATACCCAAAATAAATCTACTGCGGAAAATGAAGTAAACGAATACTGCCATAAACTCCTTGCTAATCCTATAATGGAAGATTATGAATTCTCACTGGAAGAGATCAAATGAAACCAAAGTTTGGTGTAGTTGTATTCCCTGGCTCGAATTGTGATCATGATGCTTATTATTCGTTAAAGAAAATATTAGGTTTTGATGTAGCTTTTCTTTGGCATAAGGATACGGACCTTGAAAATTCAGATGTTATTATTCTTCCCGGAGGATTTTCTTACGGAGATTATTTAAGAACCGGAGCTATTGCAAGGTTCTCCCCAATCATGAAGCCCGTTATCGATTTTGCTAAAAAAGGCGGCTGCCTGATAGGTATCTGTAATGGTTTTCAGATATTGCTTGAAGCAGGGTTATTGCCCGGTGTTTTATTGAAAAATAAATCTCTACAATTTGTTTGTAAAGATGTTTATCTTTCAGTTGAAAATAAAGATACTGTTTTTACAAGATGTATTGAAACTAAGAATAGATTAAAATTTCCTGTCGCTCATGGTGAAGGTAATTATTTTGCTGATGAAGATACATTAAAAAAGCTGAAAGATAATAATCAAATAGTTTTTAAATATGCACCAATGAATGATAATAATGATTTTAATCCAAATGGATCAATTATGGACATTGCAGGAATTGTAAATAAAGATAAGAATATTTTAGGTTTGATGCCGCATCCCGAACGAAGTTGTGATCCTATTTTAGGAAAGACAGATGGTTCCTTATTATTTAATTCTATAGCAAGTTCATTTTTAAATTAAAAGGTGGTAATATGTTTGGAAATTTAGGTGCCGGAGAAATAATTCTTATCTTATTAGTCATTTTAATCCTTTTTGGTGCAAAGAAAATCCCCGAATTAGCCAAAGGTCTTGGAAAAGGAATGAGTGAATTCAAGAAGGGATTGAAAGACGTTGAAGAAGAAATAAAATCCGGTGATAAAGAAAAAAAATCTGAAAACAAATAAGAAGAATATTTAATTTTATATTTTTAACGAGGCATTAAGATGTTCGAGAATATCGGGTTCAGTGAGTTATTAATTATATTACTAGTTGTATTAGTACTTTTCGGTTCAAAAAGAATACCTGAATTAGCCAAAGGACTTGGAAAAGGAATTAGCGAATTTAAGAAAGGTCTGAAAGAAGTAGAAGATGAAATTAAAACTACTGACGACAAAAGCTCAGGGACAAAACAGATTTCTTAAATCTTAATAATTATATCTTTTAAGAGGCATAAAAATGTTTGAGAATATTGGATTTGGTGAGTTATTAATAATTCTGCTTGTGGTATTGATCTTTTTCGGTGCTAAAAAGATTCCTGAAATTGCTCATGGCTTTGGTAAGGGGATACGTGAGTTCAAAAAAGGACTCAAAGATGTAGAAGATCAGATAAAAATTACAGACGATCCGGCGAAAAACACAGGGTCTAAAAAAGTTTAATTTATTCCCCTCAGTTTTCTTTTATAAAATCTTTTAATAGAAGGTTTCATACTTGACTCCATACTTTAACTTCTCCGATAAGATACAGAGTATAAAACAAAACAAACTTTCCTTAGTAGAAAATATTGATTTTTTTTTAAGAAGAATTGAAGAGAATAACCATCTTAATGCTTTCAATTTTGTGTTTGTTGAGGAGGTTAAAAATCAGGCAATCAGAATTGAAAGAAAAATAAAAGAGGGAAAACATGGGAAGCTGGCTGGCTTAGTTACAGCAGTAAAGGATGTTCTCTCAATTAAAAATAAACCTACCACATGCTCTTCAAAAATCCTGAAAGATTTCAATGCACTATATACAGCAACTGCGGTTCAAAGACTAATTGATGAAGATGCCATCATTATCGGAAAAACCAATTGTGATGAATTCGCTATGGGCTCATCAAACGAAAATTCGGCGTTTGGCAATGTATTGAACCCTGTCAATAATTCAAGAGTTCCCGGAGGTTCAAGCGGTGGTTCGGCTGCAGCAGTTTCAGCATACCTATGTGATGTTTCACTCGGAACCGATACCGGCGGTTCTATAAGACAACCTGCTGCTTTTTGCGGTGTTTATGGATTAAAGCCAACATACGGAAGAGTTTCACGATATGGTTTAACAGCGTTTGCATCTTCTTTCGATTCAATCGGCCCTTTCGCAAATAATGTTGAAGATATAGCAGCTGTCCTTGAAGTAATTTCAGGAATAGACAGCCAGGATTCAACTTCATGTAACATTTCTGTCCCTAATTTTTCTAAAGAGCTAGGATTAAATGGTAATAAACCAAAAATTGGAATCGCTAAAGAATATTTCTCAGAAGGTTTATCTGCTGAAATCAAAAGTACAATAGATGAATTAATAGAGAAACTAAGACATAATGATTTTGAAATTGTTAATATTGATCTTCCTTTGACTGATTATACGATCGCTGCATACTATATACTAACAACCGCTGAAGCTTCTTCCAATTTAGCCCGTTTTGATGGTGCTAGGTACGGCTATAGAGCAGAAGATAGTCAGACATTACTTGATATGTATAAATCTTCAAGATCAGAAGGTTTCGGCGAAGAAGTTAAAAGAAGAATAATGCTCGGTACATATGTTTTGTCGGCAGGTTATTATGATGCATACTATAAAAAAGCCCAGAAAGTCAGACGTTTAATAAAGAATGATTTTGACAGGGCATTTAGTGAAGTTGATTTAATTTTAACTCCAACTACTCCAACTACTCCTTTTAAAATAGGAGAAAAGTCAAATGATCCTCTTGAAATGTACTTAAGTGATATATACACTACATCTGCAAATCTCGCAGGGATACCTGGAATTAATATACCTGCGTCAAGAAGTTCCGAAAACCTTCCTATAGGTGTTCAGCTATTAGCAAACCAATTCGATGAATCGACTCTATTAAGAATGAGTTATTTTATTCAAGAGAATTACCTGAAATAAATAAAAGAAATCTTATTTCTTTGCAAATTGAAAAACACATCTTTATTTTTAAGTTACAATTTGTTATTCTAATCTTAAACAGGAGTTTACTATGTCCAGAAAAAAAATAGCTTTAATAGGCGGCGGGCAAATTGGGGGAGTTTTAGCACAATTAGCTGTAACTAAAAAATTAGGTGATGTTGTTCTGTTTGATGTAGTCGAGGATATGCCTCAAGGCAAATCACTTGATATTGCAGAAGGCTCGAGGATAGACGGCATTGACTGCAAAGTTACCGGAACAAACTCATATAAAGATATAAATAATGCCGATCTGGTAATTATAACTGCCGGTCTTCCCCGCAAACCCGGAATGAGCAGGGATGATCTTTTAACAACCAATGCAAAGATTATGAAATCTGTTGCCGAAGGTGTTAGAGATAATGCACCCAATGCTGTTGTAATAATAATTTCAAATCCCCTGGATGCCATGGTAACACTATTCAAAAAAGTTACCGGGTTTCCGGCTAACCGGGTATTGGGTCAGGCAGGGGTTTTAGATTCTTCAAGATTTTCTTCATTTATAGCATGGGAGCTTGATGTTTCGGTTAAAGATGTGAATGCAATGGTATTGGGAGGTCATGGAGATACTATGGTTCCAATTGTCAGATATGCTAATGTTAACGGTATTCCAGTTATGGAATTGCTGGAGAAAAAATATAAAGACAGCACTAAAGCCAAAGAGGTGATGAAGAAAATGGTTGAACGGACAAAGATGGCGGGCGGTGAAGTCGTTAAACTATTAAAAACAGGATCAGCATTTTATTCACCTGCATCATCTGCAATTGCAATGGCTGAAGCTATCTTAGGAGATGAAAAAAGAATTCTCCCGGTTTGTGCTTTTCTGAATGGAGAATTCGGGGTTAATGGTTATTATCTAGGAGTTCCTGCAGTTTTAGGAGCCAACGGAGTCGAAAGAGTTATTGATTTTGATTTAGATGAAGAAGAGCAATCAGCATTTAATAATTCCATAAATGCAGTAAAAAATCTTGTTGAAAGTATGGAAAATCTGGGGTTTTAGTTAATTGAAGTTAGTTAGAGACGCTCCGGCTGAGCGTCTCTATAAAATGTAAATCAGGCAGGATAAACATTAACGAATTTTCTATTTCCTCTTCTAATTTCGAATTTTACTATCCCATTAGCTACTGCAAATAGAGTATCATCACTTCCGATTTTTACATTATTACCCGGATGAAATTTAGTACCTCTTTGTCTTACTAATATATTCCCTGCGACTACATTCTCACCGCCAAATCTTTTAACTCCGAGTCTCTGGGAATTACTGTCTCTGCCATTTCTTGATGAACCCTGACCTTTTTTATGAGCCATTTTAAACTCCTATCCTATCTTAGTAATTTCAATTCTGGTTAACTGCTGTCTATGTCCATTCTTCTTTTCATAGCCTTTTCTTCTTTTCTTTTTGAAGACTACCACTTTATCATCTTTTACGTGTTCCAAAACTGTAGCTGATACCTTTAAACCTTCTACTGTCGGATTTCCTATTTTAGTTTCCTTATCATCACCAAACATTATTATATTATCAAAGGAAATCTCAGAGTTTGGTTCCTTATCTAATTTAGGAACATAATACTTTTTATTTTCCATTACCTTAAATTGCTGTCCATTTATATCAACGACTGCAAACATTTTTACCTCTAATTTCTAAAATGAACAACAAATTTACGGATTTACAAATAATGTGTCAATTCTTTAAATAAAATTTATTTTATTCAATATTTACCGCATACTTTATTTATTTCTTTAATCTAAAGGAAAATTCACTCCCCTTTCCTATCTCACTTTTAACTTCAATTGCGGAACCATGTGCTTCCGTAATATGTTTAACAATTGCCAAACCTAAACCGGTCCCTCCTACTGCCCTTGACCGGACTTTATCTACCCTGTAAAATCTTTCAAAAATCCTGGCAATGTCTTCTTCCGGAATTCCAATTCCCGTATCCTTTATTATTATTTTCCCAAATTTTTGTTCTTCTTCAACCAAAATTTCCACTTTTCCATGTTCAGTATATTTAATGGCGTTTGTAATCAAATTTATAAGGACCTGCCTTAATTTATTTTTATCTCCTAAAAGCTGAAGATGTTCTCTTACTGGGATGAAAACTAACTCTAGGTTCTTTTCTTTTGCTATGGGCTCCAGTTCTTTGATTAGAGGAATTAAATATTCATTTATATTAAAATATCTGAAACTCATGCGCATTTCACCCGATTCAATCATAGAAATATCAATAAGATCATTTAATAAATTGCTCAGGTTTATAGTATGCTGATTTGCCTTCTCCAGAAAATATTTATTAACTTTATTATCATTGATTGCACCATCTAGAAGTGTTTCTACATATCCCTGGATTGCAAAAATCGGAGTCCGGAGTTCATGTGAAACATTTGCTAAAAATTCGGTCCGCATCTTTTCAAGCCTCGTCAGATAGTTTATATCATTTTTCATTTTCTCAAACATTTTTTGAATTTCTTCCTCTACACTCCGAAGATTATTAGAAAGTTTTATTTCCTCAGATTTTGTTGAGTAATTTGTTCGGATTTTAAATATTATATTTTTAATATTATTTAATTCTTTAAGCCTTTTTCTTCCGATGAAGTTTATAAAAATGAGACTAAAAAGAAATGAAAGAATGATAAAAAGGAAGATGTTTCCAGATTCACCAAAGATTATATAAACCAGGAGGAGAAAAGAAATATAGAAGAGAAAATATTCTTTTAGATAAACACGGGCAGAAGAAAAATTTGATTTAATTTCATTCCACACTTTTAAATCTATATCCTACGCCTTTTATAGTTTCAATAAGGTCGGAATAATTTTGAAGCTTTTCTCTGATCTTTCTAATATGGACATCAATTGTTCTATCAACTACATAGACATCGTTTCCCCAAACATCTTTTAATAAAATTTCCCTGCTGAATACTTTTCCGGGATTATTAGCAAGATAGTATAAGACTTCAAATTCTTTTTTGGGAAAAACTTTCTCATTTCCATCCAGATAAATAACATATTTTTCTCTGTCAATAACTAAAGGACCGATCGTAATTTTATTTGGTTTTGTATTATGATCGGAATCAGTTTTCCTTAAATTCGATTTAACGCGTGCAACAAGTTTTTTAGGTGAAATAGGTTTTTGAATATAATCATTAGCCCCTAATTCAAGACCTAAAATTTCATCAACTTCGCCTGATTTTGCAGTTAAAAATACTACCGGAATTTTTTCATAGCCTTTCATATTCCTTATTCTTTTACAGACTTCATAACCATCAAGCTTAGGCATCATTATATCCAGTAATATCAAATCAGGTTTTTCAGTTATTTTTTTCAGCGCCTCAATTCCATCATAGGCTTTAATTACATCAAATCCTTCCTGTGATAAATTATATTCAAGAAATTCAACTATATCAGGTTCATCGTCGACTAATAGAATTTTGGTTTTCATTTTATTATAAATTACTAAGGTTTTACTTCTACTTTACGAATTGAAGAGTTATACATGCCTTCTAAAATCTTCATTCTTAAAAGAGCTTCTTCACCGGAAGAGAATACGGGATTGAGCCCTCTTACCGCGCCTAAAAAATTTTTTAATTCGTTTTCGTATGATTTTTTGAATAAACTTAACGGATTTTCCTTCTGCGAAGGAGTAAGATCAATTATCTGCTCCCCAGTTTTTTTGAAAACTCTAAATGGATTAAGCGAAGCAAATCCTTTCTTTCCATGGATGTTTAAATAGAAAGTATCTTTCTCAACAGGCAAAGACCAGCTTGATTCAAGACTAATGAGAGAAGAATTCTTACACCTTAAAAGACTTACAGATGTATCTTCAACATTTTTAGTAAACTGATTAAAATTCTGTGTTGTCACAGTTTCAATAGCAGGGAAGTCAAGCAGCCAAAGAGATAGATCAAGCAATAGGATGCCTAAATCTATTATAACGCCTCCGCCGGATTCCTCTTTCTTAGTAAACCATTTCTCGCTGTTGCTTGGTCTCCTGATCCATCCACATTTAATATAAAAAGGTTCGCCGATTTCACCAGAAGAAAGGATACTTTTTAAAAGCATTGCATCGGGACGAAATCGTAGATTCATACCGACCATGACCTTCTTTTTATATCTTTTTGCCGTACTTATAACTTGTTTAACTTCATTATATGTCCGGGCAAGAGGTTTTTCAATTAATATATCCTTTTTGGCTTTTAGACAATCAATGGCAACATCTTTATGTGAACTAGTGGGTGTTGCAATAATAACAGCATCTGTATCACTTTTTTCCAGCATTTCATGATAATCAGTATATTTTTCTTTTATATTAAACTTATCGGCAATCGTGGTTAATCTGCTTTTTCTTATTTCAGCAACAGCAGTAACAACAGCATTATTAATTTTAGCAAAATTAGGAAGGTGTACTAATTGAGCGATTGTTCCAAGTCCGATTATCCCTATTTTAGTTTTCTCCATTAAACAGCGACCTTTTGTTTGATGCTTTGATTTTTACAAAAAGCCTTGACTTTTTTAGCTATTCCTTCAGGATCAATTTCCAATATATGATGAAGTTCGCTTTGAGTACCATGATTAATAAATTTATCGGGTATTCCTATTCTGAGAATATCATTTTTATAATTTTTTTCATTCAAATATTCAATAACAGCAGATCCGAATCCACCGATTAAAGTATTTTCTTCGAGAGTAACAATTTTATGATGCCTGACAGCGATATCATCAAGTATAGCTGTATCTAATGGTTTTACAAATCTCATATTTATAATTTCGGGATGAATACCCTCTTCATGAAGAAGCTTTGCAGCTTTAATAGAATAATTTACCATAGAACCAACTGCAAGCAGTGCAACATCATTTCCACTCTCAATACATTCTGCTTTACCAATTTCAATTGTATCGAAACCCTCTTTTAATTTAATTCCAAGTGCAGACCCACGTGGATATCTAAGGGCAACAGGACCACTTTTATAATTTACAGCAGTATAAAGCATGTCTCTTAACTCAGATTCATCCTTAGGAGCCATAATAACCATCCCAGGTATAAGCCTTAAATAAGTTAAATCAAATGACCCGTGATGAGTTGGTCCATCCGAACCTACAAGTCCTGCTCTATCAAGAACAAAAACAACATGAAGGTTTTGTATTCCGACATCATGAACAATTTGGTCAAAACCTCTCTGGAGGAATGTAGAATAAATTGCAACTACAGGAATTACTCCCTGAGTAGCCAATCCTGCTGCAAAAGTTACAGCATGTTCTTCAGCAATACCTACATCAATATAATTATGTGGAAAATTCTTTTGAAGAATATCCAGACCCGTACCATCTGGCATTGCACCAGTTATACCGACTACCTGAGGATTATCTTTAACAATTTCGGTTAAAGCATTGCCGAATATTTTTGTATAAGATGGAGGACCATCGGCTTTTTTGAAAGCTTTTCCAGTTAACTTATCAAAAGGGATTGAAGCATGAAGCTTTTGTTTGTCCCCTTCTGCAGGTTCGTAACCTTTACCTTTTTGTGTAATTGCATGAACCAGAATAGGGCCGCTTAAATTTTTTACCTGTTCAAATATTTTTATCAATTGATGCAGATTGTGCCCATTTACAGGACCAAAGTATCTGAATCCCAATGCTTCGAAAAGCATTCCCGGCGTCACAACAGCTTTTATTCCATTTTCTAATCGAACGGCAATTTTTCTCAATCTATCACCGAATTGGTCAAGTTTACCGGTTAAATCCCAGATCTGGCCTTTAAATTTATTGTAATCAGGATGTGCGATCATTTCAGTGAAATAATTTGAAATCTGCCACACATTTGGAGCTATTGACATATTATTATCATTTAATACTACGATTATATTTGATTTTAATATACCTGAATTATTCATAGCCTCATAAGCCATCCCGCCTGTCATAGCGCCATCCCCGATTACGGCAATTATCTTTTTATCATCATGATAAATATCTCTTGCATAAGCCATCCCTAACGCAGCTGAAATAGAAGTTGAAGCATGCCCGGCACCGAAAGTATCATATTCACTTTCAGATCTTTTTAAGAATCCGCTAATACCATCGAGTTTCCTAATCCTTTTTAGAGCCTCTTTCCGTCCTGTTAATATTTTGTGGGGATAGGCTTGATGACCTGTATCCCAGACTACTAAATCATTCGGTGTATTAAATACTTTGTGTATTGCTACTGTCAGTTCTACGGCGCCAAGACCACCGCCGAAATGCCCGCCTATTTCGGATATAACATCAATTAAGTACTCTCTAATATCCGAACATAAAATTTTTAATTGTGGAATATCAAAATTTTTGATATCGCCAGGATAATTGACTTTTGAAAGTACCTTATATTTCTCTTCTTCAGCCATGTTAAAACAGAACTCCTATCATTTGCTGGTTATTGTTCGAATAAATCTTCGTCCTTCATCGTCATACTGCTAATCTTCTTTTTCAGTTCAGTAATTTTCAACTCGGCATTGTTTAATACTGTCAAACAATTCCTGGATATTAATACCCCTTCTTCAAAAAGCAAAATTGCTTCCTCCAACCCAATATTATCCTTTTCCAATAATGAGGAGATTTCTTCTAATCTAAGGATATCAATTTCAAAAGAATTATTGTTTTTTTTACTAGACATAATCAATATTACTTATTCAGCTAAAATATAAAAAAATCAAGTATTTTTGAAGGAAATTATTCTCTTTTTTTAAGCAAAATTTCATCATCATAAAACCGCAAAATAGTCTCCTTATCTTCATTAAATGAACTTTTTCTGGTGATATATTTTGAATTCTGTTTAACAAGTACAAATCCTTTTTTAAGCAGCCTGCTTATATCATGCGATTCAATCATCCGGGATAAAATTTCAATTTTATTTTTATTTGCTAGAAATTTATGTTCAATATTTTTAATTAGTTTATAAATTAAATTATCAACCTGTTGTGATTTTCTTCTAATCAGATCCATTGGAACTCTAAAGCCGTATGAATTCAGGTTGTGATAAATATATGTTCTGAGTTTTCCAATAATAAAATCAGTTCGTCTGGATGTCTCATTTAAAAATTTATTTATAAAAGCAGTGAAATCTTCCTTGCTGGGAGTAGTGATTTCTATCGCAGCAGAAGGAGTAGGGGCCCGTAAGTCTGCAGCAAAATCAGCAATTGTAAAGTCAACCTCATGTCCGATGCCTGTTACTATAGGAATCTTTGAATTAAAGATTTCTCTTGCTACAATTTCTTCATTAAAAGCCCACAGGTCTTCAATCGAACCACCCCCTCTTGCTAAAATTATGACATCTATATCTTCAATTTCATTGAGTTGTCTGATGCTATTAACAATTTCTCCGGCTGCCCCTGCGCCTTGAACACTTGCCGGTGCAATCACCAGTTCTACCAAAGGGAATCTTCTTTTAGCGATATTAATCATATCCTGTAATGCGGCACCGTCAATAGCAGTAACAATTCCAATTTTTCGAGGAATAATTGGAATTTGCTTTTTTAATTTTTTATCAAACAATCCTTCGGCTGTTAGTTTCTGTTTTAATGCTTCAAAAGCTGCTTGAAGTTCACCAACGCCTGCAGGTTTCATTGATCTGACATCAATCTGATAATTCCCCCTTGGCGGATAAACGGAAATTTTCCCATTTACGATTACATTCATTCCGTCCTGGGGAGTAAAGAAAACATAATTATTAAATCCTCTCCACATTGTGCAGCATATTAAAGCGTTAGAATCTTTCAAATTGAAATACCAGTGCCCGGAAACATGGGATTTAAATCCTGATATCTCTCCCAGTACAGATATCTGAGAAAATTGATTTTCAAGAGAATGTTTTATTTCCTGAGTAATTTCCGAAACAGTTAAAATCATTTTACAAGTATAAAGGTAAAAGTAAAAAGGTACAAAATATTTTTCATTAATTTATTAAATAATGAATTGAGCCCTACTTCTCTTTTCTAAAAATTAGGCAATACTGATGATGCCGGTTCGATACCCATGCATTATTTATCCCAAGGGCTATTAGAGGCTTATCATCCTGCAGCCAGATCTTTTCATCTTTTAATACCCAGCTCTTATTCTTTCTTTTTGTTAAAGATATAGCAGTATCAAAAGATAACGGAAACAGACTGCTTTTATAATAAACATTATTAGTTATAATCGTTAAGTAGCCGTTGTGTTTTGTAACGTCATAAACACTATCAAATATTTCTGCCTGTTTTTCAATAAATTCATCATAGTCTTTTAAATTACCCAGATCATTTTTATCATCAGAATACTTTGTAGACAAACCTTTTCCACTTCTCAATTTTTGACGTAATGAATTTCTTTCAAGCTGATTCCAGTAAGGTGGAGACGTAATAACATAGTCAAAATGATTTTTTATTTGATTTTCTTTTAGTAATTTTTTTAAATGTATAGAGGAACCATTTATTGGAATAATTTGATTAGCTGCAGAGGTTTTTATTCTTTTTTTAGTAGTTAAAAAATATTCTTTAGATAGTTCGATCCCAACACAATTTCTATTTAGGTCAGCTGCTGCTATTAAAGAGCTCCCTGTTCCCATAAAAGGGTCCAGTATCCAGTTCCCTTCTTT
>CAVUGE010000017.1:0-434680 GCA_963740945.1 uncultured Bacteroidota bacterium | reverse complement strand
AATTATATAGAGGTTCTGCAGCTTCATAAACCATCTGCAAAGCAGCCCGGAAGGATAATAGGTACTGATGTATCTGCAGTACCTGAATTAGTAAGAGTATTAAGAGATGAAATTAAAGTAATATAGGAAGCTTATTTATGTCAAAAAAATTGCTGGCTTTCTTAGAACAGAGAGAAGGAAAACTTAAAAGAGGAGCTTTTGAAGTTGTTTCAGTTTCTTACCGGCTTTCGCAAGAATTAAACCTGGAACCGGAAGCCGTGGTGATAGGAAATGATCTTGAGAATTTAAATGATATATCTAAATATGGAATAAAAAAAGTAATTCAATTTAAAAATGATAATTTAACACAATATTCAACATCAGCATATGCAGATATTATCAGCGATTATGCTAAAAGTATTTCTGCCGAATATATGGTATTTTCAAATACGGCATTAGGGAAAGATCTTGCTCCCCATGTTGCAGGCAAGATAGACGCAGGAATACTTATGGATTGTACTAAATTAGATGTATCTAATGGTGAAATAATAGCTACGCGTCCTATATATGCAGGTAAAGCCCTGCTTGACGTAAAATTGAAAAGCGAAAGGAAAATTTATACTATTAGACCGAATGTATTTAAGCCTGTTGAATCAGAGAATAATTCATCCTTTGAGATTGAAGAAAAAGAAGTTAGCCAGATAAATCTTAAAACAAGAGTTGTAGAAATAAAAAAATCAGAAGGTAAATTGGATGTTGCTGAAGCCGATATAATTGTATCGGGTGGAAGAGGGCTAAAAAGCCCTGAAAACTTCCATTTAGTTGAAGAGCTTGCGGATTCACTTGGAGCGGCAGTGGGAGCATCCAGAGCAGTAGTTGATGCAGGCTGGAGGCCGCATAGAGAACAGGTAGGACAGACAGGCAAAACAGTATCCCCTACTTTGTATGTTGCATGCGGTATTTCCGGAGCTATTCAACATCTCGCAGGAATGTCGTCTTCAAAATATATTGTAGCCATAAATAAAGATAAGGACGCACCAATTTTTAGTATAGCTGATTTTGGGATAGCTGGAGATGCATTTGAGATATTACCAACTTTAACTAAAGAGATTAAAAAAATTAAATCACAATGATTTAGGAGAGTTTAATTGCAGAAAATTCAATGTGAGATATTAGGTTTATCTTCCAGTCCATCTACGGGTGGTGCTTACGCCATTTTATTAAAAGAAATAAATGGTAATAGAAGGCTACCGATTATTATCGGAGCTTTTGAGGCTCAAGCAATAGCACTTGAAATAGAGGGAATTAAACCTCCAAGACCATTAACCCATGACCTTCTAAAGCATATGATTGATAATCTTGGTGCTGCGGTAATGGAAGTTGTAATCGACGAACTGAGAGAAAATACATTTTACGCAAAAATAATACTTGAGGTGTCAGCATTAACAAATGAAGTTGATGCCAGGCCAAGTGATGCAATTGCACTTGCAGTAAGAACGCAATCACCAATTTTTGTAGCTGAAAAAGTAATGGAGGCAGCGGCATTTTTACCTTCCGAAGAAGGGGGGAAAGAAGAGAGAATAGAAAGAGAAAGCCTTAGAGAAGAAGAAGAAATTCCGAAAACTAAAGAGGCTAAAATTGCTTCTTTACAAAACAAATTGAAGGAAGCAATTGCAGCCGAAGAATATGAAAAAGCAGCAAAAATAAGGGATGATATACAGCGGTTAACAAGTAATAATTAAGAAAATATTTTATCTCCAATTTTACAATCCAGGCATTTATTTCTGGAGCAATAACTACGATATAAATCCAAAATTCCCTGATAAAGTATACTTCTTTTCCAAGCATCATTGATCATTAATGCTGATGAAACTTCTTCAACTAAATGATTTTCACTCACCTGATAATAATTTGAATATAATTTGATAATCTTCTGCTTTTGAGTTTCGTTTCCGAAAATTTCGAAATAAACAGCAAGAAACGGAAGCACAATATTAATTATTATTTCATCGGCACGCGACAATCCGATAAAGTATTTAATATCTTTTTTTGCCTGCTGCTCAAAAACGAAATGTTTTTTCCAAAATCCCTCACCTTTAACAATAATCAGATTTCTAAAAACGGCTACCAATTTTTTATAGTCATACGTTGTTTCAGTCTTTTTAATCAATTTACCAATCATATCCTGATTAAGGATTCTATATAGAATTCTTGATCCGCCGGCTATTCTTATAGTAGGAAAATTTTGTGGTCTTAATTTAAAGAAATACCATTGTTCTAATTTAAAAGTTCTTCCGTCATATTTAGATTTCAAATCAGTCCAATATTGAATTAAGTGTTTAGTGTATTCAGCGGTATCTTCATCGGGTAATTTATAAATATCAGGCATTAAACCGGAAATATTAAATAGAGCTGCTTCAATTATATTTACCAGATTATCTTTATCTTTCAAAGTTTCAAGGAAATTGATATTAACAGCTTCTGCCAGGCTGCGCATAATATCTTTATTCTTTGAATATCCTAGAGCTTCAAAAATCGCCTCATGAAAAAGCTGCTGCCATATTGCGATATTTGTAAAATCTTTATTTGTAAATTTTCGACTATAAAAATTATCATCGAGTTCATACCGAACAATGGGTTCTTTCAGATTTAATTCTTTAAGATATGCCAACTCCTTAAGGCGTGAAATCAGATTCAGACATTTTTTCTTAAATCTATTTAAACCCAATTCATAAATGAAGTCTAATTTTATTTTTTCATCAATATTGCCGCTCGATTCGGAACAAGGGATAATATAGTTTCGATTTTTTCTTTCGGATAGAATTGCTTTTTGAAGGGTAGAACTAATGTCTTTATTCAAAAAACTTTCAAGAGAAATAGACTGCACTTTTCTGCCGTCCTGAGTGAAAACAAACTCTCTATCTCCATCATTATCAAAAAAGATATGCAGAATAACCTTATTATACTTTTTATTAAAATAATGCCCATGCATTTTCCAATCGGTTTGGAAACTATCAATTTCGACATCCCCAAGGTATGTAATATTCCCTATTTTAATCCGGGCATTTTTAAAATCAGGCCCGCTAAGCTCTTTATTTTCGGTACCTGTATCAATTACTTCAATCTGATCTCCACTTTTAGTAATAAGGTTTTTTTTGAAATTACGATTTTTCCATATTTCATACAAAAACCTTTCATGCACTTTTTGTTCAGACATTGTCTTCCCCTGACTATTATTTTTAATATTCAAAATTAAAAGTACTATTTATGAATAATTTTCTTAAAGAAAAAAACTTGAATTTATTAGAGAGGATTTTAAATTTTTCTTTAAACAATTTACTACGCCCTTTGATTTATAAGAAAAATTATAAATAACTAAAACAATATCCTAAATTTTTTATTAAGTTAAAATAGCTTTAACTATATTATTAAGATTAATTATTTCATTTTCTGCAGCATCTGCAAAATTTTTATCAATACTTTTATAAATAATTCCTCTGCTTATATTAACTAGAAACTCAAACTTATTGTTTTCCTTAAATAGGGTGACAACATCTTTCAGATTACCACCCTGTGCTCCAACACCGGGAAGTAATACAGGCATTTTGTCAAATAATTGTATATTCTCTTTCAATTCCTCAATTTTAGTAGCGCCGAAAACAATTCCACAGTTATTATACCTATTCCAGCTTTTTACTTTCTCAATAACTTTTTGAAATAATAACTGATTATTCTCTAATTTAAGTTTCTCAAAATCCGCGGCTCCGGGATTCGAGGTTAAAGCTAATATAAAATTCAACTTACTCTCATTTTCAAGAAATGGTAGAATAGAATCTTCACCCATATAGGGATTAATTGTGATTGAATCACAATTAAAAAATTCGAATACCGACTCAGCATACATTTTTGAAGTATTACCAATATCACCTCTTTTAGCATCACCAATTGTTAAAATATTGTCAGGAATGAATGAGATAGATTGTTTTAATGTTTCGAAACCCTGTGGTCCAAACTTCTCATAAAAAGCAAAATTAAATTTATATGCCGCTGCATAACTGTATGTTTTATCAATTAAAGCTTTATTGAATTCCAGAACAGGATTCTTTGAAGTCTTGAGATGGGAAGGGATTTTATTTATATCGGTATCTAAGCCAACGCAAATAAATTTCAATTCATTATTTTTTTTTCTTAATTTTTCTGAAGCAATCATAGTTATTCCTTCCGGTAATAATTAGGATTAAGAATATTTCAATTAAACTTTAGAAATGTTTATGAATAATTTTTTCTTGTTCTGTATATATTCCCGACAATGCCAAGCATAAACATATTGACGATAAGAGAACTTCCTCCATAACTTACAAAAGGAAGAGGAATTCCTATTACCGGCATTAAGCCAATGGTCATCCCAATATTGATTGCAAAATGAATTATAAAAACGGCAAGTATTCCCATCAAAGTCAAACTCAAAAACTCATCTTTGGCTATTGCAGCAATCCTTAATATTCTTAGAAAAAGAATGAAAAAAAGAACCATAACAACAACGGCACCAATAAATCCAAACTCTTCTCCAATAACACAATAGACAAAATCAGTCCACTGTTCCGGAATAAATTGCAGTTGAGTCTGATTGCCATGCAGAAAGCCTTTACCAAGTAAACCTCCTGAGCCGATAGCAACCTTAGCTTGCAGAGCATTATATCCGGCACCTAAAGGATCGGCCGAAGGGTCGATAAAGGATTGTATTCTTCTTTGCTGATGAGGGCTTAATGCACTATATACATAATCGGCAAAAAATCCTGCACCAATATTAAGTGCAAGGATTGAACCGCTGAAGAAAATATCTTTTTAAAAAAGAATAAAGATGCAGCAACAATGATCAAGGCTCCGAAAAGATAGTATGGTCCAAATAAAGAAGCGAGTGCAACAAAACCTGGCGAAAGGACGACGAAAAGTCCGAATAGGCTTATTCCTTTCCAGAAAATCATAGTTAATATTAGACCTATGAAAACTAATGCAGTTCCCATATCAGGTTCCATTAAAACTAATATTATGGGAATAAATCCGATAATTAAAGCAATAATGATATCAGAAAATGATTCAATATTTGTATTCCTTCTGCTTAAAAATGCAGCCATAGCCAGTATGGTACCTATTTTAGCAAATTCCGAAGGCTGAAATCCAAAAGAACCTAAGTCGAGCCAGCTTTTAGCTCCATAGACACGCCTGCCAATTATTACAACCACTGCTAATAAAAATAGAGAGAGCAAATAAGAAGGAATAGTGATCATCTTATAAGAATTTACGGGGATGGAATATGCGATAAAAAAAATAATTATAGAGACGATAGCCCAAATAAACTGTTTTTCAAAATTATTATTTGCAGCAGGATTGTTTAGAGTAGCACTATAAATAGCAGCCAGTCCTATACAAATCAAAATAACTGCAGGGGTCCAGAGGTAAAAATCGAATTTATCTTGAAGTTTATTATCAATTCGCAAGTGAGGCACCTATTATCTTAGTTTTAATATCGGGAATAACATTTTCTTTTTTGATCTTATCTTTTAATAAATAAGCTTTTATCATATCTCTTGCAATTGGTGCGGCATATGTAGCACCAAAACCAACGTTTTCAACAACCACGGCAATAGCTATTTTAGGATTATCAAAAGGAGCAAAAGCAATGAACAGAGCATGGTCTTTTCCGTGAGGATTTTGAGCAGTACCGGTTTTACCTGCATATTTTATTTCACTCAATCTACTTGCGGCGGCAGTTCCGGAACCATTTACTACAAGGTACATACCTCTCTTCACAATATTAAATACTCTTTTATCTATTCCCACATTAATAGATTTAAATTTAAAGGGAACAAATTTCCTGGTACCGTTCTCCAAATATCCTTTGACAATATGCGGGACATATGAATGTCCATCGTTGGCAATCAAAGCAGCATATTTAGCAAGCTGAACAGGAGTGACACTAACTTCCCCCTGCCCTATTCCCAGACTTGCCATAATACTTCTTGGCCATTTAGGTCCATAGATTTTTTCATAATATTTACTGTTAGGGATGAAACCGGGAGTCTCTTCGCCAATATCTATACCAGTTTCCTGTGTAAAACCAAATCTTCTGGCATATTCGGCCCATCTGTCCAATCCAATTTTATATATCAGATTATAGAAGAAAACATTGCATGATCTTTCAATGGCATGGATAACGTTTAGAGTCCCATGAACTCCATCACATTTGAAGACCCTTCCAAAGGTAAAATAACCGGGACAATAAAATGTTGAGGTAGTATCTATAACGCCAAGGTCCAGGGCTGCAATAGCTGCTAAAGGTTTAAAAGTAGAGCCCGGAGGTTTAATTGACATAGTTGCTCTATTAAAAAAAGGTTTATCGGGGTCATTATATAATTTCAGCAGATATTCTCTTGAAGTAACATAGGAAAATTCATTCAGATCATAATCGGGAGCGCTCGCTAAAGCAATGACTTCCCCCGTTTCCGGCTCGATAGCAACAGCAGCACCTCTTTTTCCTTTTAATTCTTCCTCAGCTACTCTCTGGACATCAGCATCAATAGAAAGTACAAGGTCTTCACCTTTTACTGAGGGGACATCATTGATTCCATTTTTATATTTGCCAATTTCCTTTCTTTTGGAATCTACAAGGATATAGTTAAAACCTTTATCACCGCGCAAATAATTTTCATATTGTTTTTCAATACCGCTATTGCCTATATAGTCACCGGGTTTATAATAATCATCTTTCTTCAATTGCTGAGGGGATACTTCTTTATTATATCCAAACATATGAGAGCCCATGATCCCGTCAGGATATCCTCTTTGCATTTCAACTATATAATCAACGCCTGGCAAGTCTTCAGAGTTTTCTTCATACCATGATATAACTTTAAAGTCCACGCCGCGTTTAATTCTTATAGGTACGTACTTGGAATATATCCTATTACTGTATAGTATTTTATCTATATAACCGGACTGGACATTTAGGACTGTTTCCAGCAGAGAATTCAAATGCCGGTTATAATAAGCAGGAGTAATTCTAAGTGTATATGCAGGAATATTACTGACAACAACCTCGCCGTTCCTATCGAAAAATACTCCTCTTAAGGGGATTTGTTCGATAGGCTTAATACTGTTATCGGCAGATTTTTCATCATAGGTAACATGCTGAATAATCTGCATCTGGAAAAGCCTGAAAATAAAAAGCAGAAAACATCCAACGATAATTGAATATATAATAGATTTTCTTTTTATTGATGCAAAATTCTCCGATTTCAATCGATCCTTCTCCTTGGATAGAAAACAACTACTATTATACTAAACACTGCGGTATAAATTCCAGGCAAAATTCCCTGTTCAATAAAAAAAGCTGTAATAGAAGTATTTAGATTGATAGTAGAAAAAAATGATAAGATAAAAGAATCAACTGTTGAACTTAATAAAACGATCAGGGGCAGAATGAAGGATTTTAGATACGCATCTTTTTTACTTTCGTTATAAAAATAGCCTGTTATAAAGCCGGTAATTGTCTTTGAGAACATTGAAATTCCAAGCAAACCGCCGGTGATAAGGTCAAACAAAAATCCGTAAACAAAACCAAGAATTGTACCATGAATTTGACCCATTTTCAATGTAAAAACAACGAGAAGAATGATAATCAAATCAGGAACTGCACCATTGATTGATATAAGAGGGACAATGGTTATTTGAATAACAAGTAAAGGGAAAAATAAAAGAATAGCGCCAAAGTAATCAGTTTTCATTTCTATTATAAAAATTTAATTCCAGATTATTTATCTGTTTACTTTCCACCATTCCAATTACAAATACATTTTCAACTTTAACAAAATCAACGAAAGGTTTTAACTTAACTTCATTGAATATTCCTGTTTTTAAATTACTTAAACCAGTAACAATACCTACAGGTAAAGGTATTGGAACAATAGAGCTTAAATCGCTGGTAATTATACGGTCACCAGGCTCAACGTCATAAGTTTTTGGAACATTTATAATAACAAGACTTTCGCCGTTCCATTTCATTACACCGTCAATCCTGCTTCTCTGATCTTTAACAGTTATTTTTAAATCCAGATTTCTTAATGTTCTGGCTATAGAATAATCAGAAGATGCATTATAAATGACACCTATTAATCCCTGATCATTTATCACAGCCATACCGGGTTTTATACCGCTCCTTATACCAGCATTTATAATTACAGTTCCTTGAATTTTGGAAAAGGATTTTGAAACTATGGAGGCAGGAATTAAAGGATAATTAACGGTATCTTTTAACTTAAGGAGGTTTTTTAATTCATCATTTTGAATGCCGTATTCTCTGAGTCTATTAACCTGCAGCATAAGTTCGGCATTAACTTCCCTTAACTGTTTATTTTCGCTTTTAACCTTAGCAATATTTATAAAATCCGAAACTACAGAAGTGACTGCGGCAAAACTGCTGAAAGCGACAGCACGCACATTTTTTACTTCAGGTTTCTGGTTTATAGAAAGGACAACAAAGCTAATAATAACTAAAACTACAAGTACAATATAT
The DNA here is from genome assembly GCA_963740945.1 of uncultured Bacteroidota bacterium. Lineage (GTDB taxonomy): Bacteria > Bacteroidota > Ignavibacteria > Ignavibacteriales > Ignavibacteriaceae > CAVQBP01. Next base: position 426,129 of record CAVUGE010000017.1, on the reverse strand, counting down.
TCTCTAAAACTTGACCATAAACGGGTAAAGAATCGAAACATTAATATCTTCTATTACGAATTAAAACTTTTGAATAATGATTTAGATTTTCAATTACTTTTCCAGCACCGCGAGCAACTGCAGTTAAGGGATCTTCAGCAACATTAACAGGGAGATTAGTTTCCATACGAATTCTTTCATCCAATCCTTTTAATAATGCCCCGCCGCCGGTAATCATAACACCTCTATCTAGAATATCAGCGGAAAGTTCCGGGGGTGTTCTCTCAAGAGACTGCCTTACAGCATCAACGATCTGTGCGATAGACTCAGCAAGAGCTTCTCTAATTTCTACTGAACTTACTTCGGTTGTTTTTGGAATTCCGCCAACCAGGTCTCTTCCTTTAACTTGAATAGTTATTTCTTCTTTTAAGGGGACAGCAGAACCTACTTCACATTTTATTGCCTCGGCAGTTCTTTCCCCAATAAGAATATTATGATTTTTCTTAAAGAACTGCATAATGGCATAGTTCATTTCATCACCTGCAATTCTAATAGACTCCTCATTTACAATACCTGATAAGGCAATAATAGCAATTTCGGTGGTACCGCCTCCAATATCAATAATCATATTCCCAACGGCAGCTTCGACGTCAATTCCAATTCCAATAGCTGCTGCCATAGGTTCGGCGATAAGGTGTACTTCCTTTGCTCCGGCATGTTCAGCACTATCTCTAACAGCTCTTTTTTCGACTTCAGTAACACCGCTAGGTACAGCGACAACAACCCTTTTGCTTGCAAAGGCTCCGCCTTTAACTTTTTTTATAAAGGCCCTAATCATTCCTTCTGCAATTTCAAAATCGGCAATTACACCATCTCTCATAGGACGGGTAACCCTTATTTCCTTGTGTTCCCTACCCTGCATTTCTTTTGCTTTATTTCCAAGAGCGATAATTTTTTTCGTATTTTTATCAAAAGCTACAATTGAAGGTTCATTCAGGACAATACCCTTACCCTTGACCCATATAAGCGTGTTAGCAGTACCAAGATCTATGGCAATATCAGCAGAAAAAAAATCAAATAATCCCATAAAACCTCTCTAATTCTCTTATACTTAAGAATTAATGTTTAAAATGTCTTAAACCAGTAAAAACCATTGAAACGTTATTCTGATTGGCAGCATCAATAACTTCATTATCTCTAACAGAACCGCCCGGCTGAATAATAGAAATCGCACCAGATTTAATAATTTCCAGAAGCGTATCCGGGAAGGGAAAAAAAGCGTCTGATGCAGCAACAGAATCCTTTAAATCCAGGCTATATTCTTTTGCTTTCATAGCAGCGATTTTAGCAGAATCCAACCTTGACATTTGTCCGGCACCTACTCCCAAAGTAGCTTTATCTTTTACAAATACAATCGAATTTGATTTAGTATGTTTCGCAACAATCCATGAAAAGAACAAGTCTTCTAATTCAGATTCAGAAGGTTTTCTATCAGTTACTGTTTTTAAGGTACTTTTGTCTAAAGATACATTATCAGCATCCTGGATAATAGCTCCGCCGGGAATATTTTTAAAATTAAACTTTGAATCCCTAACAGATTTTAATTGTTTTAAAAGCCTTCTATTTTTCTTTTTAGTTAATATCCCGACTGCGCCATCAGTATAATTAGGAGCACATATTATTTCAAGAAAAATGTCGTTCAATTGCTCTGCTACCTGTTCATCAACAACAGAAGTAAATGCAACTATTCCGCCAAAAGCAGAAACAGGATCACATTTTAATGCTCTTTGATATGCTTCGATTGAACTCTTTCCGATAGCAGCACCTGCAGGATTCATATGTTTGATTATTGCGCATACATTACTATTAGGTTCAACTTCAGAGGCTGAAATATCTTCAACCAATTCGACAGCAGCGATCAGATCCATAATATTGTTATAAGATAGTTCCTTTCCATGAAAAACATCGAAATAGGAGTGGAAATTACCATATAAAGCAGCTTTTTGGTGAGGATTCTCACCATATCTAAGTTCTTTTTCTTTCTTTAAATTAATTTTGAATGTATTTGCCGGATACGAGAATTTTTCTTCCAGGAATTTAGAAATATAAGTATCATAAAAAGCAGTATGAGAAAAAGCTTCTACAGCTAACTTTTTTCTAGTTTCTAAAGTTATTTCGCCATTTTCAAGTTCGTCTATTATACCTGAGTATTGTGATGGATCAGTCAGGATTGAAACATATTTATAATTTTTTGCAGCAGCTCTAACCAGAGTAGGCCCGCCGATATCGATATTTTCAATTATAGTATCCAAATCAGAGGCAGGATTTTCAACAGTCTTAACAAAGGGGTATAAATTAACGCACACAATATCTATTGGAGCAATATCATTCTCATCCGCTTCTTTTTTATCGGAATCATTATCCCTTCTGAAAAGAATGCCGCCAAGTACTTTAGGATGAACTGTTTTCACTCTTCCATCAAAAATTTCCGGGAAACCAGTAAAATTACTTACTTCCGTTACATTTATGCCTTTAGAAGATAAAACCTTTGCAGTATTTCCAGTAGCAATTATTCCATAATCAAGCTGTACCAAAGATTCTGCAAATTCTATTAAACCCGATTTATCTGAAACGCTTAATAATGCTAATTTATTCAATGCAAATAACTTCCGATTTTTTAATTAAAGTACTTTAATATTTTTAGGAAAAATATTAAATAGAAAAGTTTTTATTCAACAAACATAAGGAAGAAAAGATAAAAATCTAAATGATTTACAAACAATTCGTATGCCAAAATTAATTTTTTATAATTACTCTTCCATCAACAACGGATACTTTGCCTTCAGCAATCTTACAAATAACAAAAGGGAGAATTTTATGTTCAATTTTTAATACGCGTTCGGCAATATCTTCAGGAGAACGAACGTTAGAAATATCAATACATTGCTGCGCTATTATTTTGCCTGTATCATAAGTTTCATCAACAAAATGGACAGTTGCACCTGAAACTTTTGCAGATGAAGCGAAAACTGCTTTATGAACATTTATGCCGTACATTCCTTTACCCCCGAAAGAAGGGAGTAAAGCGGGATGAATATTGATAATTTTCCATTTAAAATCTCTGATAACTTCATCTGGAATTAGTTTTAGGAAACCGGCAAGGACGATTAATTCGATTTCAAGTTCCTTAAGTTTAGCGGCTAAATTATTGTAAAGAATCGAACCCTCTTTAATTCCCAGACAAAACGTTTTTATTGAGAAACTTTGTGCAATATCGAAAGCAGGACAATCAGATTTATCACTAAAAACGGCTTTAACGTTAACTAAATCTTCTAATTCAGAGGAATTTAAAATGGCATGGAGGTTTGAACCTCTACCAGAAACAAAAACTGCTGTATTCAAATAAAAATCTTCTCTTCGAAATGGTCAAAAATTAGCTAAATAGAAGGATAGAAGCAATTAATTCTATGCTTTACTAAAAAGTGTTTTATTTAAAGGTGTATGTTTTCTCAACCCAGTAAACAACTTTATTGCTATTAATTTTAACAGGCTCCCATCTCGATTTATAAGCGGCATCAATGACACTTTGAAGATATTTCTGTGAACCGGTTGTATTTGCAATAATTTTATATTCAATGACTTTTCCGTTTGTCCCTATTTTTAATTTTATATCTACATATCCATTCACATCTTCATCTGAATTATGAGGAAGAACTTCAAGAATTTGTTTCGGGACAAAAGGGAGTAGAGGTGCATCCAGACTGGTTTCATTTCCGGAAATGTGCGTAAAGTTTCCATTTTCCAGATTAGTGTTGCTTAAAACCGATAGAATTTTCTCATCAGGTAAAGTTTCAGGTTCTTCAAGATTATTAGGAATAATAATTTTTGGTTCCGGAGGTTTAGGATTTCCAATTTTAGATTGGACAGTATTCTGGGTTAAATCATTAATAGTTATTATTATCGATTGATATACAGGTACCGGAGGAGACGTAGGAGAAATATTTGGGAAGACAATAAATAAAACTATAATCAAAGATAAACTTATAATAAGACTAATCTTAATATGTATTTTGTATTCATTTTTTAATATTTTGAAGCGATCCGTCATAATTGTATTTATATTATTGCCAGAAAAGGTCTGTATTCTGCTCAATTTCCTTACCCGAAATATTATCTTTTATTTTGATAGATAAAATATAATTTGCCGGTTCATATAACGTTTTTGATTCAAATAAAACTAAAATAAAAAATATCTTGTTCAATGTGTAAAATAAATTGATATGCAAATATTTCAGTTTGATTTATCTTTGAGAGCGGGTATAGTATAGAAGTTATTTGGAGTTAAGACGTTTTCAAGAACGATTTCAGAGAGAAATATGTCTGTAAAGGAGGTTCAAAAAATAATGATAGAATCGATATTGTAATTTAAGGATAAATAATGTAAGGAGACAGTCTATAAAATAGAATTATAGAATTATTTTAATTTACTAGCATAAATTAAGTTTTTTAATTTGTTTTGATAATCAAAATCATCATATCCTGCGGCTTCGTTTATAAAATTATTATATGCTACCATATTCCCCATTTTCTTATAGGCTCTTGCAATATAAAAGACAGCAAAAGGTTTAACCCACTCTTCTTCTTTTGTATCGATGCTTTGAGCAGCAAAGCCCATTTTTAACGATTCATCATAATTATTTAACCCAAAGGCAGCACAGCTAAGATATAAATAGACTTCTGCTTTTAAATCATCATCTTTAACAATAGGAATTAAATCGTATAAATCGTTATAAGCAGATCGATATTTACCGGCATCAATTTTATTAGCAGCCATTATAACTTTAACTTCATTAGAATCCAGATCTCTTGAAGAATAAATTTCTCCTTTTCTTTTTGCATAAATATCATCATCCAGATCCATATTACCGTTTTTCGTTTTTTCAAAATATTCTTTTGAAGAGACAGTATCTCCCATGATTTCATAACAGATCCCGAGACGGTAAGCTGCTATCCCAGTATAATCATGATCCTGTGTTTGATCAAGGAAATTCAGATAATAATTGACTGCAGATTTAAAGTCATTCTTTTTATAAAATATATCACCTAAAAGGAAATTGGATAGAGAAATCAACTGGATAAATTTAGGAGAATCAATTGCAACAATCTTAGTTAATGCTTTCTGAGCCTGATCAAGTTCATGTCTTTTTATTTCCAGGCTAGCATACGAATAATTAAATATAAGATTGTTAGGGTATCTTTGAATTAAGTTTTTTAAATAAAGTGAAGCTGAATTGTAGTCAAAAAGGACTTCAGATAAAATTTGCGACAGATAGTATTGTGCATCAATTTTAGAGAAGAAACCATATTTAGCACACTTGCTTATATACTTTATACCTTCGGCCCTATCGCCATTTATACCGGCTAAACTTAAAGCCCATTTAAAAGCAGAAGGGATTTGTGCGACAGCAAAATTATATAGACCTAAACCAAGGTAGGCATCATAATAAGTTGAATCGAGCTCAATTACTCTATTTAAATATGATTCAGATTTTTTTGTTGCCCATGCAGCATCTAAATAGTGTTCGGCTTTGGAAAATGCAATCGCTCTAAAAGTATAGTTTGCGCCAATAATATATAACAGATCTTTATTATTCGGTTCTTTTTCAATCAGATTGTCCCCCTTTTCAATAGTCAAATCAGAATATTTTAAGAAATTTTCATATTCATCCTTGTCCTTACTGGATAGATAATACCATAAAGATAGACTCGATTGATAATGGTATCCTCTGGGATCATCCGGAAATTTGTTTATTATCTGATCAAAAATCTGGGCTGCTTCATTCCATTTGAAATTATATGATTTATCCAAACCTCTAATAACAAGATCCTGAATTTCTTTGTTTGTCAGAGAATTAGAAAAACTTTTTTGCAGGGGGAAAAGTACAAAGATAAGAGAAAGAAATAAAAAGGCATTAAGGTAAAAGCCTCTGAAGAAAGAATTAAACATTAACAAAAGATCCCTTTTTTTCTTCCGAATATTTCAAAGCAGCTTCAACAAAACTACGAAATAACGGATGTGCTTTTGTAGCTCGGGATTTAAGTTCGGGATGAAACTGACAACCGAGAAACCATGGATGATCGGGTATTTCAATCATTTCAACAAGCTCTCTATCTGGGGATAAACCGCTAAAGATCATTCCATTATCAGAAAGAATTTTTCTAAATTTGTTATTTACTTCAAATCTGTGCCTGTGACGTTCTGAAATATAGTCAGACTTATAAGCTTTGTAAGCGTTAGTGCCGGGTTCAATAATGCATGGATAAGCACCAAGGCGCATAGTAGCACCCATATTTTTTATATTTTTTTGATCAGGCATCCAATCAATCACATTATACCTATTCTTTTTAAACTCAGAACTATTAGCTTTGCTAATACCGCAGACATTTCTTGCAAATTCAATAACAGCACATTGAAGCCCTAGACAAATACCAAAATAAGGGATATTATTTTTTCTTGCATATTGAACAGCTTTTAATTTACCTTCAATTCCCCGCTCGCCGAATCCACCAGGTACTAGAATTCCACTGACACCATTAAGTATTTTAGAAACATCCTCCATTTCACAAACTTCTGCGTTAACCGCCCTGACAATTACTTTGGCATCATTTTCAGCACCGGCATGGACGAAAGATTCCCAAATACTTTTGTAAGCATCTACGTGTTCAATATACTTTCCGCAAACAGCAATTTCTACAGTTCTTAAAGGGTTTTTAACTTTAGCAGTGAAACTTTCCCATTCGTCTAATTTAATTTTCTTATCGTTAAGATGAAGTCTCTTAATAACCAGGAGGTCTAATTTTTCTTTAAATAAAACCAGTGGTACTTCATAGATAGTAGAACAATCGTGAGCTGAGATAACAGCTTTTGAATCGACATTGCAGAATAAAGCTATTTTATCGCGTAAATCTTTGGTTAATTTATTTTCAGATCTGCAAATCAAAACATCCGGCTGAATGCCAAGAGCCAATAAATTTTTGACACTATGCTGAGTTGGTTTTGTTTTAACTTCGTGAGCAGCCGGAATATAAGGAACCAGGGTAACATGGATATTCATTGTGTTCTTTCTTCCAAAAGAGAGCATAAGCTGCCGCATAGCCTCAATAAAAGGAAGAGATTCAATATCACCAACAGTACCCCCAATTTCTGTAATAATAATATCGTACTTATCAAGCTCACTTAGTTTTGTTAATCTATATTTAATTTCATCAGTAATATGGGGAATAACTTGAACTGTAGCTCCTAAATAATCTCCCCGTCTTTCTTTAGTGATCACTTCATTATAAACCTGACCAGTAGTAGTATTATTTGCTTTGGTCATATTAACATCGAGAAACCGTTCATAGTGACCAAGATCCAGGTCAGTTTCAGCACCATCATCTGTAACATAAACTTCACCATGTTGAAAAGGACTCATTGTTCCCGGATCGACATTTATATAAGGGTCAAATTTTTGAATGGTAACTTTGTATCCCCGCTGTTTAAGAAGAAGACCTAAAGATGAGGCAGTAATTCCTTTCCCTAAAGATGAAACAACACCACCTGTTACGAATATAAACTTAACCTTTTTAGCAGATGCCATTTAATTTTTTTTTGCCCTCAAATATAGAATAACTTTAAACGAGTGTCAATTTGAATACTATGAAAAAAGAGTGCCGGAGAAATTTTTCAAATAAAGTATATAAATTTTTATAAAGTATAAGTTTTGTAATAACTTTAATAAACTAATTATAAGGAAGAGATATTCTTAGTCAAAAGAGTTATACAGTATCTGAATTGAGTCGGATTATTAAATCATTTGTTAATCAACAATTTTAGATCTTCTGTGGTAACAGATTTAGGTCTAATTAAAGGTTTTAACATCGCCCTATTTACTACTGCTTGAGCAGTTAATCCCAGACTTCTTGATACTGCAAACATAACTGTATAGTAAGAGAATTCTTTTAAGCCATAATGATATAATAATGAACCAGTAGCTGCATCTACATTGGGCCAGGGATTTTTAACTTTATCAAGTTTTTTTAATTCAACGGGAACAACTTCAAATAATCTTGAAACAGTTAAAAACACAGGATCATCAGGAAAATGTTTTTTACCAAAATTTAAGAAAGCTTCAAATCTTGGATCAGTAATACGAAGCACTGCATGTCCATATCCTGGAATGACTTTACCGGAATTCAAGGTTTCCTTTACGAAATCTTTCAGTTGTTCTTCGGAAGGTGTTCCTTTATATTTATCCATTAATTCGAGAATCCATTTTAAGCTTTCCTGATTAGCCAGACCATGTAAAGGACCTGCCAAACCATTGAATCCTCCGGAAAGAGAATAATAGAGATCCGACAAGGCCGAATTTATAGTTTGAGTTGCCAATGCGCTAACATTCCCGCCTTCATGATCACAATGAGCAACGAGATAAAGCCTAATAAGATCATAAAAATCTTCTTTTTCAAACTCTTCACCGAGCATATGAGCATAATCACGGCTTAGATCGGAATCCGCATCAGCCGGAATTATTTCACCCTTATTAAATCTCATTCTATAAATACCGGCAGCAACTGCGGGGAGTTTAGCAACAATATTCAAAGCATCTTCCAGAGTTGGTTTCCAATAATCTTCTTTTCTTATTCCGGTATCATATTGCTTATGAAAAACAGATTCCTTCTGCATTACAAGAATTGCAGTGTTAAACATAGTCATCGGATGTGAATTTGCAGGCATATTCTTCAGTACATTCCAGACATAAGGCGGCACTTCTTTTTTTTGCTTAATTTCGGAGGAGAAATCAATTAATTCCTGTTCACCGGGAAGTTCTCCAGTAAGGAGCAGATAAAAAATTTCTTCGGGAGTCCGATCGACCAATTTCTTTAGATGTGTTCCTCTAATAATCAGTCCTTCATCGTTAGGTACTCTAGAAGTATCACAAATTAATGCTCTAACTCCGCGCATACCTCCGAAGGCCTGACTTATAGTAACGGAAGATAGTTCTTTATTCCCTGCTTTTTCCAAGATTTCTTTTTCTTCTTTGCGCCAGTTTTCAATCTTACTGCTTAATTTATTACGAATATCAGGCATTACTATATTCTCCTATAAATAGAATTTTTTGATCAGGTGACAGGGTAAATTACCTTTTTTCTAAGAAGAATACAATTTGCAATGGTGTTAAAAATCGTATATGCAGTTCAAATTTACATCCAAAGAAGGATGCTGATACATTTAGGAGATCAGAATACATATGTTAAGTAAACAAGAAATTTAATCACATTGAGTTGTTCAGAATTTTGTTAAATATTATTATGAAATTTACCGGTACTAATGAAAGTTTTTGACCTGACACAGTATGTAATTTTTCTTATTCTTATGACTTCTATTACTTTTGCTCAAGAGAGTGATATTAATAATTCATCTGTAAAGACTCATGATAAAGATATTACTAATAGTGAAAAATTTGAAGCATATGACGGTAAAATAATTCGATATGTCACTATTCATATAAAAGATATATCCAGTCCAACATTAAAAGGAGATTCAAGCTGGACACTTTCGTGGTTCGGGAAAGTTGGAAATTCACTTCATTTTAAATCAAGAGAATGGGTTGTACTTAACAGATTGTTATTCAGAACCGGCGATACATTAGATCCTCAGGTATTATATGAAAGTGAAAGATTGCTGAGAAACAGCAGTGAATTTTTAGATGCCAAAATAAGACCGGTACCAATAAGAAATTATGAGGACAGTGTTGACGTATCAGTTACTGTTCAGGATAGATGGACTATTTCCCTTCAATTTTCCTACAAGACTAACTATAAAAGGGGGTATTTAGGATTAAGTGATGAAAATTTTTTAGGACTTGGTCATTTTATAGAGGCAAAATATACTCATGACGAAAATAGGAAAATTGGCTCAGGGGGAAATATAAGATATACCGCAAAAAATATTAAAGGGACTTTTATTGATGCAGATGGCAGATTTGAGACAAATAACAGTTCAAATTTTAAAAGTATCAGTCTTTCCAGACCTTTCACTTCAATATATATTCCCTGGTCCGGTGCATTAACTTTCAGCTGGTTAAATGATGTGTTTAACTATTCGAATGATAGTATCGGAACAATAAATTTTCCATATAGAGAAATTAAAGAGGATATCTGGATTGGAAAAACATTTAAAATATGGTTTTTACCTCCCTATCTGAAAAAAAATACTGAAGTTTTTACATCAGCAAGAATACTACATGTAGATCACCCTGAAAAGCCAGTGAATTCTCAAATATCCGGGAAATTATTTGATGCTTATACTCAATATCTGATAAGCACCGGCTTATTAAATAGACACTATTTTGAGGATAAATATGTAGATGCATTCGGAGTAACAGAGGATATTCCTCTGGGTGAAATGTTATCGCTAACTTTAGGAAAAGATATCAATACAATTAGTAATAGATTCTATACAGGAATAGAAATTATATATTCAAAAAGGATTTTTGGATTAGGATATACTTCTACAGATTTTAAGTTAGGAGGATTTAAAAATGCCGGAAGCCGGGAGCAGGATTTATTTAATTTAAATTTTATATATCATTCTGAATTATTAAAAAAAGAAGAATGGAAATACCGTTTTTTTCTTCAGACAGATTTTTTATACGGGTTTAACAGATTTCAGGGAGAACAGATATACTTAAATACTGAAAATGGAATAAGAGGACTAGACGATATTTTACTATATGGAACAAAAAGGATAACAGTAAATCTTGAGGCGAGGGTTTTCAGTCCTTTTGCACCACTTGGATTTGTTTTGGGAGGAATCGTTTTTTCAGATCTGGGACTGATATCGAATACAGGAACTAACATCAGCAGGAGCAAGCTTTACCAAAGCTACGGGATTGGAATCAGGACTAGAAATGAATCGATTGCAAATACAAATTTTGTCATTTCACTCGCCTATATTCCAATTAACAACAGAACTACAGGGGGGTCATTTAAAATATTATTTAATACCAGTATTGTCTTAGGTTCAAGGGATTTCGGATTAAGCAGCCCTTCGATTTTTGAATATGGAAATAATCAACAGACAATAGTTCCTTAAACAATAACATTAAGAAGGGAGAAGTTTCTGTATAGAAATTCTTTTTTTAATATTATCTTGCTGATTAAGATATTCATTAACCGGAACTTTTGAGTCATAACTTTTAACAGCAGCCTCAATGGTATCAAATATACTAAAGAACCTCTTTGTACCGACTTTTTCCATTATGGTTCTAACATTAGAATGTGATTTTACAATTCTTACATCGCCTCCCTTTTCCAACAAGTTTTTCTTTATATAAACCATAACTCCAAGGAAGGTTGAATCAATAAATTCACATTGTCTGATATCTATAACGATTTTTTTGAAGTTTCTTGCTAAATCAAGAGTTAAGACTTCTTTGAATTGAAGCGCTTCTTTGTAAGTTGCTCTTGTAAGATTCACAATTTCAACAACAACATCTTTTAATATTATTCTGTCAAAGTCTTCCATATTTTTGCCCCAAAGGAAGTTAAGAAAATAGAAAATAGTTAAGCAAATATATATACACTAATTAACTTAACTCAATTTCCGTTCCTATTAAAAAGAGGATATTTTATAGATAAAAACAGGAATTACTACCTATATGTGTTTCAATATGATAAAAAGGAACAGTTAAAAAGTTGTAGAATGATACGGGGGTTGGTTGGTTGTGGGCGGTAGGTTGTTGGCGGTAGGTGGTAGGTTGTTGGTAGTGAGAAGATAGAAAATTAAAAAATTGATTCTGAGGGAGTTTTATTTCTGAGTAGAGGTAAGTATTGGGTTAAAGAAAAAACTGGGCTTAGAAATGAAAAAATGGTAGAAGACCTACGCTATTTCGTAGGTAATTTTTAGAGTCCGGTTAACGAAATGAAACACAATTAAAATAGCCTGAATTATGTATCGAGGCAGACTTTTATTTTTCGATTTTTCTTTAAAAACCCCTTCTCAACTACCGGTTTTTGAAAAAACTAAAGGAGAGGCATAGTTATATATGCCTTAAAAATTTTCTCTTTAAAAATAGGGGGTTGAGAGGCCTTTTTCTCAAAATAAAACATTTTACTATAGATGATTAGGAAGTTACATTTTTATTATATCCCCGCTCACCATAAGGCTGAAGTTTTTCGAGCCACATCTCTTCCAGTAAATTTAGATCTTCAGTATAGTCATAATCCGGGTCTTCTTTTGGTTCCAGAAAATCTATAACTTCAAATAAAAAATTTTCTTCTTTGTAATTATTAAAATCTTCCTGCAAGGCTTTATTCATATGAGAGCCCATTTCAAGCTGAAATTTAACGCTATTTAATTTTCCTTTTAGATTTTTGCTGCTTCCAATAAATAATTTACCATTTGCAATATTTTTTATTTGAAAAATACCCATCGGCGGTAGGGATTGTAAATATTGTTTCTTTAATTTTTTCTTATCCAATATGTTTACCTTTGAATTTATTTCCCCTTTAGTTGATGATTTCAACATTAGTCAAATCAGCTTTATAACCTTTTAATAATGCATATGTCACCTTATCCATTTTTGCGCCATCAAAAATAGTTCTTTTGACATTAGTTCTAAAAGATACATTTTCAAGTATAGCATTTTTAAAGGAAGTTCCTTTCAAACTTGAGTAGTCAAAAATAGTTCCTACGAACTTCATATTGTCAAAATTTACTCCGGCTAATTCGGAATATTTAATTTCAGCATTATTCAATGAAGCTTTTTCAAATTGTGCATCTCGAAGACTTGATTTAATAATTTTACATGAATCAAGATTTGCAGAATTAAAATTACAATTTTCAAGATCGCTGCTCTTAAAGACCGAGCCGTTTAAATTTGCATTCTGAAAATTTACATTTTTAAGGTCACTGCTTTTGAAAGAGCTGCCGGATAAGTCGGAGCCACTGAAATCAGAGTTTTTAAAGTCACTATAGTTAAATATACCTGCTTTGAGATTTACTGAATTAAGCCTGGAATTAACCATATTGCTTTTTGACAAATTCCATCCAGCCAATATAGTCGGTTCATTGATTTTATTATGCAGTTCGTTTGTTTTATCTGATATACTTTCAATTATTTCAGAAATATCTCCGATAGAATTAACCGTTTTTTGATAGGAAATATCTTCATCATAACCATCTTTTATAAATTCATCATATTTTTCTAACAAATCCGTTAATAATTCTTCTTTGATTTCCTGTACTACGGAAGAGTTTTCATACGGCATAAAAATATCGTTTAAATAATATTTTATTTTTTCTTTATAGTTCATATTTATCACCTATGATTAAATTAGTTTATCAAATAAATGTTTAATGTATTCCCAACTATTTTTATTTTTTTTATATTTTATTTTCCCGTCACCGGTTATTTTATAGTATTTTCTTCTTGCTCCCTGAGTTTCGTCTCCCCAATAGGATACAATGTATCCATCTTTTTCCAATCTTTTAAGACTAGAATACATTGAAGCTTCTTTTAATTCAAATTCACCTTCTGAGGCTAATGATATTAATTTTCCTATCTCATAGCCATATTTATCGCCTTTCAGAAGCAACTTTAAAATAAATGTATCTATGTGCCCTCTTATTAAATCAGAGGATATTTTTAATTCATCCATAATTTCTCCAAAAGAACTGATACAATATATATCATATTACTATGTCTGTCAAGGTAATATTACATAAATAGTATATTTTTTTTGGATGTTAAAGTATATTTTAAAGATGAAAACAATATAGCATACCTATGGAGTGCGGGATATCTTTGGTTTATTTTGCTTCTAATAATATTTCGCTCCTCCGGGAGTGAAGAGGCACCGGACTAAAAGAGGCTGTGCGAAAAGTCTAAATGAGTAATAATAATGTCTCACAATATTTGAGTTTAACCTCACCCCCCAGCCCCCTCTCCTTAGTAAGGAGAGGGGGAGGAGCCGGACTAAAAAGTCCGGTGTTAAACTTTTGCTTTAGTTATTTGGGCTAAAGCCTAATCCTTTTCATCATATCTATCCAAATTTTCCGTTGGATAATCCAAAGGTAATTAATTTCTGTAGTTTTTCATTGGCCTTTGTCCGGAGGATAAGATGGAATTAATGGCGGACGCTTGGGAATTTCCATAGGATGTTCGTTTATTTTATTCATTATATATTTTATACCTTTTTCCAGCTGGGCATCTTTGCCAGCCATAATTTCGCCTGGCAGATCATCAACTTCAATATCCGGTTCCACACCATGATTTTCAATCACCCATTGAGAATTTAATCCGAAAATACTGAACTCAGGAACTGTAATATATCCTCCATCTAATAATTTCCAGTATCCGCGAATTCCCCTAACACCGCCCCATGTCCTTGTACCGATGAGAGGACCTAAATTGTATTTTTTGAAATAAAAAGGGAATATATCTCCATCGGAGGCGGAATAATTATTTATTAAGGCAACCATATAACCATTTAGAACTTCTCCAGGTATTGTGCCTGGTTCTCCTTGCCGGTTTGTTTCCATTCCAATTAGAATTCTTCTGAGTCTTTCGAGAAGGATCTGATCGATATTTCCTCCCCCATTGTAACGAACATCAACAATTAAACCTTCTTTACGGATCTGAGGATAAAACTGATTGACAAACTGATTTATACCAACGTCACCCATATCTGAAAGATATATATATCCAATTTTTCCATTTGATTCCTTGCTAACGATACCGCGATTATGATCGATCCAATCTTTTAATCTTAAATTTAATTCTTCATTAATAGGTTTAACTACTTCATCATGCTGATTCGAACCATTTGCATCATCTGCCAAAGTTAAAGTAACAGTCTTTTCCAGAGTATTAACAAAAAGGCTATAAGGATTTTCCGGTGCTTTAAGTTCATGACCATCTACTTTCAAGATAAAATCACCTTCTTTAGCATTAACACCAGGTTCTGTTAAAGGAGAGCGAAGATCTTCTCTTGTATTATCTCCAGTATATATTTTTTTAAAATAATATCGACTGGAGGATTTATCTAAGGCAAAATCAACACCTAAAAGTCCTGTCGGATTAGATTCATTATTAGGTTCATCACCACCGCCAACATAAGTATGAGAATTTTGAAGTTCGCCTATCATTTCACCTATTAAATAATTTAAATCAGCTCTACATGATAATTCAGGAAGAAGTTTTTCATATTTGGTTTTAATCTCATCCCAATTCTTACCATTCATTTCGGGATTGAAAAAGAAATCTCTTTCCAGTCTCCAAGCCTGATGAAACATTTCATTCCATTCATCAATAGGATCAATCAGGATTTTCATACCGGATAAATCTAAATTTTTTTCACTTTTCTTTAACTCCGGACCTGGTTTAGAATCTGCGATTACATAATTATTTTTCTTTTGGTAAATAATTTTACTCCCATCAGCGCTTAGTTCATATCCTTGAAGCCCGGATATTAAACTTGATTCTCTTCTATTTTTCAAATCAAAAACATGGAGGGTATCATCTTCACCAGGAAGCCTTGGGCCATCAACAATTCTAGAAGGTGAAGTCATATAATAAATAAATTCTTCCGATGTCAATAATTGATGAATATTTGCTGATGGAACTGGTAAAGGAACGGCTCTAGACATTAATCCATTGATATCAATTTTAATTGGTTCAATTGCACCCGGTTTCCATTGAGATTTTTTTGAAGTATCTTTTTTTGTTTCAAATGAGCCTTCATCGGATCTAGGTGCGAATGGAGACGGCTCAGATATTTGCAGAGTTGCAATGTATACCCCCCCCATTTTTTCTGTTGCCATATTAAATTCAATTTGACTTGAGACAGGATTTTCATGCCTTGATGAAATAAAGTATAGATATTTACCATCAGAACTAAAAACAGGGTTATAATCATCGTTCATTTCCGAACTGATATTTACAACCTTATAATCATTTAAATTATAAAGATAAATATCACTAAAATTGTTTTCTGCAATTTTGTTATAAGTAATCCATAAACCATCCGGAGACCAATGAAAATCATGGATTTCATCCCGTTTTGATTGGTCAACTTTAATTAATTTCTTTTCTTTAATATTTATATACCAGAGAGTTTTTTCGTTATCAGAAAAGGCAAGTTTATCACTTCCAGGTGCCCAAACAGGGCCATAGAAATATCCCTTTTTACTATTGGTTATAATTTGTTCTTTACCGGATCCATCTGAAGACTTAATTGCTATCTGGCTTTCTCCATCTGGATCAGTTACATAAGCAACCCATTTACCATCCGGTGACCATGATGGATTTTCTTCACGAGCATCAGAAGTTTCAGTTAAGTTTCTAATATTGCCATGTTCTTCGGGAACAGTAAATATATCCCCTCTTGCACCGAGCAAAGCTCTTTTTCCATTGGGAGCAATTTGATAAGTGACTATTTGTTTATTAGCGTTTACCCATTTAGGACGAGTTTGAGTGCCATCATCGGGGACATCAACATTTATCTCATTCAACTTTTCACCTGGGAGATCAATAACATATAAAGAGCCTCCGCATTGAAATACAATTCCGTTATTACCAAGACCCGGCCAATCAACATCGTAGTCTTTGAAGTTAGTAAGCTGTCTAAAAATTTTAGTTTGTGTATCATATGCCCATATATTTATTCTATTTTCCGGACCTCTATCGCTGGCAAAGTAAATTGTATTTTTGTACCACATAGGATAGGAATCAGTACCTTTCCAATCAGTTACTTTATCAATATTCTTGCTGTTAAAATTATAAATCCAGATATCCTGAGCTAAGCCGCCATAGTAATTTTTCCAAGTTCTAAAATTTCTGAAAATCCTGTTGTAGGCAATCATACTTCCATCGGAGTTAAAAGATAAGAGGCCTCCATTTGGAAGCGGAAGCTGTTCAGGTAAACCGCCCTCCACAGGGACGGAAAATAATCTACCAAACCATGAGTTAAAAGTATTTCTTCTGGAAAGAAAGATTATATTTTTACTATCAGGAGTCCAGGTAACAACCATATTATCGGGACCCCATCTGAGAGGAGCATCTTTTATAACATCAGAATGATATGTGAGTCTTTTTGCCATACCTCCTTCAACAGGGATAGTATAGACATCTGTATTACCATCATATTCACCAGTAAAAGCAATATTCTTTCCATCGGGAGAAAAGCGGGGCATAATATCAAAACCGTTATCTGATGTAAGTCTGCTTGCGGTTCCGCCATTCCTATTAACTTTCCAAAGGTTTCCGCTTGATTCAAAAACAATTGTATTATTATAAAGTGCCGGATATCTGCATAATACTTTTGAAGAATTTGTTTGTGCAGAAGAAAGGGAAGAAATTCCACTTGAGAATATTATGATAAAAAATAACAATATAAGATAATAAGCTGCCCGACTTTTTTTCATATTTTCCTCATTTAATAAAATTTATACAACAGTATTTTTAATATAAAAATTAAATAGTTATTTTACGCAAGCCCTAACCATAGTTGATAAAACCCAAAACAAGCAAGTGCAATAACGGAGATTCCCAGCATTACTTTTACTACTCTAGGACCAAAGTTTTTTGCAAAGGCAAAAATAAAAATAATACCTGCAATGCCTGTTATAAGTGTAGCATAAAAACTAATTAAGAGAGTAATCCCGTTGATAGGTGCTTCTTTATATCCTCTTAGAAAGAGAGGTCCCATAACCAGGCTCCAGCCAAGGTAAGGGTTAGGATTTAGGAAATTCACAACTGCAGCTTTAAATAAAGTTTGTTGATTTGATTGAGATTCAGCTTTCGTTTCCTCATCATAATTTTTCCATGTTTTAAATGTATCAAAAACCAAATAAAAAAGGAATAAAGCTCCTGCAAGATGCAAAAACCGGACTAACGAAGCAGGAACCTGGTTTAATAAAAACAAAACCAGTATGATTATTGGGACATCGCTAATTAGAGGTGAGAAAGAAGCAGGCAATGTTTTACGCCAACCATTAGTAAAAGTCTGCGATATAATATATGTTTGAAGAGGGCCCGGCTGTGCAGCTGCAGCAAAACCAAATGTAATTCCGAAGATTAAATAGCTAAACATTTAATTTTTTTTAAAAAGAAAACTAATCATTTCAGAAATTGTTTAATTGCTTTATTGTTGAAGTATTAAATTATTAACTAGTGTTACGCAGATGTAAAGATGACATCTTTAAAAAGAAAAATCATGTTCAATTTATTATTAAAATGTAAGTTCGGATAAAGCCTAATTTTTAAAAAGTAAAGATGTCATCTTTCAAATACCGGATGTTGCGTAACTTCAATTATGAAGTAATTTTTTCTTCAGATGGTTTATCAAGAGCCTAATCAACAGGTTCCCAAAGTTCTATCTTATTATTTTCAGGATCTAGAATGTGAATAAACTTTCCATATTCGAATTCTTCAATTGAATCTACGATAGTAACACCGTTCTTTTTTAATTCCTCAACCAATTCAGTAAGATTCTCAACCCTATAATTAATCATGAAATCTTTTTTAGAGGGATCAAAATAATTTGTATTATCAGGGAAAGGGCTCCATTGCAAATATCCCTTTTTGTCAGGATTGTCTAGGGATCTAAATTCAAAGAGTGAACCATATTCATTAGTAACAAGACCTAAATTCTTTTGATACCATTCTTTCACTTTATCCGGTTCTTTAGATTTGAAAAAAATTCCCCCAATTCCGGTAACCTTTTTGTTTGTCATAATTAAATTTTATAATAAAAGTTAAAATATAATGGTGAATTTACTAAAAATTATTTGGATTTCAAGTTGAGTTAGATTGGATTTATTGGCTGTTAGATGTCTGTAAGATGGCTGTTAGATGAATCATTTGATTTATAAAGAGTAATAATTTAAGATCAATTAATTTGAAATATTTAAATTGTTTAGCTTACTGAACATTAGTTGGAAATAATAATTGATATTTCAAAATTAACAACTATGTAAGAAATTTATTAAATTCAAATTACTTTATATAATTTAAATAATTATTATCAAAAATTAACAATATGAGAAATAAAAATGCATTAAAGGGAAATAATTTCTTTAAGGAAATTATAGAGGAGGCTTACTATAAAAAGGCCTGGCACGGCCCCAATCTTCATAGTTCTTTTAAAAGGAGTGACTGCAGAAGATTCGTTAAGGAGACCGTCGAAAGACAGACATAATATTTACGAAATAACGGTCCATTCTTCTTACTGGGTATATAGAGTTATTCAAAGAATCAGGAAAAATGGGGAGATTAAATTTCCTTTGAAGGGGACCAATTGGTTTGAAAGCCCGAATACATTAAGTGAATCCGAATGGAAAAAGCAAAAGAAATTATTAAATGATTTACATGAAGAACTTTATTCTTTAGTTTTAGATTTAAGTGATGAAGATTTCCAAATTAAAGCGGAAAGTGAGAAGCAAAAAATATCCAGGCTGTTAATTGGAATCGCAATGCACGATGTTTATCATGCAGGACAGATTCAGCTGGTTAAGAGATTGATAAAATAGTGCAAGTTCAAGTGCAAGTTCAAGTGCAAGTTCAAGTGTAAGTTCAAGTGCAAGTTCAAGTGTAAGAGTTAACAATTAGATAATGATAAATTAATTTAGAGTTAATAATAGAGTAAATTTTTTTCCCCATTTTAGTGATGGAAAAATAAAAGGGAATTGAAACGAATTGGATTTATCTTTTTGCAGCAGGTTTTATGGAAATAGGCTGGGTATTGAGTTTGAAGTATTCCGAAGGTTTCACGAAATTTTCCCATACTTAAAAAAATTAATGAAGTATCCATAATCGGATTAAATTCCATCGCAAAATATTCAAAATTAAACAATCCTTTTGCATCCAATGGAAAAATTTATAAAGATGAGTATAATTTCCTAGCAAATATCCTTAGCAAGTGTTATATTGAACCAGCAAAAAAACTTATCATCGTTCATCATCATTTTAATAAAATTAATGTAGATAAAAATAAATCTGCTTCAAGTTTATGGCAGAACATAGAGAAGCAGACTATGAGATTGAAAAAGAAGAAGAGACTTTTTCAATTATTTCAAATGTATAAAGTTGACCTTGTTTTACATGGTCATATACATGAAAATAATGAATATATTCGAAAAGGAGTAAGATTCATTAATGCAGGAGCAAGTTTGCTGGGTCCTATTGATGATGAACTAAAAATTAATTTTGTAAATGTCCAACATTCTAAAATCAATATTGAGACTCACAGAATTATTCATAACACTTCATCGATTATTGATAATCGAGATGAACCGAAACTATTTTCAATTATAAAATAATGATATTAATATGGAAGAAAGAGATTATTTCGAGAAACTTGCATTAGCAGATTCTATTGAAGATATAGACGAAAAGATAAATTATTTAAATTCCCTTCAATTAGATTTTAGTAAATTAAAAGAGCAAGATATTGATCTTTCTAAAATGCCGTTCGAAGACCGGCTAAATAATGTATCAATAAGGTTAAATAATTTAGATATTGCCTATTTTGATTATGCAATAAAAACTAAGATATTTTTAGCATCTTTAGAAAAATCAAATTAATTTATATTTCCTTAAAAACAGTAAGAAACCGGCAGCACCAGCAATAATTCCTGCTCCCAGTGTGGTATAACAAAAAGCGAATTTTTCTTTATGGACCCGCATGCCCTTTATTTTTTTATAAAATGTTCTGTCAATATTTATAAAATCAGATAACTCGGACTGATCATACATTCTAAATATTTCTTCTTTGCTAAAGTTGTTAGTATCCTCATACATAATTTACCTTTTATAATTTTCTTATGGATTTATGTTAATTTTATTATAATAATTTAACATTAACAGATTCAAACACATTATTACTTTATTAAATTAAGATTAACAATCTGTTAAGGTATAGTTAAGATTTTTTAAAATCCGGAATAAGTTGTTCCTTTTGCCGGATTTCAAACTTTAATAATATAGAACCTGGTATTAATTCTAATACAGTATTGCAATTTAAATTTTTTATATTCTGTATATATTCATTTCCTTTTATAACTTTTAAGGAATCAAAAGGTAAATTAAGCTTCCATTTTCTTTTGGATAAAGCAGTTCTATTAAATTCAATTTCTATAGTAAATTCATCACCATTGGAAGTGACATTCAAATTAATATTTCCATCAGAAACAGGTGCTTTTAAAATATAAAAATCTGAAAAACTTAAGAACCATTCTTTTGGAATTCCATGTAAAAGTACAAGTTCATTTTGATTGGCAATATTAAGTTCATAAATAAAAGCATCATGAAGAGCTAAAGCAATTTCAGCAGATGCCCAACCATGATGACCATCACCCATTGCACCGCCATTTGTAGCTGGATGGATTGCTTCCGGAAAATTATTTGTTGAAGATGCATAGGAAATTGTATTATTTAAAATATTCCAAAATAATTCCGGCTTTCCTGCATATAAATAGGAGTGAGCAATCTGCAAAGTAAGGTAAGGATTCATCCCGGAATGAATGAAATGCTGGAAAAATAAACCTTTAACAAAATAATTTTCTTTTAAAGTATTTAATGTAGAAAGAATTTTTTGATTATGCGGTTCAAATAGCTGTAAAGGGTAACTCGCACAAATGCTTCCAATCATTCCACAATCGATATCTCTTTCAGGAGAAGCAGGAATTGCATTTAATGAATATCTTTTTTGTACACATTCAATAGAAACATCAATACACAACTTATAATGGGCAATTAATTCTTCGGTAAATTTAAGCTCTTTTTCTTTACCAAGTACCATACAAATTTCTTTAAAAGCATTAAGACCTGCAAGGGACCAGAAATTATCCCAGAAATAGTGGTCGGCTAGACCAAGATGTTCAGCACTCATTCCTACGGGCAGTAATCCAAAATATGGTTTGTTTTTAAATGAACTATCTGTCAGTCTTTTATTTTCAATCCATTTTACACCAAGAAGAAGAGAATCAAAAAGAGAGGAAATAATACTGTTATCTTTTGTAATATTATAATGCTGAAAGACAGTCCAGATTGCCTGACCGTTTGAATCCCACTCCCCTTTTTGAGACCTAAAATAACCATCTTTGGTTTGATATTCAGGATAAGATTTAATTATTTTTTTTGTGAAAGAATGAAATCCAAAATTATCCAAAGCCCAGATCATATAAGCGGCATCCCTGAACCAGAACTGGTGATATGTAAAAGGTCCAGGAGTGATTGTATCCTTATCAGTTAACATTAATAAAGATGAAATTGAAGACTGAAGAAGAGAATTTAACTTTGCGTTAGGGGTTTTAATTTTTGTTCCACCATTTAGAAAATTATCCCAATATGATTTCACTTTTGAAATATCAGCAGGAGGATTGGTTATATTTTCTTTTAAGGGTATAGATGCTTCAATAGATTCTGAACCAGAAGGAATTAGACTTATTTGAAATGAAGCAATGGAGCTCGCAAGTCCCGTATTACAAATAGAAGAAAAATTTTGTTTTCCATTTTGTTTTGAAAACAAAAACGATGCGGAATCACCGTCTTTAAAATTTGAGCAATTGATATAATCAGGTTTTTTATTGAAGAAAATTTTATTTCTTCCAAAAGAATTATGAAGATTAAAACATATTTCTTTTTCATTAAATTCAATTTTATTTAGAAGAGAAATCCCTTCAGGATTAAATGGTCTGATGGAAAAAATAATTTTTGCAGGAATAATCGAAGCCGATTTGTTTATGACATTAACTATATGAAATAATTTGTCTTTAAATGTATATGTGATTAATATAAGTTCTAAATTCTTAAATATAAACTTTGTTTTAACCATCGGAATGTCATCGATTAAGTTTTGTTCTGCAGTTTCAGATTTAGACGGGAAAAATATATCATCATTCACCATTAACCAGACATCGATAGACCAGCTATTTTTAAATGGTGTTACTAAACCTCTAGGGTCAACTATAGGTTCTATATCACATTCAGGATTACCTACAGCAGTCCAATTTCTGTGCGTTATATTCATTGATAGCCCCAGATGTGATCGAGGGACAAAAGATACACTATAGGGATTATATTGCTGATTTATCCAGTAGGGAAAAATCCAATTTAATTTGCTCTGTAAAACAGTAAAATTCAACAAACCGCGAGCTATTTGAATAGAATTCAGAGGTACTAGTTCAACCGGTAATGTTTTTTTATCTATACCGCTAATTTCACTAGATGCCCTAAACATCTGTGTAGCAATAGGAGGAATTTTAATTCTTTTGGCAAGCCAATCTATAAATTTTTGGGGAAAGTTCAATTTATATTGATGATTTTTATGGCACAAAATTATAGAATAAAACGTCAAATACAATATAGAAGGATGAATTAACAGAAACTTAATAAATAGTTAATATTATAATAATCTTGCGACAGTATAATATATAATAGAAAATTACAAAATTACAAGATTACAGAATTTCAAGATTAAAAAAAACAGTTTTGCATTAAAACTTTTTAAGTTCTGGCTTTGCCAGTTTAGGATTTTGATGACAAAAAAGTTGAGGTATTTTATGAAAACAGCAGCATATTTAATTTTAACACTTTTTGTTTTGCTACTTCAATTTTTTTTTAAGAAAAGCAAACCTGCCCATTAAACTAAAGGCATAGAATTATGAAAGTAGATAAAAGAATTAAAGTTGCATATTTTGCCGGTTCTTTACAGCCTGGACATGATGGTGTTACAAGAGTATTATACAAGTTAATAGATAATCTTAAAGAATATAATATTGAAAGTCTATTCTTTTCGCCGATTATTCCAGATAAAGAAGAACAGCCGGTAGAAATGTACCAAGTACCTTCAATCACTTTTCCTCTTTATAAAGAATATAAGTTTGCCTTTCCAGGCCAAAGATATTTTGAAGATAAATTGAGAGGATTCCAGCCTGATTTAATTCATATTAATAGCCCTTGTTCACTTGGATATGCAGCAGTAAAATACGGCAACAGAAATGGGATTCCCGTAGCGGCGACATACCATACCCATTTTGTAAGTTACGCAAAATATTATAATATAAAAGCTTTTGAAAATATAAGCTGGAACTATTTTAGAAAGATATATAATGCATGTCAGATAATTTATGTTCCATCAAAGCCAATATTAAATGAGTTAACTGATCATGGAATAAGGAACCTGGAATATTTACCACATGGGGTCGATACAAATACATTTAATCCCATATACTTCTCAAACGGTTGGAAAAAAGATAATAAAATAGAGGGAAAGTTTGCACTTTTATTTGTCGGCAGATTGGTCTGGGAAAAAGACCTGGATACCTTAGCAAAAACCTATAAAATACTTTCCGATAAACGAGATGATATTGCATTTGTAATTATTGGGGATGGACCAATAAAGGATGAACTTAAAGAATTAATGCCAAAAGCCAAATTTCTTGGATATAAATCAGGGAAAGAATTAGCACAAGCATATGCATCAAGTGATATTTTTGTATTTCCATCAACAACAGAGACTTTCGGTAATGTTACCTTAGAAGCGATGGCATCCGGAATCCCGCCAATTTGTGCAAAAGAAGGGGGAGCTTACGGTATAATAGAAGATGGAGTAAACGGATTGATCACCTCACCGCGTGATCCGGAAGAGCTGGCAGGAAAAATAAATTATTTACTTGATTCACCTGATATAAGAAATAAATTGAAGAATAATTCTATTCTTTATGCAAAAGAGCAGACTTGGGAGAAGATTTTTGAGAGATTGGTAAAAAGTTACTATAATGTAATTACTAATTATAATGTACGGGATTTTAAGAAAAATAAGGCTGCTTAAGTTCTATAAAAATAAAAGTCTCAGATATTATCATATATTTATAAACAAAAGGTAATTATTACCTTATTCTAGTCATATTGGAAACACTCCAAAAACAACGCTAATATCAGCTTTCTTTTTTCATTTCCATAACTTTATTAAATTAATTAAATTTATATTTTAATTTTTTTTGAAAAGTACTACGTATTTTTATTAGGAGCAGATTATAGATGGGCAGCATGATGAACGGCAATCAGCTGGAAGAAGAATTAAAAATAATTAAAGAACAACTTTCAAATGCTCAAAGAATTGGACATCTGGGAAACTGGGAATGGAATGTAAAAGATAATCTTCTTTCATGGTCAGATGAAGTATATAATATTTTTGGATTAGAGAAACAAAATACAACAGTCAATTACGAGACCTTTCTTCAATTTATTCATCCGGAAGACTACAACAGGGTTGTGCAACAAATTGAAAATGCAATGCATAAAGGGAAACCTTACAGTATTGATCATTCGATAATATTAAAAAATCACGAAATAAAGTTTGTACACAGTGAAGGTGAAGTCATTTCCAATGAAGAAGGAGATCCGGTTCGAATGTTCGGTATAATACAGGATATAACAGAACGTTATAAAATTTCTCAAAAACTTCTACTAACCCAATTTTCAGTGGATAAAGCGAGAGATGCAGTATTCTGGGTAGGTTCCAAGGGCGAATTAGTTTATATAAATGAGGCAGCTTGCAAATCTTTAGAGTATGAAGAAAAGGAATTAATTCTCAAAACTATATTTGATATTGATACAACCTTTTCTAAAGATAGATGGAAAGAACATTGGGCCAAGTCGCGGGGATTAAAATCATATATGATCGAAACTACTCATAAAACCAAATACGGGAGAATTTTTCCTGTTGAGGTAAATTTTAGTTTCATATCATTTGAGGGGAAGGAATATCATAGTGCAATTGCCAGAGATATTTCAGAGAGAAAAAAAGCAGAGGCACAACTAAAATTAAACCAATTCGGCATAGACAATTCACAAATAGGGATTTATCAAATAGAAGATAACGGTGATATAATTTATGCCAACAATTATGCATGTAAAAGTTTAGGATATTCATTAAATGAAATGTTAGCGTTAAAATTATGGGATATAGATCCAAGAATTAAACCGGAAAAATGGAAACAATATAGAGAAAATACCAAATTAAATGAAGTTATTACAATTGAAACTAAACAAAGACGAAAAGATGGGAAAGAATTTCCAGTTGAAGTTCAGATTAGTTTCATTGAGTTTGAAAATAAGAGCCTTTCATTTTCTTTTGTGAAAGATATAACCGAACGAAAATTAGCCGAAGAAAAAATTAAGCAATCAGAAAAGGAATACCGAAGGTTGTTTGAAAATGCACATGATGCAATTTTGATTATAAATACGGATGATAACACAATTCTGGATGTTAATAACCGTTCCTGCGAAATATATGGTTATAGTAAATCCGAATTTAGGGGAATGCCTATAAAAAATATAGCAAAATATTTTGATAGGACAGCAAAAAATATCGAAGAAGTAGTATTAAAGGGGCATCTTCAAAATTTTGAAACGATACATATTAATAAAGAAGGAAATGAGCTGATATTTGAAGTTAATGCTTCAATTATAGAATATAAAGGAAAGAAGGCTGCTCTCTGTCTATATCATGACATTACAAAACGAAAATCGTTTGAGGAACAAATTAAAAATGAAATAAAACGAACAAAGAGCCTTGTAAGAATTGCATCTCAATTAAATTCTATATTGGATATTGATAAAGTACTTGATATGGTGTGTAAAGAAACTTCCCAAACATTAAATGTACCCTCAGTGAGCATATTTTTATATAATAAAGACAAAGATAATCTGAAGCTTGCCAAAAGTACCGGCATTTCCAATAATGGAGAAAAATATATTCCAATGATCTCTTCTTCAGAATTTAATGAATTGATTAATAAAAGTAGATCTGTAATAACAATCCCAAATATTTTAGATACAAATAATTCTGACCATAAAACAAATGTAAACGTCTCAACTGTACATACTCTAACATTTACCAGTTTACTTCATAACGAAGAATTAATTGGAGTCCTCGGAATTATGAATATTGATGATAACAGAGAATATGGTGAAGATGAAATAGATTTATTGAAAGGGATTGCCAATCAAGCTGCATTTGCAATTCAAAATGCACGGTTACTATCCGAATATAAAAAAACAGAACAAGCATTGAGAAGCAATGAGTTTTTATTGAAAGAATCTCAAAAAATTGCGAGATTGGGGCATTATTCATTTGAAATCAGCACAGGTATGTGGGATTGTTCAGAGACTTTACATGATATTTTCGGAATTGAATCCAATTACACTAAAGATTTTAACGGGTGGTTAAATATAGTTCATCCTGACAGCAGAGAATTGATGTTAAATTACTTCAAGAATAATGTTTTAAATGAACTTGAACCTTTTGATAAAGAGTATAAAATATTAAGAGTAGAAGATGAACAGGAGCACTGGGTTCATGGAATCGGACAATTACAATTGGATAATGAAGGAAATGTAATTCGGATGATTGGGACTATACAAGATATCACAGATCGTAAAAAATATGAAAGTGAAATAATTTCAGCAAAAGAAAAAGCTGAAGAGATGAGCCGACTAAAATCCAATTTTCTTGCTAATATGAGTCATGAACTCAGAACTCCCCTTTTCGGGATTATAGGATTATCAGAATTACTTACATATGAAATATTAAACCCAGAACAAAAAGAGATGATTGACGCTATTTATGAATCAAGCCGCAGATTATTTGAAACTTTAAATTTGATCCTTGATCTTTCTAAAATTGAAAATAATAAGCTGGAATTAAATGCTATTGTTTTTGATGTAAATGCGGTATCAGTAAATATCATTAACACTTTCAAAGAAGCAGCTAAAAGAAGGGGTATTAATATAAAATATGATTTCGATTTTCAAATACAACGAGTGAGACTTGATAAACGCGCATATGAATCGATATTAAATAATTTAATAAATAACGCTATTAAGTTCACAAAAACCGGCGGTGTTACTGTTCACATTTTTTTTCAATATAATGATCGAGGGGATTTCTTAAATCTGAAGGTTATTGATACAGGCATCGGAATAGCTAAGAAAGATTTTGAAATAATATTTGATGAGTTCCGTCAGGCAAGTGAGGGGATGAATAGGAATTTCGAAGGTTCAGGATTGGGACTAAATATAACCAAGAAATTTGTTCAAAGGCTTGGCGGAACAATTACGGTAGAAAGTGAATTAAATAAAGGGACTATTTTTACGGTCAGATTGCCAATACTAAGAATAAATAGTCCGGAGAAAGTATTACAAGAGAAGCGAGAATCGATTGAATTAAAATATATCCCCCTAATCCTTTTAGTTGATGATGATATAAATGTAAAATCAATTTTAACAAGCTACTTGAACCCTAAATTTAATATTTTACATGTTTCAACTGGAGAGGAAGCTATATCGCTTACACAAAAGCAAAAATTTGATGCAATCCTTATGGATATAAACTTAAAAGGAATAATAAATGGTATAAATGCCACTAAAGAGATACGGAGAATCCCGCAGTATAAAAATACTCCAATAATTGCATGTACAGCTTATGCAATGACAGGTGACAAAGAAGAATTTCTTAATGGCGGATGCAGCCATTATATTGCAAAACCATTTAATAAAAAAGAGATAACCTCATTATTAAACGATATTTTCAAGGATAATTACTAATATTTTTACCGTAAAATCAATTTGAAGAAAAAATCAAATTACTTTAATAAATAGCTTCGCGAATTTTAGCGCTTATATAATCCATAACCCAAACAACAAAAGCAATCATTAAAACAATTAGACCTACTTCATGCCATCTTGCAAGTCCCTGATACTGCATCAACATAGTACCGATTCCGCCTCCTCCAACCAATCCAATAATAGTTGCCATTCTAACGTTTATGTCCCACCGATAAATAGTAAAAGATAGGAACGGGAGCATGATTTGAGGAACCACAGCATACCAAACAATTTGGACCTTATTTGCTCCGGTAGCAGAAATAGCTTCAACGGGTCCTTGTTCAATACCCTCAATAGCTTCCGAATATAATTTTGCATTTGAAGCAATAGTATGAACGAGGAGAGCAATCATTCCGGCAAAAGGACCGATGCCAACCCACACAGAAAAAATTATAGCCCAGATTAAAGGTTCAATTGATCTAACAAAGTTTAAAAGAATTCTTAAAACGTAATAAATAGCGAAAGTTATCTTATTTTCTTTCATTAGATTTCTAGCAGTAAAAAAACTTATCAATAAAGTCGGAGGAATAGAGATCAGGGTTGCAACAAGGGCTATATAAATAGTTTCTATCATAGCAAATAGAGCATCATCAAATATTCCCATTTCAGGTTGAAACAAAGAATTGAAAATTCTTTCAGCTCCATGTAATCCTTCGGTGCTAAATAATCCCACAATAGAAATTTTAGTAACGATCCATCCTGCGATAAAAGTAATGTCAAATAAAAACCATGCGAAAATTTCAGTTGTCCATTTAGTAAACTTATCATCTTTAGCAATACCAAAGAGTCTACAAGAAAGAGAAGTTCTACTTGTTCCCCAAACATAACCTGCGATAATACTAATAATAAGAATAATACCAATTTCATTCCATGAGAATGGCAGATCCCTAAGATCAAGAATAAATTTCAGAAAAATAGCTCTTCTAACGACCAAAATTGAGTAGAAAATAAAAAAGATATCTAATAAAACGGCTTTAACAAGGTTAAATTTATTTTGTCTTTTTTTGCTTTTTTCCAGATGTAAATAAGGAGATAAATCTAATTCGGGATTGATCATCTGATTTCTACCTCTTCGGCTTCTTCGCCATATATTTTTTTAAACCAGGCTTCATCAATTTCTTTAGGCAACCCTTCATATATAATTTCACCGGCTTTTAAAGCTATAACTCTAGAAGCATATCTTCTAACAAGGCTTAAGAAGTGGAGATTACAAATCACAGTTGTGCCTCTTTCATTATTGATTTTTTCGAAATACTGCATTATTGAATTTGATGTAGCCGGATCAAGAGATGCTACAGGCTCATCTGCCAAAAGAAGCTTAGGGTTCTGCATGAGACTTCTTGCAATAGCTACACGCTGCTGTTGACCACCGCTTAAAGAATCGGCTCTAATATCTGCTTTTTCCCTAATGCCGACAGTTTCCAGGTTATTATAAGCCTCTTTATAAACTTCTTCAGAATATTTTTCAAAGAGAGATTCAAAGGTACCTAAAGAACCAAGTTTACCCGTAAGAACATTAGTAAGCACGCTCCTGCGTTTAATCAAATTAAATTGCTGAAAAACCATTCCAATTTGAGCTTTAGCTTTTCTTAATTCTTCTCCCTTGATATGAGTGATATCTTTCCCCATAAAGTTCACAGTGCCGGAAGTAGGTTCAATCAAGCGATTAATGCATCTTAATAAAGTAGATTTGCCCGAACCACTCAGGCCAATAATAACTAAAAATTCTCCCTCTTCTACTTTAAAACTTACTCCTTTTAAAGCATGAGTCCCGTTGTTATAAATTTTATGAAGGTTATCTACTTTTAATATCATTTACTTTTTGACGAGGTTTTCAAAGGATATATGTTGTTCTTCAAGTAATCGCCGTAATTTGTTGTAATCACTATCTTTAGTCGGTATCAATCCAACTATATCATATATATCATACATAGCTTTTCGACCGTAATCAGTATTTACAAATTTAATCAAAGCATTTATAATTTTCTCTTTCATTTCTTCATTCATATTCTTACGAAATACCCATGGATCGTTAGGTATATCCTCAGTAAATCCGATTATTTTTATTTTCTTAGCCACATCAGGAAATTGTTTTTCAACTCTCATTCTGGCATCCAGTATCTCTCCGGTTTCAGGATCAGGGGGAGCATAATATGTTGCTCCTGCGTCAACCTGCCCTTGATAAACCATAGTAACAACATTATCATGTCTCATTGCAAAAACGGTTTCACTAGGTTTAATATCCATCCTGTTTAGCATGGCTTTAGGTAAAATATAGCCTGAAGTCGAAGAAGGATCGACATAAGCAAAAGTTCTTCCGTTTATATCCTGAATGCTGTCAATCCCGGAATCATACCTGGTAATAAACTGACCTTTATAGCTAGTTTGATTATTATCCCGTACAATTCTTAATCTTGCTTCTGCGCCATATTTAGCATGCGCCATTAAATAAGAAAAGGTATTTATAGCGGCGATATCAACTTTACTGGTTCCAAAAGCTTCAACAACAGCAATAAAACTTGCCGGGACTGCAGTTCTATAGTAGTAACCAGTTTCTTTTTCAAGAAAATTTACTAAGGCTTTCGCATTAAACGATATTCTTTTGGCATCAACAGAAGGAGTAAAATAAATTTTAATAGGGTTTGACCTGGTTCCCAAAGCTCCTTCATTCAATTCTTTTACGGATGAATAAACCATGAAGGAAATAATGGGTATAAGATAAATTATGTATTTCAAAATTTTCATTATTCTAATAAATGAGCATGAATGTTTAATTTTAGATAATATGCACTTCTGAATGCTGATCGAGAATTATTCAAATAATGATTTATTATTGAGATCGAACTTATTTTTTCCAAATCTTTTATAAGCAAGAGCGGTAGCTTCTCTTCCTCTGGGAGTTCTATGAATGAAACCTTGTTGAATTAAAAATGGTTCATATACTTCTTCAATTGTTCCAGGGTCTTCATTTACAGCCACAGCGAGAGTACCCAGACCTACAGGACCTCCTTTGTATTTTTCAATAATTGTAAGAATTATATCCTTATCCATTTCATCCAGGCCGAATTCATCTACTTCGAGAGCAGTCAATGCTTTTTGAGCTATCTCAACATCAATAGCATTTTTATCCTCATAATCCGCAAAGTCTCTTGTTCTCCTTAAAAGGCGATTAGCAATACGGGGGGTGCCTCTTGACCGTTTTGCAATTTCAAATGAAGCTTTTTCAAAGATATTGATATCAAGAATTTTCGCAGAGCGAGCTACAATTTTATCCAGCATCGCAGAATCATAATAATCCAAGCGGAACCTAATACCAAACCGATCTCTTAGAGGAGCCGTCAGCATTCCGGCCCGAGTGGTAGCACCCACGAGAGTATATTTTGGAAGACTAATCTGAACAGAGCGGGCGTTAGGTCCACTATCAATCATAATATCCAGTTTGTAATCTTCCATTGCGGAATATAAATATTCTTCAACAACAGGGCTTAGACGATGAATTTCATCAATAAATAGGACGGATCTTTCTTCCAAATTAGTAAGCATACCAGCCAGATCACCAGGTTTTTCAAGAACAGGTCCGGAAGTAACCTTTAATTTAACATTTAGTTCATTTGCTATGATATATGCAAGTGTAGTTTTACCTAAACCGGGAGGTCCGGTTAGAAGTACATGATCCAGAGCTTCTCCCCTTTTTTTAGCTGCAGAAATAAAGACATTCAAATTTTCAGTTATTTTACCCTGCCCTACAAAATCATTAATACATAAAGGACGAAGGGACTGCTCATAAACTTTTTCCTCTTCGGTTAAGCCGGGATTTGTATTCTGGGATTTTCTCATATAAATAAGATAGAAATTAAGTAACTACCTGTTTTGTTCTCATTTTAATTTTATTAATCAAAATAACCATTAATGTCATAGTAACAATCATTAAGAGAGCCATACCTACAGAATTCCAGGCGTTAAAGCTCTGAGCAAAATAGCTGTAAAGACCTTTATTCCATGCACTACCATAAATAATAACCAGATGAACAACATAAATTAATAATGTATTTCTACCAATTAAAATTAGGATTTTAGGAATGGATTTCACTTCCAAACATATAAAAGATACCAATGAGTTTAAAACCAGCACAAAACCTACTCTTAAGAATATTGTATAAACCTCTCCGATCCATTTCCCGTCAAAAAAATCATATCCAAATATACCTATTAACATAGCAATTGACATAAAGGAAACACCGAATACAAGCAACATAAGGCTAAACTTCTTTGTTGTAAATACCAGGGGATGTCTACCGAGATAACTTCCGAGCACTCCCCCACCCACTACATAGCCAGTCCAGGGGAATAAAGGGAAAATAGAGCCTGTTCCGGAATAGAAGTACCCAGCAATGGGAACCGGTAAAAAGTCAGACCAATTTATTGTATCAAACCAGGGAAAGAGACCGAAAATAAGAGCTGCTGAGATGCCGAATATTAAATAATCGCTGAGATTGATTTTTTCAGAGATATAAGCAAGAATCATGATGAATAGGATACCAAATCCTATTGACTGCAGGACATCTATAGCAAAAAATATATGCCATTGACCGGCAGAAACACGTGAAAAATTAAATGGTGAGGGAGTAGGAAAGCGAAGAAGATATCCTAAAAAAACAAGTAGAAGGAACCGTTTTATTCCTTTTTTAGTACGCGGGTTTTTAAAGAAGGTTGTATTATTTGATCTAAAGAGATATGTGAAAATAGTTCCAGCGGTAAAGAGAAAAATGGGTGCAGTCATGCCGCGCATAAAATACCAGACTGTAAAAATAGGTGATTGGAAAGACCTGTATTCATTTGATAACAATGCATCAATAGTATGCCCTTGAACCATTTGCAGAACTGCAAACGTCCGCATTAAGTCAATAAAAATAATTCTGCTTTTTTTTGAACTTTCAACCATAAATTAGGATTTTTTGGTTATCAAGATAAGGAATCGATAGTAATAAATAAATAAAAAAAGGATTGAATTGAATATAGACGAGTTAATGAAGTAAAAAGTGTTAGAAGTCGTGTTATCCTTTCCTTCCCGATAAAATAGAATCGGGACAGGTAGAAAGGAGAGGGTGAAGTACCCTAACTGTAATCCCTTTCTTTTAACTTTTGGAGATATGTTTAAAATAAAAAAACCCCGTTAAACGGGGTTTTAATATTTCATTCAGAAATGATTATTTTACGTTAATTGACCTAGGTTTTATTCTATCATGTTTTGGCAGTTTAACAATTAACTGACCATTTTCATAATTAGCATCTATTTTTGATTCATCAATGCTACTGGAGATCTTAAATTTGCGGTAATAATTTCCGACCCCAGCTTCATTAAGGATATATTTTCTATTAACTACTTCATTATAATCTATTTTGCCAAAAATAGATAGAGAACCTTCTTCTAATTTTAGTTTAACATCATTTTTAGAAACTCCCGGCATATTAGCAACAAGAACGAAGTCTTCGTTAGTTTCATAAATGTTAACAAAAGGTGCAAAAACAGTCTCTTTTTCAAAGATTTCTTTGAGTGAGAGAGTTTCCTGTTCTTTTACATCAACTGTTTCTTTATTGTCAGTCATTTTTTACTCCATTATTATTTATTTATTATATTAACTTAATTTACTTTTTATTTTTATCTTTGTTTTCATCATCAACAACTTCATACGAGGCATCCTGTGCTTGTTCTTTACCTTCGCCCTTAGCCTGGCTCTCCTGTTGAGGTCCAGCTGCTTCCTGCTGCGGACCACCCTGCTGCTGTCCTGTCTGAGAATAAAGCTTCGAAGCTATTTCGTTCCATGCTTTACTTAATGATTCAGTTGCCGATTTCATTTGATCCGTATTATTTGAAGAAATAGCATCTTCAACTTTATTAATTTCCGCTTCAAGTTTGGACTTACTATCAGCAGGAATTTTATCTTTCATTTCATCTATCTGTTTTTTAGTCTGGAAGACTAAACTTTCAGCCTGATTTTTGACATCGATATTTTCTCTTTTCTTTTTATCTTCGGCAGCGTGTTCTTTGGCATCATTTTTCATTTTATCAATCTCATCTTTAGATAATCCGCTTGATGAAGTAATCCTTATACTCTGCTCTTTATTAGTAGCCTTATCCTTAGCATTCACATGCATAATACCATTTGCATCTATATCGAAAGTAACTTCAACTTGCGGAACGCCTCTAGGTGCAGGCGGAATTCCATCGAGATGAAATTTACCCAGAGTTCTATTATCAGCAGCCATAGGACGCTCACCCTGAAGAACATGTATTTCAACCGAAGGCTGACTATCAGAAGCAGTAGAAAATATTTCGCTTTTCCTAGTCGGGATGGTGGTATTGGCATCAATTAATTTTGTCATAACGCCGCCAAGGGTTTCAATACCCAGTGAAAGCGGAGTAACATCAAGAAGCAATACATCTTTTACATCACCAGCTAAAACACCACCTTGTATAGCTGCTCCAACAGCAACGACTTCATCCGGATTCACACCTTTATGCGGTTCCCTGCCGAATAACTTTCTTACTAAATCTTGAACCATGGGGATTCGAGTTGATCCTCCGACTAAAATAACTTCATTAATATCATTTTGACTAACACCAGCATCTTTAATAGCCTGTTCACAAGGATGTTTTGTTCTTTGAACCAGATCATCAATCAACTGTTCAAATTTAGACCTTGTTAAGTTTATATTTAAATGTTTAGGGCCATCCTGTGTTGCAGTAATAAACGGCAAATTAACATCAGTAGTAGATGAAGAAGACAATTCTATTTTAGCTTTTTCAGCAGCTTCTTTTAATCTCTGCAAAGCCATAGGATCTTTTCTTAAATCGATGCTTTCCTGTTTCTTAAATTCATCAGCTAAGAAGTCAATTACTCTCTGATCAAAGTCATCGCCGCCAAGGTGGGTATCACCATTAGTTGATTTTACTTCAAAGACACCCTCACCTAACTGGAGAATCGAAATATCAAAAGTACCGCCTCCAAGGTCATAAACAGCGACAGTATGATCGGCAGTATTTTTTTTATCGAGGCCGTAAGCTAAAGCAGCCGCAGTAGGTTCATTAATTATTCTTCTAACTTTCAAACCAGCAATTTCACCTGCATCTTTAGTAGCCTGTCTTTGCGAATCATTAAAATAAGCAGGTACAGTTATAACAGCTTCAGTAACTTCCTGTCCTAAGTATTCCTCTGCAGTTTTTTTCATTTTCTGTAAAATCATAGCACTAATTTCGGGTGGAGAATAAATTCTATCATTTATTTTAACCCTTGCAGATCCTCCGTCGCCAGAAATCACCTCATAAGGTACTTTACCTTTTTCGTCACTGACTTCATTCAATAATCTTCCCATAAAACGTTTTATAGAAAAGACTGTATTTTTCGGATTAGTAATCGCCTGACGTTTAGCCGGCTGCCCGACTAATCTTTCACCGTTTTTGGTAAATGCAACAACCGAAGGTGTAGTTCTTCCACCTTCAGCATTAGGTATAACAACCGGATCATTCCCTTCCATAACCGCTACACAAGAGTTAGTTGTTCCTAAATCAATTCCTATTATCTTTCCCATTAAATACTCCTATTTTTTTATTGGTGAATAAATATTTAAATGTCTATTTTTGGATAAAAAGATTCTTCATAGTCCAATACATAATCCTGAAAATTGTCTAATAATTTTTGTACTTTATCATTAAAATTTTGTAATTGTCTAAAGGGTTCAAATTCAATTAATTTCATACTATCGTTTCGGATATTGCTTTATAAAATTGTATTAGTAAAAGCAATGATTATGCCATTTGCTTTAAATTTCTATAAAATCTTATATTACATGAACTTAATAGCGATCTAGATATATAATTAGAAGAGATTTATTTTGTCACACTGACTGCCATTTTGTCAATTCTCATTAAATATGACAAAATATTTGTCATTACAAACTAGTTTAAAAGGTTTATATGTTTAACATAGAGAGTTTTGATATAAAATTAGATACAGAGTTTATTGGTAGAAATTTTGTGTATTGTGAAGAAGTAGATTCTACAAACTCAATTTTGTTTGATAAAGGGAACAAATTCAATCAGAATGGAACTGTATTATTAGCCGAAAAGCAATTTAAAGGGAGAGGACGAAAAGACAGGGTCTGGTATAGTGCCAAAGATCAGAATTTAACTTTTTCTATATTATTAAACCATAAGAAATATCTTGGAGAAAATTCAACTTTAGTAAATTTCGGTACTTCTTTAGCAGTTGCGCTTTCCATAGAAAACTTATTTCAACTTCGTGTTAATTTAAAATGGCCTAATGATATATTGATAAACGATAAAAAAGCCGCAGGCATACTATTAGAATCTTCGTCTAAGGGGAATAAATTAGATAAGATTGTTATTGGAGTGGGATTAAATGTAAACCAGACATTCTTCCAAGGAAATTTTAATATTCCCCCGACTTCAATAAAATCCGAATTAAATCATTTAGTAGAAAGAGAAAATTTATTAGCGGAAATCCTTAATAATTTTGAAGAAATTTTAGAAAAGGTAAACGATGAACCGAAATGGATTTTAAATGATTGGAGGTCCCATTGTAATTTAATAGGATATAAAATATCAATTACAGAGGGTACAGTGGTTAAATACGGTATCTTTGAAGACATTGATGAAAATGGTTATTTACTTTTAAAATCAGACGATAAAATAGAGAAAATTCATTATGGTGATGTAAGTATCTCTAATTGAGGATTATTTTATTGATCCTCTACGAGGATCTCGATCTGTTAGGTTTTCTTATTACTACAATAACTTGCCTGCTGAACTAATTCATTCGGCAAGCAGGTTAAACATCTAGTATGTTTTTATTGAGGTTTATTAAATATGTTTATAGCTGTAGATATAGGCAACTCAAAGTATAAGGCTGCAACATTTAATAAAAATAAAATATCCAGTTTTAACATATTTGAAGATATAGAATCGTTAATAGAGTTTTTATCAAATAAGAAAGTAAAGGCAGCAGCAGTTTCTTCAGTTGTACCAAAGAAATTAAGATATTTTGAGAAGAGGTTTAGATCTTCTTTTGGTTTCGAACCAATTGTAATAAGCCGGGATTCAAAGTTCAATATTGAAATAAGATATAAAACACCTGAGACACTGGGTATTGATAGAATTTGTTCAGCAGAAGGGGCATTTTATCTTTATAATCAAGGAGAGATTTCGAAAAAATATAATAAAAATGTTTTCATTCTAAGCATTGATTTCGGAACTGCAACAACAATAAATGTCATAAAATATAACGGGATTTTTACAGGAGGATTAATTACTCCCGGAATCGGAATGATGTTTAGAGCATTAAAAAATGAGACGGCACAGCTACCGATAGTAAAACCAGCAGATTATAAAGGGATAATTGGAGATTCAACAAAAACATCCATTGCAAGCGGAGTAGTAAATTCCACTTTAGGTGTTATCAGCCAAACAATTACTTATTTAATTAAAAAAAATAAAGCAGATAAAATTATTATTTATGTAACAGGAGGGAATGCCAACTATTTACTTCCATATCTTAATTTCAAGTTCATTTATGAAAAGGGATTAGTTTTATACGGGATAAGATCAGTTTATGAAAATACAATGAAGATTAGGTAACTTTTATTTTAATATTATCAATCAATCTGGTAGAACCGATCTTACAAGCAATAAGTATGAAATATTCTTTACCCGGTTCCAGTTTCTCTGACAAGCTGAATGAGTCTGAATTCACAATATCGATATAATCAAGCTTTGATGTTTCTACACTATTTATAATTTCTTTCATCTGGGAAACAATATTTTTTGAAACTCTTTCCCCATTTTCAATTAAATTTTGAGCATGATTTAATGAATTAAATAATACTAATGCATCACTCTTCTCATATTCAGATAAATAAGAATTTCTTGAACTCATTGCCAAGCCATCTTTTTCTCTTATAATTGGAGCAACGATAATATTGACATCCAACTTCAAATCAATGACCATTTGTTTAATAAGGGCAGCCTGCTGAGCATCTTTTTGTCCAAAGAAAGCAAAGTGAGGTTTTACGCAATTGAGAAGAATTACTACAATTGTTGCGACACCTTTAAAATGGAAGGGTCTGAATTTTCCTTCGAGTATTTTAGATATTTCAGTTACCTCAACATAGGTTTGAAAATAAGGTGAATAAATTTCATTTTCAGAGGGTAGAAAAAGAGCATTTACTTTATTTTGCTGAAGCAGCTTTTTATCTCTTTCAATATCTCGTGGATATTTGTTAAAATCTTCGTTAGGTGCAAACTGGGTTGGATTTACAAAAATGGATACAACAGTAAAGTCAGATTTCTCCCGGGATTGTTTTATTAAAGATAAATGACCGTCATGAAGGAATCCCATAGTGGGAACAAAACCGATTATTTGTTTTCCCAACCGAAGGCGATCGGAAAGCTGCTGCATTTCCTTAACAGAAGTGATGATATTAATGGAACGCCTCAGGTCATAAATGTAATTAAATTGAATATGGTATCTTTAAGTTCTTTTCGGGGTACAATAATGTCTATAAAACCATGTTCAAGTAAAAATTCGGATTTTTGAAATCCTTCGGGTAAATCTTTACCGATAGTTTGTTTAATTACTCTTGGGCCAGCAAACCCGATCAAAGCTTTAGGTTCGGCAATGTGGACATCCCCGAGCATAGCATAACTAGCGGTAGTTCCACCCGTAGTGGGGTCAGTTAGAACAGAAATATAAGGAATTTTCGCTTCAGCAAGGCGTGCCAGGCGTGCACTTGTTTTAGCCATTTGCATCAAAGAGAAGGCTCCTTCCATCATACGTGCTCCCCCGCTTGCAGAAATAATGATGAGGGGTATTTTACTTTTGTAAGCCTTATCGATTAAGCGGGCAATTTTCTCTCCAACAACAGAACCCATACTACCGCCTATAAATTTAAAATCCATACAACCAAAAGCAATTTCAAGATTATTTATCTTTCCTGTACCGGTCTTAACAGCATCATTAAGCCCCAACTTTTTTATAGTCTCCTGGATTCTAACAGAATATTTTTTGGTATCGGTAAAATCCAGGGGATCGGCAGATTTCATTCTTTTATCCATTTCCTTAAAGGAGCCATCATCGAGAATAATTTCGATATATTCGTTACTGCCAATCCGGAAATGATATCCACATTTTAAGCAAGTCCATAAATTAGATTCCAATTGTTTTTTATGAATAATTTCACCACAACTGGGACATTTTTCCCAAAGCCCATCGGGAAGATCTTTTTTTTGAGAGTCGGGAGAAATATTTTCTTTAGAACGTGTAAACCAGGCCATTAAATTTTATCCTTTTGCAACATCTGCATAAATAGTTAAAGTGCTTGATGGTTCCTTAGGATCATTAGACTTAATGGTAACAGTCCGTACCATTTTACCAGTGTGATTTTTAGTATCGAGCTGGACTTTAATAGAATCTTCTTCACCAGGTTTAATTGATTTATTATTTAGGAGAGCAGCGGTACAGCCACATGAAGTTTTGATATCCTGAATTTCCAGAGTAGCATTGCCTTTATTGGTAATAACAAAATTATAATTAACAACTTTTCCTTCTTCTACTGTTCCAAAATCATGATTTGTTTCGGGGAAGAATATTTTCGGGTCATTAGATAAAGCAGGGGTTTCCTGAACGACATCACCTGTAAACTTTATATTAATTACATTATTGAAGGGGTCATTAGATTTAACATAAACGATTTTATTCTGTTTTCCCATTTTTCCTGTAGAGTTAAAAATAACGGTTAATTTTGTAGAATCACCGGGCTGAAGATTAGTTTTAGCAGGTGTAGCGGCAGTACATCCGCATGAAGCACGCACATTTACAATTCTTAATTCGCCGGTTCCTTTATTTAAGATTTCGAAATCATGGGATACTTTATCTCCCTGATTTATAGTCCCAAAATCATACTCATCGGGCTGGACAACTATTTTAGGGGCATCTGTCTGGGCAAAACCGACAGTAAATAAAAAGATAGAAAGAGAAATAATTTTCTTAAACATTTTTCCTCTCCTTTATTATAAAATTTTTAAAATAAGTTGGTTCAAGATATTCATAATTGAATATAATTTTATCCTTACCAAAATAATCACACCACTGAGCGACGAATTTTGCATTAGGTGAATCTATATTCGTGCTTTGACTAATCTGAAGTAAATTATTACCGGAATCTAATGATGCATTTCCAAAAATCAAAGTGTTACCAATTTTATTGTTTATTTCTTTGTGATTAAGGACTTTTAACTCTTCTAAAAAAGTATAACCTGATGAGGTTTTTTTTAATTTCGCATAATATATTTCTTCCATATTAACTTTATTAGCAATTATAAATTCAGTATTTATAGGTATATAATTACAAATCTGTAAAGACAAAGCTTCAAAAGTTGGGACAGGGATAATAGGTAAGGATAAGCCGAAGGCAATTCCTTTAGCGGCAGACATTCCAATCCTAAGGCCTGTAAATGATCCAGGGCCGGAAGAGACTGCAACGACGGCAATATCTTTAATTGTTATTGCTGCGGATTTTATTACATAGTCTATCGATTCAAAGAGTTTTTCGGCGTGAGCATTTTTTAGTTTGAAATTCATTTCGAAGAATTTATTTTCAGAGAAATAAATGCAGGTGCTACAGAGGGTCTGGGAAGTTTCTAAGGATAGTATGGGGTTATTAATCATTATATGTCACACCTACGGTGTTCTCTTTGTTCTTTTGGGGATTAAGCGTTAATAATATTTCACGCCTAACGGCGTTAGGGAATTAAATGTATTAGCTATTATGATATTAGTCATGAATGTTGATTTTTTATTTTTTTTAGAGCAATATATCACACCCACGGTGTTCTTTTTGTTCTTTTAGGCATTATGTGTTAATAATATTTCACGCCTAACGGCGTTAAGGAAAAATATATTAGCCACTGTGAGATTATTCGATCCATTCGAATAAATACTTCTCATTATACTCAACATTAAACTTTTTTAAGAATTCAATATATTCTTCTTTAAATGTTTTCCTACGATGATGATTTTCTTGATTTAAAATATATTTTACAACTTTATCTTTTTGTGAATTAGAATATGAGAAGGTTCCAAAACCTTTTTGCCAATTAAATTTACCTCTTATAAATTTCTTAGTATTAATAAAGGTTGCTGAATTATTTTTTACATCTCTCACGAGGTCTGAAATCGCTATATCCGGTTTTAAGCCTATTAAGATATGGATATGATCTGCAACTCCATTTATACAGAGCATTTTTTGATTTTTGTTTGAAACTATACCAGTTATATATTTAAATAATTCGTTCTTCCATTTTGGAGATATTAAGTTTTGTCTGCCTTGTACGGCACAAATCACATGAATTAATAGTTGTGAATAAGTATTTGCCATAGATACCCCTATTCATTTATTAGGTAATATGTCACACCTACGGTGTTTTTTGGTTCTTTGGGCATTATGTGTTAATAATATTTCACGCCTAACGGCGTTAGGAATTTAATTTATTAGCTTTTATTATATTATTCAAGCATGTCGATTGTTTTTGTAATTAAAGAAATATGTCACACCTACGGTGTTTTTTGGTTCTTTGGGCATTGAGTGTTAATAATATTTCACGCCTAACGGCGTTAGGAAAATAAAATATACTGGCTATTTTCATATTAGTTAAACCTATTGCACTGATTAAAATATTTCACGCCTAACGGCGTTGCGGAATTAAATCCATTAGCTATTATAATATTAATCAAATCTGTCTCATTTACGCTTAACGGCGTTAAGGCCGGCGGAGTTATAATAAAATATTTTAGCAATTCGTTTTTCTGGTTATTTCCCGGCTAAAATCATCTAATACTTTAATTTCTATTTCAATTCTTTTTTGGGGGAGTATCCGGGGGAACAGATTTCCCCATTCAATAAAAACAACAGCATCCGGATCGTTCAGATAGTCATCAAAACCAATATCATAAAGTTCATTTATGTTTGTAATTCTGTAAAAATCAAAGTGATAAACTTTAATCCGGCCGGAATATTCATTTATAAGTGCAAACGTGGGGCTGCTTACATTACTTATTCCAAAGGATATAAGAGCTTTTTTAACAAAAAAGGTTTTACCTGCCCCAAGTTCTCCATTAAGTACAACAATTTCACCACCGTTTAATTCTGCCGCAAATTCCCGGGCAAGAGCAGCAGTGTCATCTTCATTTTGAATAAGCCGTGATAAAGATTCCAATTTATTTAGGTTCCATTGTAATCACAGGCAAAATCATTTCTTCCATAGAAATTCCGCCATGCTGAAAAGTATCTTTATAATAAGTTAAATATTTATGATAGTCAGTAGGATAAACAAAATAGTAATCTTCTTTAGCAATAATATAATTAATAGTAACCCCGCGTTTCGGCAGCTTATATTCAGAAGGATGCTTTATATATATTGCATGTTTGTCATCAACCTTAAGGTTTCTTCCGTATTTGAACCTTAAGTTGGTTGAAGCTTCTTTGTCTCCGAGAACTTTGGCACCTCTTAAGGATCTTATAGATCCATGATCTGTAGTAATAATTATTTTAACATTCTTGAGTCTTGAAAGAGTTTTTAGAGTTGCCAGGAGTGAAGAATGTTTAAACCAACTATCAGTCAGAGAGCGGTATGCGGGTTCATCGGGAGCAATTTCTTTTAATAAATCAGAATCGGACCTTCCATGAGCGATCATATCAAGAAAATTTACGACAACAGCGGTTAAGTGAGAGTTTTGATATGAAAGAATATTTTGTTCAAAGTTCCTCCCTACTTCGGGATCAATAATCTTGATATACTTCAATTCATTTCTTAATTTAATTCTTCTTCTATCAAGCAACAACTGGAAAAGCTCTTTTTCATATTTATTCATACTCTTTTCATCGTCATCGCTATTAGACTGCCACAGCTGCGGATAATATTTTTCAATATCGGAGGGATATAAACCGCTGAATAAAGAATTTCTAGCATAAGGAGTAGCGGTAGGAAGAATTGAAAAATAATATTCTTTTTCAATTTTGAAGAAGTCAATCAGCTGCTTCTCCATAATCAACCATTGGTCCAGACGCAGGCAATCAATAACAAAGAAAAAGACTGAAGTTTTCGAATCTTCCAGATTATTCAGAACATATTTATCGGCTATTTGAGTTGTTAATAGAGGAGTATATGATTCTCCCTCGTTAGTAATCCAGTTTTTATAATTTTTTTCAACAAATTTTGAGAATTCCTTATTAGCTTCCCTTTTCTGGTCAATTAAAATTTGGCGTAAATCGATTTCAGGATGCGTATCCAATTCAACATCCCAATTAACCATTTTTAGATAGAGTTCAATCCATTCA
Organism: uncultured Bacteroidota bacterium; assembly: GCA_963740945.1. Lineage (GTDB taxonomy): Bacteria > Bacteroidota > Ignavibacteria > Ignavibacteriales > Ignavibacteriaceae > CAVQBP01. The sequence goes on along the minus strand of CAVUGE010000017.1, from coordinate 382,021 downwards.
GCGAAATCGAGGTTATTAACTAAAGCCTGAGAAATCTGATTAAAATCATGCAAATAATCTTTTGCTGCATATTCACCGGAAATTTTTTTTCCTTCAAGAATTTTTTTACAAACAAGCAGCACCTGACTCGGATTAACCGGTTTAGTAAGGTAATCGCTAATTTTACCCCCGATTGCTTCATTCATCAGAGATTCTTCTTCATTTTTTGTAATCATAACCACAGGAAGATTAGGATTAAATTCTTTAATCTGACCTAAAGTTTCCAGTCCTCCCATTCCAGCCATCATTTCATCGAGAAAGATTAAATCATAAGTATTTTCTTTTACGTTACTTATAGCGTCCTCGCCATTAGTAACAGTGTCAACATCAAAACCTTTTTCGGAAAGGAAAATGATATGAGATTTAAGTAATTCAATTTCGTCATCAACCCAGAGTATTTTTTTTAATTTCATATTCGCTATTAAATTATTTATTAAAATATATGTAAAAAATTAAGTTGTACCTATTATTTAGGTTATTGTATAGAAATATGCACATCAAGACCAGCCTCATTAGTAGTAGTAGGAGGAATTCTTGCAGCACCTTCAGGCGTTGTGGAACTCCTGGTAAAAAAGATAGATAATGTGACTTTAGAACTTATTGTATATTTAACTCTCGGTTCCATAGTAACCCTTGTAGTGCCATCCTGCGGAACTCCACCATCTCTATAATTAACCATATCATAAATAGTTGTAGCATTTTGAGAGCTAGTATAAGAAAAACTGAATTCAATATCATTTTTCAATGAAATTCCAAATAACGGTAACTCAAAGCCAGATTTTGAATACCCGGCAGTTACTCCAATATCTCTTGAATAAGTTTCACTGATATTTTTTGTAGTTGTTCCAAGATCGTAGCTTGTACTGGTAGAATATTTAATACTTGCATTTAAATTTCCGCCCCATAATTCATTGAAAGTGAAATTCAAACCGACTAAAGGAGTGAAACCGTACTGAATTCTCTGAGTTTGAATTTGTTTCAAACCATCCGGAGTAATTTTCCATCCTTCGGAATAGGTTGATTTATAAGCATGACTAAGAGAGACACTTTTGGCAAAAGATTTAAATAAAGAGAAAGATTCCAACCCGGACCAATTTATTGTCCAGTTAGGTCTAGGAATATATTTAGCAAAATCCTGTAGAGGACCGAGTTTTGATAAAATCGGCAGAGACTCAAAACCGCGTACAAATGCATCGGAAAGGTCATTGCCTTCCGGGTCTAATTTATGAACCTGTTGAATCCCACTTTTTAGAGAACTTAAAAAGAGGAAAGGGGGTAGAGTAAGAAAAGAGCGTTGAATAGTACCGGTTGAACTTATATCTCTAATTGAAGTAGCACCGAGTGTATCCGTTGTGAGACTTGTTCTTTTATTTATAGCCCAGCTAACATTCCAATTTAAATCAATAGTTGCTCCAGTCCATAATGGGCGGGATGTACTAAAATCCAGATTATTAGTTTGGGAAAAAACATCTTGAAGATTCCCATTAGGAGCACGAGGACCAACATCTCCACCTAATCCAAACATAAAACTGCGTGAAGGCCCATTCTTATTATTTTGAGTAAAGCCCCAGAAATTTCTTAACCCTGTCCCCTCGCCTAATATTCCATTTTTCGAAAGAGTATTACTATTAGAAAAATTTACCGTTATGGTTTCATATTTAAATAAAATAAATTGGAGAGTAGATTCTAAAAAGAGCAAGGCATTTTTTAGAGCGTGTTTTTTTGGTTTTCCGGCACTTGTTGTATCAGCAGTCATTAATGAATCGGTTCCAGCTTTACTTGTAGTATCAGAGAACTGATTAATTGGTCTTGAAACTACATTTCTCTCATTTTGATTTTCACCAAAATTCCTATTTCTTCCTCTGGGAGAGGGAGACTGAGTTGACTGGGAAGTATTCTCTTCTTCTTCCTTGTGAGCAAATAAAGGGGCAGTTAAGGCATTTAACTTCAGAGTTAGACCTACAGTAGATCTATTTGAAAACCCGGCACTTCTTCCCAAATCAACCTGTCTGAAATCAAAATTCCATTGGTATGAAGCAGAATATCCGGCACTTAAAGAAAAATATTTATTTATATCCCACAATGAAGGAAGAGCGGGAGCGGATTTCAGATCAAATGTCTGCTGATATTGATAATCCCTTCCAAAATGAGCACCAGAGAAAATATCGCTAAAAATCTGACTACTGCTTCTCTGGTTTCCAAACTGATCGGTTTCCAGATAAAGGAGAGAAGAATAAATATTTACATTATAGTTTGTTGATAAATTTAGTAAACCTCCTTCGGTAAACCTCCATGAGAAATTAAAACCCCGTTGGGCAGTAAAATCCCTTGAAATAATTAGTTGAGAAGAACTATTAGCCCTGGCTCTTGTTATATTTATATTTTTGTTTCTTTTAGTCTGGAGATTAAAATTAAAATTCTGCGGAGTAAAATAAAATTTGGCATTCTGGTAATCGGTGAGAAAAGAAAATATAACACCAAAGACAGGAATATCTCTTAAATAGAAATAATAATCGGGACTAAAATTTATTCCATAATTCAAACTTGCATTCCATATCCATGCTTTATTGCTTAAGATAGAAGGATTTCGATTAAATGACTTGTTATAATTAAATCCGAAAGTTAGAGCATTCCAGGTATCCCTAATGAGCCAATAAGAAGAAGGGACCTTGAGCTTAATGTTTGAAGCCGAATAAGAATCAGAGACATTTATTGACTGGGTTTCAGATCTTATCTGGTCTGCAGTTTTGTTAACACCAGATACTGTATCAACCCTAGCTTGTTCAGCTATGCTTGCAGCAGCTTCCACTTCAATATCGGTTCCCGGATAATACTTTGGTTTAGCAACCGACTCAGTGTGAGAATAATTAATACTAAGATTGCTTCCGGGTAAATTAAAAGGGAGTAATTTTAGAACGTCCATCTGCATAGAAGTGCTCCAGTTTTTTGAGGCAATCCTAGAGCCGAACCTATCGGATAACTTATGGAAATTAGGGTCAGACTGGCTCATATTAAAATTAACCGATAGTAAATCGGCTAACTTAATAGAACTAGATAGACTATACGCCCAGCCGGGATGATCATCCGCACCAATAACCCTTAGTTCATTCACCCATATTTCACCTGAAACAGGTCCAATATTAAATCCATTATTTAAATTAGTGATTCCAACGTCTAAAAATCTTATAGAAGTAAGAGAAGGCTGCCCTTTCACCTTATAAAAATGACCAGGTTGACCAGGAATTTCTTTGATAACAATTGCATTAACCGAATCCCCCCTAGCCTGCTTTATAGCAGTTAAATCTTTAAATGGAATGCTAATCTCGTTCCATCCGGTATCAACCGGCTGTCTATATTCATAATAGTTGTTAGAATCGCTACCAAATCTGAAATAAACTTCTGAAGTATAAAGTCCCATAGCCTTATCGGTATAGGAAATTGAACCTGGTTTTGTATCAGTATCGCCATGAATAAAGAGTTTCATTGAAGAATAACTAAATACATCGAGCGGACGATAAAGATATTTTACGGCATCTCTTGATTCGCCTTCGGGCAAATCTTTAATAATTAAGTCCATTGATTGTTCATTCTGAACAATATTTTCATTGGGCTGAGTTCTATCCCTTGCACGCTGAACACCTGGCGGAATGTAATAATCAGGATTGTCTTCAACATTTTTCACCGATATAGCCATAATAGTATCAGCCGGTAAAACTTTTTGCCATTGATTACCTACAAGGTCAAATTCGGCAATTCTAATACGAATGGTTGTATCAACGCCGGTAAATACTAATCTTATATATTCTACATCAGAAAGACTAGGGCTTCCAACGGTTGATGCAGTATCCTTCAATGGGATTCTATATAAATGCCAGTTATCATTTCCACCACCCGCAACAAATTTGTTCTTTGTAGTATCCAATGGTACTTCATATCTGAAGTAGCTGTTAACCAGATCTGTGCTCCCATTTCGGTTTAAATCTTCAGTATCCGGCACCCTTCCAATATCAGTAAGCTGAGCATTTCCTTCAGTTCCATTGATATTTAAGTAATCCATGAAATTAGCACTTTGACCATTAAAATTGAAATCATCGCCAGCCGGATCTTGCGCACTGGAGTGATAATAAACCTGTTCCTGAGCATCATTCATCCCGTCTATACCGGTATCTTCTCCTTCATTTATAACTTCATTATACGGAGGTTTATCTTCAGTGTCCAACTTTCTATTTGGAATAACATCTTCACTAATCCTGCCTAAATCAATTAACATTTTCGCACCTTTAGGGATCTGGGTAGGCTGCATCCATATATCGATAAATTCAATATTTTCATCAGTAAGGTTATTGGCAGTTGAAGAAAGGAGCTTCATAATGCCACCCCAATGTCTCTCTTTTTGGGTAACATCAGGTGGTCCATAATAACCGGCATAAGTACCAGATCGATCGGGTAGAAAAACATAATCCATAACGGAAATTAATTGGTCAGATCTTGCTACCTGCTTAAGGGGCCATATATCATTTACATTAACGGTTGAAGTTTCGGTAAACCAAAAACTTTTAGCTTTATATTTCATCATTGCCTGAAAAGAAGTATCCCTAAGCAAAGGCAAATTATCAGGAGGAGAAAGATCTTTCCAGCCAGTATATGAAATTCCAAGAGGTATAGTTCTTTTAGTTCCTTCAAAATCATCTATATATGCTATGCTTGCTCCGTTATCAGAGGCTATAGTACTTTTTTTAGTATTAGGATCAGGGTTCATATAAGCATATTCACCTGCAAGAGTAAAGGAAGACATTTGTCTTGTAGGGATTATTTTATTAATTGCTTTGGTTAAAAATGGAAGGTCACCGCTTGTATTAAAATCCACTCCATAAATAGTATTACTCAGGGGTTCTTCACCAATTCTAACCTTATCACTAAGAGTCTGCTGATTAAGATTTAAGATAGAAAAACCGAGCTTAGTTTTATTAGATATATTTAAGATACCCCTTGCACCTAATAACGTTTTTGAGGCGAGAGAGAAAAGATCATTCTGTTCGAAAGTAATTTTAAGATCTGCACCGGGAACGAGAGCGGCATCATTTCTTATAGTTAACTGCCCCGAATTATAATCCACGACATAGTCCACCCCCGGAGTTAGTTCCCTCCCATTTAAGAGAACGCGGACAGAATTTTCTACAACGTTAAAGCCTAACTGATAGACTGAAGTAGCTTCTCCGGAATATTTTCCGGTAAACTCCCATTTATCTTTTATCTTTACATATTGAGCTGATGTTTTTGTAGTATCATAAATATCCTGAAACTTAAGGGAATCGGGAAGATTAGAAGGAAAATTATTACCGAAAGGCTGCAAAACAGGAAAAATAATTTCACCGGTTTCAGGGAGAATCGTTATTCCAGGGACCCAATCAAAAAGATTATCAGGGGTGGGGCTTCCATTTGCATTAATTTTATCGAGTCCAAAAGCTTGTAGAAATTTAACTCCTCCTATCTCGGTTATAGGATCCTGACCAGAGACTTCATAGGCAAGGTTAAATTCAAAACCATCCTGCTTAATATTTCTTCCGCCGAGCGGATAGAAATTTTTCATTAATAATTTCCAGGCTTCTTTAAATTGCGGCTGAAGATTTCTTGGTTTGACCAGCTTAAGAACAAGAGTAGAATCTCCAGTTGTCTGTGAATGTTGATTGGCGGTTTCTAAAAATTCACCAAAGAATTTATCATCTGTCGGATCACCAATATTGTTCCAGTCTATTCTAAAAGCAACTGCAATTATATCATCATCATTAATTTGAGTTTTAAAGGTAATATAGCCAGTTTCTTCTTGGACAGTATAATCGACATCTTTAGTCAGTAAAAGAAATCTGCCGGTTTCACTTTTCCCAGGTTTGGGGTCATTCAAAACTCTAAGAGACTTATCGATATCATCATAAGTCTGTCCTGCGTCTAAGGACTTAAGGTCTATATAGGCATTAGCCTGTCTTTCTCTTGAAGGATCTCTACCAATAGTATTAATTGATTTCCAGACTTCAATATCCTTAATTGTGTATCTAGAATCGACATCAGGAACCGAATTAGAATAATACCTTTCAAATAAATTTAATCCAGGAGCGGTACTTGCATAAGTTGTATCAACAAAAAAGTGATTGGTTGAATAATCATAAGCCCTGAGGGTATATTGCTGGGAAGTTGAACCTCCACTTACCGAAACCTCTTTTGTTTCTCCCTTTTTCTGACTGGCTATTGTAGTAAGAGAGAAAGGTCCCATCTGGAAGTTAGCCTTGATACCAAACAGAGCTTCGCTCCCCCCTACTAACGGAGAAGTCTGTAAAGAAACATTCCCGGCTTCAATACTTTGAATTATTTCATCTTCATAGCCGGTATATTTAATTTTTAATTGATTTTCATATTGAAAAGTACGTTCGGTATTCCAGTCAGCACTAATATTAAGCTTATCGCCAATGGTACCATTAACATTTATCTGAACCTGCTGCCTAAAATCGGGTTCATTATGAGTATTCCCCAGTCTGGAAGCAGTTACACCTTCCGTAGTCTCGTTTCTCCACGCGCCATGAATATCTACAGCACCCCCAATCCGCAGGCTAATTTTTGGTTCACCAAAAATACTTAGTACACCCACACTAGGCAGAGGAATTTCAAAGTCTGTTATATTTTTAATAACATCCTGAAGACCTTTCTCACTTGATTTTAATTCATACTGATGGCCTAAATCCTGCCACATTTCATTTTCTCTTAAAGCAAGGCGCATTTTTATATATTCATCAAGAGGGATTGTAAGGATAATTTTAGTTTTTTGGTCGGCGACTTTTTCAATAATATTAACATTTTTGCCAGAGGAATCGATTTCAACTGTTCGGGATCTGAGACCAAGAGAAGGTTGAGCGAAAAATGGAGAAGGACGTTTTTGTTTTAAAGTAACATAAGGAACATCATTTCTATGGGGATGAAAATATTTCAGACGTGCAGTAGAATCGATAGACATTTCATCGAGAGTATCTTTTTTAGCAGCCAAAGAATCATTTTTGAGATTAAGTGAGTCATTCCGAACGAAGGCGGAATCATGGTTGTTATTTAAAGAATCCAGAGGAGATTTCAATTGGGAAAATCTCATTCCATTAAAATGAGATAAAGAAGAAAGATGAGGTTTAGATTCTTTTATTTGATCCTTTCCGATATTGACAGGAATCTTGACTTCTTTAAGCCCGGCGTGTTGTGCTGTGAGGAATTGGAAAAAGACATTCATCCACACGGCTCTATTAACGGGAGAAGGAGAAGCGGATTTAAAACCCACATTTATAACTGCATAAAAGAGAAGACTTCCACCGATAACTATGCGGATTATCTCCTGGAATAATTTTATGTACTTGTTTCTGATATGAACCCTAAAGGAATAGTGACTCAATTAATTCTTGTAAAAATTCCCCGATACATTTCCTCCATATTTTAATTTTTTGAATGAAAAAATTAGATAAATTAAGTTAAAGTTTCAAATAACAGGAATATAAAAAAATGCTTGTTTAATCTATTATTTTGGCAAGAATGAATTAAGGTAAAATTTAATCACTCAATAATTTATCTCTTTAAAAGTTAAAGGTTTAAATGGAAAACCATTGATTAAATTCTTTTAAATTATCAAACAACAATTAAGCCAAATGAGCAGATTTAGATTTAAGTAAATTTTTTAATGATGATTTCGTATTCGGGATAATTTTTTATTAAAGAATTTCTTTCAGCCAATTCGAAATCTTCGAAATCGAATCCCGGAGAAACAGAACATCCGATTAATGCGAAAGAATCTGATTCAGTTAACTCTGCAGCAAACCAATTATTTTTTTTAATGGTAAACTGAAATAGGTTTTCTTCGGAAAGCTCTTTACCTAAAATTACTTGATTTAGAGTTTTATTTTCATCTAGAATATAGATTTTAATTGAGCCACCATCATAAAAATGCCAGGTTTCATCCGATTTAAGCTTATGAAATTTAGATACCTGGCGACCTTCAATTAAAAAATAGATTGATGTTGAAAATACTCTTTTATTTTTATAACGATCGGGTAAGCCTTCAATATCAATGAATTCACCTGAACGATAGATTTCCCGGTAGTATCCTCCTTCGGGGTGCGTAATTAATTTTAACTTGTCAATGTAGTATTTCGCTTTTGAGTGCATAAGGATCCAATATAAAAAACCCTCTTCAAATTTTCTGAAGAGGGTTTAGATATTCTTTGAGAATGAATTTGTATTTTTATCTATTTTCCAACTGAACGTATGGTCTTTGAGTTTCACCAACGTATATCTGGCGCGGACGATAAATTCTTGCCGAAGGATTTTCTCTCATTTCTTTCCATTGCGCAATCCATCCGGGTAGACGTCCTAAAGCAAACATAACGGTAAACATATTAGTAGGAATTCCCATAGCTCTATAAATTATTCCACTGTAGAAATCGACATTAGGATAGAGTTTTCGTTCGATAAAGAATTCGTCTCTCAATGCAATCTCTTCAAGATTTTTAGCTATATCTAGTAACGGATCTTTAACTCCCAATTCGCCGAGAACTCTGTCGGCAGCTGTTTTCAATATTCTAGCTCTTGGGTCGAAGTTTTTATAAACACGGTGACCAAAACCCATTAGTTTGAAACCTGAATCTTTGTCTTTAGCCATATTTATATATTTTTGATAATCACCGCCATCTTTTTTAATTTTTTCAAGCATATTAATAACAGCCTGATTAGCACCTCCATGCAATGGTCCCCACAAAGCTCCGATTCCCGCTGAGATAGATGCAAATAAATTAGCTGTGCTGCTTCCAGCCATTCTAACAGTAGAAGTACTGCAATTCTGCTCATGATCGGCATGAAGGATAAGGAGAAGATCCAGAGCATGCTCCAGAGTTTTTGACACATGATAATCTTCAGAAGGTACTGCATACATCATATGCATAAGATCGGCAGTATAGCCAAGATCATTGCTTGGATAAATATAGGGCTGCCCAATTGATTTTTTATAAGAAAAAGCTACAATAGTTTTAATTTTTGCCAGGAGTCGAACTATATTTAATTCTATATCAACATCATAACCATTCTCAGGGTAAAATGCAGATAAAGAATTAACCATAGAGGAAAGAATTCCCATAGGATGAGCAGACGGTGGGAATCCTTCGAAGAACTTTTTCATGTCTTCATGAATAAGACTATGGTGAGTTAATTTATAATGAAACTCATCCAATTCTTTATTATTAGGAAGATGACCAAAAATTAATAAGAAGCACACTTCAACAAAATTAGATTTGTCGGCAAGTTCCTCAATAGGATAACCTCTGAATCTAAGAATTCCTTTTTCACCATCAATAAAAGTAATCGAACTAAGACATGAACCAGTGTTTCCGTAACCATTATCATAAGTAATGGCGCCAGTAGTGCTTCTTAGCTGGTTTATATCAATTGCAACTTCATTCTCAGTTCCAACCATGACGGGTAGGTCATATTCCTGACCATTCAAAGTTAGTTTTGCTGTGTCTGTTTTGATTTCTTTTACGGTATCCATAAGATCCCCTCTCCAATATTAATTTAGAAGTAATTTTAGTTATATGAATTTATAAACATATTATAAGAATTTCAACAGAAAATTTGAAGAATTATTAAAAAATTCAACAACGCTGTATCAAAATAGGACAAAATACCGCAAAGCGCAATACGCAAGGGGCATAGCGCAGAGCGTATAGCGAAAAAGAATATAGCTATGCGCAAAGAGCAAAGGGTAAAGAGCTTAGGGCATAGCATACTGAGCGAGTTATATATTTTTACATATCAATCGGGACAATTTTTGCTGATTTTAAAAACATTTTCAATAGGTTTAGTGAGACTGCTATTTACAATTGGAATCCTTGGATTTATCTTGGAGTTACCTTGGAGTTATCTTGGAGTTACCTTGGAGTTATCTTGGAGTTATCTTGGAGTTATCTTGGATGTGTATAGCACATAGGGCAGAAGTCATGGCGGAGAGAGCAGTTAAATATTATTACTAAACCTCCGGGGTTTTGAAAACCCCGGAGGTTTCTCCAGTGTAGTGTATGAGCAGCTATATATTTTTACAGATCAATTGAGAAGCAATTTTGCCGCTTTTAACGGCGCTTTCGATTGTTGACGGGAGACCGGTATTTACCCAATCGCCTGCAAGGAAAAAATTATTAAATTTAGTTTTCTGCTCAGGTCTTTTATTTGTAATGTCATTATCAGGAATAAATGTAGCTCTTTTTTCTTTGATAATTTTATAAGAAGCTACATTATTTTTTGAAATTTTAACATACTTCTCTAATTGAGTTAAAGCGAGTTCAAATAGTTCCTCTTTAGAAATTTCGGATAATTCATTGGCATCGCTTATTACAAGTGTTAAATGTGATTTATGATTAAATATCCAATGAACCGGAGAATTTATTAAACCATAAAAACTATTTTGAAGATTATTTTTCTTCAGCCAAATATGGATAGAAATTATTGTAGAGTAATGAAAGTCAACAGGAGCTAAAATAGTTTGATCAGGACCTAATATGTTTTTTAAGTTTAAATAAGGTACAGCAGAAATTACAGAATCAAAATCAGTAATTTCACGTTTATTTGTCTTAACAGAGACAATCCTATTATCTGAAAATTCAAAATGATCTACCGATTCTAATAAAGAAATGCTTCCATTCTTTTCCTCTATGAATCTTTTAGATTTTTCGCAAAATGCTCTAGATAGATCATATTTCGGCAATATAATTGCGGCTGCATTACTTCCCCTAAAAAATATTTTTTTTAGTATATCAGAAAAAACTTTGGCGGAAGCTTTTTTAATATTGGTATTAAGTGCACCTACGGCTAAAATTTCCCAGAAAGATTTAATTATTTTATCGGATTGATTTTCCAACAATAGCCATTGATAGACCGATATTTTATTCAAAAAATCATCAGAATAGAAATACAGTTTAAGAAAGAATTTAAGAAGTTTTAACCTATCAATAAGAGAGACAGCTTCATAATTCAATAGAGCAAACAGGAGATTGAAAGGATAAATTAAATTAGTTGATTTCAGAGGAAAGAGCTTAAAACCTTCCTTTAGAAAATCAACATGCAGTTGATTCTGAAAAATAAAATTATCTTCTGCATTAATAGTCCTAATAAAATCCAAAGTATTTTTATAACAGCCCATTAAGATATGCTGTCCATTATCGATAATATCCGAAGTAGTTTTATCTATTAAAGAGTAAGTGCGGCCCCCAAGTTTTGGAGAAGCTTCCAATAGTTCGATTTTTATTCCATTATTAGCGAGAAAAACAGCGGAAGAGAGACCAGCGAGCCCGCCCCCAACAATGATACATCTATTCATTAATAGACTAAATTATACTTTGCCCAGACTCCTAATGATATACCAATTTTTTCAAAATTCGAGACTCTAATATTATTGTTATAGACGTCATATTTAGCATCCGTAATTTTTTTCAGCAGTTTATAGTAAATATGCTGCATAGCCCTTGCTGCGAACATAGAGGGTTTATCATCGAGATCCAATTCTTTTGTTGCTTTTTCAAAATAACTTTTAGCTCGTTGGACTTCATATTCCATTAAATTTATGAAATTTCGATTATATTCATTCGAATATATTTCACTCTCGGAATAATAAAACTTTTTTAAATCTTCCTGAGGAAGATAAACTCTTCCTTTTTTAGCATCTTTTTTAATATCTCTTAAAATATTAGTAAGCTGTAAAGCTATGCCAAGATCAATGGCGAAGTCTTTAGCGGATTTATTTTTATATCCAAAAATCTCAATACACATTAACCCAACAGTAGAGGCAACCCTATAACAATATAAGACAAGATCATCAAAAGTTAAATATTGATTTCGCTGGAGGTCCATTTCCATGCCTTTAATAAGTTCAAAGAAAGGATCCAGAGGGATATTAAACTTAGAGATAGTATTAGCCAATTTATTCAGCAGCAAATACTCGGAATTTCCGCTGAAAGCTTTTTCAAATTCAACCCTCCATTTATGTAGTTTTTCATATTTTAATTCATCCGATTCATTCCCTTCATCAATAATATCATCAGTTTGACGGCAAAAGGCATAGACAATATTCATAGCATCCCTTTTTTCATTGGGGAGTAGATTAAATGCATAATAAAAACTGCTTTTACTTTTTTTGCTTATTTCTTTTGCAGTATCAATCATTGAAGGAAGTAATTAGTAATTTTAAAAAATCAATTTTACTTAATTTCGGGCGATATTTGAATACATTATAATTATTTTTCTCAATCTTTTTTAATATTTCCTCACCACCTAAAATAGTCCATTTTATTTCATATTTAACTCTACCGTTCAGAAATTTCAACAGACCTCTCCCCTCTTCAAACATTCTTTTAGTTCTATTAATATTTCGACTTAAAAGCTTTCTCAAGTTAAGATTATTTTCATTCAACTCAAACACTTTTTTTTTAATCAAATATTCAGCCATTTCATCTTTAGGAAGGTAAATCCTCCCTTTCTTATTATAATCGATTTTAAGATCCTGATAAAAATTAGTCAACTGCAAAGCAGTACAAATCTTATCCGAGAGAGAAAAAGCTTCATCATTTCTAATATTATTTAATTCAAGAACCAACCTGCCAACAGGATTAGCAGAATATTTACAATATTCCAATAATTCTTCAAAATTATTATAAGATTTTTTAACAACATCCTGTTTGAATGCTTTTAAAAGATTCATAGAAATATCCATGAGTTAAATTTCGCAGCTTAATAGTCTGCGCTAAAGCAAATTCCAGTTCTGAAATGCAATTTCCTTTGAGTAATTCAGTCAATCTTTCTTCGAAATGATTCAAATTTTTTAAGCGAACTTCAGAAGATATATTTCCTTCATCTGCAAAATCATCGGCGGTTCGGGCAAACCAGTATATAATAGCTACATCTTTTCTTAATTTTTTAGGAATAAGAAAGGAAGCAACCGGAAAATTTTCGTAATGATTACTTGCAAGATATAAGGCCTTATTTGAGCTGTTTTTATTCATTTTACTTATTCTTTGTTTTTCACTAATGGGATTCTTTATTCATAATAAAAGAACTCTTTAAGTTAGAAATGGATTTCTTGAAAGGTAGAATAGAATACATAAGAGGTTAATATTAGTGATGTAATTATTTAAAAATCGAATTTATATAATTATGTTTATGTCGAAAAAATATAGTAATTTAACATCAGGATTTCCGAATTATTTTATACTAATTAGCTAAAAAGTTACCAATAGTTGTAGAATAACCAAATCTCATATTTATCAGATTTAGCTATACATACTATTGCGAACCCGATTTAGTACAGTGTCATATAATTAACATGAAATTAATATAAATAATTAGAAATTTAACATTCCAAGATATAAATTATTAATCTATAAAAATAAAGAAAGAACGTGGATAGAAATAATATAAACTTATCATCATTAAAAATAGACCGAGAAACTAATAATAATCCTCAAAGAAAAAGTAGAAAATTATTAGTCTGGATAGTAATAATTGTCTTAGCAGTAATTATCGCCTTAATACTTGGATGGAGCGGTATATTCTCATCAGGAATAGAGGTGCAATTGACTACAGCAACACTTCAGTCACCTTCCCAATCGGATGCAGTACTGACTGCAAGCGGTTATGTAGTAGCGCAGAGGAAAGCAGCAGTTGCTTCAAAAGGAACGGGCAGATTGGTTTATTTAGGAGTTGTAGAAGGAGATAAAGTTAAGAAGGACCAGATAATTGCAAGGCTTGAAGACAGTGATATTCAGGCGCAGCTTGCTGAAGCAAAAGCTAATTTACAATTGAATGAGGCAGAGTTGAATGCAGCAAAAAATAATTATGACCGTCAGAAAGCTTTATTGAAATCAGGAGGAATATCTGAAACAGAATATGAAGTTGCTGAAACGAATTATAATAAAGTCCTTGCATCAATTGAATTAGCAAAGGCTCAGGTTCAAGCCAGCCAAGTAGCAATTGAGAATACAGTTATTAGAGCACCTTTTGACGGCACAGTATTGACAAAAAACGCAGATGTGGGAGAAATAGTAGCGCCTCTTGCTGCAGGTGTAAATTCGAAAGCAGCAGTTGTAACCATTGCTGATATGAGTTCGCTTCAAGTTGAAGCAGATGTATCCGAATCTAATATTCAAAAAGTTACAGGTAATCAATCATGTAAAATTACATTGGATGCTTATCCTGCTCATCAATTTGACGGATATGTTGCTAAAATAGTACCTACAGCAGATAGGACCAAGGCAACTGTAATGGTAAAAGTAGGGTTTAAACATTATGATGCGAGTGTTTTACCGGAAATGAGCGCAAAGGTTTTATTTTTGAAAGAAGGTAAGGGTAAGGAAGAGAGTAATGATAAAGCTGTGTTAGTGGTTCCTCAAACAGCGATTGAAATAAAAAACGGGAATCCTTCTGTTTATGAAGTTAAGAATAATAAAGCGTATAAAGTACCGGTAACAACAGGAAAGACATATGGTGATTATGTGGAAATTACCAGCGGTTTACAGGATGGTGATCAGGTAATAGCTAAGGTGAATGATCAGATTAGGGATGGATTTGAGGTGAGGGTTAAATAAGAGCAAGTTCAAGAGCAAGTTCAAGTGCAAGTTCAAGTGTAAGTTCAAGTGCAAGTTCAAGTGCAAGTAATAAATAAAACCAGGAGAAATGTTATGCCTGAGTTCATTGAGATAAAAAATTTATCGAAGTCTTATTGGAGGGACAATTTTGAAATACCTGTCCTTAACAATATAAATCTTAATATTAACCAGGGTGATTTTGTGGCTTTAATGGGACCTTCAGGCTCCGGTAAGACTACATTGCTAAATTTAATTGCAGGAATTGATAAGCCTACAAAAGGGGAAGTTCATATAAACGGAACAAATATTTCAAACTTAAATGAATCCGCATTGGCGAAATGGCGTTCTTCTAATGTTGGTTTTGTATTCCAATTTTATAATTTAATTCCTGTTTTAACAGCGTATGATAATGTCGAACTTCCTTTACTATTAACAAAACTTTCCAAATCGGAGCGAAGACAGCATGTAGAAACAGCTTTATCGATAGTCGGATTGGGAGACAGGATACATCATTATCCGAAACAGCTTTCAGGCGGTCAGGAACAAAGAGTAGCAATTGCTCGAGCTTTTGTTACAGACCCGCTCATTCTGGTAGCTGACGAACCTACTGGAGACCTTGATAAAAATTCAGCGGATGAAATTTTATCATTGATGGAGCAATTAAATACAGAATTCAAAAAAACGATTATAATGGTTACACATGATCCCCATGCAGCTGAAAGAGCTAGAATTTTACATCACCTGGAAAAAGGAGATTTAATAAGGAGCAGCAATGGAAATAGTAAAATTAATAATTAGAAATTCTTTCCGGCATAAACTACGAGCGATATTAACAATATTAGGAATTGCAATTGCAGTCATAGCATTCGGTTTATTACGAACAGTAGTAACCGCATGGTATGCCGGAGTAGAATCTTCGTCAGTTGACAGGTTAGTAACCCGTGATGCGGTTTCGTTTATATTTCCACTCCCCTATTCCTATCTTGAAAAGATTTCGCAAATACCAGGAGTAGAAACAGTAAGCTATGCAAACTGGTTCGGGGGGACTTATATAGATAAGAACCAATTCTTTTCCAGACTAGCCATCGATGCCGATAATTATTTTGATATTTACCCTGAATTCTTATTAAGCAAAAAAGAATTAATGGACTTCAAAAAGGAGCGCAACTCATGTGTAATCGGAAGTGATATAGCCAAACAATATCATTTAAAAATAGGGGATGTAATGTCTTTAGACGGAGATATTTTTCCGGGCAGATGGGACTTTGTTATTCGAGGAATATATCAGCCTAAAAATAAAACAACCGATGCAACACAGATGCTATTTCACTGGGATTATTTGAACGAAAGGATGAAACAGGAATCACCCGGAAGAGCTAATGAAATAGGATGGTTTATAATTAAAATAAATGATCCGGACAAAGCTAGTATAGTATCCGATAGAGTTGATGCCCTATTCAAGAACTCTTCTGCCGAGACTAAAACCGAAACCGAGAGAGCGTTTCAGCAGGGATTTATTGCATCATCCAGTGCTATAATTACTTCAATGAATGTTATGTCATTTGTTATAGTAGGAATAATATTACTTGTACTTGCAAATACAATGATTATGTCCGCACGGGAAAGGACAAAAGAATATGCAGTATTCAAAGCTATCGGATTCAACGCTTCACATTTAACAGGATTAATTATGGGTGAATCTTTATTTATTTCCATACTTGGAGGCGGATTGGGGTTGTTATTGACTTTTCCTATAATAGCAGGATTCGAAGCTAATATTCCAAAAGGATTTTTCCCGATTTTTCAGATTGAACCGATTACATTAATTCTTGCCATTGTAGCAGTATTATTTATTGGTATAGCAGCATCAATTTTCCCATTGCAGCGGGCACTCGCCACTAAAATAGTTGATGGATTAAGGTTTGTCGGTTAAAATAAAATAAAGGTTTTTTATGAAAGTACCATTTAAGTATTCATTAAAAAGTTTTACCTCAAGAAGATTAACAACGTTTATAACCGTAGCAGGAATTGCTTTAGTAGTATTTGTATTTGCGGCAGTTTTGATGATGGCATACGGAGTACAAAAAACCCTTATATCCACAGGCTCTGATGATAACGTTAAAATTGTAAGAAAAGGATCAAACGGAGAAATCTCGAGTATAATAGACGGTGATACGCAGGGTATCATAAGTACATTACCCGCTATAGCTAAAGCACAAGACGGAAAACCAATTATATCTTATGAACCTGTTGTTGTTATTAATCTTAGTAAGAAAAACGGCGGCTTAAGTAATGTGACAGTTAGAGGTGTATCCCCTATCAGCCCTGAACTTCGCCCACAGGTAAAAATAATAGAAGGGAAAATGTTTAACTCTTCATTAAGGGAATTAATAGTTGGTGAATCGATATCAAAGAACTTTGAAGGTGCTCAGATTGGAAAGTTTATTAAATTTGCAAATAACGAGTGGAAGATTGTAGGGATTTTTTCATCAGACGGAAGCGGTTTTGATTCAGAGATATGGGGAGATGCCGTCCAGCTTCTGGATGCATTTAACAGAGGGAATACAGTTTCATCAATTACATTGAAGCTGGATAATCCCGGTAATTATGATAAATTTAAGAAAGCCTTTGAACTTGACAAAAGGCTGCAGCAATTTGAACCCAAAATTGAGACAAAGTATTTTGAAGAGCAGTCTGAATTTCTTGCAAACTTTATAAGAATCCTCGGGATCTTTATTACAATAATATTTAGTGCCGGAGCAACTATAGGAGCCATGATAACTATGTACTCAGCCGTAGCAAACCGGACAATAGAGGTTGGTACAATGCGGGCATTAGGATTCAGCCGGAGAAGCATATTAACAGTTTTTTTGAGTGAATCAATATTAATTTCAATAGTTGGCGGACTGGCAGGTATAATACTCGCTTTTTTCCTTCAGTTTTTTTCAATATCAACTTTGAATTTTAATTCTTTTGCAGAGTTAAGTTTCTCATTTGCATTATCTCCCTCGATTATAATTTCTTCATTAATTTTTGCTGTTTTAATGGGAATAATCGGAGGGTTTCTACCTTCAGTGAGAGCGGCAAAATTAAATATTGTGAATGCGTTAAGGGCGGGGTAATCACTCTGTTGTCATTTGGTGGTTCCCACTTCGCTAAAAAGCTACGCGGGACAGGCATTCAACTGTCATTTGTTGTCATTCGATGGTCATTTATAGTCATTTGATTGGAAGATGGAGTTATGGAATGTTGGAGTTTTAGAGATCATCCAAATGGTCATTCGATTGTCATTTGTAGTCATTCAATAGTCTATGAAAATATGAGGTGTTAAATACATCTCGATTTTGTATGCCATTTCATTAACGCAGCTCCAAAAAACCTAACGAAATAGTGTAGGTTTTTCCTCATTTTTTCCTCTCTAAGCTGTCTTTTTCCTGTTAACCCACCATATATCCTTTCTTTTAAAAAACACCCCTTAGAAACGATTTTCATAAATTCTTATTTGCAAAAAGAAGGAAGACTGGTTCAGAAAAAATGTCGGATATATACTAAAAGAGAGTAAAATTTTTTGTTGTATAAATTATACCAGAAAGTATTTCATCTATCTGGCTTCCAGCAACACATGATTTGAAATTAAATCAAGAGGAAGTACTTTGTCTACTCCTCCCAGTTTTATAGCTTCATTGGGCATACCGAATACTACGCAGGACTTTTCATCCTGAGCAATGTTATATGCACCTGTTTCTTTCATTTCGAGCATTCCTTTTGCACCATCATCACCCATTCCGGTCATTATTACTCCTACACAATTTTTTCCTGCATACCTTGCTGCTGATCTGAACAAAACATCAACAGAAGGGCGGTGACGGCTAACCAGAGGACCATCTTTTATTTCCACAAAATACCTTGCGCCGCTTCTTTTAAGAAGCATATGCTTGTTGCCGGGAGCAATTAATGCTCTTCCCCTAATAACAGTATCTCCATCTTCAGCTTCTTTAACAGTGATTCTACATAGACCATCAAGACGCTTAGCGAATGCTTTTGTAAAATTTTCGGGCATATGCTGTACAATTACAATTCCCGGAGAATCGAGGGGGAATGCTTCAAGAAATGTTCTTAATGCTTCAGTTCCTCCAGTGGATGCACCTACAACAACCACTTTTTCGGTGGTTTTAATCATTGCCTTATTATTTGATTTTGCTATTATAACATCTGCAGTAAGTTTAGGCTGGACTTCAATTAGTCTTGCGCTTACTCTTCTTAAATTTGTTGATGCTGCTGCTTTTACTATATCACAAATATGCATCCTTGATTCTTCCAAATATTGTTTGGTTCCTAATCGGGGTTTGGTAATAATTTCGACAGCTCCATATTCCAGGGCTTTTAATGCAGAAGCAGAACCTTTTTCAGATAAACTTGAACAAATTACAACCGGAATAGGATGCTGGATCATTATTTTTTGCAAAAAGGTCAGACCATCCATTTTAGGCATTTCAATGTCGAGAGTAATAACATCGGGTACTTGTTCACTTATTTTTTTTGCTGCAAAATAAGGATCTGAAGCAGTAGCCATTACATCAATTTGAGGATCAGACGATAATAACTCAGATAAAGTCTGGCGAACAATAGCCGAATCGTCAACTATAAGAACTTTTATTTTATCCATTTTTACTATTATTTAATTTTCCCAGACGAGACAGGTAAACATCTCCGGTTTGAGTTGATATAAATATTTTTCTACCCTCATTTCCGCCGACATCAGATGCGACGATCTGCAGACCTTCTTCGAATAAAATATCGATTGCGGTTAGAACGTTTTGCTTTCCAATTGAAGCATTTTTCCGTTTTTCATTTAATTGTTCAGAACCGCCAAATAATTTCACTGTAATTTCATTTTTTTCAACTTCGGCTTTATTTAGGACTTTAATCATTTGATGGATTGCCCTATCCACACATTTGTATTTAGAGTCTCCCGGCTTATCATTTGAATATGTATCACGATCGGGCATGACACAGTGTGAAACAGCACATATTTTTTTCTCGGTGTTTTGCATTATAATTGCAATGCAAGATCCAAGTACAGTAACTACAACTTCAGGCTCTTTGCTTAAGTGAAACTCTCCCGGTCCCAAATATATTTTCGGTAAGTGATTTATTTCTTCTATCATTTTATTTTTTTATAAGTACTTGGTGCAACTTGCACCATTGATAAGTCCATTCTAAATATTGTTTCTGAATGACCTAAAAATAGAAAACCACCAGGAATAATATTTGCAAACAATTTTTTAATTAATTTTTCCTGTGTGGCTTTATCAAAATAGATGATTACATTTCGACAAAAAATGATATGCTGCCTTTCAGCAATGCCAAAATCATCATCCATAAAATTTAATCTTTTAAAATTTACTTTATTTCGTAACTCTGGGACAACCCTAACTAAATCTTTCTTTGAATCTTTTCCTCTCAAAAAGTATTTCTTCTTAAGATAATCTGGAACAGGAGCAATTCGGTTATAATCATAAATTCCCATCTCCGCTTCTCTTAATACTTTTGTTGAAATATCTGTAGCAAAAATAGAAAAATTATAATCCGGAATTTGCTCGCCGAATTCTTTTAGAACCATCGCAAGAGTATAAGGTTCTTCCCCGGTGGAACAGCCTGCACACCATACGTTCAATTTTTTAGATTTTCCTGCATCAAGTTTGCTTAATAAGTAATGAAGAGCTTGTTGGTTCAAATAATTGAATTGAGCTGGTTCACGAAAAAAATCAGTTTTATTAGTAGTTATTACATCAATCATTTGAACAAGCTCTTCATTATTACCATTCTTGTTATTAAACACATGATCACAATACTCGGTGAATGAATTTATGCCGCAAGCCTTCAACCTTTTCTTTAATCTGGTTTCCAACATTATTTTTTTAACCGGGAGCATCTTAATACCACAAACATCATATATGTATTTTGATAATCTTTCAAAATCATTTTTTGATAATGTGGCGTCAGAGAATTCTTTCAAAATATAATCATTCATGTTTATGCTTATTTCAATATTTAATAACAAAAATTTATTTATTGATAATTACAGCTTAGAATTTTTCAAATTCATTATCTAAACTGTCTCTATTATTTCCTAATTTAATGAGAGTTCCATTTCCATTTGACTTTCCGGAACCAGACGATTTACCAGGCTTCACATCCAATTTGAATGAAGAATTATGTGTGAAAACGGAATGATTTTCTTTTTTAGTTTTAGCTTTTGGTTCAACCCTTACATCTTTAATATTAGTTTTACTATCAACTTTAAAAAACGCAATTGTATCTTGTAATTGTCCAGCTTGGCTTGAAAGTTCTTCAGCAGTTGACGACATTTCTTCCGAAGCTGAAGCATTTTGCTGAATAACCTGGTTTAACTGTTGAATTGCACCATTGATTTGCCCAGCACCTGAATTCTGTTCATTACTGGATGCTGTAATTTCCTGAACTAATTCTGCAGTTCGTTGGATATCAGGTACAATCATTGATAACATTTTACCAGCTTTCTCGGCAACTTGCACACTCGATGCTGAAAGTTTACTTATTTCTGCAGCGGATGTTTGACTTCTTTCAGCTAATTTTCTTACTTCAGAAGCAACTACTGCGAAACCTTTACCATGCTCTCCGGCTCGAGCAGCTTCAATTGCTGCATTTAATGCCAACAAGTTTGTTTGTCTTGCAATCTCCTCAATAATATTAATCTTGCTTGCTATTTCTTTCATTGCTTGTACAGTTTCATTAACGGCTTTTCCGCCTTCTTTTGCATCTTCTGCGGATTTTAAAGCAATCTTTTCGGTTTGCTGAGCATTTTCAGCGTTCTGTTTAATATTTGAAGTCATCTGTTCCATAGAAGATGAAGCTTCTTCGGCTGCTGCAGCCTGTTCAGTTGCACCTTGCGACATTTGTTCAGAACTAGAGCTTAGTTCTTGTGACCCTGAAGATACATTATTACCTGCAGATTGAACATTCTCAACCACTTCAGTTAATTTGGAGATCATTGAACTTAATGCGCGCATCAGTTTATCGCTATCCGATCTTTCTTTAGCTGTCACCATAAGATTACCGCTTGCGATATCTTCTGCCACTTCAGTAATTTCATTCATCGCAATAATTAAAGAGTTAAGATTATTTTTTATGATGTTATACTGACCTTTGTATATCTCAGTTATTTGAGGTGGACTGAATCCTTTACTTATCTTTTCTACATAGTCAGCGGTAACCATTAATGGGTTAACTATATTTGTAATTGTACCATTTACTCCGGCTACTAATTTATTCCAGCCGCCGACAAATTTTGAAGCATCTGCTCTTTGATCAAGTGCACCGTCTGCTGCTGCTTTAATTATTATATCTGTCTCAGCCAACAATTCACTCATCATTTTTACAACTGCATTCAAGTTAACTTTAATGATATTGTATTGTCCCTTATAAACAGTTGTTATTTCCGGGGGGATAACACCTTTACTTACTTTTTCTACATAATCAGCTGTAACCATTAACGGGTTAACTATATTTGTAATTGTATCATTTACTCCGACTACTAATTTATTCCAGCCGCCGACAAATTTTGAAGCATCTGCTCTTTGATCAAGTGTACCGTCTGCTGCTGCTTTAATTATTATATCTGTCTCAGCCAATAATTCACTCATCATTTTTACAACTGCATTCAAGTTAACTTTAATGATATTGTATTGTCCTTTATAAACAGTTGTTATTTCCGGGGGGATAACACCTTTACTTACTTTTTCTACATAATCAGCTGTAACCATTAACGGGTTAACTATATTTGTAATTGTGTCATTTACTCCGGCTACTAATTTATTCCAGCCGCCGACAAATTTTGAAGCATCTGCTCTTTGATCAAGTGCACCGTCTGCTGCTGCTTTAATTATTATATCTGTCTCAGCCAATAATTCACTCATCATTTTTACAACTGCATTCAAGTTAACTTTAATGATATTGTATTGTCCTTTATAAACAGTTGTTATTTCCGGGGGGATAACACCTTTACTTACTTTTTCTACATAATCAGCTGTAACCATTAACGGGTTAACTATATTTGTAATTGTATCATTTACTCCGGCTACTAATTTATTCCAGTCTCCGACAAACAAATCTGCATTTGCACGCTTATCTAATTCACCATCAGCTGCAGATTTAGAAATTTTACCAACTTCTGTCATTAAACTTTTTAGTGTTTCAACAACTTTTAAGAATCCTTTATTCAAAGCATCTTTTTCAGATCTTACTTTCACATCAACTGTAAGATCTCCATTAGATATTTTTTCTGCGAAGCCAACTTGTTGTTTAATGTTATTAATCATATTACTAAATGCACCTATTAATATACCGAGTTCATCTGTTGTCGTTTGTTTAATATTAACATCAACATCACCAAGTGCTAATTTTTCGGCAGCTTCAGATAACAAACCCAGAGGTTTGCTTATTATTTTAGATAAGAATATTCCAAGACCGATGGCGATTAATACACCCAAAAGGATAATAATAAGCATAGTTGTTGATGCAGAATTTGCTATGGCAGAATTGGTGTCTGACATTTCTTTACCCTCTGATATGTTGAGCTCGACAATGTTTGTTAACTGTGCATCTGCCTCCTTCGCATGAACAAATCCATCACCATCAAGCAGCGCTTCAGCATCTGTAAGTTTTCCCGCATCCACAAGTTTCAACATTTCAACCATATCGTTATAGTATAGAAGGTTAATTTTTTTAAACTCTTCATACGTCTTTTTATCTTCATCTGAAATTAGAGTGCCTTCATAACCTTTAAGCTGCTCCGCAATAGTACTTTGAAGTTCATCAATAGTCTTTTCAAATCTTTTTCGTTCTTCAATAGTTTTTGCCGAAAATCCTTCTCTCAAATTAATGCGAGATCTTTGAAATGCCACCGATATTTTTTGAAGTTGAGCGAGCGGGACGGTTGCTTTTTCATAAAGCCGCGAATCAGCCTCGTCAATTGTTTTCATCTGCGTTATACCAAACCAACCTACAACTGCTGCTATAGCAGCAACTAAAACAAAACCGCTTAATAGTTTTGTTGCAATTTTTAAGTTATAGAACCATTTCATTTTGAATTACTCCTTATTTTTTTTTACTTCCTTGTTAATTATCATTCTTTATTTGTTCCTTGAGCATCCTGCACCAAGGCTAATTCTTCTGAACAAAAGACCTTGTCAATATTCAGAATAATGATGAATTTATCATCTCGTTTACCCATTCCATTTATAAAATCCGTTTTTAATTTCGTACCTATTTTTGGAGCTGGTTCTATTTGTGACGGATCTAACTCAAATACCTCCTGTACTGAATCGACAAGTGCACCGAGCACTACATTTTCACCATCAAGATTTACTTCAACAACTATAATACATGTATTCACAGTTGTTTCAGTCTTTTCCATTCCGAATTTTAATCTCATATCGACAACGGGTACAACACTGCCCCGTAAATTTATCACCCCACTCATAAAATCAGGTGTTTGCGGAACTTTTGTTATTTGAATAAAGTCAAGAATTTCTCTTACCTTGGCAACATCAACACCGAAAACTTCTTCAGATAGTTTGAATGTAAGAAATTGCCTTATATCAACTAACGAATCATTCATTTTTTTACTCCTTTATTTGTTATTGTTAAACTTTTCAACCAGCTTTTTCTCTTCATTAATTTCGGACAAAATTAGTTTCGGGACATCAATAATTAATGCAACTGATCCATTACCTAAAACACTCGCACCGGAAACCGCATCCACACCCTTATAATAGCTCCCCAGAGATTTAATAACTGTCTGATGCTCACCAATAATTTCATCTACTACTAATCCGGTCTTTTCATTCTGATTATTTATTAAAACAATCTGTTCAATTTTCGGCTGGTTGTTATAAATACCGAACTTCTCTCTCAGGGGTATATACGGAATTATTTCTCCTCTAACGTCTATTAAATTTCTTCCGTTGGATTTCATTTTAGTTTCGGAGGTTAATTCAATACATTCTTCAACAAAGGATAAAGGAATAACAAAAAAGTCTTTATCGATTCTAACAATTAATCCTTCTATAATTGCAAGAGTTAACGGGAGTTTTAATATTATTGTAGTCCCTTCACCTGCTTTACTTTCAATTTCTACAGAACCACGTAGAGATGCAATTGCGCTAAGAACCACATCCATCCCCACTCCCCTGCCTGATACATTAGTAACTTCTTTTACAGTTGAAAAGCCGGGACTGAATATTAAGTTATAAATTTCTTTCTCAGATAATTTTGATTCAGGGTATATTAATCCGCGTTCAATAGCTTTTTCATAAATAGCTTCTTTATTTAATCCGGCGCCATCATCTTGTATTTTTATTAATACATGTGTCCCCGAGTGTATTGCAGAAAGTAAAACTTTTCCGGAACGTTCTTTTCCTTTTTTAAGTCTCTCCTCCGGATTTTCAATTCCGTGTCCGATTGAATTTCTTATTATATGCACCAGAGGATCGTTTAATTTCTCAATTACATTCTTATCAAGTTCTGTTTCTCCCCCTTCGGTAATAAGCTCGACTTCTTTTCCTAATTCTTTTGAAAGGTCACGGATTAATCTTTTAAATTTATTGAAGGTTGTTTCTATTGGTATCATCCGGATGCTTAATGCATTATCTCTCAGTTCCCAAGTTAGTCTTTCAACATCCTCGGCAATTGAAATCAGTAAGCTGTCATTTGCATGTGCTGCAGTTTGGGATAATCTTGCCTGAACGGTCACCAGCTCACCAACAAGGTTTACTAAAAGATCAAGTTTATCTGAGTTAACGCGGATGCTTGAAAGATTCTGTGAGCCTGAATTATCATGCTTTAACACTTTATTTTCAATTTTTTGTTCGACACTTTTTTCATGATGAATTATGTTTTCCTTACTATCTAGATCAGAAGTATTTTTATCCTCTATATTGATAATTTCGGAATAATATTTAAAATCCTTTTTTAGTTCACCTTTACCTATTTCGCTGATATTTATTTTACAATCATCCTCTACAAAAATGAAAACATCTTTAATTTCATTAATTCCCCGATTTGTAGATAAAACAATATCCCACGAAGTGTATAACTTTTCAGGGTCGAAAAGATCCAGTGCAGGAATTTTTTCAGTATTTGGTGAAATTATTGTTTTGCCAAGAGAAGAAATTTCACTTAATAAACCGACGGGATTAGTACCATTCAAAAGGAGATTTTCAGAAGGCTCAAAGAAAATATGATATATTATTTTTACATCTCCTTCTCTATTTTCATCGCTTTTGACTATTTCTTTCTTTTTTTCAATTATCTCTGAATAATCTAAGTAGCCCCTAAATGAAGAAAGAATTTGCTTTACAGTTTCATTTTCAATAGTATTCTGTTTACTCTCATTTTTTAACATAAAAGAAATTTGGTCACGGGCATTTAATGTTAGATCAATAAGAGATTTATCCACATCCAGTTCTTTATTGCGGACTTTATCATAGACGGTTTCAATATCATGAACAAAAGCACTGATATGATCAAAACCGAACATTCCGGCAGAACCTTTGATAGTATGCAGTGATCTGAAGATTTTATCAATTAATTCATTATCACCCGGTTTAGTTTCAAGATCAATTAAAGATTCTTCCAGAACAATAAGAAGTTCCGAAGCTTCTTGAACAAATGCCTCAATATGTTTTTCTTTCATCCTAATACCTTTTTAACTACACCTAATAATTGTTCCTGCTGGAAAGGTTTCACTATCCATCCGGTTGCACCGGCGGCTTTCCCTTCCATCTTTTTCGCAGCCTGAGATTCAGTTGTTAACATGATAATCGGGATAAATTTAATAGCAGAATTACTTCTTACATTCTTTATTAATGATATTCCATCCATATTCGGCATATTCAAATCTGTTATCAGCATATTAACAGAATTATTATTTAATTTTGTCAACGCATCTCTGCCATCCACTGCTTCCACCACATTGTAACCTGCTTCCTGCAAAGTAAAACTGACCATTTGCCGGATGCTAGAAGAATCATCGACAGTCATTATTACTTTTGACATAATATTCCCTCACTTTTTTTAGAAGAAAAAACCGGATAGTTAATATTTGCGAAACCGGACTCCTCGATAAGGTTCCTGAGTTCAGGCTGCATATTTTGAATTGTTATCTTTTTACCTTGAATCTCTGAGCTTTTTAATGCAGAAAAAAGAAGCTGTATAAAGGAGAAATCATATTCTTCAGAATTATCAAAGTTTAAAACAATGCTCGAAGAATTATTTAATTCTGCAGATAACAATTCCTTTATTTTTGCTGCATTCCATATTGTAAGTGATTCACCCAGTTTGACCTCTTTTGCACTATCATTATTTATATTGTTTTTTTTAGTTCTTTTCATTTTAATCTATAGCAAATTATTTAATTAAAATAGTTCAACGTTATCTCCAAATTCATCTGAACCACCATTCATATAATCCGGATTAACATGTTTTAGATCCGTTTCATTCAATTCAGATGTTACGGAGTTATGAATATCACGCTGACTCTGCATTGTGTAATTCCTTCTTAAATCGGATAATTCTGAATTACTGTTAAATCTTGTTCCCGTTAATGATTTACTTTTTTCAATTATGCTTTCTAACTGGTTCAGAATCTGGTTTATTTTTTTCTCAGTCTCTGTATGCACAGTAATTGATTTTATAGTTTGATTTAAATCTTCAAGTAGTCTTTTGGCTGATTTTTGTATAATTGTTAATCCTGAAGCCGCCTCCCCGATTATAGTATTTAATGAATTCAGAATATCATTAAATTCTTCAATAATCTTTTTCGATTCAACTGATTCATTGCCATTTTGATTTAAAGAATCATCAAAATTTTTGGAAAATACATTTACCTTTAAAATTTTTTGAATTACAATGTCGGTCTCTTTTCTTGCATCAATTGATAATTTTTGAATTTCCCCTGCAATAACAGCTAGAGTGGCTCCTTCTTCTCCAAGGTGAACAGCTTTAATATTTGCGTTGAGAGATATCAATTCTATTTCCGAACCAATTTCACCAATTTCATTAATAAAACCTGCCAGCGACTCAATTGTGTTAATTACTCTATTGGTTGAATTTGAAAAGTTTAGCCCAAGGTTACAGCTGCTGTTTAATGAAGCGGAAACATTTTTTAGACCTTGTTTAATATTTTCAATAAAAGATTGGTTATAATTGCCGTTATCGTCAAGTAATCCGGAGATTTCCTTGGTCATATTGAAAATATTTTCACTAATGCTTGTTAAATTGTCGATAATTTCTTTTGTTGCTGAAAATAATTCATCGCGGGAATGCTTTAATTGTTCATATTGAATTTTGCAGACATCATAAATAGTATTCAATAGTTGCTCCGGTCCTATAAAACCGGAAGTTGCTGCAGAGGATATTTTCTTAATTAAATTTTCAAATGTGGAATGGACATGCTGGAACTGCTGGCGAGTTATATCATGAAACTGCACTGAGGTTACTAAAGCACCTATATTTCCCTGAATTTCCTGGAAATTGGAGTATATTATTTCATATTTTACTGAACTTTGCTGGTTTTTATCAATTAATAAATCCAGACTTGCTTTAGCATTATTTAATATAGTTTTAGAATTTTCCTGTTGTGTTCTTTTTATATTGATATCTTCATATTGTACATTCTTTATCAAATTAGTTAAGGATTCTGTCTCAACCCTGAATTTGTTTGACTTATCTGAAATAACAATAGATAAATTCTCAACATTTTCTGCTAAATTATTAAAACCTTTATCATCACTACCCAGCCGGGAACTTTCTATTTTAGTCGAAATGCCCTGTATATGAAGATATTTAACCAATCTTTTAAAACCTAAAACATCTTCTGCAACAACATTAATGGATTTTAGAATTTCATTAAAAAATGCTTCACTGGTTTCAAATTTTTTTTGAGAACTATCAATAGAATCAAATATATTACCGTATGTTTTCTGTAAATTTTCTATATTATAATTATACTGATCACCCGATAATAGTAATACTATCTCCGAACCTTTTTCTGAGACTTCTTTCGATTTGGAATAATATATTTGAAGATTGCTGCTGATTTTTGAGAATTGCTGTTCTGAAATTGCAGAAATTGAATCTAATACGTTTAATGCCGATCCAAGGGTTTTTAATGAATTCGAAAGGAATTCTTTAACCCCATCATTTAGGATAGATTTTTCTCCGTCTATTTGCACATCCTGTCCTGAGATCATTATTTATATTAATTCTAAACCTTTTAATACTTTTACTTTACCTGTTCCTAAACCAAAAGCGATATTATTAAAGTTAATTTAGTTTTGCACGACTTTTTATAGCATCAGTTAAGTATTGAAAAATTCTAATTTTTATTTAAAAAATTATATCATATCATTATAATCGAAAGAAGAAACAAATTATTTAGCTCATTTTTAATTTTTTTAATTTTAAATTTCGGAATGATTAAAAGGTGTTTCAGCAAATTATATTCAATATTTTTTGCACGCCTCTTTATCTCAATTGTTTTATATTAATGATTTAAATTATTCACAATTAGAAAGATTCAATATATTGATGATTAATGAAAAAGTAAGAGTACGTTTTGCCCCTAGTCCAACCGGTTATTTGCATATAGGAGGATTGCGCACAGCATTATACAATTATCTTTTTGCAAAACATAATAACGGTGAATTTATTCTTCGAATTGAAGATACAGATCGAAGCAGATATGTTGAAGGAGCCGTTGAAAACCTTTTATCTACATTAAATTGGGCAGGATTGAATTTTGAAGAAGGACCAGATAAAGACGGTAAATATGGTCCTTATTTTCAATCACAAAGATTAGATATTTATCAAAAAAACATTGAAACACTTTTACGCAACAGAAATGCATATCATTGTTTTTGTACTCCTGAAAGAATAAAACTATTACGGGAAGAGCAGCAAAAAGAAGGTTTGCAGCCTAAATATGATAAACATTGTCTTTCTCTCACTCAAAGCGAGATCAATGATAAATTAAATTTGAAAATTCCATATGTTATTAGGTTAAATGTTGAACCGGGTAAGATTATTAAGATTGAAGATATTATTAGGGGTACAGTAGAAATAGACAGTAATATTGTAGATGATCAAATTTTAATCAAAAGTGACGGTTATCCTACTTATCATCTTGCAAATGTCGTAGATGATCATCTAATGAAGATTACACATGTTATCAGAGGAGAGGAATGGCTTTCCTCTTCTCCAAAACATGTTTTATTGTATGATTATTTTGGCTGGGAGAAACCGTTTTTTGCCCATTTACCATTATTACTGAATTCTGATCGCTCCAAACTGAGTAAACGTCAGGGAGATGTGGCTGTTGAAGATTATAAAGAGAAAGGATATTTGAAGGAATCTCTTATTAATTTTGTAGCACTTTTAGGGTGGAATGCAGGAGATGACAAAGAGATTTATTATTTGGATGAATTGATTGAAAAATTTACTCTCGACAGAGTAAATAAATCGGGAGCTATATTTAACCTTGAAAAATTAAATTGGTTAAATGAAGTTCATATCCGGAATATGCCGGATGAAGAAATATTAGTGCTGCTAAAAGATGAATTATCAAAGTCCAAATATAAGGAGAATGCTTATACGAATAATTACCTGCTTCAGGTAATTGCCGCAATGAAAGAAAGAATATCTTTTATTAAAGATTTTATTGAAAAAAGCTTCTACTTCTTTGATCGTCCAAAAGAATATGATCAAGATGTGATTAAGAAAAGATGGAAGAAGGAAACACCTGAACTGCTTCAAAAGCTAAAAGAAGAATTTAACAAAATTGAAAATCCTTCAAGAGAAAATTTTGAAAATTCTCTAAAAAATATAGCTGTTGAATTCAATATAGGGTTAGGAAAACTGATTCACCCGTTAAGGCTGGCTGTATCCGGAGTTGGCGCCGGTCCGGGAGTTTTTGATATAGTTTCCATTTTGGGAAAAGATGAGACAATAATTAGGATTAGTTTAGCCTTGGATACAATTAGTCCTTCAAAAATAGAATCGGATAATTAGAATAAAATTTTTATTTTTACTACTTATTTTAACAAATTATAACAAAAAATGTCTGAAATCGAAAACAATAGTATAAATTCTAAAAAAATAGATGAGGAAGAACCATCTAATTTTATTCGTGATATTATTAATGAAGACTTAAGAATTGGTAAGTATACTGGAAAAGTAAAAACGCGCTTTCCTCCTGAGCCAAATGGTTATTTACATATCGGACATGCAAAATCAATTTGCCTTAATTTCGGTATAGCTGAAGACTATAAAGGGTTGTGCAATTTAAGATTTGATGATACAAATCCTACTAAAGAAGAAGTTGAATATGTCAACTCGATTAAAGAAGATATAAAATGGCTGGGATTCAATTGGGATGATAGAGAGTTTTACGCTTCAGATTATTTTGAAAAATTATTTGAATATGCTGTTAAATTAATAAAAAAAGGGAGAGCTTATGTCGATTCAATGAATATGGAAGAGATAAAGGATTTCCGCGGCATACCTACTCAACCCGGTAAAGAAAGTATCTATAGAAACAGATCGATAGAAGAAAACCTTGATCTGTTCAATAAAATGAGAATTGGTGAGTTTAAAGACGGTGAACATGTTTTACGGGCGAAGATTGATATGTCATCTCCTAATATGAATATGCGTGACCCGATTATGTACCGAATAAGGCATGCTTTTCATCATCGTACCGGCAATAAATGGTGTATTTATCCAATGTATGACTGGGCTCATGGGCAGTCAGATTCAATTGAAGGAATAACTCATTCTATTTGTACTCTGGAGTTTGAAAATCACCGTCCTTTATATGATTGGTTTTTGGATCAACTTGAAATTTTTCATCCAAGACAAATTGAATTTGCCAGGCTGAATTTGAATTATACTATAACCAGTAAAAGAAAGCTATTGCAGCTTGTCGATGAAGAATTTGTAAGCGGCTGGAATGATCCGAGAATGCCTACTATTTCTGGATTAAGAAGGCGGGGGTACACACCGGAATCAATCAGAAATTTTTCGGAAAAAGTTGGCGTTGCCAAAAGGGATAATACCATAGATATTTCTCTTCTTGAACATAGTGTTCGTGAAGACTTAAATAAAAATACAAAACGGGTTATGTGTGTCCTCCATCCTTTAAAATTGATAATTGATAATTATCCCGAGAATCAGGTTGAAGAATTAGACGCAATTAATAATCCGGAAGATCCTGATTCAGGCACCCGAAAAATATACTTCACAAAGGAAATTTATATAGAACAGGACGATTTTATGGAAAATCCTCCTAAAAAATATTTTAGATTATTTCCCGGAAATGAAGTAAGACTTCGATATGCTTATATAATTAAATGTACTGGTTTCAAGAAAGTAGAAAATGGTCAAATTCAGGAGGTCCATTGTACTTATTATCCGGAGACAAAAAGCGGAACCGATCAAAGTGGTAAAAAGGTAAAAGGAACAATACATTGGGTTTCCACGAGTAATTCAATCAATGCTGAAGTAAGATTGTATGATAGATTATTTACTGTTGAAAATCCGGAAAGTGATAAAGAAAAAAATTTTAAAGAATTCTTAAATCCTAATTCACTTGAAATTCTAAATAATTGCAAATTAGAGAAAAGTTTAGAATCTTCTTTACCCGGCGACAGGTATCAGTTCGAAAGATTAGGATATTTCTGTGCAGACAGTTTAGATTCAAAACCAGGAAATTTAGTATTCAACCGGACTGTTGCTTTAAGAGATACCTGGTCAAAAATTATAAAAAAATAATTCATCTTAATTTATATTTAGTTATTTTTAAAATATATTTCTGACGAAATGGCGTAATTTGTAGATAAACTGGACTCAAAATAAGGTGACTAACATAAACTGAAATAAGCTGTTTATAAATGAAATAATTTGCCGAAGTGGCGGAATTGGTAGACGCGCTGGACTCAAAATCCAGTCTGGCTCACACCAGGTGCCGGTTCGAGTCCGGCCTCCGGTACTATGTTCATTACTTAAGTTCCTTATGTGTCTATGTGGTTTTAATATTCCGGAAGTTCGAATAGATCATTTTTAGAGGAATGTCCTCTTTTTGTTCTTAAATATTTACCGCTTGGTCCGTTAACTAATTCAACACTTGTTATTTCGCCGGCACCCCACTCCACATAATATTTGAATTTCAATATTTCTATATCAGCTATTACTTGAGTTAAGGATCTGGGCGACCAATATGAGTCTGTATTGCATAGAGCTACAATATCACCTTCTTTATTTCTCTTAACTTTGGTAACTCTTCGTTCAATCATTTAAAGCTCCCTAAATTTTTTGAAGATTAAAATATTGAACGATTAAGAAAAAAAAATCAGTATGATTACCGAGAAATTTTTACCGATTTGCCAAATCCTTAGAAAATAGCATAAAAGCGCGGTTTTTGACTACGTATGATTACTGATTATTTTTTCTGAATAATTAGATAAATTGCATTTAAAGAATGAAGAGGTAATATGAAAGCTAATATTTTAAAGGAAAAAGTCCGGGATTTGATTTTATATGATTATGTTGATTTTGAAGAGTATCAAAATAAATTTTATCTAGCGAAGAATTTGAAAATATTATTCCCTGATTTGCCCGAGGATTATATTTATAGAGCTATAGAGTCAACCAATGAGAGTACTAGTCCTCAAAGAAAAAAAGAGAAATATATTAATTTATTAATTAATAAATTGTTAAATTTTAATGCAGGTTATTAAAAAATGATACCAAATGCTAAAAGAGTTAAAAGAATATTTAGATTTATTATTTAGCTTTAATAATCCTGTATTATATTCCATCTTTTTAACCTTTTTCTTTTTAATTACCGTATATATTTTCTTTAAATATATTTTATATCCCCTACAAAAAAAACATATTGAAGAGAAGAAAGAATATGAGTTAAAGAATGCTAGACTTATGGCACTTTTTGCTGAACTAGACCCTGCGCCGGTAATTAGAATTGATATAGACGGTAAAATAATTCATTGTAATGACGCTGCATTTGTCTTAAACTATGATAAACCAATAACAGGGATGAATGCCTCTGAATTTTTCCCTGAATTAAAAGAAAGTCCTTCCAATTTAATAAAAGATAACAAAGCATTCCGCTTTTTCTATCAAACCAGGAATCAATATTATGAAGTTTGGTTTAAGGGAATTTCAAACCTTGAAATCGCGCAATTATACTTCAAAGATTTAACCGAAAGAAAGCAAATTGAAAAAGAATTAGTTAATTCAAAAAATAAACTTTTAGAGTTGTCAAATCACCTGCAGGAAAAACTTGAAGAAGAAAGACAACGAATAGCCAGAGAATTGCATGATTCAGTAGGACAAAATTTGCTATTTATTAAGTTAATAATGCAAAATTTAAATTCTGAAGTCAGTTCAGAAAATTCTACAAAAATTATAGCCGCATTAGAAAAGAGTATAATTGAATTAAAACGAATCTTATTTGATTTAAAGCCAAAGATCCTTGAAGAAGCGGGTCTAAACGCTGCAATTTCGTCATTATGTACTAATATTTCCACGGAAAGCGGAATAGCGGGAGATGTTGATTTTATTGGGGAAGAGAAAAGATTGGATAATAAATTAGAAATCTGTATATACCGGATAATTCAAGAAGGGCTTTCGAATATAGTCAAGCATTCAAGAGCAAAAAATTTTAATATTTTAATAGTAAATGATATTAATTCCGTACGTATTATGATTTCTGATGATGGGATAGGCTTTCAGGAACATAAATATGCATCCAACTCTCATTTTGGCCTACTGAACATCAGAGAGAGGGTTGATAATTTTAAGGGAAATTTTAAATTTGAATCTGAGCCTAATAAAGGTTCACTATTGATTGTTGAAATACCTAAAAACTTATGAATAATAATAAATTTATAAGAATATTATTGGCAGACGATCATACGCTTTTTAGGAGCGGTATATTGAGTCTGTTGGAAAGTGAAGCAAATTTTTTTGTTGTAGGAGAAGTTGAAAACGGAGATGATTTACCAAGAAAATATTTTAATGTCATGCCCGATGTCGTTCTTTTGGACATTTCTATGCCAGGTAAATCGGGTCTTGAGGCAGCAAAAGAGATAAGATTAAAGGATTCTGAAGCTAAAATGCTCTTTCTCTCTATGCATGAAGGAAATGAATATATTTATTTATGCTTAAAAGCTGGTGGGATGGGACTGATCAATAAAAATATAACTAAAGGAGAATTAATCTTAGCTATAAAAAAGGTTGCGGAAGGATTGAAATATTTCAAAAATAATTTAAGTGATGAACAATTAAAGCAAATTTATAATACTTATGAAAGAAAATCACGGAATAAACCTATATTCATTAAAGATGCCCTTACTTCAAGAGAAGAAATTGTTTTGAAATTAATAGGAAAAGGGCTGATGAGCAATGAAATAGCAAAACATATGAATTTAAGCAAACGAACTGTAGATACTTACCGGACAAGTATTATGCAGAAATTAAATATTAAAAACCTACCTGAATTAATAAAATACGCTATCCGATATATAGAAGATTTTTAGTACAAATTCCCACTTGTGATTTTATATTGTTGAATTATTCAATACGTAATTATACGTAGTGACTACGTACAATTACTGATTTTTTTAAATAAATAAGTGCATAATTTGAACCCGCAATATAAAAAGGAGGTTCAACATGAAAACTTTAATCAAATCTTTCTTATTAATATTATTCTTTTTAGATTATTATTCTTCTTATGCTCAAATTGTCGGCGTAATTTATGATAAACCAGAAGCAGACCAAAAATACGGGACAGTAATAGACTCAGTATTTTTAAGAAGTACTCTACTGGATAGTCTAACAATGAAATCAGGGACATATTTAATGTTTAACATTAGTGAAGGAAATTTGTATATTTTGGGAACAGGAAGAAAACCTTTATATCCTGAGGGTATCTCAGTTAATCCTGATGAGGTATTTAATGTGGTAAGTAGTTCCAAGGTAAATGAATTACTGGATAAGGGTCGAAATTCTCAAACATATTTTGAAAAAAGAATGGATATCTTTTCAATTACGAACGGTAATTATACATTGGAAGAAATTGCTTACTGCCCTCCATTTTGTAATTAAATAATGAAAATAGAATTCTTATTTTTTTTTATAAGTATTTTAATATGGTTTTGCCCTCCATTTAGACAACGTAAAACCGAGTATTTTTTATTCTTTCTTATTTTAGCAGTTGCTGATCCAATAAATGTATTAATTAATATTATCTCAAACATAAAAACAATTCAAGTTAGTGTTATTATTACTTATGCTTTGATAATTAGCTTAATAGAAAGGAATTGGATTAAAAAGAATTATTTACTAATAATTCTAACCTTATTTATACTATTAACAGCTGCTTTTACATTACCTGTAGAAGTTATTCATGCAATTAAAATCCTTTTAAGTATAATAGTGTTATTCATAATTTTAAAAAATGCTCTATTATATTTCAATAAAACGCAAACGATTAATCTATTTTTTTTAGTTTTTATTCTTTATGAAGTTACCATCATAATTAAGTATATTTATGGGGCATCAGGGACAAAAACCGGCATAATTTATTTTTATATAACATCATTTTTTGAATTTTTTATTGGGTTATTTTTTGTTTTATATAATAAAGAAAACAGCCCTAAATTTAAACTAATTAAAGAACAAGTCCTTTAGTAAGAATAGATATTAAACAGTAATAAAAATTTAAGATGGCATTAAGATATCTATTTATAATTTTAATAATTCCTCTGTGTTTAATATTCCCTCAAAAATATCATTTACAAAATTCAATCGGGAAGTTTAAAGATGCCTCATCTTTTTATATGAGCCCTTCCGGTTTTTTATATGTAACTGATTCCGGTACCGATGAAATATATAAACTCGATACCACAGGGAATATTATAAAAGATTTTGGAGGTTTTGGATGGGGTTCAGGTGAATTTGATAATCCGGTTGATATTTTTGCAACATCTTTAAATGTCTATGTTTGTGATAAAAACAATAATAGAGTTCAAAGATTTGATAAAGACTTAAATTTTATATCTCAATTATATACTAAGGAACACGATAATAAAAATGAACGTTTTGGATATCCGGCCAGTTGCGCTACTTCTAATTTGGGTGATCTCTTTATTTTAGATACTGAAAATAAACGCATTTTGAAGTTCGATCTCTTTGGAAATTTTATAATGAATTTTGGAGGTTTTGATGCAGGGATATATACTCTTTCCAATCCAATAAAGTTTTCTATATCTCCAAATAATTTTCTCTTTGTCCTGGACGGAAAAAAGATCGTTGTATTTGATCAATACGGAAATGGTACATCAATATTTAATCCTGAATCTGAATTTAAAGGAATTAATATCATTTATAATAACCTAACAGTAAATACCAGCCGATTAGTTATGACTGCAAACTTAGACTCACAATTTTCATTAAATGAGATCAACCTGGAAGAATTAGCAGAAAGCACTGATATAGTCAGCAGTTTAATATTTAATAATAAATTATATATTCTTACACCGGAAAAAATATCTATCTATATTAAGACGGGATTTTAAATAAATTTTTAGTAATCAGTGGAAAGATTAAGGAGTATAGAGATTTGCAATAATTCTATCCAGAGTGAAAAACTGATTAATAAAAGAATCTTTTTGCGAATCTTTCTTTTTTTATCCCTTTTAACATGGTGTATAGGTTTCTCAATTAACCTATTATTCCCAAAAGCATACGAAATGCAGGTTTTATTACCAATACTTAGAAGGTTGTATTCATCTGTCTGTTACCAGGATGAACTAAAAACCTTTACTATATACGGGAAAAAATTATTGGTATGTATCAGATGTACTGGTATTTATTTTGGCGCTTTATTTTTTTCTGTTATTTCGATCTTTTTCAAAACATTTAAGGTTAGTGGGAAACTATTAGTGGCTGCATTAGCAGGTATTCTATCTGATATTATTTTATACACCACAAGTTTTTACAATTATTCAAGATTTTATGCTTTTGTAACAGGATTCTTTTTTGGTTCCGCTGCATTTATTTATATTTTAATTATTCTTGAAAATGAATTTTTAGTTAAAGAATAATAGAATGTACTCAAATAAATATCTTCCTTCTTTAGTTTGCGGATTCGGAGCTGCTGTTTTGACAACCGTTCCAGGCATAAAAAGCTTTGGTTTCTGTCTTCTTGTTCCGGCAGCTGCAGTTTTATCTCTATTTCTTCACAAAAAAGCGGCACATAATAATGAGAATATTGATACTGGAACCGCAATAATATTCGGTATATTAACCGGTCTATATGCTGCAGTATTTGCAACCCTTTTTGAAGTTATAATTACTTTTTTTACTCATACAAACGATTTTGTAAAAACACTCCCTGAATCAACTGCAATGGCAAAAAGTTTTTTAGGGCCAGTGGTAGATGAGATGATGAATACTTTTAGAAAAATGTCTACCGATATTCAGACAAAAGGCTTTTCACTAATATATACAATCGCGATATTTGTAGGAAATGGATTTATTTATCTCATATTCGGTCTTCTTGGCGGGTTAATTGGTAAGTCCTTTGTTAATAAACGCTCAACCCCTTAATACATAAATGATAATAGCATTTATTTTCTTCATTCATTTAATTTTTGCCTTAATTATATTTACAAAAAAATGGCAGGAGGAGAATTTATCAACAGCATTCTTAAATATTGCATTAATCGGGATATTATTTGCTGTAGGGTGGTCAATAACCGGGATTATAGCAAAATTAATTATGGAACCAGAGGGTTTGGGAATTTATTTTGATAGAGATACTTTTTCACTTCTAATACTAACCATCTGCGAATATTTTTTCTATAGGATATACTATAAAGAAAAGCCGGAAGAAGAGGGAAAAATTATTGAAGACGGTAAGGGAATACAATGACAGCAGTTTGTTCTATTTGTTTTTGATTATGTGACAGCGGTTCAAACCTCCATTGCCTTAAAGAATTTATAGCTGCATTTTCAAGCTTCGTATCTGCTTTAGTTAAGGGAAAAATCGTACCTACTGTCCCGTCAGGGAGAATTGAAAATTTTAATCTTATA
Source organism: uncultured Bacteroidota bacterium (assembly GCA_963740945.1). Taxonomy (GTDB): domain Bacteria; phylum Bacteroidota; class Ignavibacteria; order Ignavibacteriales; family Ignavibacteriaceae; genus CAVQBP01. Next base: position 343,118 of record CAVUGE010000017.1, on the reverse strand, counting down.
TCTATTTCTTTTTGTACACCTTCAGGATATTCAGGTATACTGTAACTGTAAATTTGTCTTTTCCCTTTACCTCCCCAATCAATATCATAACCAAAGCTTCCTGATCCTTCAGCTTTATTCCCCTGCCCTTCAGTACTTACATCCGAATTTTGATTTTCTTCAGTTTTTGTTTCATTATTCTGGGCAACTTCCTTTTCCTTATCAGCGGGTTTTATGGTATTTTCTTCAGAAGTATTTTTAGCCTTGGGCAGATTAACTTCCTTAACCTCTAAGCTTTTGTTTTCAGTTTGATTTTTGGGTTTTGGTTTTGAAACTTCTTCAATCTTTTTTATTTGAGTTCCAATGGCACCGGAGGAGCCAACTTCACCGGAAGTGCCAAATGTTAATTCAACATACTCTTTGGGGGGATAGTCCAAGGTAATTTTAATTAATAAAAAAAGTCCCAATAAAATTAAATGAATTAAAAGAGAAAGAGAAAAAGATAAATGTCTAATCGAATTATAGGTCATCTTATTACTTTATAACTTTTCTTTTTGAGTTTCAATAGTAAACTTATCAATGTTTGAAGCTTTTGCTGCATCAATAACTTTAATAACTAAATCTATGGCAACAGTTTTATCGGCTCGAATGATTAAATTACTTTCATTTGATGTTCCTTTAATTGCACTCAATTTAATGGGAAGTTCGTCAATACTGACTTCTTCATTTCCGGCATAGATAACTCCGCTAGAGGTTAATGTTACAATTAATTTCGAAGGAGCAGACTGTTCATTCGTTTTAGACGAGGGAAGTTTTACTTTTACTCCCGTTTGAATAACAAACTGGGATGTTATAAGAAAAAAAATCAAGAGAAGCATTACGATATCTGTAAGTGAAGAATATGCAAAAACGCTTAGAGGTTCATTTGTTACTTGAAATTTCATAATATTACCTATATATCTATTTCAATTTCTTCTTCATATTCTGAAGTATCGGCAGAAGTATCCTGTATAATATCCACAACATCATTTGCAACTGTTTCCATATCTCCAACTAATTTTTTTACAGCATTCAAAAAATAATTATAGAATGCAAGTGCAGGAATCCCTACTATAAGACCGAAAGCTGTAGTTATTAAAGCCTCCCAAATTCCCCCTGCAAGATCACTAGGATTTGCAGACCCTTGAAGATCTTGAATTGTCATAAAAGCAGATATCATACCTGTCACTGTACCTAAAAAACCCAGTAATGGAGCTATTCCAGCAACTGTGGCTAAAACAGGTAGTCCTTTCTCAAGCTTACTGACTTCCTGCCTTCCGGCATTTTCAATAGCTTCCTGAACTCTTTCATGACCCAGCTTATATTTTTTTAATCCCTTTCTTATAATATTCGAAACCGGAGAATTTTCTTCCATACAATGACTGATTGCCCCTGAAATATCGCGCTTCTTTATAAAGCCCCTAATTCGTACCATAAATGCGGGTATATTAATTTTAGCTTTTCTTAGGACAATAAACCTATCAATAATCACCATTAGGCCAATTATGGAGCAAGCCAAAATTAGCCACATTATAAAGCCGCCCTTCAGAAATATTGAAAATAAATCCATCGATTTTCCTTCATTTTAATTTTTAAAATGTACCTAATAATATTACTAGCAGTAAAGTTCAGAAATATGAATGCTTATTATAATTGTAATACTCCATTTTGTTTCATTAATTTGATATAATGTCACTTATTGTTAACAAATTTTTGAGCTTCTTCCAGTGATTTAAAATTACCTACTTTAACTCTGTAATAAACATTTCCGTTTTGTGAAATTACCTTCTCTATTGACGCATTATAACCTGCACCCTCCAATTTTTTTACATGATTTTCAGCACTGGATTGATATTTCCATGAGGATACCTGTACAAAATAGGTTTTGCCGTCTGTAAAAATATAATCTCCTAATTCTTTATAGGTTCCCTGCTCAACAGCTGGAATTCCATTTTCATTATCACTTTTTTCAGCGGGTTTGTTTGTCATATTGACTTTATTATTGGAGTTTGCCTGAATATTCTTATTACTTAAGGTTAAAATTGCAGGATCAATACCATCAAATATAAGATTTTTTTCTCCTGCTTGATATGGATAATCAACAGGAATATCATAACTTCTTTCAATTAAAACCGGGTTAGAGACAGGAAGTATTGCGACATTTAATGAATGGTCAACACTCTGGGGCTTGTGCAAAAAGATAAAATAAATTGATGCTGCAATCAGAACCAGAATTATTATAAAAGCGAAAACTTTGGATTTACGATTTTCATTTTTGATTTTTTCATTAAGCTTTTCTTCAACATTAATTTTCTCTTCATCAACCGAATCATCCAGATCATCAGGATTTAATTCCTGTTCAACCGGAGCTTCATATTCTTTTTCTTTTAATTCTTCAACATTTTCTTTTTCGATATCTGTGAGTGATTTTACCCTGTTAAAACGGTTATCATCGAGATGATTTTCAGAAATTTCTGCTTCTTTTTCTCTAACCACAATGATAGGCCTATCTGTAAATTTTATACCTTCAGTTGGTTCATTTACGTCTTCTTCATCAGCTTCAATTTTTTCTTCATCCTCAGTTATATTTGAAATAACCGAATCTATTTTTTGGAATTTTTCGGAATCAATTGTTCTTTCAACTTTATCCTTAATGACCGGAGTAGATTTATCTTCAAGATTTTCAATTATTTTAATTCCCGGCATTTCAGTCCGGACTTCAAAAACCTCATTTTCTTTACTGCTTCCTCTATAAATCTCGCAATCACCTATAAGATTTTCAACCTTTGCATCGATAAAACTGAGAAGTTCTTTTCCGGAAGGGGGTATAAAAAATCCCATATCAATCTCATCGCCCAAGGGGATTTCCATTTTCTTTATACTAAATGAAAAACAAAAATCATCCGGATGCAATATCTCTGTTATATTAGACGAAAAAAAGATATTATTCTTTTTTGATGTCTCGGCATTTTCAGAGAAGACAATTCCTTTAACCTGCTTCTCATTCTCAGGTGCTTTAATATTTTTCAGATGGAGGAAACCAATATTATCGACCTTCAACTTATCCCCGACATTAAATTCATCAAACAGTTTTCTGGTTAAAGTCTCAAAGAAAAGCTGTTCATGTGTTTCATATACACCCGCATACTTGGAAATCTTTTTTATTATTTCAAAATTTGTCATTTTATAAGCCTGTAACTAATTAAAAAGAATTCATTACCATTGATAACTAAAGCCCCCGATTAAGTTAAAAGGAGGCTCCTTGTAGTTATTCCATAAGTAATTATCATGGTTAAACAAATTTAATAGCTCGAGTGTTAAACGGAAATTAGAAAATATTCGATACTTAAGCTTTAATCCCATATTAAAATAAGGATTTATGGTATTAGAATTTTCTATGTTTGTGTACTGCTCTGAATATAAATTCAAACTTGCTTCAGTATACAAATCATCATTAAAAAAATTATAACCGTAAATCAGGGAAACTTCAGCTTGAGGTTCATACGGAATAATATTCCCGTTTGCATCCTTAGTACTATTTAATTTTACATTTCCATAAAAGATGCCAAACGGACCGGGATGGAAAAGTAAATGAATGAAAACTGAATAGCTATTAGCATCTGTTAAAAATACATCAAACTTTCCGGTATTATTTTTATCGGAGAAATATGGCAAGTTTTTCACATTATAATAATCAGCTCCGCCATCTATTTCGAAATATTTATCATACTCGTATTTTAATAATGCATTCAATGCAAATCTCTTTCTCACAAATACATTAGGAGTATTTTGAGGAATATTATACTGATTTTCTCTCAAAAAATCTCCATTAGTAAGAAATTCTGCATGCGGGTTTATTTCGCCAAAAAAGGATAAATTCTTGTTGAACTGCATACCCAGAGAACCATAGGGAGCAAAAAATTTATTGTTGTTCGATTCGGCATAATTGAATCCAAATTTAATTTTCATTAAACTGGAAATATTTAGTCCGGCAAGAGGCAGTATATTAAAAAATCTGCTCATATTGTCATTTAATTTAACAGCACCGGGTTCCCTCTTCAAATTTATATATTGGTTTTTAAAATTAAAATCTGCGCTTAGGTTAAAAGTAGAAAAACGGGCTTCCGAATAGGCAGAAAAATCCAACAGGTTCTCAGAAAATGTTTCATTGGGCAAATATGTATACCGGTTTGAAATATTTGCATTAATAATAAAATTTTTATTAACCATATTACTAATACCAAATAAAAAATCTCCTTTATTCAAATCCCTAACCTTCTTCGGAGTATTGGAACCGTAGAATTTGTAGTCGGAGGCCCCATAATTCCCGTGTACATTTATTTTAGTGCCGCCCCAAAAGGCTGCATCATTATCAACAAAATAGGAAAAGTTTATACCTCCATCCCATTCTGATCTGCTGCTATTGTTGCTGTCTAAATAATTTAAAACATTATTTCCATTGAAATAACCATTAAATATTCCATTATTAAAGGGAATTGAATATACAGCATTGGCTTCCGGGAGTGTGTAAAAACCTATACCGAGATTTATTAGACCGTTATAATTATTTAAAGTATCAGTTAAATTTAGATTTTGTGATATTGGACTAGATATATTTTGCAGTCCCAGCTCTTCAGGAGAATATTCGGGTTTTAAAAAGTTCTTTGAAATAGTCGGTATAAGATCAGGTTTCAGTTTCTGAGCTTTCTGGATTGAAATGATGTCTCTGCCTGTAATAACGAAATCAGGGAGTTCAACATTAGGATTTTGTTTATCCTGTGCAAATGAGGTTAGACCAAAAAAGAAAAATAGAAGAATTATTATTTTTTTCATTGCAGTTCTCTCAATCTTTTCTCGGCCTCTTTACCATAATCATCCCCCTTATGCTTAGTAAGTATAGCCCGGTAGATATCTTTTGCGTTCCGATAATCTTTATTTTTAGTATAGCATTCGCCAAGCTTTAAATATGCTTTTGTCAGCCATTCGTCGTATGCAGAAAATATAGTTCTTACTCTTACAAAAGCAGTAATAGCATCAGTAATTTTATTTTGTTCAAAAAGAGATACTCCGTAATAATATTGAGCCTTTGCTCCCAATTCATCACTTCTGGTCTCCGCCAGATTTTGGAAATATGAATCGGCATTATCATAACGGTTTGCAGCAAGTTCTATTAGTCCTAATTCCAATTTTGCTTTATCCGCAAATATTGATGCGGGGTAATCCTGGATCAATTGCGCAAAGTCGGAATATGCATCATCAAAGTTTTTACTGTTGGTTAGTGTTACTCCTTTCATAAATAAAATTTCGGGAAGCCTTGGAGAAGTAGATAAATTCTTAATTGCTTGATCGAAAATTTGCAGAGCCGAATCATAATTCTTGAGATTATTATAAATATTTCCGACCTCAATTACAGATGCAGCAGCGGATTCACTTTTGGGATAATCGATAAAAATTTTTTTAAAATTATAAATTGCTTCTTCATTCTGTGCTAAATTCTCCGCACTTTTACCCACCCAGTAATATGCATCAGGTACAAGGTTGCTGTTAGGAAATTCTGCAATGAATTCTTTATAACTTGTTTCTGCCCTATCATATTTTTTTTCGCTGTAAAATATATCTCCCTTTTTAAAGAAGATCTGATCGGAGAATTTCACACCGGGGTTTTTACTAACAAAATTATCGATTAACTCTATAGCCTTTTCAGGTTGATTTTTAGCAATATAAGCGTATTGAATTCCATTTACAGCATCAAAAACATGATTAGAATTGGGATATCTGGTTAAAACAGTCTGATAACTTACAATTGCTGAATCATATTTTTCCATGTTGAAATAAGCATCCCCTATTGAATAATATATTATAGCTCCAAGCGAAGAATTGGGGTAAATACTTAATACATTTCTATAATTTGAAATTGCAGTTTCAAAATTGGTTTCCTTAAAATTTATCCAGCCAACAACAAATAAAGAACGATCAGCATATTCAGAATTGGGAAATTTCTGCTGAAGATTCCTAAATTCGGCTATAGCATCATTGCTATTCCCAGCCTTAAATAGCGATTGTGCATACTGGTAATATGTATACGGATCATTAATCGAGGATTTATTAAAGTTGAACAGATCTTTATATACTCTACTCGCTGCTCCGAAATTTTTATTGCCATAATAGCTATCGGCAAGTCTCAATTGAGCATCCAATTTTCTAGAGTCATCCGGATATTTTTTACTATATTCGGAAAACAATGAAGCTGAATTAGCGTAATCCCTCAAATTGAGGTAAGTGTAGGCTTTGCCATATAAAGCCATTCTCCCTACTATACTGTCGACAAGATTTACTTCATTATATTTCTTTAATGCTTCCTGATAATTTCCAATGCTATAGTTATTTTCTGCCAGATAAAAATTAACTTTATCACTTTCAAAGCCGGGATCTTTAGAATTAATATCGGACAAATAAGCAAGGGCATCTTTATATTGTTCCAGATAATAATAAGCAATGCCCAGCCCTAATTCAGCTCTGTATTGTAGTTCGGAAGTAATACCCGGAACATCAATTGCAGTTTGAAAATCATTTTTTGCAGAAGAATATTCTTTTTTGTTTAAATCAATTTCTCCTCTTAAAGTCAGGGCTTTCACTTTTACGGAATTATCTGAGGATAAGGTGGAAGAATTAAGATATTTTTCTGCATTTTCAAATTTATTATCGCTATAGTAAAGAACCCCCATCTGGTATTTTGCATTGCCGGCTAATTCATTATCGGGATATTTATCCAGAAAATTTTTATAGATTTTAAAAGCTTCATTATCCTGTCCTGCATACCTCTTTGCTTCGGCTTTCCAATATAATGATTTTATCCCGATGCTATCGGAATTATCATTTCCTGATAAAGAATTAAAAACATTATAAGCATCATTATATTTTCTCTGCTGGAAATATGACCAAGCGAGTCCATATTTAGCTTCACGAACAAAATCAGAAGAAGGAAATTTCTCAATAATTTCTTTGTAGGCATTCTCAGCATTTTTATAATCTTCAATCCTGTAATAAGAATTTGAAAGTAAATAAATGCTCTGGCTGTATAAATCCGGCGGCAGGGAATCCAATTCGGGATTTTTAAGTTCAAGGATCGAGGATTGGTATTCTTTTAATTTAAAATAAGCTATTCCAATTCGAATATGGGCAGAAGGTGCGAGAGGACTGTTACTATGATAAGACAGCAATTGGTCATAATATTTCACTGCATTTTTATAATCACCTACTTTTTCATATGTAGAAGCCAGAGTATAAATTGAGTAATCAATGAATTTATTATTTCTTTTGTTTGAAACAGCTTCTTCTAAAAATTTTATTGCATCTTGCTCCCTGCCTTCTTTAGTGAAAGATTCACCTATCCAGTATAAAGCAGAGCCGGTATGATCACTTTCGGGATATTCTGCTAATAGAAGTTGTAATCTGTTCCTACTCTTAGCATAATTCCCCAGATCATAATAAATCAGTCCTAATTTGTATAAAGCCTCATGCCTAAAGTTGGTCCAATTATAATTATTAACTATAAATTCAAAACCGGCTATAGCTCCCTCTAACTCTCCCAAATTCAGCAGTGATTCTGCAGAATAAAATTTAGCGGCAGAATACTGTTCATCAATTAGCTTATAATCATTTATAAATTCGTCAAATAAATAATGAGCTTCTGCATATTCTCCGGAATTAAAAGCATCCATTGCTTTTTTATATTTCTCGGAAAGAGTACCGGCCTGAGATACTTGAAGGAAAAGAAAAAAGAATGAGAATATGTATAAAATTTTCTTAATCACAATTTAAAATATTTCTATAAATAAAATACCAAATAAGCCGCCTGTTATTGCTGCTGCTAAATTAACCATATCATTACTAATATATTTAAAACCTTTCTTTAATACCGCTGCCTGATTACAATGAAAGTTTTTCTCTATTATTTTTGAACAAACAGTACATCTGTACTTAGCTTGAATAGAAGCACCTATTATGCTGTCAAATATATTTCCAATAATACCTGCAAATATAATAAAGAATATATACGTGAAATTCCGTGAACTTATCCAGAACATTGAAGAAAGAGAAATAATTATTGCTCCTAAAACTCCTCCTAGTGTTCCAATAAGAGAAACTCCGCCGGATATTCCTTGCTGAATAGTTTTAAATGTCAGGATATTTATTGCCGTTGTCCTGTACATAGTACCTATTTCAGTCGACCAGGTATCCGCACAAACTGCAGCAATGGATGAGACGAAAGTAAAATAAAAAAGTTCGGAAGGAAAGAAATAATTTAAGGTCACCAAAACACCGCCTACACCACCATTAGCTAAAACCTGTATATGGTTTCTTTTAGATGATTTTTCAATATTATTCTCAAAATTAATATTATTAGACTTTTTTATTTTTGATATTAGACTTGAGAATATGAAAAAGGTCAATATTGGAATAGTCCATTTCCATGAACCAAATCCATAAATAATCACAGCTAATATAAATAATGAAATAGTACCACTATAATTTAGAAATTTGAATTTATATGAGAAAAATGAAATTATTGAGGAAAGAAATATTGCAATAAAGATATTTTTAATTAAGTGGTTATCAACTATCAAAAGTATAGAACTCACAAAACCTTTAAGATTTATATGAAAAATACTTCTCTCCTGCATTTTCAATTGATTATTTAATAATAATTTTTTTACTTAATCCAACAAAAATCTTAAAGTAAATATAGCCCTTAATTTTTCTTAATGTCAAGTCATTTAAAGGAATATGGGGATTTACTTAAAGAAAAATATTAAGATAAATTAAGATGTCATCTTTCAAATACAACTCATTTAATAAACAAAAAACCCTCTTAATTGCAATTATTCAGCATTTTAAGAGGGTTTTTTTTTGAACTGAATTTAACTACTTACTGCATCGCGGTCAATTCATATTCGGATAATTTCTTATAGGTAGCATCAGTTTTAGCCTGATTAAACATTTCTTTGGCTTTATCGACTTCGCCTTTATTTTTATATGCCAGACCGAGGTAATAATAAGGGCCTCCTTTGCCAATGCTTGCTCTATATTTTAGAGCGTTTTGAGCTGCATCAATAGTCTTGTCATATTCTCCTAAATCGGAATAAACCTTAGCAAGAGACAGATAAGCAGCATCATAATTGCTATTATCTACAGATTTCTGCAAATACTCTACAGCTTGTTTAGGATTTCCATCAGCAACAGCATTATTTCCCATTTTGGCATAGGCAAATGACAGGTTCTTTTGAACCATTTCCTTTATAGTGTTATTTTTAGTTGTTTCCACAACTTTTTCAAAATTTATAATTGCATTTTCATAATTACCTAAAGAAAAATAAACTCCGCCTAATGCATTATAACCGGGTTCAAAATCAGATTTAACCTTTATAGCTTCCCCAAAAGCATCTTTGGCATCTTCTAATTTTCCCGCTTTTTTTAGAGCAATACCTTTCTGGTAATAGATACGATAATCTTTTTCAATATTTAAGGCATCATCATATTTTTTCACAGCACCGTCATAATTCCCCTCCTTAAGCAAACTATTTCCATCATTATATAATTTTGCTGCATCGGGTTTCATATCTTGAGCAAAAGAAATATTTACTATTAAAAATATAAATGAGATTATCAATAATATTTTTGATAGTTTCCTCATAATAATTTTCCTTTATTTTATTGATTAATAAAAATAATTAGTGCGGAAGACGGGACTTGAACCCGTACGCCAATTAAGGCACTACCCCCTCAAGATAGCGTGTATACCAATTTCACCACTTCCGCATTTAGTGGTGAAAAATATATTTGTTGATTAATAAAATCAACTATAATTATATTTTTTTACTAAATATAAGGCTAATAGTTTCAAAAAAAAATAAAAAGATTCATGGTTTGAGCCAAATCAATGCTCAGGCGGACCTGGAGGGTTTCCTCCTTTGAAAAGAATATCCCTAACTTCTTCTTTGAATTTCTTTTGGAAAACAAGTAATTTAGCAATCTGCTCCCTGGTTAATATATCTGATAAAGAGATTATGAAAGATTTCTTAGCATCATAAGTTTTCTGATCCAGTTCAAAGTACTGATCAATCATATTTTGATAATAGGAATTATCTTTTTCTTTAGACGAATTTACAGCGTTATCAAGTTTATCTAATAGATCATCCTCTTTATCCATTAAATCTTTCATTTTATCTCTGAATTCAGAACGTCTTGCGAAAAATTTTAAAGTAGTAGGTTCATCCATCTTTAAAGTTTCAATTAATTTGATCTTTTCAAGCTGTTCAATTTTTTCTCTAATTTTATGATGATCACCTCTTCCTTGAGGATAGCTTAATCCGCCTATCAAAGACAGAAGAAGAATTGAAAAAATAAATTTCTTCATATATGTGACCTAAAATTTTTTATTTAAAATATTATTATATATAATATTGGCATCTTTCTCGCTCAAGTTGTCAATTATGCTGTTATAATCCAGAACTTCATCCGCTAGTAGGTATTTGGTACTATCAGTTGAAATATTTAATTCATTTCCGATCAATTTATTTAATTCTGTATTATATTTTTCACTGTCATTTGTGCTAAGGCTGGAAGGGATTAGCTCATCTACGGAAAGATTCCTCAATTCATAAGTCCCGTTGTCATTTATATTATTAGCGGTCAAATTAGCCCTATTAAAAACAATTTGATTTTGGTCATTAATTATGAAAAAAGCAACTAAAAATAATATAACTAAAACAGGAAAAGCATACGCTAATTTACTATAATATTTTCTCTGTTTACTGCTTATTAAACGTCTTCTGAATTCAGGAATAATATTATCAAAATAATTGCTATCAATGGGAAGATTTTTAGTTTCTTCAACCGAAGAGATAAAATTTTTATAAAGTTTTAATTCTTTTTGCAATTCATGAGAATTTTTCAATTCATCTTCAAAAACTATTCTCTCTTCTGGGGTTAATTCCCCTTCTAAATACAAACAAATTCTTTTATCAGTCTTCATATTTTTTCATTTTTTCAATAATCTTATTAGCCGAATGAAAATAATTGGATTTCAATGCTCCTATGCTTTTTCCTGTAATTTCCGAAATTTCCTTATAAGATAAATTTTCATAATTCCTTAAAATAAATATTTCTCTCTGTTTTGCAGGTAATTTTTGTAAAACTTCATCGATCCTTGCCAGTTTCTCTTTAATTTCAATATTATCTAATATATCATTTGAACTTTGCTGCAATTTCTCAGATTGATCCTCTAAAGATAATAATTCTTTTATTTTTCTTCTTTTAAGGAAGTTCAAACTCCTTGTTGATGTTATTTTATAAATCCATGTATATAAGGATGATTTAAATTGAAAATTTTTCAAATTTTTATAAATAACAAGCAATACTTCCTGCACAATTTCATCTGCATCAAGGTGGTTGCCTGTCATCCGGCGAGCATGCCAGTATATCTTGTCCTTATATTTATTAATTATTTTATTAAATGAACTCTCATCACCATCAATAAATTTCTTAATAAGTTCAGAATCAGGGTTTTTTTCAACCATCTAAAGTATTACTCGTATAGTTAGACAAATAAAAGAGAGCTACGGTTTAATATAAACGTCATTTCAAAATTAAAAATAATATCTGAAAAAACATTTTAAACCATAGAAGAAATTAGCATGTCTAAAGTTCAAATAAAACCAATTGAAAGGAAAAACAAAAATGAAAACAAAAATTTTTTCACTTTTTCTTGCACTGGCCATTGTCGGAATTTGTGCAGGCACCGGATTTTCACAAGAAAAACCTATGCAGGGAAAGGGGTTCTTTAGAGGTCAGCTCCTGGATAAATTACAATTAACTGCTGAGCAAAAGAGTAAAATAGAAGATGCGCGTCTGAATCATCAAAAACAGATGATTGATTTAAAAGCTAACCTGGAAAAGAAGAAACTTGCATTAAAAGAATTAAGAGTAAAGGGAAATTTAGATCGTAATTCTGTAATATCTGCAGTTAAGGATATTAACCAGGCTAAGGATGAAATTGCTCTTGCGCGTGCAAATAATATGATGGATCTTTATGATATATTAACGCCCGATCAGCAAAAAATATTAAAAGATAATGTTGGATTATTCCAGGGATTTGGAATGCACAATCGAGGGGATATGTGTGGTCCCGGCAATATGCATGGAAGAAATATGCATGGTCAAGATGGGGACAACCTTCCGCCGATGCCAAAAAGAATGCAGTAATTCATTCATTTAATTTAAACCTACGAAAAGCGGAGTAATGGAAGAGTATGAAAACTTTCGTTACTCCATTTTTTTTTGTTCGAATATTCCATAGCTGTTCAAGATAAATTTATTTTAATGAGGCTGAAGCCTCTTTATTTTTATTCATTACTCCCTCGGCTGAAGCCGAGAGCAATAGATAGAGTCCATATAAAATGGTCGTATATATAATTTTGAATTAAGGTATAGTAAGTGTTCTTTGGATAGTGAATGAACTTTTTGATGAGCTTGCTTTTTTTCCGTAAAATATCAGATGCCATTCACCTACCTTAAATTGCGGATAATAAATGTTTCTTGTTGAGCCTTTACTTATATTCTCCCCGCCATAATCAAACGAGGTTTTACTTGAAGAACCAGGTTCTATTATATCGACATTATCAAGCGTAATATCCTGGTTGAATGAAAAAGTAAATCTTGTCTGCCCTAATAGTATAAATCCGTAATAAAGAGTATCTATTTGAATAGCCTGTTTTTCTCTAAGTGTAATATTTTTCAGTGTAACAAAATCTTTTTGAATGTTGACTGAAAATGTTGAATCATTATAATCAGCTAATTTAAGGGTAACATTATAATTTCCGACTTCCAAATTTTTCACCGTATCCGGAGTAAGTTTGCCTGTATTGCTGTTATCTATAAAAATATTTGCTCCTGAAGGACTGGACTGGATATACAGTTTTCCATAATCAATTTTTTGGGTTAAATTAATATTCTTATAAGTGATTGTATTTTGGCTGACATCAGCATAAAAGGTAGTATCATTATAATCCGGGTATTTTAAAGTCACTTTATAAGTTCCAAAGACTAAATTTTTAATTGTGTCAGGGGTAGTCTTATCCGAATACTTATCATTGATATATATTCCTGCACCATTAGGAGAGGATTCAATAAAAATTCCTCCTCTAAGAGAAGCCATAACTACCATTTTAGAAACTGTAATATACCCGATTACATTTACTTGAAAAGTTGTATCCCGATAATTTTCTTTCTTTAACTTTATATTATGATTCCCGGAAATTAAATTTTTAATGGAATCCGGAGTGACTTTATTAGTATTAACGTTGTCTACAAAAATTTGTGCTCCGTTTGGTGAAGAGTCAAGATAAACGTTCCCCCTAATTATTACAGCAGTTAATGTAATTGTTGTTGTTGTTGTATTGTTTTTTTGAACATTTATAACAAAGGAAGTATCAACATAATTATTTTTCTTTAATATTACATTATGTTCTCCTGTAGTTAGATTTTCCAGGGTATCAGGGGTTGATTTGTTAGTATTTTTATTATCCAAATAAATTTGAGCACCTGCTGGATCAGAATCAATAAAAATATTGCCGGTAATTACTTTAGCAGTTAAAACAACTGTTTTTGAAACAACCTCATTCTTTTTAACTGTAATACCCAGCGTGGTATCTTTATAGTTTTCCTTTTTAAAGTTATTTGATGCTGACCTGTAGTCAAATTGTTTAAGGAATATGGAGTTAGTTTATTAGTATTTATGTTATCAATATAAATCTGCGCATCCCCCGGTGTAGATTGAAGAAAGATATTTCCTACAGAAGTAGTACTCAAAAGAACAAGTGATTTTGAAACTGTTTGATTCTCAATAATAGTTACATTAAAAGTAGTATCTCTATAATTCTCTTTTTTTATAGATATAGAGTGCTCACCTGTAGTTAAATTCTTTAAAGTATCAGGTGTCAATTTATTTGTATTGAGACTATCCAGAAATATTTGTGCACCGCCTGGCTCTGATTCAATAAATAGGTCCCCAACCGGAGTTATACTTATTAATTTAACTGTTTTAGAAACAGTAAGATCTTCATCTACGGTGATACTTACAGTAGTATCCCTATAATTACTCTTTTTTAATGTTAGAAGATGTTCCCCTTTGCTTATATTTTTTAATGTATCCGGAGTAAACTGATTAGTTTTAATACTGTCCAGTAAAATCTCAGCCCCGGTAGGTTCGGTTTCAATAAAAATATTTCCGGTACTTAGAGCACTTTTTAAAACAATATTTTTGGAAATAGTTAAAGTATCATAAACCGAAATAACGAAGGTAGTATCATGATAATTCTGCTTTTTTAAAGTTACATCATAATTCCCGTCCTTTAACTGAATAATACTATCAGGAGTTAATTTATTAGTATAAGTGCCTAACAAGTATATTTGGGCGCCAGGGGGATCTGATTTTAATATTAATTTTCCGCCGCGATTACCAGTATCTACAACAACAATTTTATCTACACAAGATTGAAAGAAGTAAATATTTATCAAGATTAGAGAAAGAAGTAAAGTCTTTTTCATTTTTTATCCTGTTCATTTAAATACCTCAAGAAAAACAGCTTGAAATAAAAATAAATATTTACATAGAAAAACTAATTATATCTGCTTGATAATCTGTGACTTACAGCATATGATTAAAAGTTTTTATGAATTAAATAATACAGCTATTTTATATAAAATTAGTCAGGACCTGATTTTAGGATTTTTTTTTATATGTTTAGTTCAGGATGAGATTTTTTAAGACAATCTCTTAAATTATTTCACTGTGTTCAATAGGACAATTACCATGTTTGTGCAGCTTGAATTAGTTACTTAAATATCATTAAATCTCAGCGACCATACTAATTTAGTTATAACTTCACCAACCTGTTTTAAAGTATCTTTTCCTATATTTTTCATTACATCATTTTGTGTATGCCAATAATTTCTTCTTTCCATTGGTGTATCAGCGCCTATTAGTTCAAGGTCAATGATATCGGCTGTCCTAATGCCTGCTTCATTTAATGCAATATGATCATCATATATTGCTTCATCATCTTTATTCACAAATTTATCTGCTCCTATCTGTTCTGCCAAAGTCCAGATCATTTTTACTATGTCTGGAGCATATTGACTGGAATTTCCTTCAACCAGAAAATAAGCATCTTTATCCCCTACCATATCAAGAAGAATTGCAAATTGTGGCTGATAGCCGTTCGGCAGATTCGCAGAAAAATATTTTGCTCCTAAGGAATAATATTCCAGATCATTAGGTTTGCCGTAATCTTCACCATCAAATAAGACCAGATCTACTCCATAGGAAATTTTATTTTGTTTTAATAATCCAGCTAATTCAAGCAAAATCCCTACGCCGCTTGCACCATCGTTAGCTCCTAAAATCGGTTCATTCTGTTTGACTATATCTTTATCATATTCAGCCCTTGGCCGTGTATCCCAATGTGCACATAAAATAATTCTTTTTTTATTTTGAGGATTAAATTTTGCAATAATATTTGTCAACCTTAATTCTTTATTATCATATCCGGAATGAGAAAAAGATTGTAAAATAACATCATCAGTGTACTTTTTTAATTCATAGTTGAGGTAATTTAAAGCTTCATAATGACCCTGCGAATCCGGATTTCTTGGGCCAAAAGAGATCTGCTTTTCAATCTGTTCATATGCATAATCCACATCAAACTCCGGGATTTTGGCACTATTATTAATTTCAAATGGGGGTTTAAAATGACTTTCTTTTTCTTTCTCACATGAAGAAACAATCAAAGGAATTATAATGATAGTTAGTATATAGAAAAGTTTTTTCATTTTAACCGGTTTATCCTTTTGACAAAAATATAATATTCCTATCTGTTTATGATGCTAGAATTTTGAAATCTTCATAAACCGAAAAGGGTAATGCAGCTATTTAAATTCGGCAAGAATTTTGCAAATATTATTTTCATATCCTTTTGCAGTCGAACTTCTTCCAACATAATTCTGCGTTATTATTGAGAATGCTATTTGATGATTATTCTTTGCAGTTACATAACCGGACAAAGCACTTACACCACTTAAAGTTCCTGTCTTGGCATGGACATTATTTTGAGCTAATGTATTCAGCATTCTATTTTTTAATGTCCCGTCTTTTCCGGCTATTGGCAATGAGTTATAAAATTCTTTATATAACTCAGGGTTATTTTCATAAAAATATTTTAATATGGATAGTACTAATTCGGCAGAAATTAAATCATACCTTGAAACACCGGAACCGTCTACAAGCTTGTAGTTATCAGGATTTAATCCTACCAGTGTAATTAAATTATTTATTAATAATATCCCGTTTTTTGCTGATGCAGGCTTCCCGCTGTCCCTTACAGCGAGGGCATACAGAAGCATTTCAGCACCTAAATTATAACTTGGTTTATTGGTGTGCAGGATTACGGAATCGGCAGTATGATAATAATTTATTAAACGGATTGCGTAATCAGGAGCTGTTTTTATTTCCTGGATGCCATCAACTTTAATTCCGCTTTTTATTAAATCTTCATAAAATAATGTTGTGAAATACATCGGCGGATTAAAAACATTAATACCATACCAGAATTTAGATGAGTCAGTAATTGTTCCATTTCTTACAGAGCCATCCACAATTATCGTATTTTTCCTGTTTATCCAATCCCTGTCCACATCATAATTATTTAATCCATCTTTATAAGTTGTAATAGTTTTATTAACAATGTTTACATACCCTGTTTCAGGCTTTAAATAAACATTTGCTTTTTTGCCGAAACTGGTCGGAGCTACAAAAACTTCTATTGAATTTTCATTTATATTTAAGGCTGAAAGATAGGGGGCGTCGGTTGTAGAACCTTCATTCCACATCCATCCGTTTCCCCAATATAAAGAATCTTTCCATGAAACATCTGCATAGATATTTCCACTGATTTCCTTTAAGCCTATTCCTTTTATTGCTCTGACCAATGAATCAAGATCTTTTGTCTCAAATAGAGGATCTCCTCCGCCGACTATATATATATCTCCGTATAATATGTTGTTTAAAATATTTCCGGTATAATAAATATTAGTATTGAATCTGTAATCAGAACCTAAGAAGAGGAGTGCGGAACTAGTTGTTAATATTTTCATATTTGACGCAGGATTCAAAAGCAATTTTTCATTTTTCTTATAAAGATTTTCATGAGTAGTTAAATCATAAATATCAAGTGCGATTGATGTAGATTGAAAGAAAGGTTGAGACAGAAGAGAGTCAATTCGGGATTTTAGCCCATCAGTATTTCCTTGCGGAAAAATCAGGATACTAGCAAGAATAATTGATACAAGAAGTTTTTTTAATCCAAACATGATATTTTTCCATAAAAATAAATTAGTTATAAGTTATAATAAGAGTTTTTATATTAAGTGTTTTTATCTTTAATGTTGAATTATCCAGCTGTAAAGATGACATCTTTAAAAAGAAAATTATTTTCAATTTTTTATTAAAATTTAATTTAGATAAAATTCTTTATTTAAAAAATAAAGATGTCATCTTTCGAATATTTATCCTTAATAATATTCGCGAACTCTGAATTCTGCTCCCAGGCTTTCGACTAATTCTTTTGCCCTGCTTTGATTAACATCCCCATAATCAACAATTGAGACAACAACTTTATCAACGTAATCTTTTGCATTCCGGATAAAGTTTATTGCTTCATCATAAAGCTTCTTATCGACCCGGAATATACAAGCATATTCTTCGGGATCCGCAGAATTCAGACTTACGGAAACCGTATCAATGAGATTTTTCATTTCAGGTGTAATATCCTTATGATTTATATAACTGCCGTGACCATTCGTATTTATTCTTGTTTTCCCTCCATTTTCTTTCACATAAGAGGCAACTTGTTTTACAACATCCCATCTAATAGTAGATTCACCATACCCGCAAAAGACTATTTCATCATATTTTTTGGGATCACCTATTTCATCTATATAAACACCGGCAGGCGGTTCCTTTTCTTTACTCATCTTCAGATTGTACCCGCTCCTGGCAGCTTCACCTTTTCTATCGCAAAAGACGCAGTCTGCATCGCACCGGTTGGTTATATTTATATATAATGAGTTTTTGATTCTGTAAGTAAAACTTGTTCCGGGCTTGCTCCCTATTCCAAACATCCGGAATACATTATAAGAAGTAAAACGTGCAATATCTTCAACACTCAAGTCATGTATCCGAGCAATCATTTCGGCTATCAGCTTAACATTGGAAGGTTCATTCCTTTTCCCCCTATAGGGTACAGGGGTCATAAAAGGCGAATCGGTTTCAAGCATAATATGCTCTAAAGAAATTTTAGATAGGATATCCCTAAGATCATCTGCTTTTTTAAAAGTAATATTTCCTGTGAATGATAAGAAATGCCCCATTTTTATATATTCATTTGCATGTTCAAAAGTACTGTTAAAACAATGAAATTGCGCCTTTAAACCTGAACCGCAATATTCACTAATTATCCTGAGCATATCCCCATCAGATTCACGGTTATGAATTATAACAGGGAGGTTCAGCTCAATTGCAAGCTCTATCTGGGATTTAAATGCCTTAATTTGAGTTTCTTTAGGAGAGAAATCATAATAATAATCCAGACCTATTTCACCTATGGCAACAATTTTTTTTTGTTTTGTTAATTGTCGAATTTGATCTAATAAAGAGGCATCCCAATCTTTAGTATCATGAGGATGAACTCCTACGGCACCATAAATAAAATCATATTTATCGCATAATTCAATAGTTTGATGTGCAGTTTTAATATCCGTAGCGGGTACAATTATATAATCGACACCATTATCCTTAGCTCTGTTTATGACTTCATCGACGTCATTTTCAAAGTTAGGATAGAAGAGGTGAGCATGTGTGTCTATGTACATAAGTATTTGTTTGTTGTCTGTTTGTTTTAATTAAAAGAATAGTTCCAAACTTAGCGATGCATTCCGGATAGGTGCCATATTTCCGATTAATTCTACATAATAATAGTTCAGGATATTATTCACATTTATAAATAATCTTCCGGGAAGATTAAAAGTCAAAAAATTATATCCGGCTCTTAAATCAAGGACATAAATAGCAACTCTTTGGTTTCCATCGGTAATAAATCTTGAGAGATCATCAATTTCTTCAACCCTGCTTAAATATCTGAAATCAGATCCGAATTCAAATGCTGATATTTTGTAATCGATATTGGCATACAGCATATGTCTCGGACGGTATTTCAAGGCTTTGTCGGTATTGAGATCTCTAGCCCATAAATAAGTATAACTTAAAGAAAGGTTTAATTTACCTGGCAGAATATTATATTTTGAATCAAGTTCAAATCCTTGAATCCTTGCTCTGGAAATATTATCAAAGCGTCCAAAGCTTATTCCAAGAGAATCAACTAAAAGTTCCGGTTCAATAAAATCGTAATATTCATTATTAAAAGCCGCAGCATCAAAATTTAGATTTGATAAAAGCTGGTAATTAAAACCGAATTCAAAAGTAAAATTATTTTCAGGTTTAATATTAGGATTAGGCCTGACAATGATCCCGCTGGCATTAGTTGAAGTGAAGGCTTCAGCTAAAGAAGGGGCTCTAAATCCTGTCCCAATAGAAGAACGGAGAATCAATTTATCTGAGAGCTTATAATTTAAACCGAATTTAGGAGAAACCGCATCGAAAGTTTCCAGCGTTTTAATTTTATCTATATCATATCTTAAACCGGCGGATAAAGATAAGGGGAAAGTAAATTTTATATCTGCTTGAGAATAAGCGCCAAATCCTTTAGCAGACGGCTTTCCAAAAATATTGGAATTAATATTTGATGCTGTCCCTTCTAGCCCGGAGGTTAAAATAAAATTTTCCGATATTTTATTATTAGTCTGAATTTCAGTACGATATAAGTTTGCAGTAGAAGTATTATGAGAAGATGTCTGGTCGCTCCAGTTTGTATTGTAAAAAGATGAACGCACATTTACAGAGAAGTCATCAGAAAAAACTTGTTTATAGATTAATCCATACATATACCTGTTAGACATTGTTCTTTGCCCCTGATCAGCATCCGGAGGAATAAAAGGGTGACTAATGTCTTTCCAATATATGAAGTTACCGCTCCGCTGATTGATAGTACTCGCAAAAAAAGTTAATTCAGAGAGGGGAGAAAATTTATATTTTCCTTTAAAGTATCCAACATATCTTTTAAAGAAACCACTCTGCTTATAGCCTGAATCTTCAATACGAGTTAATGCAATCGTGAACCCGAAGTTTCCAAATGAGTTTGAATGAGAAAAAGTAAGACCATTAAAGAGCCTGTATTCATCAGACCAATCCCATTCCGCATATGAAGGTCTATCATAACCGCCGATATAACTTTTAAAATACGTGAATGGTTTTTGTGCTATATCTTTTGTAATGATATTAATTACACCTCCGATAGCAGAAGAACCGTATAGAGAACTTGCAGCTCCTTTAATTATTTCGACCCGTTCAATCTCGGTAACCGGTATAATTTCCCATATGATTTCTCCGGTATCACCGGTATAAAACGGAATGCCATCCAGAGCCAGCAGAACCCTTGTTCCAGCTCCCCTGCTATAACCGCTTGAACCCCTGATGCTTACCTGATCTTCAACCATGTTTACGCCAGGAGCATATTCCAAAGCATACCTTAAATTGGAAATATTTCTTTCGGCTAAATCCTTAGATGGAATTACTTCGGCACTAACAGGAAGCTCGGATATGTTTTGTTCGTGTTTGCCTGCAGTTACTATTACTTGGCTCGTTTCAACAGGTTTTTCATGAAGAACAGCATTGATTATAATAGACTGATTTTCAATATGGATACCCGTCGCATAGGGCTGATAGCCAATACTTGAAAATTCTATTTGATAGTTTCCGGGACTGATATTATTAATAATATATTTACCCGCATCATCGGAAGCTGCACCAACATCTTCACTAATTAAAATCACATTGACTCCGACTAAAGGTTCCCCTGATGTATCCGAAACTGTACCGCTAATGTTATAGGTTTGAGGAAATATTTCTACTGAGAAAAGTGAAAGAAGAATTATAAAAAGAAAAAAGCTAAATGTGCCAGTTACCTTGAAGGTGACTGGCACATGTCCATAAATATTTAGATTAGATAATTTCATCAATTTCCGCCGGGAGGTTGTGGAGGTGGATTATTAAAATCACAGATAATATTAATATTTTTAACAAGAGTATTCTCCGGAATTTCTAATATTCCCGGTTTTGAAGTATCACTATTAGAATAATAAACTCCTGAGACAAACCAATCGATTCGATTTAAAGATAAATCAGGTGTTTTAGATTGAGCTACGGCAACATATTCAAATGTACCTGCAGTTATTGGAATATATGAAGAATCAGTTGAATTGAAATTATATGTTTTTACACCATAAGGTATTTCAAGGCTTATATATTTTAAATTAATAACATTAAAATCGAGCGAAGATTTTAATTCATGTTGAAAGACAACCAGGTGGGTTCTTGTAACCCCTTCAGGCCAATCACCTATGAAGGTTATTGTACCGCTAAAACCTGCTTTTTGCTCTGCAGAGATAGGGCTTAAACCTTTATCGCAGCCGTAAGTATATAATATAAGTATTACCGATAATATAATATAAATTTTACGAAACAAGATTTTCTCAAAATTGTAAGGAGTGAATTTAAGAAAAATAGAAATAAATCTAAACATCCAGTTATTATGCAAATAGAAGAAATTAATAGTTTAGATACAAGCCCTGAAGTTCGGAGAGGTTGTAATCATCCTCAACAACTTATTAAAAGTTTCAAATTTTACTTTGAATGTTTTTTAGGATATTCGAAAAAGTTTAATTCGCAATTCGTATCATTTAACTCTTCCCATTCATCAATGCTGCATATGAGCGATACTATTCCGCAGGTTGGAATATCATAGACAATTCCTTTAGTCAGGAAGCCTGCAAGCTCAGTTAAACCTGGATTATGAGAAAAGACCATCGCAGAATCATTTACATTATCTAATTTATGTATGGCTTTTAATATCTCTTTTCTATCTGCTTCATATAAATTTGAATCGATGGAAAGATCCTTTTCCGGGATATTCATCTCACGGCAGAATACTTTGGCAGTACTCAATGCTCTTTCAGCCGGGCTGCTAACCATAATACCAGGTTTTATTTTTTTCTGATGCATGAGCTGAGCTATAAAAGGGGCATCCTTTTCTCCTCTTTTATTTAAAGGTCTTTCTATATCCTTTAAATCATTATCCTCCCAGCTCGATTTTGCATGCCGCACTAAGTAAAGTTTTTTCATCCTTCAAAATAACTATTTTTATTCAACTCAATAAATGCTTAAGTATAGTAAAAAACAAGTACAAATGATTTCTTCCTATGTCACTTGCGTTAGACTATCCTTTCAGAACCTGTGTGAATATCATAAAAAGATTTTTTTATATCACTTGCTGTTGGATTTAGAGGCTGTGTAAATAGCGTTAACCAACGGTTTTAACCGTTGGAAAATGGAACAAAAACGAAACTTTTCTCAACCGTTTCAACGGTTTTTAGGTATTTTCACACAGTCTCTTTATCCAACGGATATTATTTGAAACAAAAGTCAACACCGGACTCCAGAGCCTGTGTAATAATTCAATTTTTTCGAAAAATATTTCGATTTTAACTCAAAAACGAAACTGAAATTCTCAAAAAGCCCTATTTTTACACAGCTTCTTCCAGTCCGGTGAATCCCTGCAGTTTTAATGAATAACTAATTTAATATTCTTTGAGTAATTTAACTTTACTTTTAACTTATTCTCCTTTTTATCGAAATAGTATCCATCATTAGAATTTTGAATTCCCTTTGAATCATTTAATTGAGAAAGCTTAACACCGTTTGATTCAACAAATTTTACTTCATTAATATTGTAAATATCGAAGAGATAATTTTTTAATTTCACATCATATTTGCTGTCATCGCATGTAAGGCTAAGTTCAATATTATCAGAAGAGTTATTTAACTTAATATTTGTTAATGAATATTCCCCTTTTTTATAATTTGTGGTTGAGTCATCATCCTGATATAAATTATATTCTGAAGCTATCGCAGGGAAAATCTTAAACTGCATTTGAGAAATATTTTTCTCACCTACAAAGTTCTGCTTAGCCTGCATGGGAATAATTCCGCCTTCCCGGATAAACAGAGGTACTTCATCCATTGGGGCTTCGACAATAATCCATTGATTACCATCGTAGACTTTTGAATTCCACCAATTCAGCCATTTACCTTCCGGTAAATATAATTTCTTAAAATTTTCATTTTCAGATACAACTGGAGCAACCAAAAGATTATCTCCAATCATAAATTGATACTGTGCATCATTGAAATAACATTCATCATCATTAGGGAAGTCAAGAAACATAGGGCGCATAATAGGCAATCCGGATTTTGAGGCATTGTAAAATTCGGTATAGAAGAAAGGAAGTAATTCATATCTGAGGGTTATAATATTTTTAACCCATTCTTCTACCTGGTCGCCGAAAGCCCATGGTTCTTTAGCTCTTTGGTCAATAATAGAATGCCCCCTAAAAAAAGGAGTAAAAGCGCCAAGCTGCATCCAGCGGGTATAGAGATCCGGAGTTGGAGAACCAAAAAAACCTCCGACATCAGTACCGCAGAATGTTATTCCGCTTATGCCCATTCCCTGCGGCATTACACATGCCAGTTTAAGATGTTCTTCCGTAGCCATATTGTCACCCGTCCATACAGCCGAATACCTTTGAATACCTGCAAACCCTGCACGGGTTAAAATAAAAGGACGTTTGTCCGGAAATTCTTTTTTTATTCCATCGAATGTTCCCCTCGCCATTTCCAGTGCAAAAACATTATGAATCTTTTTCATATTTGCACCATATCCTTGATCATTGAACTGCACTATATCAGGAATAGCCTGCCCCCATGCTGCGGGTTCATTCATATCGTTCCAGATCCCCGCTATACCCTGTTTAATAAGATTAGCATTTTTTTCACCCCACCATTCACGGGTTTCTTTCTTTGTAAAATCCGGGAAATATGCCCATGAAGGCCATACCTGCCCCTTATATACTACTCCATCAGGATATTTTGCGAAGAGATCCTTGTCCAGCCCTTCTTTAGCAGGAGGATAATCTGTAGTATCGGCTTTAACACCTGGATCTACTATACAGATAACCTTAAATCCTTGTTTAGATAGATCACTTAACATTTTCTCCGGTTCAGGGAATCTATCCTTGTTCCATGTAAAAACTCTATACCCGTGCATATAGTGGATATCGAGATAAATTACATCGCAAGGAATTTCTTTGTTCCGGAAAGTATTTGCCAATGTTCTTACAGTTGATTCGGGATAGTAGCTCCATTTACTTTGCTGATAACCTAAAGCCCATTCGGGAGGTAGTTCCATTCTGCCGGTTAATTTGGTATAAGACGAAATAACAGTTTTTATTTCAGGTCCGTAAATAAAGTAATAATTCATTTCCCCTTTCTCAGCACCAAACCAGTAAAACCTATCATTACTGGCTCCCATATTAAAATATGATTTATAAGTGTTATCGAAGAAAATACCATAAGCTGTTTTATTCGGTGAAGATGGGGACAAATTCCTTATTCCCAGAAAAAAAGGAATAGATTGATAAATAGGATCAGTATCGTTTGTATAACGGGGTTTATCGGAATTCCACATTACATACTGCTCGCCCGTTCTATTCAATGGGCCGGTTTTTTCTCCCAGTCCATAAAATTTTTCATCTCCATACAATTTTTTGAAGCATCTTACTTCATCACAGTCAAAACTAACCCCAAAAGTTTTATCATCCTCATTTATCAGGTTCATTTGTTTATCATATATACTGGCTCTACAGGGGGATTTTGATATTCTTATTATTAATTGTGAAGTCGAAATTTCATAAAAATTATCCGTTTCTTTAAAAGAATAATTGATATTCTTGCTATTATAGATTACTGCGTATGAAGGTGCTTTGGAAAATTCATCTTTATTTGTATAACAAAATCTTATTATGTTTTCATCAATCAGGTATAAATTAAATTTGCAGTTTGTTAAATCAAATTCAATTCTATCATTATATTTCTGATATTTTGTAATATCTCCTGCGTAGATAAATTCTGCACTGGCTCTACTATACATAATTAAATATAAGATAATAATTAATAAATTTCTTTTCATTTTAGTTACCGGAATTATAGGAATTATATAAAAATATAATTTAAAACTAAGAAAATGAGAAATGATTTGCTAAAATTATATTTGGTGAAAGCTCTCCTGTTATGTCCTAAGAAGTGTCATTCCGGGCTTGACCTGGAATCTAACCTTGTAATTTTGCACTGAAAACAGATGCTGAATCAAGTTCAGCATGACCATTTGCTACTTTTTGTACAGCCTCCAGTAAAGATCCGATTCAAAGTATTGATGGACAGAGAGGAATGTATGTCGTACTTTATTTTACTAATGTGAGGAATCGTTTTAGGATTCCTCACTTGAAATATTCTGATATGTATTTCATAATCAGGCTTCTTTTAATACTTTCTTTTTCGGTGCTGCTTCTACTACTGCGATAGCGGTCATATTTATAATGTCATCAACGGTTGCACCTCTTTGCAATACATGAATTGGTTTTTTCATTCCCATAAGAATCGGACCAATAACAGTCGCCTGTCCTATCCTTGCCATTAATTTATAAGCAATATTCCCGGAATTAAGATCTGGAAATACTAAGATGTTAGCTCCCCCTTTAATACTACTGAACTGATAATCATTTTCAATGATTTCCGGGACAACAGCGGTATCAGCCTGCATTTCGCCATCTATTATAATATCAGGTCTTTTTAATTTTACAATATCGACTGCATTTCTTACTTTAATGGTTTCAGGATTAGGAGAACTTCCGAAATTACTGAAAGAAAGCATTGCAACTTTCGGAACGATATCAAATTCCTGAACCGTATCGGCAGCGGAGATTGCGATTTCAGCTAACTGTTCTGAATTCGGATTAACATTTACTGTGGTATCTGCGAAGAAATATACCTTCTTCTTAGCAGCAACTATGTAAAGGCCTGAAACTATATTTAATCCATCTCTTACCCCGACACATTGCAGTGCAGGCCTGATTGTAGTGGGATAATCGGTAGTTAAACCGCTAATTAAAGCTTCGGCTTCCCCAAATTTTACCATCATTGAACCGAAATAGTTAGGATATCTCATTACTCTTTGAGCTTTAATTAATGAAACGCCTTTTCTTTGTCTTCGCAGATAATAATCCTCAGCATATTTGCCTGATTTTTCACTTGTTTCGGGATCTTCGATAATGAATTCCGATTGGCTATATCCCAGTTGCTTAATCATTTTTTTAATTCTTGATTCATTACCCAGCAGTACAGGTTTAGCTATATTTTCAGAATAACAAACATGAGCTGCTCTGATGATCTTCTCCTCTTCCCCTTCAGGATATACAACCATTTTAGGATTCTTTTGAGCTTTGTGGATCATTACTCTAATAACTTCTTTTGATAAACCTAGTCTTTCTTTTAATTCTTCTTCATAGGCAACCCAATTCTCAATTTTTATTTTAGCTACACCGGATTGTATTGCTGCCTTAGCCACAGCAGGTGCAACGTGCCAAAGCACACGGGGATCAAAAGGTTTTGGTATTATATATTCTTTCCCAAAAGAAAAATCTTCTCCGCCATAAGCATTTATTACCATTTCCGGAACTTTTTTCTTTGCTAATCCTGCAAGTGCCCGAACAGCAGCGATTTTCATTTCTTCATTAATTGCTGTTGCTCTTACATCCAGAGCGCCTCTAAAAATAAAGGGGAAACCCAATACGTTATTCACCTGGTTAGGAAAATCACTCCTACCGGTAGCCATAATTATATCGCTTCTAACTGAAACGGCATCATCATAAGTAATTTCCGGATCAGGATTTGCCATGGCAAAGACAATTGGATTGGGAGCCATACCTTTGACCATCTCTTTTGTAACCACTCCTCCGATAGAAAGACCGACAAATACATCGGCATCTTTCATTCCATCTCCTAATGATCCATGATCTTTATCAGAAGCAAACTCGACTTTATATTTATTTAAATCTTTTCTTCCTTTATGAATACATCCTTTGGAATCATACATTGTTATATTTTCTCTTTTTGCGCCTGCACTTACATAAAGCTTACAGCAGGAAATAGCGGCTGCGCCGGCTCCATTAACTACAATCCTAATGTCAGATAATTTTTTACCTGCAATTTCTACCGCGTTTATTAATGCGGCACATGATATAATAGCAGTTCCATGCTGATCATCATGGAAAACCGGAATGTTCATTGTTGCTTTTAGAGTTTCTTCAATTTCGAAACATTCCGGCGCTTTTATATCTTCAAGGTTTATTCCACCGAAGGTAGGCTCTAAGAGCTGGACAGCTTTAATAATTTCCTTCGGGTCTTTACTTTTTAATTCAATATCAAAGACATCTATATCGGCAAATCTTTTGAATAATACCCCTTTTCCCTCCATTACCGGTTTACCTGCGGAAGGTCCAATATCTCCAAGACCTAAAACAGCAGTACCATTGGATATTACAGCAACTAAATTTCCTTTTGCTGTATATTTGTAAACATCATCTTCATTTTTCGCAATTGCACGGCATGGTTCTGCCACACCCGGAGTATATGCTAGCGATAGATCTCTTGATGTTAAACATGGTTTAGTTGCGACTACTTCAATTTTTCCCTTTCGCCCTTGACTATGGTAATCAAGTGCTTCTTCAATATGAGTTTTCATTAATTTTCTCTGTAAAATTGTTTAATTAATATGTAATAATAATCTATAAAAAACATTAATTGTTCTAATGTTTAAAAATAATGATTTATTTATTAAGATTCGGATTATCTTTAAGAAAGAATTCTTTTTAGCTCACGGACATTCAGCTCTGTAGCAATACCGTTAGGATGCCAGTGCTTTTTACAGCCCGAGCAGTCAAGCAGCACGCACTGCGCGGGAACATCATACCGCTTTAATTCCCATCCTCCTTCAACCAGTGTAGTAACGCAAGCGGAAGCAACAACTCCCCTTACAGGCCTGCCGGGAGTAGGTCCCCATTGAGATAGATCTGAGGCATGCGGAATAATATAAACGTCAAAATCATGTTTTTTGCCCATTTCACGCAGCCGGTTTACATGGCAGCTGGATAAGCATCCCTGGCATAATAATCCTTCTTTAACTTTTTTTGATTCACATTCTTCAGGCAGGCGTCCGCGCATACAGCCCGGTACCAGAACAACTTTAGCTTTTGTTTTATTGTATTCCTCGCTGAAGGCACGATTCATAAGCTCTGCACCTACCATATTAAGATGGTATTCGATACGTGATCGGGTACATGAGACACGATCTTCGCGCCAGCGATAATGCTTTTCAGTCCGGCTTAAAAAATTATCAACATTTTCAGTATATTTTCCGAGAACTTCAATTGAACGCTTTTCAAACCAGTTCGTAAAATCTTCAATTGTATAAAAGGTCTTATATAAATCTTCCGGACTTTGATATCCCCAGAAACCGCGCCATCGTACAAAACGGAGAGCCTGTTCTCTAAATTCGCCTGTAGCTTCGAACCATTTGCAGACATGATCGATCTGTTCCAGTTTAGGTATCCGGGAATGTTGCTTCTCCTTAATCTCAGGAAGAAGAAACAGCGTTAAAAAAGCACCTCTTATTAAGTCTATAATGGGTTTAATCTTCTGATGTTTTTTACGCCATTCTGACATCCGTGCAAGGGTAATGAAAGGCGCATATTTTACTTTTATAGCTTTATTGCCATATGTGCGCCATAGAATTCCAAAGCTTATAAGTTCAAGAATATATTCTTCTAACTTTCTTATTTCTTCAAGCTTATAGGTTTTAAGATAATCAATAAAATCCAGTGCGATCGGCTTTATTGTATTATCAGCATATGCTAATACTTCAAATGTAAAAGCACGAACTTCCTTATAGTATTCTTCTGAATTTTTATTTCCGCCTTTTATTGAGTAAGTAACCGGTTCCATAGGAATTAGAACAAACCCTTTTTATATATACAATAATATAAATAATAATGAATAAAATGCAAGGGGGTTTTACCACTAAGACACTAAGGGATCTATCTTTATACCCAAATTATCCTAAATTTTTAAATGTTCTTATTTCCTGTGCGGTAAAATTCTTCTAGGTTATTACTCCTTCTATAAACTGTTTGTAATTTCGAATTTTGATATTGTAGCTTATTTGTAGTTTGTTATTTGCTCATTGGAATTTCCCTTAGTGCTGCTTCGTGCCCTTAGTGCCTTAGTGGTTAAATGCCTTAATAATAAAAAAAGCAGTACTCGAGTACTGCTTTTATTCGGAGGTTACGCTGGTGTGATTGGTTACCTTCTTCGTTCGCGACTAGTATTATTAGAGTTTGTGCGTTTCTCGTTCGTACTTGAATTTCTTTCTATCCTCTGCTGCGGAGGATTAGCTCTCTGAACCTGATTGCTTCTTTCAGTCCTTTGCGGAGTATAATTAGGTTTATTTTCACGCGGCGTTTCACTAACGCTTCTTTCATTACCGGTTCTATTTTCAATTTCACTATTTCGAGGTTGAGGAGTTTGAGGAACTGTTCTTTCTCTCTGGATGCTTCTATTCTGGATAACCGGATTTCGATTATCGATTCTAGGAGCCGGTTCCCTGTTTATAACATTATTATCGTTATTTCTCTTAATTAATTCTTCCCTGCTCATGTCACGGCTTCTTCCGATCTCAACTCTTGAAGTTTCCAGTGTTGAATTCCTATCCGCTCTTCTGAATTCTACATTTCTTGTATCTCCTCTGGATATTTCTTCTCTTGAGCCGATAAAAGTTCTTATTTCTGTTCTATTTCTATCCCTATCCTGCATTCTTAAGTCAGCCGGATTTGAAACTGCTCTAATCTGACGGGTTTTAATATCCGTACCCGATTTCCTTTTAATAATATCTATATCAATACCTCTATTAACAACCCGTCCGTCCTGAAATCCATAATCGGTTCTATATTTAGTTCTCGAGAAAAAATTATTCACATTTTTATGACTTATATAATAATTAGAAATATGAGGGCTGCAGAAATTATTATAACCAACAAAATGCCAATGGGAATAAGGAGTGAAAAAATTCACGCTGAATTGAATCCCAACATTTATAGAAAAATTAGCATATGGAGGAAGAGGAGCCCATCCTATATAGTCATCATCATAGCGCCATTCTACCCATGCAGGAGCCCATTGATCATCCGGTACCCATATCCAGCCGTAATAATCATCATAGTACCACCTGCCGTAATGATAAGTTATCCATCCGAAAGGTTCGTAGGAATCCCAGTACCAACCATCATTAGTCCATATCCATTGTCCATATCTATAAGGTGACCAGCGGCTGCGAATAATATCAGGGCGCCAAACCGTTAAACCATTATCCAGTTGAATCCATCCTCCGTATGGAGCTAAAGAAGAATAAAAGAATCCGAATTGATCTCCACTCTGAGGAAGGGTATTTGCGTTAGCTTGAAAAGCCAAACCTGCTATTAAAAATACTATAATTAAAAATATCTTTTTCATAATATACCTCTTGAACATTTATCTAATGTTACACAATGAATATGCCATGAAAAAAGTTCTATTTTCTATTAGAATTCAAGTATTTGACTTAGGGGGTGTATAATAAATTGAACATTTATAAATTTATGTATACATCAGCGTTTAATTTTTCTACCTTTCCAGATGAAATTACCGAATAACCCGCCGATGCTTGCAATAATAATATAAGGAATCTGAAGAAGTTCCGCTATTAAAAAATATTTCATTTTTAATTCCGGAAATAACATATCTTTTCCCTTTTGAAGGATCAAATATTCCAGCAGAATTTTTGTAAAAAAGCTTAACAAAAGAGATAAGAAAAAAATACTTGAAGAAAGAAATCCCAATATTATCTGTACTATTAATGATAAATAGAAAAAAAATATTAATATTAATTTAAGTATCAGCTTTTTATCATCATAAAAAATGTTTTTACTTGCCCATCTTTTTCTTTGACGGTAGAATTGTACAAAAGAGTTTAACGGTTTAGTTTTGACAACAGCATCTCTATTTAAACAGAATTTAACTTGATATTTCTTTGATTTATGTATTTTCTGCATTAAAAATCCATCATCACCTGATGAAATATGCAACTGATCTTCAAAACCGTTTAAATCATTGAAAATATTTTTTCTATAGGCAATATTAGCAGCATTACATATAACCGGCTGACCAATTTCAATGAGTCCTGCACCTGTCAAGATTAAACCGGCAAATTCAATTTTCTGCAGCTCTGAAAAAATATTCCTATTTCCACTAAATTCAACCGGCCCGGAAACAAAGCCTGTAGTTTCATCAAATGTGCTGACTAAATTAGATAACCAGCCGGGAGAATAAAAACAATCTGCATCGGTTGTTACGATTATATCACCAGATGAATTTTCTATCCCGAAATTAATAGCTCTTTTTTTCCTTGCCGTTACTCCCTGCTTTTCAGGAAGGGTTAAAACTTTAATATTTTTATTATTGATAGACTCTTTAAGTATTTTAGATGAATTATCATCAGAAGAATCATCAATATATATTACTTCATATTTTGCTTCAGGATAGTTCTGAGCTTGGATACTTTTTAGATTTGCCTGTATATTTTCTTCTTCATTTCTAAAAGGAATGATTAAAGAAATAAATTCTTCGAGAGGCTTTTGCAGCCGGACCGGTTTTAATTTCAGCAGCCCCTTAAAAATCGAAATAAGAAAAAAGCTGTAGTGAAATAATAAAATAATAAAAAGAAGAATTAAAAGATTACTCATTGCCCTTCTTATAGAGTAATAATAAGCCTATTAGAGATGGGAAAACCAAATTAATCAGAAACAGCATAATTGAAGCATTGAAAGCGATAGATGCCATGTCCCCGCTTCTTGTTAAAAAATATACAGAGACCCCTTCCCTGATTCCTAATTCTCCCAGAGAGATCTGCGGAATCATAGATTTGGTAAACATAATTAAACTGCCATCCCACAAATATTTAATAAAATGGAACTTATGTGAAAAAGCAGAAATTAAAACAGCGAACTGGATTAAATAACAGAGGTAAAAAGAGATTGAAATAAAGATAATTTTCAGAATAAATTTAGAGTTAAACTTTTTAAGCTGCTCAAGGTTCAGCAATATTTTTAAAACCTTTTTATTCTGTTTTATTCTATCCGGGATATAGTTAAAGATTCTACCCTGAAATACCTTCCTGAGAAGATAAAGGGTAATTACAACAGCAAACAGAAAAATGAGGGATAATAAATAAAGCGGATACGCATATGAGACATTCAAATAAAAAATAAATGAAAGTCCTCCGAAGAAGGCTACAATTAACAATGGGAAAAATTTATCGATAAAAGTAGCGGCGGCAATCTGGAAAAGGGACTTTTCTCTTAATGCAATCCCCCTGGTGAAGTATTCGCCTATCCTGGCAGGAGTAAAGATTCCTCCGGCAAAGCCGTGGAAAAGGGATAAAAATACCTTATTTTTATTTTTAATATCTAAACAATCCCTGCAGACCGTATCCCATTTTTTAAATTGTAAGTATAGGTTAAAAAAAGAGAGGATAAATGATAGAACTATTAAATAATAATCTGCAGAAAGTACGGCGGATAATATTTCCTTGGGATTTATTTTATTTATAATAAATAATAGTAAGCCTGCAGCAATGATAACTTTTATAAAGAAATAGCCGGTCTGTTTATTCTTTATAAAGATATCTTTTAGAGTAATATTTTTAACTAAAGTATTATTCACAAGATTATTGTTCAATTTTCATAATATTAATTTTTAATCCTTCCGTGCAGTTGTTGCACATGCTGTTCCCTTCTCTGTCTGTTAAAATACTTTTCCGGAAATTCTGGTAAGCAGAAGATTTCCAAATTGTTTTAATCCCATTTTCAGGTAATCCATTCAA
This sequence comes from uncultured Bacteroidota bacterium, assembly GCA_963740945.1. Lineage (GTDB taxonomy): Bacteria > Bacteroidota > Ignavibacteria > Ignavibacteriales > Ignavibacteriaceae > CAVQBP01. Next base: position 309,948 of record CAVUGE010000017.1, on the reverse strand, counting down.
CTTACCGAGTTCAAAATCAGCATCCTTATCAAAGCAGCAAGGAACAACTTTTCCGTCCCACGTTATCACCGATGTCCGCCATAATGCGAAACAATGATTCTTTAGTTCGCTTTTAATCTTATAATTACTATTATCGATATTATACCTGCTATGTTTATCTTTTGCCGGGAGAAAATGTAAAGCATTGGCGTATGAAGAAACCTGCATAGTCTTAAAAACGACTTTATCAACACCTGTTTCATTCCCATATTTTAGAACATCATCTAACTGATGTTCATTCTGCTTCATAACAATGAATTGAAATTCAATAAAAGGTACTTTTTTCCCGAGCTCTTTTTTCCTTTTCACAAGTAATCGTAAGCCTTCGTCAGCCTGCTTAAATGTCCCACCCACCCTATAAACCTGGTAAGTCTCCTCATCCAGACCATCAATAGAAAAAATAAGTTTGTCTGGAGCATTCTCAAGGATATAATCAACGTTTTTTTCATTGATAAAATGTCCGTTTGTACTTATTGAAACATAAATATTATTCTCACGTGCATATTTTATCATGGAAGGGAGCTGTTTATTTATATATGGTTCACCCTGAAAAAATAGTTGAATGTAAAAACCTGTTTCTTTTATCTGGTCAATTATCTTTTTAAAAGCTTCTAATTTTAGTAATCCCAAAGGTCTTGTAAGTGCACCTAAACCCGATGGGCATTCAGGGCATTTCAAGTTGCAGTGGTTTGTAGGTTCAATAGAATATGAAACAGGCATTCCCCAGACAATCGGTTCCCTGATTATTTTTGAAATAGTAAAAGACAAAATAATCTTCAGAACATTAAATGCTCTAATAAAAGTAAAATATTTAAGTAAATTGATTTCCACGAGATTGTTCAGGTTTATCTAATTCTAATTTATTACATAATATATGGTTAGAGAATAATAACCAATTTGTTAAGCAAACTATATTTTCTTAGTTTACAACATAATATTTTAAAATTGTAGGAGCAAAATGTTTATAAACTTTAATGAAATTCCATCAAATCAAAAAATATTCTTAGACTACCTTTATGATCCTCAAAAAGTAAGCGGCTTTTATGATTTTAACTTCAATAACAAGGAAGAATATTTAAATAAATTCAAATCTATTAAAGATTCGAGAAACCGGCAGCTGCCTGATCGCTCACAACTATTTTCTATATTGAAAAATCAATATAATAATTATAGTCCATCTGAAAAAACATTAAAAAACATTGACTTACTAAAAGAAGGAAATACATTAGCGGTAGTAACCGGGCAGCAATTAGGGATTGCCGGAGGTCCGCTATATACTTTTTATAAAATAATAACTGCAATAAAATTGAGTAATTATTTATCTGAGAGATACGATGAGTACAAATTTGTTCCTATTTTCTGGTTAGAGGGTGATGACCACGATTTTAATGAGGTCAGGAGCATAAATGTTATTGATGAAAACAATGAGGTATCAAAGATTAATTATGATGACGGAATAGATGATGAAGGAGACAGAGGTAGTGTCGGGCAATTAAAAATAAATGAATCTATAAATGCTTTTTTTGATGAATTAGATAAGAAATTAAGAGACACGGAATTTAAGGGCAGTCTTTTAGATAAGCTGAAGAATTTTTATAGTGCCGGTAAGTCATTTAAGGATGCTTTCAAAGAACTCATTTTGTGGCTTTTTGATGAATACGGTCTAATAATATTCGACCCGCAGGACCCTCAGTTTAAATTACTCTTAAAGCCAATATTTAAAAAAGAGATAAATGATTTCAGACTGCATACCGAAAAATTGGTAAATGTAAGTGCAAAACTTGAAGAGTTATACCATGCACAAGTAAAAGTACACCCGGTAAATTTATTTTACAGCAATGACGAAGGTAGATTTGTAATCGAACCTGTTGAAAATGAATTCAGACTTAAAAGAAAAAGAAAAAAATTTACTCATGATGAAATAATAGAAAATATTGAAAAGTCTCCGGAAAATTTTAGTCCTAATGTATTGTTACGGCCTATTTGTCAGGATTTTGTTTTACCAACTGCATTTTACATAGCAGGACCAAGTGAAATTGCTTATTTTGCACAGGTAACCCCTCTGTATAATATATATGAAATAGAAACACCCATTATTTATCCGCGAGCTTCATTAACTTTAGTTGAAAAAAATATCGGTTCTGTTTTGAATAAATACGAGCTTGAAGTTCAGGACATATTCGCGGAACCGAATGAGCTGAAAACAAAGATAGTACAGTCCATTTCGAAGGTAACTCTTGATGATATATTTAAAGAAGCCTCAAATAAAATAGAGATAGCTCTTGATCAGCTTAAAGAAAAGTTGTTTGAGTTTGATAAAACTATAAGCGATGCAAGCACAAAATATAAACAGAAGATTTTTAATGACCTGGAAATTCTGCAGGGTAAAGCTTTAGAAGCGCAAAAGAAAAAACATGAAGTTACTTTGAGACAAATTGATAAAGCTATTAATTCTTTATACCCGAATACTAACCTGCAGGAAAGAGAGCTAAACTTTTTCTATTTCGCTCACAAATACGGGTTGGATATTTTAAAGCAAATATTTAACGAACTAGAAATAAGCAAGTTTAAGCATCAGGTTATTAATTTATAATAGGTTTCTAAAGATGACATCTTTATTATAAATATTTAATATTGAGTTTTTGAATCAACAGTTTAATTTTAACAGGATTTTTTAGTTATCTAAAGATGTCATCTTTTACATTATAATTATATTGCTTCTTCACTCTCCCCTTCAAAAAAATGTAGCTTGGAGGTATCGATATATAATTCTCTCTTTGAATTAGCTTCAGGTTTTTCTCTTGCAGGGATTCTTGCTACAAATTGTTCATCATCAATAGGAAAATATAAGAAAATCTCATTCCCCATAGGCTCAACTACTTCAAGTGTTGTTTCTATTTTTCTAAAGTTAGCATTTTCAGATGTTGTTTTTACATCATATATATCTTCAGGGCGAAGCCCAATCCATATATTTTTATTGGAATAGTTTTTTAATTTGTCGGTATGAGTTCCATTTAAGTTAAATTTCAAATTTCCGCCATCGCTTGAAAATGAAAGTTGGTTGTCAATCTTACCTTTAATAAAATTCATTGACGGACTACCGATAAAACCGGCTACAAATTTATTCTTCGGAAAATTATATAAATTCAAAGGAGTATCAATCTGCTGAATATTTCCATCTTTCATTATGACAATTCTCTCTCCCATAGTCATGGCTTCGGTCTGATCATGTGTAACATAAATCATTGTTGCTTTTAATTCGTTATGAAGCTTGGAAATTTGTGTTCTCATTTGAACTCGCAATTTTGCATCGAGATTACTTAATGGTTCATCGAATAAAAAGACTTTAGGTTTCCGGACAATTGCCCTTCCAACTGCTACCCGCTGTCTTTGACCACCTGATAAAGCTTTAGGTTTCCTATCGAGATAAGGTTCAAGTCCTAATATTTTGGCAGCATCATTTACCCTGCTTTTTATCTCCTCTTTCGGAAATTTCCTAAGTTTTAATCCGAATGCCATATTTTCATAAACAGTCATATGAGGATACAATGCATAATTTTGAAAGACCATTGCTATATCCCTGTCTTTAGGAGATACATCATTGACCCTTCTGCCGCCGATTAAAAGATCCCCGGAAGTTATTTCTTCCAATCCAGCAATCATTCTTAAAGTCGTCGATTTTCCACAGCCCGACGGCCCCACAAGCACAACAAATTCTTTATCCTTAACTTCAATATTGATATTTTTAGCGGCTATGTTTCCCCCTTCATAGACCTTTGTTACGTCTTTTAAAATTACTTCTGCCATTTATGTACCTAAGTTACTTTAGATAATTGATTTAAAAAATCAGGATTAGAAATACTTACACAATCAAAGTTATTAACTCTCCCGCCATCTTTCAATAGTAAAGCTAAAATTCCAAATGCCATAGCAATTCTGTGGTCTCCAAAACTTTCAAAAACAGGATTATTGTTTTTCATATTTCCCGAGATTGAAAAACCGTCTTCCTTTTCTTCAACATCCAGGCCTAACAGCTTCATATTATGACAAATTGCGCTAATTCTATCGGTTTCTTTAGCCCTTAACTCTGAAATTTTATCAATTTCAAATTTCCCAACTGAAAATATAGATGCAACTGATAATATAGGTATTTCGTCGATAATATTGGGAATTATTTTTTCTTCAATTTTAATATTATGAAGCTCGCTACTGTAAATAATTAAATCTCCGAAGGTTTCCCCATTCATCTCTTTTACATTTGCTGTTTCAATTTTAGCGTCCATACTTCTAAGCACATCCAGAATACCTGTTCTGGTCGGATTCAATGAAATATTTTTCATAGTAAGAGATGATCCCGGAGAAAGGAGACATAAAATAATAAAGAAAGAAGCAGTTGATATATCTGAAGGGACAAAATATGTTGCAGACAAGGGATAATCATCTTTAGAGACGAATGTTATTTTCCCGTTCTCTTTTATTTTTGTCTTCAGATTAAGCATTTTTTCAGTATGATCCCTTGAAGGGAACTTTTCAGATACAGAAGTTATTTGTTCGGAATGAAGACCAGCCAGCAAAACAGCACTTTTAACCTGAGCGCTTGCCACAGGCAGTTCATAATTTATTCCCGTTATTTCCTCCGGAGGATAGAATGATAAAGGAAGTGTTAGGTTTTCAGATGATTTTATCTTTCCTCCCATTGCAGTTAAAGGGGTTATTATTCTTTTCATTGGACGTTTCGAAAGAGATTCATCACCGGTTAGAATGGACTCAAAATTCTGGGCAATTAAAATACCGGATATTAACCGGGCGGTAGTCCCCGAATTACCCGCATCCAGAATGTTTACAGGCTTATCAAAACCTTTAAATCCCTTACCAATAACCTCTACAAAATTATGTCTGTTTTCAATTCTAACTCCAAGCTTTTTAAAGCAATTCTGAGTTGAAATGACATCATGACCATTTGATAAATTAAATATTTTAGACCTCCCTTGAGCTAAGGAAGAAAACATAACTGCTCTATGCGAAATTGACTTATCACCCGGCAATTCAAGTTCACCGGAAACTTTTTCTATATGATTAAACGTCTGCAACATATATTTAGTATTGAATACGCAGTACTTACTGCGGCATTTTGAAAAAAGTTAAGAATAATTGTATTATTTTTTTCTTTGCTATTTGGAATTATATTGACTAATTGTGTTTTACTGTTTGGAATTTTTCGATTCTCAATATCTGACCCTAATAAATATTCCTAACTATAATTCCGAAAGTAAGAGATTATTTCCAATTTGTAATTTGTTATTTATTTGGTATTTGTTTTTTGCTACTTGTAATTTATTTTTTATTGGTCCATTGATTTATCTTCTCTTCTAGTTCAGATTCGGAATATTCCGTTTTTTTGTACACACCCTTAGCCATTCTTTGTCTCATCGCTTCATATAAAATCACAGCAGCAGCAACGGAAACATTCAGGCTCTGGACCATTCCAAACATCGGTATAAGGAACTTTTTATCCGCAAGGTTTGCTGCTTCTTCAGATACACCTCTATGTTCATTCCCTAAAACAATTGCTGATTTTTTTGTCAGATCAAGATCATATAAATTAAAAGATTCATCGGAAATTGAAGAAGCATATATATTGAATCCTTCTTCTTTCAAATTACTATAACATTCCTCAATGCTTTTATACTTTTCTCTTTCAACCCATTTAAATGCAGATGCCGATGATTTCTTGCCAATTTTTGGGAAAGCTTCCTGGTTATATACAAGTGAAACTTTTGGGACTCCTACAGCATCGCATGTTCTAAATATTGCACTAACATTATGTGGATCGTGAATATTTTCGAGCACTACCTTTAATGAAGGCTGACGCAAGTTAAGAACGGATGAAATCTTGTTTGTTCTTTTTTCTGATCTAGGCAATGTTTATTTGAAAAATAAAAACTAATTATTATTTATTTCTTTTAATTAATTATAGGAAACTCACGGTTAATCATCCATGTGATCAAAAAAATAATATTGTCATTCTGAACGGAACAAAGTGGAGTGAAGAATCTCCCGATCCATTTTATAGCACTCCTTCAGAATGACAGAAAAAAGACTTTTTAATCATCCTCATTTGGAATCCTTTATTTATTAAAAACCAATTTATAAATTATTTTATCTTTGATTTTTCTTGCTCTGTCAACCTTAAATTTCTTTACATCTGTTTTAAGGTAAAAAGCTGCTAACTCAAGGATTTTATTCATCACAGTATCTTCATCATGAGCCCAGCTCTCACACCCTTTCAATGAAGGTATTTCAGCGGTATAGCCGTCGTCAGTATTTTTTATAATTAAATCTAATATCATTGACTAATATATTTTCGAAATAAAGATGTCATTTTTATATAAATTATATCCCTGTTGGATGCCAGGTTGTTTTTAGTTCCTGTGTCTTTTCGATTAAATACGGAGATTCATAAATCTCGTTTGTCCAGTCATCCTTTCTGTAAAACACAGTTCTTTTAATGTTGCCGCTTGCCAGCTCACTAATTGATTTAATTATCTTCTCATCGTCTCCGCAATATATAATTGAATTAACATCCATATGAGATGCCATATGGCTGTACAATTCAGACTTTTTACCCGTAAGAATATTTACAACTCCGCCCGGAACATCGGACGAATTTAATACTTCGGCAAAAGAAACGGCAGATAACGGTTTACTTTCAGATGCTAAAATAATTATGGCATTCCCGCCGACAATTGCAGGAGCTATTAAAGTAATAAGACTCAATAAACTTTTATTTTCAGGTGCTATAATTGAAACCACACCTACCGGTTCAAGATTTGAAAAATTGAAATGAGAACTTACTACAGGATTGACACTGCTGAAAAGCTGTTGATATTTATCGCTCCAGCCGGCATAATAAACCAGCCGGTCAATTGAAGCTTCTACTTCTTCCTTAGCAGATTTTGACGATTCACCCTGAATAATCAGTTCTGCAATAAATTGTTCTTTTCTTCCTTCAAGCATTTCCGCAATGCGGTATAAAACCTGTCCTTTATTTAATGCCGATGAATTTGCCCATGAATCACAGGCTTTACGTGCGGCTACTACTGCATTCCTAAAATCTTTCCTTGAAGCCAGGCACATATTTGCAATCAATTCTCCTTTACTGTCACTAATAGCATAATATCTACCCGATTCCGTACGCGGAAATTTTCCGCCGATATATAATTTATAAGTTTTATTGATATTTAACCTGCTCATAATTTTCAGCCTTATAATAATTATATATTAAAAAATTTTTATTCTAATAAGTAACAAAATAATCTCCAAACCTCTCCTTACTCTAAGCTTTACCCGGACAACATGACAAATGCCTAGTTATCATTCTCAATAAGCCTTTCCCTTTGCAAGGGAAAGGTTGGATAGGGTTTATTTAATTAGATGATATAAAATATAAATCCAAAGTTTTTTTAAGTGATAATTTGTATTATTAAGTCATTAATTAAAGTTATAATCTTTATTTATTATTATCCGCAATACATCATTAAACTTGCCGCTTGTACACCGCCCACCTCCTTACCACCTGTCCCGGTTCTATCGGGAAGGAGAGGGGGCCGGGGGGTGAGGTTGTTTAATCAAACTTTACATAACCATACAATCCATGCAATCCCCCTTCTCTTCCGAAGCCGCTTTCTTTGTACCCTCCGAAAGGTGAGGCCGCATCGAACTTGTTGAATGTATTTGCCCAGATTACACCTGCGGCTAATTTTTGAGTTAAATGAAATATTTTTGCGCCGTTTTGTGTCCATACTCCGGCTGATAATCCATAAGGAGTATTATTTGCTTTTTCTATCACTTCTTTTATAGTCCTGAATGTCTGGATTGTTAATACCGGTCCGAAAATTTCTTCCTGGACAATCTTATGCGACTGTGACACATTGAGGAATAATGTAGGAGCACACCAATTACCTTTTTCCGGTAATTTGCATTCAGGCTGATAAATTTCACCGCCTTCCTTCATGCCGATCTTAATATAATTCTTAATGGTCTGTAATTGTCTTTTGGAATTTACCGCACCGATATCCGTATTCTTATCCAAAGGATCACCTACAATTAAGGTTTCCATCCTATCTTTTAATTTTTGTATAACTTTGTCAGCTACAGATTCCTGTACGAATAACCTTGATCCCGCACAGCAAACATGCCCCTGATTGAAAAATATTGCATTGATAATACCTTCAACAGCCTGGTCGATTGCTGCATCTTCAAAAATGATATTTGCCCCTTTCCCGCCTAATTCGAGTGTTACTTTCTTATTAGTCCCTGCAATTGCTTTTGCAATATATCTTCCCACCTCTGTTGAACCGGTAAAAGCTATTTTATCTATATCCGGGTGATTCACAATAGCGGCTCCTGTTTCTCCTGCTCCGGTAACAATATTTACCACACCTTTAGGTAACCCGCTGGCATGAATAACTTCAGCCAGTTTCAAAGCAGTTAATGGTGTGGTTTCTGCAGGTTTCAATACAGTAGTATTTCCGGTTGCTAAAGCAGGAGCAAGTTTCCAGGCAGCCATCAATAAAGGAAAATTCCAGGGAATTATCTGACCGACAACTCCAATTGGTTTTGGTTTTCTGTTCGGGAATGCATATTGTAATTTATCTGCCCAGCCTGCATGATAGAAAAAATGATTTGCTGCAAGCGGAATATCGATATCACGTGACTCCCTTATAGGTTTGCCTCCATCCATACTTTCTATTACCGCAAATTCACGTGCACGTTCCTGTATTAAACGTGCAATCCTGTATATGTATTTACCGCGATCTTTCCCTGATAATTTTGACCAGCTGTTAAATGCTTTGCGGGCTGCTTTAACTGCTGAATCTATATCCTCATTAGTTGCTTCGGCAACGGAGGATATTTTTTCATCATTCGCAGGATTGATGGTATCAAAGTATTTACCTTTTACTGGTTTTGTGAACTGCCCGTCTATATATAGGTCGTATTTTTTTTGAATCTGTATATGACCGGTGCTTTCAGGGGCTTCGGAATACTTCCATGAAGCTTTAAATAAATCTTTTGTTTCTTTTTTCTGCATAATTTAATCTTTTGAAAAATAATTAGATGATTGATACACACCTGTTTCCACTTTAACCAGCTGCATCAATAAATCATTCAATAAGCTGCTGGCTCCAAAACGGAAATAGTTTTTATTCATCCATTTTTCTCCGAGTACTTCATTCAGCATAACAAGGTACTGCAGGGCAAGCTTTGCATTTGAGATACCGCCTGCCGGTTTCATTCCTATCATTTTGCCGGTTTTTAAATAAAAATCTTTAATAGCATCGAGCATTACATATGTAACCGGCATAGTAGCAGCCGGCTGAACTTTACCTGTTGAAGTTTTAATAAAATCGGCTCCTGCATAAACAGCAATCTCACTTGCTTTACGGACATTATCAAGTGTTTCCAGTTCACCGGTTTCCAGTATAACTTTAAGATGAGCATTACCGGCAGCTTCTTTAACTGCGGAAATTTCATCAAATACATACTGGTAATTCCCGGAAAGGAATTCACCTCTTGAAATAACCATATCGACTTCATCGGCACCCTGATCAACAGCAGTTTTAACATCATTTAATTTTACTTCCAAAGCCGCCTGTCCGCTCGGGAATGCTGTAGCTACGGAAGCTACATGAATATCGCTTCCTTCAAGTGCTTTTTTTGCAATACCAACAAACGTGGGATAAACGCAGACAGCAGCGACTTTGGGAATATCATTTAAAGAATCATAAGGATGCATAGCTTTATAGCATAACTGCCGAACCTTGCCTTTGGTATCTTTACCTTCCAGCGTTGTAAGGTCAATCATACTTACAGCTAATTTCAATCCTTCTTTTTTTGACGCCGTTTTAATACTTCGCGTGCGAAACCGCGCTGTCCTTTCATCTACACCAACAGTGTCATACATAGGTAAGTTATTTAAATCTGGCAGCATATATATATGAATATTAAAGATTATTAAAAAATTCGAGAAAACCTCCGAGGTTTTCAGAAACCTCGGAGGTTTTTGTAATAGACATTTTGCATAACTTCAGTTTATTAATTCAAAATTATAAATGTATAATAACTACATCAATCCAGTTATTTTTGAAAATGCTTTATAAGTGTTTTTCAAAAGCATTGCCCTTGTCATTGGTCCGACTCCACCCGGAACAGGGGTAATATAGGAACAAAGCGGAGCAACATCATCAAAATCTACATCCCCAACCAATCTGTACCCTTTAGGGCTATTTGAATCTTCAAGCCTGTTTATACCAACATCAACAACAACTACATTTTCTTTAACCATGTCACTCTTGACAAAATTTGGACTCCCCATTGCAGCAATTAAAATATCTGCCTGTTTGGTATACTCTCTAATATTTTTTGCAGCAGAATGACAAATAGTAACTACCGAATTTGCATGTTCCTTTTTTTGCAGCATAATATTCGCTATTGGTTTTCCGACAATATTACTTCTTCCCAGTACCACGACATGTTTTCCTTTTGTTTCAATGTTATATCTTATTAAAAGCTCCTGAATTCCTGCAGGTGTGCATGAGGCGAATGTCTCCTTCCCAATAACTAAATTACCAATGCTGATAGGATGAAATCCATCGACATCCTTTTTAGGAGAAATCGTTTCAATCACTTTATTTTCATCTATATGTTTAGGCAAAGGCAGCTGGACTAATATCCCGTGATAATCATTATCCTGATTGTACTTTTGAATTAATTCAAGGAGACTCTCTTCCGAAATTGAGGAAGGATGATTTTCCGATTTAGTCCTCATTCCTATTTCATGGCAGTCTTTGATTTTATTTCTGACATAGACCTGAGATGCGGGATTTTCACCGATAAGAAATGTTACTAAGCCGGGAACTCTCTTCCCTTCATCCTTTAATTTTTGAATCTTCTCCTTTAATTCGTTTCTTATATCTGCGGCTATTTTTTTACCGTCAATTAATTCCATTTATAAATAATACTTTCTTTTTCAAAATTTTAGTTATGACCGAAAGATGACATCTTTACAATTTTAAAAGTGCCACAAACTTGAATTTTAATATATAATTAAAAATGAAATATGCTTTTAATTAAAGATGTCATCTTTATACCCTGTTAACTTCAGTTATCAAACAAAGATTCCTGCATTTCTGACTTATAATTATAATTATTTTCAAGATATAATCTTAATTTCTTATCTTCCGAAATTTCTTTAGCAAAAGGATTTGAATTTTGCCACCCTGTTTTTTTATAATTCCTATAATTTTCAAGTCTTCTCATAGTAATTTCGCAAAAAACCGGATTCAAGTCTATAGTAAAGCACCTTCTTCCAAGGATTTCGGAAGCGATAAGTGTAGTACCCGAATGAGAAAAAAAGTCAAGGACTATTTCATCATTACTGCTGCTTGCTTCTACAATTCTCTTAATGGCTTTTAAAGGTTTTTGAGCATAACATCCATTAACGTTTTCTTCCATTCTATAAAATACCTGCTGGATATCCACCCATACATTGCCGGCTCTGATAAAATCTGATTTTCCTCTTTCAAGGTTTTCAGTAATTTTTCCATTAATAGGCTTATAGTAGCCTTTTAAAATTTTAGGAATTTCCGTGTATTCCGCATTAATATTAAACTTAGGTTCTCCTTTCGTATAATAGAGTAGCTCCTGTCTTATAGACATCCAGTTTTTCTGAGTCCCGTATCCCCTTTGATTTCTCATCGTAATAAAACTGCGAGAATAAAAATCGGATTCCTTCATCATAAGGATAAATTCCGGAAACGGCTGAAAATGGTTATTTTGATCTGCACCCAGCCAGATATAAAGAGAGGCATTTTCATTCAGCGAATCATGTGAATTCCTAATCCATTCTCTGCTCCAGCTTATAAAGTTATTTAATTCCAGTTCTTCGAAAGCAACAAAATTATAGGGAGGATCATGGACAGCAAGTGATGCTTTTTCATTTCCCATTAATTCTTTGATTGAATTACTATCTGAAGCATCCATACATGCAACTTTATGTTTCTTTTCGGAATCTTCCAGGATTACTCCTTTACTGAACCTGCAATACGGGAGAAGGAGCCCTGTGAGTTCCTCGTCCGAATCTATTCTGGGTAAAGGGGAATTAATCATTTCTAATTAGTTTTTTTAATAAAGTCCGGGAAGAGGATTCGTTCAAGTTCAACAGTCTTACCTGTTTCAGTATCAATTTTAAAAAACATTCCGCACAGATGAATATCATCATCGGCAGTTTCATACTTTTGAGGAGTTTGATAAATAAACCTATTTAATGCAGCTTGAGTTTTCATTCCAATAACCGAATCATACGGACCTGTCATCCCAACATCGGTAATATATCCGGTTCCGTTAGGAAAAATTCTTTCGTCAGAGGTCTGTACATGAGTATGGGTCCCTACCAGGGCACTTATTTTTCCATCCAGGTAATTAACTAAGGCTATTTTTTCTGCAGTAGCTTCCGCATGAAAATCTACAAATATTACTTTAGTTTCATTACTTATTTTTGAAAGGACCCAATCAGAGGCTCTAAAAGGACAGTCTATCATTGCCATAAAAGACCTTCCCTGCAGATTAACCACAGCCACTTTCCCTTTTTTTGATTCTGCGATAATGTAACCGTTGCCGTAAGTGCCTTTCGGATAATTCAGAGGGCGAAGTGAACGAGGTTCGTTCTTTAGATATTCCTGAGACTGGTGTTTATCCCACGTATGATTTCCGCCTGTAATAACATTAACTCCAAATTCAAATAGAATTTTTCCCTCTTTTTCAGTGCATCCTTTTCCATTTGCAGCATTTTCACCATTAGCAATAACAAAATCAGGTTTATATTTTTGAATCAAGCTTGGCAGCCAGGTTCTAATCATATTTAATCCCGGCTGCCCGATAATATCACCAATAAAAAGTAAGTTTAATAACGCCATATGTTTTTAAAATCTAAAGTTTGAATATATCTAAAATTGAAAGGAAATAAAAACTTTTAGAGATTTCACCACTAAGCAACTAAGGGCACAAAGCTACACTAAGAATCACTACAAACTACTTGACTATACATTTTCTTCCAAGTCACTATTGACAGATGTTTGAACACCGAAGGTGTAATATTATTATAGAAATATAAAATAGCAGTAATATTCAAGGGGCCGACTAAAAAGTGTCATTCCGGACCTGTGCTGATGTAAATCAGTATTGACCCGGAATCTAACCTTTCAATTTTGCGCTGAAAACAGATGCTGAATCAAGTTCAGCATGACAATCTCTACTTTTTGGTCACCCCCGAAATAAATAATTATTGAGATTCTTCAGTCGAAGATTCCTTCAGAATGACAGAAAATAGTACTCATCAGAAATGCTTTAGCCCCAAATGACATATAAAGAAGACATAGAATTTTATCTACGATCCCTCTATGTGTCTATGTGGTTCAACACTGTATGATCTTAGTGAGCCTTTATGTCCTCAGTGTCCTAGTGGCGATCATGTTCTTCAACTAATTTTTCTTTGAACCAATCCCCTGTCCTAAACTTAAGCAATATTATAATTGAATAAATTATTATATAGATCGGGAGAGCTACCCATGCCCAGACTAAACCCAGATGTAAATAAACACCAAAGAGATATGCTAAAGGGACAAAAATAAAAATATTTGTAACCACTTCCGCTTTCATCACAAAAAAAGTTCTCCCTGCAGCCTGCAATGCGTTGGCTAAAACAACACCGGTTGCATAGAAAATCTGGGCAAAGCCTGCAATTCTTAGCGCTGGTTTTGCAACTTCAATTATTGTTTGGTCTGTTGTAATTAATAATAAAACTATATCTGGCAGAAAGGTGTATATTAACCCTAAAGCCAGTGTATAATAAGTCGCAATTTTAGCAGTTTCAAACCCGTATATTTTTGCCCTTAAAAATTGACCGGAACCGAGATTATTACCAACCAGAGTCTGAACTGCTATACCAAATCCAAAACAAGGGAGGAATGAAATAAAGAGTGTGCTTATAATTGCCTGTGTAGCAGCCTGTTCATGGACACCTATTAAACCGGTTATGGTAACAAAAAGGAGAAATCCTATAAGTATAAAAACATTTTGAAGTGAAACTGGGACTGAAATTTTATATATTGTTTTAATAACAGTTTTATCAAATCTAAAACTTTTAAAATTCTGATATAGATGACGGTATTTCGGTAGAAGAATAATAGTCAGATAGTAAAAGAAATCGAATAAAGTAGCTAAACTGGAAGCAAGACCTGCACCGGCTAATCCCATTCTGGGCATACCAAGATTACCGTAAATAAATAAAGTATTGAAGAATATATTAAGGAGATTGGTGACTATTCCCGAGACCATAAATATTTTGGTTTCACTTATCCCGAAAAAGAATCCCCTGTAAGCGACTGAAATTAAAAAGAATGGAATACCTAAAAATCTATAGAAAATATATTGTGCAGCTAAATCACCAACTGTTTTATCGGCAGCAAAAAAATGGGATATATTACTGGAAGCCAGAACCCCGATTATAGCTACTACACATCCTATACAAAAACCTAAGAGAAGCGAATTATTTAAAGCAAGAGCGCACCCTTTATAATCCCCTTTCCCGAATTGTCTCGCTACAATCACATGTGTTCCCGTAGCTAAGCTTGAGAAGAAACTGATCAAAGCCCACGTAGCCAGAACACCCAATCCCATTGCAGCCAGAGCATATTGAGCCTCATCAAGCCTTCCAACCATAGCTGTATCTACTAAAGAAACAACCATCTGGGTTGATAGGCCTGCTATTGCAGGGAGTGCAAGTTTTAAGATTTTTTTGTAGTAGCTATTAACGGGAAGTAAATTCATAAAAAGTTATAGTTGAATATATTTTACAAGAATATTAACAATATAGTAAAATATGCAATATTTTATTTATGAAACAGAAAAATAGGATAAAACGGATGATAAAACCATTAATATCCGAAATAAAATTTGAGATAGAATTACTTTATAATTCAAGTTGCACAAGAACCGGTATTTGAAAGATGACATCTTTACTAATTAAAAATAAGGAATTATATGAACTTACATTTTAATAAAGAATTGAAGAGTAACTTTCTTTAAAGATGTCATCTTTATTCGAGTTAATTAAATAAAAAAAACCGGAATCTATCCGGTTTCCCCATCTTCTCCTTTTAAGGATGATATTTGTCTCTAACTAATAAAACTATTTGAAAAAAACTACTGCGAAGAGAACGTAGATTATCCACGCTGCCAGCCACCCGAATGCTATAAAAAGCATAAAAAATAGTGCGGTATAATCCGAAATAAAATCTTTAATTTTTAATATTGTCATTTTTGCACCTCAATTATTAATAAGACCGCTCTTTGCAGTGAAACAATTATTATACCAACTAAAAATCCCGATTATCTATATTTTGAAGAAGAATTAAAGATAATGCATTTGCGACAGTGAGAATTTTATTTCTTATCGTCGGGAATGCCTAATTCTTATATTTAGCTTTTGCCGGTTATATATTTCCTGATATATTCTTTTATGGTTGCATAAATATCAGCCTTATTTTCATATACCGAAGTTGAGCGGGGGTATTTCGTTACCGCAGTTCCCAAATCCCATGTAATACCCTTTGCATTTATTATTAAGCTGTCTTTGATGCCGATATTTATATATAATTTATATTCCTCATATATATCAGGCTTTTCAATTTTAGCAATATTCACCCCTTCATCTTTAAATATATCTTCTATTCCTGCTTTAACCTCGTTCTGAGCTAAACTATCTGAAAACATCTTTTGATTCTCAAATGAAACTTTTACATAAGCTTTTAATCCTTCTTTCTTGATAAGACTGCCCAACACTAAATCGGAGAATAAAAGCAGAAAGGATAATAAAAAAATAAAATAAATTTGTCGTTTCATAAGATACCTCCGTAAATTCCTTATTAGTTACCGGAGTTTGGCAAATGTAAAGATGACATCTTTAAAAAGGAAAATCATTTTAATTATTAATTAAAATTGAAATCAAGATAAATCTTATTCTTAAAAAATAAAGATGTCATCTTTCAAATACTTATTCTTGCCTAACTTCTGTTAATGAATCAAAAAAAGTTTTTTCAGCATGCATCCCCGAAATCCCTCATTGTCTATACAAATAAACTCTTTTTTAGGTTAATAGGCAAGTAAAATTCTTATATATTATATAGAGATAATTTATTTCATTATTGTAGTAAAACCCGAAAACTTCCAAAATGCCGGGTGCTCATTCCTTAAGGATATTTCCTCTATATTCAAAATAGTTCAATTTTTTGTTATACACCAGAGAATTTTTTGGAGAAGAGGCAGATAATTTAATATCTCTGCTTCCCTATAAATTACTCACTTCAATAGCTTAACATTAAACAATTCAATGGTGACAACATAAAATTTGAATTGTTATTGTAATACTATTGTATTACATTTAAGCAATTGCAATAAATATTAATGAGGTAAAGATGAAAGATGCAATAGTTACGGCAAGAATAGATTCAGATATAAAGAAAGAGGCTGAAGATATCTTGAAAAAAATCGGATTAAATAGTTCTACTGCCATAGGTTTGTTTTACAATAATGTGATAATTAATAAAGGATTACCTTTTAAGCTTAGGTTGGATTCAGTTGAACCGGTTAGCAGTGCAGAACAAAAAGATTTTGAAAAGATTTTAAAGAAACGGAGCAAGAAGGATAAAGAAATAGTCAGAAGCGAATCTTATGATGTTGAACTATGACTAAAAATTTACTGCAAATTCATTTTGAGAGAAAAGCAGATAAATTTTTTGATAAGGGGAGCATAAAACAAAGTGAGGTATCGGAACTAATAATTAAAGCAGTAAGAATATTAAGTGGGCAAGATGAGAATGTAGATATAAAATATCTTAAAGCTGAATTGAAAGGATATTTTAGAATACGAAAGGGTGATTTGAGAATTGTTTTTAAAATAGCTGAAGATGAAAATTTAATCATCGTTACTGTGTCCAATATTGATTTTAGAGGGAATGTCTATAAATAAAACTTAGCAATAGGGGGTTAAAATGAAAACCTTGATAATATTTTTTACTTTCTCAATTTTAATTAACACTCGTCGGAAAATTTACCACATATCTTCTCGGTAAATCTCAAAGGAAACAAGTCCATGTGGAGCTAAGGGGATTCGAACCCCTGGTCTTCTCGTTGCGAACGAGACGCTTTCCCAGCTAAGCTATAGCCCCATCTTTTTCGTCTCTCGTCTCACGTTTTCCACCTTTTAAGTACCCGGAAGGGGACTTGAACCCCTACTGGTTTGCACCAACTAAGCCCTGAACCTAGCGCGTCTGCCAATTCCGCCATCCGGGCAATTCTATCTTCATTTGAACAATTTATATAAAATGGACCTGTAAAGATACGAAAACAAATAATTCAGAATAATATTCTTAATTATTTTAAGTAAATAAATCCTTTCACAATTAAAAAATAAATGTTTTATTGAATAAAATAAAGTTTTTATTGATATCATCTATATCCATCCAAAATATCTTACTTTATTATCTCCCGAGACCTGTATAATGATTTCCTCATTTTCTCGGGTTTCCCTTCTATTCATTAGGTTCAAATCTATTTCAGATACGCTCCACATACGCTTTATAGCAGACGGAGTTATTAAATGTGATGCCTCTTATTCAAATAACTTTTCTTGTGTATGATGAAAAATAGGATTAATTTGAATCTAAAGTAAATAATCTAAGGAATGATGGGGATATAATTTAATTCCATATTATGTTAGATTTATATAACAAAATAGGAACTTCTCTGATTGCAAATGATACAGAAATTAATAGAAGAAATTTGGCAAAAAAGATTATTTCAGAAAAAATTGATTTACGCAAACTACTATATATATTAGATTCAGATAAAAACATAGCGACACATTTTATTTGGCTTGTTGGTTACATCTGTGAGTTAAGCCCGGAAACTGTGTTTCCGGCAATTAAAGATTTTTTCTTACAAAGAAAAAAAACTCAAATAAAAAATTATGATCGAAGTCTTGCTAAAATGTTTGTGTATTGTGGAATCCCTGAGGAAATTGAAGGAGAAGCAGCAACTTTAATGTTTGAGTGGATACTTTCTTCCGATGTTATAGTCTCAACAAAAAATTATTCTGCAATAGCTCTATACAATCTAACACTCAAATATCCGGAATTAAAATCTGAACTTATTTTAACTATTCAAGATCAGTTAGATAAGAATAGTATTTCATTTAATCAAACGACGCGTAAATTGTTAATCAATTTGCTTAAATAAATAAGTAAATGGATACCCTTTTGACTTTTCTCTTAATTGATTGAAGCGAAAGTTATATCTATTCAGGAAAAACATTTACAAAAGAAACACAAGGTTAAAAACGAGGACAATGTGCACGTAAACAGAGATAAATTGAGAAGTATAAACCATATATGACTTTGTCAATAACAAAGGAACGATCTTCATAATTAGAATGTTTTAGTACCAGAAATAAGTCATACGTTTTCATCATAAAATACAGTTTTTGCTTCTTCAAAAGAGGCTTTATGTTTCTTAATATTATCCTGGTTTTTATTTTGATCCCATTGAAAACGAATATTATTCAAAATTATGGTTTGAATTGATAAATATTATCCCAGCCGATTATAGCACCCACAATAGAACCTATAACCATCCCGGATAACCCGCCCATCAAAACATCCGCACCAATATTTTTATCGGGATGATTTCCATCTTCTTTATAGTTAAATATCAAGCTCGTGCTGCCAATTATACCTCCGATGAAAAGACCTGAAACCATTCCTGGTATTATAGCTTTCCAATGATTAGTATAAGCTGCTTGGTTTATTTCAGTAAGCGGCAATATCTTGTACTTTTTTATCTTTGCAGGATAATAATTCGGAGAATAGCTTAAGAGCATGCTGTCATTTTTAATTTGCGCACCTTCAGGAACAACCAATACGCTGTCGTTAGTCAAGATTACTTGAAGCTTTTTATTTTGCGCAGAATTATTGAAATCTTTAATAAGTTCTTCTTTAGAGCCCATGTTTTTCACAGTATAAGTTGATGAACAACCTATAAGAAACAGAAATAAAATTGGCATGATTAAAGATGTCCACAGGTTTAGTTTCATAATGCTTAACCCCTATTCTTGAGTGGAAATTATAACGGTTAAATACAACTTTTTCCATTAACAATCAACCTCAATTCCCTATTTAGTCACAACCTGACAGAAATACCCTGTCTAAGGAAATTTTATCCGAAAATTATTTAACCTTTTTAATAAGATTTATTGTCAATTTTAGCAATCTTAACTTTCACTCTTTTTTAACATTATATTTACCTCAGCTTTATCTCCATTCTAACTCCGGTACAACTCCAAGGTAACTCCTAGATAACTCCAAGCTGCCTCTAAGGTAAAATAAGCCAATAAATAAACAAAAATATACTCAATTTTACCGGCAGTAATCCCGGATTTTGTCAAAAATGTCACAATAGTAATCTCTGATTTTTTCAGAAAATTATTCGAGTTAAAAAAAGCAAATTTGTCACATAAAGTCGGCTACTATTAATTCTTTCAGTTCCTAAGGTCGTGCATTACGCGGCTGATAAACACCAATTTTACCGCCGCCTGGAAGGAAAATATTCAAGATTTCAACATAGATTATAATTATTTAATGGATATATTTAATTTTATATATTAATTCAAACACTTTTACAGAAACAAAAAAAATGGCTGTTCCAAAATAGAAAAATATTCCTCTGAGGAGATGATATGCCTAAAAAATTAGATGGAAAAATTGCCATTGTTACCGGCGGCGGTAGAGGTATAGGAAGAGCTATTGCAGAAGCCTATGCCGAAAACGGTGCTATGGTAGTAGTAACTTCCGCTATCCATGGAGATGAAATAAATGAGACTGCATCAAAAATAAACGGGAAAGCAATTTTAGCCGATATTACGAAACAAGATGATGTTAAAAACTTAGTTGATTCTGTTATTAAGGAATTCGGTAAGGTAGATATACTTGTAAATAATGCCGCACGAGGAATGAGATTTGTAAACGAATTGTTTATGACTGAACCAAAACCATTCTGGGAATCAAAAGCAGATGACTGGCAGATGGTTATTAATACAAATGTTAACGGAACGTACCTGATTACAAGAACTATCATTCCCTTAATGCTGAAACAAAAATCGGGAAGAATAATTAATATTTCCATAAACCTGGAAACCATGAAGCGGAAAGGATTTTCACCCTACGGACCATCCAAAGCTGCACTTGAATCTATGAGTATTATCTGGGCTCAGGAATTAGTCAGGAACTGGAATTACATTAAATATTTTATTGCCCGGAGGAGCAACACTTACCGGTATGATACCCCCCAATTTTCCCGAAGATAAAAAAAAGAATTTATTAAAGCCGGATGTTATTTCCCCGGCAGCAGTATACTTAGCATCTGATGAAGCTGCAAATATCAACGGACAAAGAATAATAGCAGTTGAATGGAACAAAGAGCATAAAGTGTAATCTGAATAACTAAACCGTAAGGAAGGAAATGAAAGCTAGGGAAAGCGGCATGCCTGAAGAAAAAATGTGGGAGCAGTTTTTCAATGTAGATAAAATACTTGATGAATTAGAAATAAATAATAAAATTAATAAACTTGTCGATCTTGGTTTCGGCTACGGTACTTTTACAATACCCGCAAGCAGAAAAATTGCTGGTAATATATATGCTTATGATATTGAAGATAAATTAACAAAAGAACTTGAATACAAGCTTGGAATAAAGAAGATAAGGAATGTTTTCCTTTTCAATAAAGATTTTATCTCCGAAGGAACCGGATTAAAAGATGAAGAAACAGATTACGTAATGCTTTTCAATATTCTCCATGCTGAAAAATCTCCTGATATTCTGAATGAAGTTCGTCGTATTTTAAGAAAAAATGGTAAGGCTGGAGTTATCCATTGGCGATATGATGAATCAACTCCAAGAGGACCAGGTATGGAAATCAGGCCTAAGCCGGAAGACTTGAAAAATATGCTTGAAGAATCCGGCTTCACTATTTTGAAGTTCAATATTAATTTATCCCCCTATCATTACGGAATTTTAGCACAAAAAACATAGCGGCTGTTTTAATCCTCATTTTACTGCAAACCAATGGACTCTTTTATTTTCCTCTGAAACTTCATAGAATTACAAGATAAGATTAAAAACAATCTTGTAATTTTGCAATCTTGTAATCATCGTTAAGAAAAAGTGTCATCTTTCAAAATTTTATTACCAGCCTGAGTCCCCTCTTTTATCTTCAGGAGTAATTTGTTTTATGCCGGTATGTATGTTACACTTTTGCGGCATATATTTAACGTTTACAATATCAGTAACTTTTTCAGGACAATATTCGGTTGCAATTTTCGGGTCGCCGAGGTCCAATGTTTCTTTGCAGAACTGCACGGTATCAACTCCCGGAGCCATTTGAAAATATTCAAGCGGCATATCAACTTTTTTATAAACATTTTCCATGAACTTAGCCCAAATAGGCAAAGCGGCTTGAGCACCCTGCCCATACCAGTTGGTAAATTTAACTCTATGATCATCAAAGCCGACCCATACACCTGCAGCAAGCTGGGGAGTGAATCCTACAAACCAGGCATCGGAAAATTCCTGTGTGGTGCCTGTTTTGCCTGCAGCAGGACGATGGAAATACTGTCTTACTCTAGCACCGGTACCATAATCTATTACACTTTCCATCATGCTTGTTATAATTGATGCCGTCTGGGGGGATATAGCTTCGGTATATTCCGGAGCAAACTGATCGATTAATATTCCGTTTCTATCTTCAATCTTTAAAATAGAAATCGGAGAAACATGAACGCCATGATTGGCAATAGTACCATAAGCCGAAGTCATCTCAAGAGGTGATACATCAGCGGTACCTAATGCAATTGATGGGAAAGGATCGAGGTGGGATTCAATTCCCATCTTTTGAGCATATTTAATTACCTGAGATGGAGGAGCCATATCGCTTATGGTCATCCTTCCGGCAATCACATTTATAGATTGAGCAAGAGCTTCTCTTAAAGTAACATAACCGCCGTATTCATCATCGGAATTGCTCGGTGACCACCCATTATAATCAAACTTCTGGTTTAGTAAGGTGTAAGCGGGATAATATCCGTTATCTATAGCAGTAATATATACAAATGGCTTAAAAGAAGATCCGGGCTGCCTTCGAATACCGGTAACATGATTTAAACCTCTTCCGAAATTCTGGTTTTCACCACCCACCATTGCTCTGATTTGCCCGTTAGTCGGATCAATTACTACAAATCCTACTTCAATTGTCTGCGCAACTTTTTTAACGGAATCTACAAAAGCTTCATTATTCTTTAATTTGTTATATACCTCTGCTTTTTCCTGTTGAGTTGCGGCATTTCTATATTTATCCGATGTTTTAACTGCCCTATCGACCAGGCTGACAAGAAGATCTTTATTTTTTTTCCAGCTCCAATTCTTATCGAATAATTTTTGATAAGTTTCCAAATGTTCAACGGCAGCTTCATTTGCAATCTTCTGCATTCTGTAATCAAGAGATACATAAATATTTAATCCGTCCCGGTAGAGATTATATCCGTATTTATCAGACATTGCCTCCATCTTCTGTCTAACATATTCCATAAAATATGGAGCTTCGGAAACCGACCCCCCTATTCTCTTCGACTTCAAATCTATCGGCTGCTCCTTTAGTTTTTCATATTCCTCGTCGTTAAGCATTCCTGTAACGACCATATTATGCATAACAAGGTTTCTTCTGTTGAGTGCATTTTGTCTTCTTTTAATCGGGTCATAATTTTCGGGAGATTTTAATAAAGCAACAAATAAAGCGGCTTCAGGCAGAGTTAAATCCTTTGCATCCTTCCCGAAGTAAACCCTCGACGCCGCCTCAATTCCATATGCACTCCTTCCAAAGTATGAGACATTTAGATACATTTCAAGTATCTCATTTTTGGTATAAGTCTTTTCAATCTGAACAGCAGTAATCCATTCTCTAATTTTTCTTACACCTGTTTCAAAAACATTCTCATGGCCTAATTTCAGCTTGTAAAGATTCTTGGCAAGCTGCTGGGTAATAGTACTCGCACCCTCCCTGGAAAAAGTGAACACATTTTTTATCATAGCCTTGAAGAATCTTGTAACATCAACACCCCAGTGCTCATAAAATTTCCTATCTTCAGTGGCAATTAATGCATTAGTAACGTATTGAGGAAGGCTGTCAACACTTACCTCTATACGGTTTTCAACGTAAAACTGCCCCAGAAGTTCTCCATCAACCGTAAAAACTTTACTGGCAAGCTGTGGTTTAGGATTTTCCAGCTGCTCCAATGAAGGGAGTCCGCTGATTATATATATAGCGAAGATCAATAAGCAGAATAAAGCTGCAGCCGCTGCAATCCACCAGAATTTCCGATTTTCTTTACTGAAATATTTCTTCTTTTTTCTTTTAGTTTTGTCGCTGAAATAACTATTTAATTCCGAATCGGATAATTTCTTTTTAGCCATTATGTTTCTCCATAGAGGATGAATATTCAAGATCTAAAATTTCAAATGAGTTGTTTTGAAAAATACCATAGCATGGATTATCAAGCCATGAACCTAAATTGATATAATATCCGTCTTTATATTGTTTAAACATTCTCTGATGCAAGTGCCCGAATAGAACATAATCAAATCCCTGGTCAATCTTTTTTTTTGCCGTTTCAAAAAGGCCGTCTTTTTCACCGTAATCCTTTTTTCTTGTATATTCACGGCTGGTTTTACTGGTATTGCTCGCTAGGGAAATACCAATATCGGGATGAAGCCAGGAATACATTTTCTGCAAAGCCTTATTTCGCAATATTTTTTTTAATATCAAATAACCGTAGTCATTCTGCACTAACCCGTCTCCATGAGCAATAAAGAATTTTTTATTATTTAATTCCGTAGAAAGAGAATCTTCATATAAAACAACTCCTATTTCATCACGAAAAAATGTAGAATGCATAAAATCATGATTTCCGATAAAATAGTGCACCTTTATTCCGCTCTCGGTTAAATCCTGAAGAGCAGTCAATGTACGGAAAAATCCTTTCTGATAAACTCTTTTATATTCGAACCAATAATCAAAAAGGTCTCCTACAATAAATAACTCATTACAATTATCTTTTGCAAAGTATAAAAATTTAACCAGGAGCCGTTCTTTTTGTTTCTCCTGCTCTTTGTTCTGCAAACCAAGGTGAATATCCGAAATAAACAAATAAACTTTATTCACTTTTATATTAAGAGATTAATAAGAATTAAAAGTAATTATTTACCATCAACTGTATTATTGAAATTTGCGAGAAGCCAATTACCAGGGTCTGGAATTATTTTAGAGGGTTTATAATTTAATTCGGTTTCTAAAGTTGTATCCCGCGAAACGATATAAAATTTTTTTGATAATCCGGTGCCAGAATCATTGTCAAACATAATATCAACAGGGAAATGATAATCCTTATACTTTTCCTGAGTTTGATTCAGTATAATTGATATTTTATAAGAATTATTTTCCATTTTTTCAGCAGACCATTTATAATCTATATTGATATTTCCTTCACCTTCGTAAACCCATTGCTTAAAGAAAATATCGAGGTTTTTACCCGATATTTGCTCACAAACATTTTTAAAATCTTCGGTAGAAGCATTCTTATACTTAAATTCATTATAATAGTTTCTCAATATATTGAAAAATACGGAATCGCCTACTTCATGGCGAAGCATATGAAGGACCCATGCGCCTTTATCATAAACAGTAGAATTAAAAAGATTACTACCGGGATTATAAAGGGTACCTGCAAAATCACCCTCGTATTTGCTTAGCATAGATGAACGCAATGCTTTTGCTCCAAAATTATGTTCGTCATAAAGGGCTTCAGAATATGTAGCAAATCCTTCATTCAGCCAGATATCTTTCCATGTCTTAGGCCCGACAGCATCACCAAACCATGAATGAGCTAGCTCGTGAACGTATATATCATTAAAAAACCTTCTGCCTCTGACAAAATTTGAACCGATCCCGGTTATTGTCTGATGTTCCATTGCACCCATCTGCCATAGAAACTCGGCTACCCCATATTTTTCTTTTATAAAAGGGTATTCACCAAAGGTTTTTGAAAAGAATTCGATCATTTTAGGATGGTCCTTGAAATCTACTTTGGCATATTCAAGATGTTCAGGGAAAGCATAGTATTCAATTTTCATTGAATCCTTTTTGTCCTGAGAAACATATAGATCACTGAAGTTATCATATTTCGAAGAATAAATGCTAATTAAATAAGTTGAAATGGGATAATAAGTCTTCCAATGATAAGTTTTTCTGTCCCCGCTGACTGATGTGTCAACTAAGATACCATTTGAGATAGAAGTTTCCGAAGTATCATTTGTTATTTTAATATCAAGTAATGCTTTATCATCGGGAAGATCATTGCATGGAAACCAGGTTGATGCGTATACCGGTTCGCTTAAATTATAAACAACTGATTGACTGTCTATTTCACCAAATGTGAATGAGCCCAAACCTTCATGTTTTGGTGTGCCGTCATAAACTACACGAATATTGAATGTATCTGTATCTGTTCTATTAAAAGGTACAGAAAGTTTAGTATCCGATAAATTGTAAGAAGAAGGCATATTATTTAAATAAACCTTTGAAATATCCATATTATCATAAAAATTAAGATCTATCTCCTTCAAATCTTTATTTTTCAAAATCCCGATTATTGTTACATCTCCTTTAAGAATTCTTTTTGCAGGGAAAATATCCAGGTTAAGATCATAATGTAAAACATCAATTTTGTACTGATTGTCTGTTATGTAATTAGCAGGGATATTAACCGGTATAACACTATTTATTTTATTTCGAATTTTATCACGGGATTCTTTTAATTTTATAATCTTCTCCTTGATAGGAGAATAACCGAACTGCCACCCGGCAAATAGAAAAGCAGCTCCTAATATAACGAAAAAGATTTTTGTTTTATTTTTCATCCAAAAACTTTTAAATGACATTAATTTAAGTGACATTTCTAACAAAATCTAAAATTTTTTATAACAATTTTAATTTTAGGTTTGTTATTGTGAAAAGACTATATATTTTATACCGGCAATTAACCGAAGTTAGGCAAAGAATGTACTTAACCATATTTAGCTAAGTATAAAAATTCAAAATACACCATAACTTCAATTACTAAGTTAATAATTTCTTTATTTGCCAATCAAATCAAATATTAATATATTATTAATTGAAATTATTAAAATGTAAAAGATGATATCTTTAAAAAGAAAAATTATTTTTGATTTTTTATTAAAATGTAATTTCAAAAAAGACCGTATTTTTAATAAATATAAATAAAGATGTCATCTTTCAAAATACCGATTCTTGCTTAACAAAAATAGAAGTTACATAATTTAATGTTTTTATTATTCTGTTCTTTTAAACACATAAACAGAGGAAAAAATGACCTTTCCCGGTTCTTCAATTCTACGCGATACTGTAACAATGCTCCTTGCAGGCGGTCAAGGAGAAAGACTTAACCCTTTAACTGCATATAGGAGCAAACCAGCAGTTCCCTTTGGGGGGAAATACAGAATTATTGATTTTGCATTATCTAATTGCTTAAATTCAGGTTTAAGAAGGATTTATGTACTTACACAATACAAATCAGATTCACTTAACCAGCATCTGCTGGAAGCCTGGAGTATTTTTAATCCTGAATTAGGTGAATTTATTTACACGATTCCGCCCCAAAGAAAACTAAATAATGACTGGTACCTTGGGACTTCAAATGCAATTTATCAGAACATCAATCTATTTTCTACAGACAAAAAAGCCAAATGGGTTTTAATCCTAAGCGGTGATCATATTTATAAAATGGATTACCTTAAGATGCTGCAATACCATGTGGATTTTAATTCTGATCTTTCGATGGCTTGCATCGATGTTCCCAAAGATGAAGCGAGCAGGTTTGGAATTGTTGGTGTTGACGATAAATATAACGTTAAATCTTTTATAGAAAAGCCTGCTAATCCGCCGGAAATACCTGATAAACCAGGACATTCATTTATTAATATGGGAATCTACGTTTTTAATGCAGAAATATTAAGAGATGTTCTCCACGATATGGAAACAAAGAAACTTAGATCACATGATTTTGGAAAAGATGTTATACCTTATATGGTAAAATCTAAGATGAATGTACTTGCTTATGGCTTTCATGATGAAAATAGAAAAACTAAAACATACTGGAAAGATATTGGTACTATTGACAGTTATTTTGAATCGAGTATGGATTTAATAAGTGTTACTCCTGAATTTAATTTTTATGATTTAGACTGGCCGATGAGAACCTATCAATTTCAATTCCCTCCTGCAAAAACTGTATCTCATGAAGGAGAGCGGGTTGGGAGAACATTAAATTCATTAATCTGTGACGGTTCAATTGTTTCCGGAGGTTTAGTTGAGCGATCATTATTAGGGCCGAATGTAAGAGTTAACAGCTTTTCATATGTAACAGATTCTATAATCATGAATAACTGCAATATCGGCAGGCACGCAAGAATTAGAAGAGCAATTATCGATAAAAATGTAATTGTACCCGAAGGATATGAAATTGGTTTCGATCTGGATGCAGATAAGAAAAAGTTTACAGTTACCGAAAGCGGGATAGTCGTGATAGCAAAAAACCAGGTACTCCCGGTCTAATCTTAAAACCGCCCTGGTTTTTCACATAGTGATGATGGCTAGGCTGCAGCCTGACTATTATTTCACTTGCCGTTGGATTATCCAACGGATATTGTCTGAAACAAAGGTTAACACCTAACTTTCCAGTCCGGTAACTCAGCTACTTCCGCTTCGAACGTTCTCCAATTTCAAGGGCTATCAATTATCTTTTAGTTAGATACGTTTTCAATGAAAGCCCTATTGCTTAACACCGAAGGTGTGATATTATTATAGATATAAAATAGCACTGATGTTCCAGAGGGTGACTAAAAAGTAGAGATTGTCATGCTGAACTTGATTCAGCATCTGTTTTCAGAGCAAAATTACAAGGTTAGATTCCGGGTCAATACTGATTTACATCAGCACAGGTCCGGAATGACACTTTTTAGTCGGCCCCGAAATAAACCCCCTTTTTAATATTCCATTCCGCAGCTTTCCCTACACCACAAGTCGAAAATAAAGCGAAACTATTATTATTAGTTCTAAAGTAATAGCAACCACAAATGAAATTATCCCCCTCCTGAAATATTTATTTTTATGCGCATTTATTCGTCCAATTGAGTAGACGCTTTTAGCAAATATTTCATAAGTAATTTCCGGATTCTCTAATAAATTTTCAAGAGTATCCGCATATTCTTTTGAAGATTTATATTTAATTATGCCACCAAAAAATGTAGGGGCAATGGCTTTTTTATCTTCTTTTAATGTTTCCTCAGTATCACTTATCCTTGGCGAAATTACCATAAGTAAAAAATATATGGAAAATAAAACAGCCACAAAATAAAAAAATATTAGAGATAAATTATAAAAATCGGGCGGGATTTTCGTATAATGAACAATAAAAAAAGTACTGAATACTCCAAGTATGGAAAGCAATGTGAAAGCTTTTTGATCTGTCCTTTGAAGGATTTGCTGTTCGCTTGATAGTATTTCAAAAAGAATATTAATTTTGTTTTCTGCTGCCATAAATTGGACTCCTGGATAAGATCAAGTTCAAGTGTAAGTTCCTGCCTTCGCTAAAGCTTCCGCCTTCACTAAATTTTCGGCGGACAGTTCGGCAGGTAAACAAGTTATTTTTCTAAAAGTGAGATTGAACCATCCCAGTTTTTATCTAATTCCTGCTCCTCAAGACTTTGAATCCTTGAGAGCATCTGCATGGAAGCCGGATCATTAGGACGAAAGTTTAACGACTGTTCAAAAAGTTCTTTGGATTTAACAAAATTCTTTATTAAATATTTATTGAAAGCTTCCTCATAATTTCTGTAGTATTCAATCTCTTCATCCGGAAACGAATCTGAAGCAAAACCGTAAACTTCATAGACCTTAACAGCTTTTGTTTTTCCCTTTACCTTAATAATATCGAGCAGACGTATTTTAAATTTTTCTTTATCAAGTTCATTATATGTGAATTCTGAAATCATGATAAGAGTATTATACCTCTTGTTTGCCGATTCCAGTCTGGCAGCCAGATTAACCGGATCACCAATAACGGTATAATCAAAGACTCTGTCTGATCCCATATTTCCTATGATCACCTGGCCTGTATTTATACCAATACGGCTTCTCAATTTTGGCAGTCCTTCTGCGCTCCACTTTTCATTTAGCTCTTCAATCATTCTCTGCATGTTTATCGCAGTCTTAACTGCAGCATCGGCATGGTTTTCCATAGGTACAGGGGCCCCATATTCGGCAAGAATAGCATCACCTATGTATTTATCAACGGTACCATTCTCTTTAATTATTATATCAGTCATTTCTGAAAGATAATCATTTAAAAATGGGACCAGTTCAGTAGATTTCATACTTTCCGAAATTGTTGTAAAGTCGGCAATATCCGAAAAAAGAATGGTTAATATTCTCTCTTCCCCTCCCAGCTTCAGCATACCCGGATTTTCCAATAATTGATCTACAACATTGATAGGTACATATTTAGAAAAAGCACTTTTTATAAAAGCCTGGTCTTTTGATATAACCACATTCAGACTTAAAACCATTCCTATGGTTAAAACAATGACCGCTCCGCCGGAGGTCACCAGGGGGAATAATTGAAAACTTTTTATTGCATAAAATGAAAATAATATTAAACCGGCAATAATTACTATAGAGGCTATATATAAAGGAGCATTTCTTTTGAAGATTGAAAACAAACCTAACATCAATCCCAGCGGAAAAATCAATAACGCTGTCATAGAAGGTTTCCATTCGGAATAAAAATCATTCATTAATAATGCATTTAAGAGAGCAGAGTGAATAGAAACCAATGGTACGTTATCTTCAATAGATACCTGTCCCAGATCAGATGTCCCTACCGAAATATCTCCTATGAATACAAACTTTCCACCAAAGTAATCCAACAGATCATCCAGGTCTTCTTCGTTTGAAGCATATTTTAAAAGATTCTGTGCCTGCATGTTTTTCTCATTTTTCCAGAATCCATAGAAAGGAATAAATGTTAAGCCATGCTGATCTATGGGAATAACAACATCCTTATTTAAAAAACTATTCTTTAATGCAGGGATAGTAATTGAATGTCCCCAATCTATTTTAAGTTTATTGAAAGGAATTTTATTATAATCCAAAAAGATCTGAAGACTAATTGCAGGGAAAAAAAGTGAATCAATTTTAATAATCATCGGATAATGCCTGATAATTCCATCATGATCTCTTACAATAGAAATATGCCCGGTATTATATGCAGCTTGAGCAAAAATTTCATTTTGCGGAAGTGCATTGGCAGCGTAGAATGGTTTCCCTTTGCCATGAACTTCCGGTCTGAAATTTCCATTTTTCAATAGACTATAAAAGTAACCTTTACCCCATTGAAATTCTTTTTTACTTTCGGATATATTAAATCCCACCGGCAGGTCGATATTGCCGTTTTGCTTTATTGAGCTGGCAAAAGATTTATCACTCGAATCAACACTGGAACGCGGGAAAACTATATCGTAAAATATTGTATTTGGATTAAAATAGTATAAAACATTATTGAGCCTGGCAAGATCGCTTCTTTTTAAATAATTTGTCCCGAAATAATCATAAGTGGAATCTGTAATATTCAATAAGATTATTTTGCCGCTTTTTTTAGGACCATCCCCCTCTTTTAAATTTTTCTTATACAATGCATCTACAGCTTTATAATCGAGAGTATTCCAGGGGATATTAAAGAGATAAATTATTAAGCATACAATGAGAGTAAGTAAAAAATTAATGAGAAATATTTTACCTATAACTTTTTTACTTTTTAATTTCAATTTCATATTTTCTGATGATTGCTCCCTTCCCTGAAAGGACTAATTGATGATTAAGAAATTCATCATTTACTGCGCTCACATTGCCTGCCATTGGAAATGGTTTTTCAGATTGGTCTGAAAAATTCTTTTTATACTTCTTTACCAGTTCTTCTTCAAGTGAACTCCACCTGGATGGTTCAGAAATTTCTTCATCTTTGAATAATTTATTTATATCATCAATTTTTTTTAAGGAACAGAAAATAGTAATATTTGCAGTAGGGCTTTTATCATCAAACACATAATATTCGGAAGTCGAAGGCAATATTAAGGTATCGTTTTTTGATGTAACTCTTTTATTACACAATAAAGTGGATTCTTTATTATCCGAATTAATGATATAAACATAGCAATCATTTTCAGACTGGACAAAAATCCTTATCATCTCTCCAACCCTTAACCTGTCATTACTCCTTAGAACTGTAAAGTCATCCCCTGATTTATGGAGTATAGCAACCTTGGCTTTAATTATATTTTGAGAAAAAACCGTGGTTTGAAAAAAAACAGCGGTGATAAAAACTAAAGATGTTATTAAACGTGCCATTTTTCACCTTTTAATTACATTTTATAAATGGTGCCAAAATAGTGTTGAAAATATAATAAATAAATAATTCTAAATTTTCCAGTAATGATATTAAATTTTTAATAAATTTAAAAAGGTTATTGATTTATACAAAAAACTTGTATAGATTCTTACTGCTGTGTTTTGAAAATGTCGGAAAATTATTCATTTCTTTGATTAAAAAAATCCTTATAGTTACTCAGTAATACGGTTCTCTATTTTAATTCGGCAGTGTAAAAAAATATTATTAAATTATTAAGATATGAAAAGTATTTCTACTATTTTTATTTTTCTTTTATTTACATTTGCTTGTCATGGGCAGCAATATGGATTAGGCACATTATTAGCTGACAGCCTATATGCCAATAGCCCTACAGCTGCTCCTTTAATGCGCGGAGATTATTCAGACTTACCATCTTCGGCAAGCTTAAAACAATATGCTCCCACACCAGGGAACCAGGGATTATATTCCACTTGTGCAGGCTGGTCTACTGCTTACGGGGGAAGGACAATTCTTGAAGCTATTGGGAAAAACTGGTCTCAATCGACTATCGACAGCAATGCATTTTCCCCCTCTTTTATTTATAATCAAATTAGACACTCAACTGGATGCAACGAGGGAACTTCATTAGTAGACGCATTAGATGTATTAAAAAATGAGGGGGGTGAAAAATTAGATGATTTTGCTTATGATTGTTCAAAAACAATCCTTCCCATAGATAAAGTTAAAGCCGCTAATTATAAGATAATTGAATATCGCGAAATAGCTACTTCACAAGTATCTCATAAAGAAAGATTTGTTAAAAAAAGCCTTTCAGAAAATAGGCCTGTAGTTATAGCATTCGATTGCCCTTATTCATTTGACAGGGTAAGAGAATTATGGCTTCCGGATAGTTCCGATTATAAAGTCTGGAACAGAGGACATGCAATGACAGTTATTGCTTATGACGATAATAAATACGGGGGATCATTTCAATTGCTCAACAGCTGGGGTACTCATTGGGGAAATCATGGTTTAGGGTGGATAAAATATTCCGATTTTGATTTTTTTTGTAAATATGCTTTTGAACTTATTGATAAGTCCAGCCCTTCCCCAAATGCACCTGATCTATCAGGTTCTTTAACGTTCGATGAAAGAAACGGAACCCCCATGATCTCTGCTTTCAACGGAAAATATTTTATCACCGATAAATCTTACCCATCGGGAACATTGTTTGAACTGCATATCTCTAATAATGAACCTGCATATGTTTATGCCTTTAGTTCCGATTTGACATATGTTACCTACAAGATATTCCCTTTTAATGAAAGAATGGTCGCCTATCTTCCTTACAGAAATAATAATGTAGCTATACCTGATGAAGAAAGTTATAATATGCTTGATACAGCTTCAGGACCTGCATACTACTGTTTTTTATATTCTAAAAATTCATTGAATATCGATAGTATTATGAAAAAAATTGAAGCAGCCAGTGGTACTTTTTGGGAAAGAATTACGCATGTACTAAAGGACAACACAGTGGATGAAAATAATATTAATTATAGTTATGATAACAAAATTATTTTTAAGGCAAAAAGTGAAGGAAAATCAATAGTCCCTGTTTTGATAGAAATTAAACATATGTGAATAAGCTCAATCACTCTGAATTCAATAAATTTCTGGAGTAAGAAATGAAAAAGGTTTTTACTATTCTTTTAACATCTATTTTATTCTTCCCATTTATATCAAGCTCATCATTTAGTCAGCAAAGAATAAATGCAACTTTTGAAGCCTCGCAGGAAGGAAAAATTTTCATTTATTATCAATTAAATGGCGACCCTGAAAAAGAGTATGATGTTAGTGTGGTTCTTAAAAGGACTTCTGTCCCATCTTTTGAACTAGTACCTTCTGATGTTTCAGGAAACATAGGGAAAGGCAAATATGGCGATGGGAGCAAAAAAACTATTATCTGGAATTTAAAACCCGAAGAGAAATCTATCCTTAACGGCGAAGATTTTTATTTTGTAGTTAATGCGGAAGAAGTCAAAAGCGGCGGAGGGATTCCATGGTATCTTTATGTTGGCGGTGCAGCCTTAGTAGGAGGTGCTGCAGTTTTATTACTTGCTAAAAAAAGTGATAATACGACTACTTCAACAACTTTTCCAGAACCTCCTGGACGTCCACAAAATTAATTAATAAAAAGTGAGATGATAAAATGAAAAAGATATTACTAATTTTATCGCTTATTGCCACGTATAATATTGGATATTCTCAAGTAAGCGGTTCTACGCAAACCGGCAGACTTATCTTTAATACTAAAGAGAAAAACCAGGAAGTTGAAATTACTGCGCCTCAAATAATATTGCTCGAACCCAAAATATCATCCAATAATACTGTTGATAATGATGCTGAAAAATTAAGAATCAGGGGATATGTTCAGGATGATTACGGGTTAAAAGAAGTTTCAATAAATGGCATTTTGGTTCAACTTTCAGCTGATAATCATTTTGATACAAACATAGGATTAACAGGCGGTGATAATGCAGTTTCTATTAAAGCATTAAACATTAAAGGAAAATCAAAAGAAATTAATTTTCTTGTTAATTCTACAGCAGACCATCAGGGACCAACAGTTTTAATAACTGAACCGGCTGTTTCAAGGGGTATTAAAATAATTCGAAAAAGCGAAGTAGTAACTGTAAGAGGTTTTGCCACTGACATAAGCGGTGTTCTCGATGTTTCAGTAAATGAACAGAAACCACTTCTGGCCAAAAACGGTGAATTTTCAATTGATATGTATCTTCAGTATGGGGATAATAAAATTGTTGTTAAAGCTATTGATACTAAACTTAATACAACAATAGATACATTCACCGTTACCAGGAAACTGGAGGATATTATTACTGCCGGAAAGTATGTGGCATTGATTATTGGAATCGATAATTATTCAGGATATTGGCCAAAACTAAATAATGCTGTGAATGATGCCGAGGGAATGGCAGAAATTCTGAAAAAATCTTATATGTTTAATGACGTCTACACTCTCACAAATGAGCAGGCAACAAGAAAGAATATTCTGGACAAACTTGACTGGTTATCAAAACACTTAACAAAGGAAGATAACCTGCTAGTCTTTTATTCAGGTCACGGCCAGTATAATAAAATATTAAACAAAGGCTTTTGGGTTCCCTCTGATGCTACTTCAAATTCTGTTGCGGATTATATTTCCAATAGTGATCTAAAAACCTTTATCGGAGGTATTCCTTCAAAACATACTCTTTTAATTACCGATGCATGTTTCGCAGGGGATATTTTCAGAGGAGCGCCTGCAGAATCAATGGCATTTGATCCAAATAATATGGAAAGATATTATAAGGAAGTCTACAGCAAACAATCAAGGGATGCTTTAACCTCAGGAGGTCTGGAGGAAGTTATGGACAGCGGTAAAAATAATCATTCTATATTCACGTATTATCTGATTAAATCCTTAACAGAAAACCAAAAGAAATATATGGATGCCACCCAATTGTATAATGATTTCAAAATTGCCGTAGCCAATAATTCAGATCAAACTCCTATACTTCAAGCTTTGAGAGATACAAACGATGAAGGCGGGCAGTTCGTTTTTATTAAGAAGGATAAATAGAACTATTATAAAATCATTTTTGAAAGATTTTTTATGTACTTAAAATTTATTTTGCTTCCTCTCTTCTTTTTTGTTTTATTTTTCAAAAACTCCCATGCCCAAAATATAATTTTTAAAGATGATTTTAATGGAAACAATTCTGTTGCTGGTCTTCAGGCTAGAGGATGGGTAGTTATTGATAATGATGGGGGTGGGACTTCTCCAGGTGCATGGTTTCAAGGTAATCCAACTGTATTTAAGGCTTTCGAAGGACCTGATTCAGGTTATGTCGCTTCTAATTTTGCAGGAGCAAATACCTCAGGCTTAATTGATGAATGGCTTATTACTCCTGTGTTGTCCGTTTCTCAAGGGGATACCTTAACTTTTTGGGCTAGATCTGCTCAGAATACTGGTTTTAATGATTCTATTTTTGTCTTTGTATCTCCCACTGGAAGCACATCCCTTTCTAGCTATCAGTTTGTATTCAGTGCAAAATTAGATATAAATAATTGGCAGTCCTATTTTGTAGCTTTCAATTCTTCACTATCAGCCAGAATTGCTGTTCGCTATTTTGTTCTTAATGGCAATACTAAAGGAGACTATATTGGTCTCGATCTTTTTCAATTAAAATCCAAAGGATCTATTGTAATTACGCCGACAGTAACAACTTCTTCCGCAACAAATATAACTGAAAACTCCGCTGTATTAAACGGCATCGTAAATCCAAATAATTCTTCAACAAACGTGATTTTTGAATATGGCTTAAATACAGCTTATGGTAATCAGATCTCCGCTGTTCAAAGTCCTGTAACTGGCACAACTGATGTCAATGTAACCGCAACTGTCACCAGCTTACAGCCTAATACTGTTTATCATTTTCGCGTCCAGGCTATTGGAGGCGGAAATACCGTAAATGGTTCGGATGCAACTTTTACATCTGGGAATAATTACCCTGCTTCCATTGCTCTAAATAACACATTTAAATTTAATGATTTAAGTTCCAGCAGCTATAGAATGATTGGTTTGCCAGGTGATCAAGTTACAAAAGTTTCTGATATGATTTCAGGAACTCAAAAGAAGGATTGGGATGCTTTTAATGACAATGGTGCTGCTTCAAACTTTTTGCAAGAGTTTGATGGTACATCAACTTTCAATTTCACTCCCGGAAAAGGTTTTTGGATTTTGAGTAAAAACCAATTCAACGTTAATGCAACAGTCAATACAGTAACTCTATCTGCTGATAATACTTTTTCTGTAGCCCTTCATTCAGGATTTAATATAATTTCCACCCCATTTGAGAAGAGTGCCAGCTGGTCAGATATTCAAAATTTAAATGGTTTAACTACTAATGATATTCTTTTCGACTGGTCGGGCGTATGGACTCATGCAGCACAAATGGACCCCTATAAGGGATATTATTTTAAAAATACAAACAATTTAACTTCCTTAAAGATTCCTTATAATTTTGCAGCAGCAAAAATAACTGCCGCAAATTCTCAAGAAGCTGAAACATATTCAGGCAACTATATTAAGCTATCTCTTTTACAAAACGATCAGGTCAAATCCTTCATTGTAACAGGATTTAATTCTTCTGCTAAAAAGGATTATGACAAATTTGATTGTTTTGCACCTCCCGGATACTTTGATGAGGTTAGGATTCATATCGAAGATCAAAATATATCAGATCCGTATAAACAATTATCTGTTGATTATAGATCCGCAATTAATGAAGGACAGTCATATGATTTGAAGGTTAAGAATGATACAAAGAAAACAATTAGATTATTAGCCGAAGGAACTGATAAATTTACCAATGATGAAGTTTATTTATTTGATGAGAATTTAAACACGTTTTATAACCTTAAAGAGAAAAATGAGATTGATATCTCCCCTATTCATAAAAATTATAATTACAGATTACTGATAGGAAACGAAAATTATATAAATGACATTAAAAAAGAATATGTTCCGGTTGAATATCAATTGTATCAAAATTATCCAAACCCCTTTAATCCTTCAACAGTCATAAAATATCAGGTAGCCGGCAGTAATACTTTTGTTGAATTAAAAGTTTATAATGTACTTGGCAAAGAAGTAAAAACTTTAGTTAATGAAATACAAGATTCAGGTATTCATGAAGTAGAATTCAATGCTGCTGATTTCAGCAGCGGCGTATATTTTTATACATTAAAAGCTCTGCCTAGCGACAGGCAGTCAGAAAATTTTTCTTCAACTAAAAAAATGATCTTGATTAAATAAACTGCAAATAATAAAAAGTCTCGTTTTTCTGAATAAAAGCGTTGAATTATATAAAGAGTGATAAAGAGTTTGAAATGAGTTTTTATCATTGACTGATGCTTAATCGCCTTTCCCGGACAGCATTAAAAATTTATTTTTTGCTCCCTCTTTTCTCTAAACTCATTGGGAAAATAATTTAATGAAAGTAAAAGAAAATAGAAAAAATAATAATCAATTCTAATATTTATGTTTTATTAAAGCTTTTTTATAACTAATAAATAAAATCTAAATGAAAAAATATATTTTCTTGATTTACTGTTTTTTTATTATTACTCCTGATGATGATGGTTTCGCTCAATCCAAATCATTTGATTTAAATCCCAACAGAATTACTAACTCACTAAAAAAAAATAATAATTTAAATTTAAGTAATCAGAGTTGGGAATTATTGTTCAATTATGCTCTTGACCAGTCAGTTGATAATTCCGGAGCAGTTTATATTCCTGATTTTGATGAAATATGGGTCTCTAAATTTGCTTCAGATTATTTTTTTATTCTGGGATTTATTGATGATACCCTGTCATATTTTTACGAAGTGACAATAGATGGTGTTAGAAATGTACGCGGTATGACTTTTAACGGTTCTTATATTTATGCCGGAAATAATACTGATTCAATTCTTGTAATTGATCCTTTCAATGAAATTCTCGTAGGGTATATTATAGCTCCTCAGCCTGTTCGATATGTTACTTTTGATCCATCTGCAAACAATAATAATGGAGGTTTATGGGTGGGAAATTTAAACTACAGACCCTACTTTAATTGATTGGAGTGGAAATATTATTCATTCAATTCCCTATTCAACATTGGGTAGTGATGATATTTATGGAGCTGCCTTCGATTTTTACAGCAGCAACGGCCCATTTCTCTGGTTTTGGGGACAGGGCGTAGGGAAGGCTTCACCTCAAATAATTGTGCAGGTGAATCCATCAACCGGTTTACTCACAGGAGTTCAATATGATGTTAGATCTGATCCTGTTATTGGTCAGGATAGTTTAGTTGCAGGAGGTTTATTTATAACTGATTCCTTTTATCCGGTAAAATAGGTTTAGGAGGTGTAATTCAAGGCAGCCCGGATATTTTATTCGGATATGATATTACAGGTTCTCCTTCTGTAAATGCACCCGTTGTAACAACTTCTTCAGCTACAAATGTATCTGAGAATTCAGCAACTTTAAACGGTATAGTTAATCCGAATAACTCTTTAACCATTGTAATTTTTGAATATGGTACCACAACTTCGTATGGAAATCAAATTGCCGCAATTGAAAGTCCTGTTTCCGGTTCAACATCGGTAAATGTCAGTGCAAATTTAACAGGATTATTATTTAATACTACGTATCACTATAGGATTCAGGGATCAAATAATGAAGGTGTTAGTTGGGGTTCCGATAAGACTTTTTCAACTTCTATAGCCATAATATTCGCACCCACTGTCACCACTTCTTCAGCAACAAATATAACTGAGAGCACTGCAACGCTAAATGGAGTAGTTAATCCAAATAACTCCTCCACATCTGTAACATTTGAATATGGTACAACAACTTCATACGGAAATCAAATTACTGCGATTCAGAGTCCTATATCAGGTTCAACAGATGTAAATGTAAGCGCAGATATTACTGGATTGTCTCCAAATACAACATATCATTATCATGTTGTTGGGAATAATGAAGGAGGAATTAGTGATGGAACAGATGCCACTTTTATAACTTCTGAATCAGTATTAAATATTCCAATAGTTACAACCTCATCTGCAACGAATATAACTGAAAATTCCGCAACATTGAATGGTATTGTTAATTCAAATAATTCTTCTACAACTGTTGTTTTTGAATATGGATTAACAAATTCTTATGGAAATCAAATTGCTGCGGTTCAGAGCCCTATAACAGGCTCAACAGATGTAAACGTAAATGCGAATTTAACAGGATTGCAATCAAACAAGATTTATCATTATAGAGTAAAAGCAACAAATAATAATGGAACCTCAAACTGGACAGGATATTTCTTTTACTACCTCTGTTTCTGTCTCTGCACCTTCTGCTGGTACATGTAAATGCAATCTAATATAACTTCAAATTCGGCAATTGTTAATGGGGCAGTGAATCCAAACAATTTAGTTACCGCCGTATCTTTTCAATATGGAACAACAATGGCTTATGGCAGCCAGATAGGAGCAGAGCAGAGTCCGATAAATGGAGGTATCGGGAGTGTAAATGTAACAGCAACCATAACCGGGTTACTTTCGAATACACTTTATCACTTTCGTGTTCAAGCTGTAGGAGGTGGAACTACTATAAACGGTTCCGATGCATCTTTTACAACAGCATTCGAATACCCAGCTTCTATAAACATTAATCAAACATTTACTTTTAATGATTTAAGCAAGAACAGTTACAGGATGATTGGATTACCCGGCGATTTAAATATGAAAGTTTCAGATTTAATGACAGGTACTCAAAAAAAAGAATGGAATGCTTTTTTCGATAATGGAGCCGTTCAAGATTATATGATAGAATTTGATAATGGTTCAAACTTTTTCTTCAGTCCGGGTAAAGGTTTTTGGATCTTAAGTAAAACACAATTGAGCATGAATAAAAGTGTAAATACTGTGTCTTTATCTGCAGATAATACTTATTCTATACCTCTTCATTCTGGCTGGAATATCATTTCTAATCCTTTAGACAAAAATGTTAATTGGTCGGATATTCAAAATATAAACACCATGAATACTAATGATGTTATTTATTCCTGGAGCGGAACATCATTTAATCAATCTACAAATTTTGAAACCTTTAAAGGGTATTATTTTAATAATATGGTTTCTACCAGAATAACATTAAAAATCCCGTACGATTTCATCGGTAAAATTGCTAAAGAATTTCTACCAAAAAAAACAAACGGAATGTCAATAAGATTATCGCTGTTTTCAGATAAGCAGGAAATATCATATGCAATTGCGGGTATCGATCCTTCATCACAAATTGATTTTGATAACCTGGATTATTTTGCTCCTCCAGGAGATTTTGCAGACATTCGAATTCAAATTGAAGATAATAATTTATCCATACCATATAAGGAATTGTCCATTGACTACCGGCCAGAAATAAACGAAGGACAAATATTTGATTTAAAAATCAAAAATGAAACTAAGAAAGATATTAAATTAGTAGCTGGAGAATTAGATAACTTTATCGACTATGAGATTTATTTAATTGATGAAAATTTAAACCGATTTTATAATCTCAAAGAAAAAAATGCAATTGATATTTCCCCCATTCACTTCAATTATAAATATAAGTTACTGATCGGAAATGAAACCTTTATTAATAAAATTAAAAAAGATTATATTCCGACAGAATATGGTTTATACCAGAATTATCCTAATCCTTTTAATCCGTCTACAATTTTAAGATATCAAATTCCGGTTAACAATACTTTTGTTGAATTAAAAATATATGATATGCTTGGCAAAGTAGTAAAAACATTAATTAATGAGATACAGAATTCAGGCATTTTTGAAATAGAATTTAATGCTTCTAATTTCAGCAGCGGTGTATATTTTTATACATTAAAAGCTATGCCGAATAGTATACATTCTGATAGTTTTTCTTCCACCAGAAAAATGCTTTTGATTAAGTAATTAATTAATAATCTTTTAAAATATGGAATTAAAATCACATTAGAATATATAAAAAAGGTATATTTTCATCTAGCAAAAATCACAATTAACTTAGATATAGAATTTAAAGGTTCCTCTTTCTATTACCAATTATTTTATTCCATTAAAAAGTTTTAAACATTGTGGTTTTCCTTCTATCTCAATGAATCAAGAAAAAAGTTATTCAAATCTCACTAATAATTTGAATTAAATGAACCGATATGGATTATTTTTACGCATGTATAGATAATTAGTTTATTTAATTAAATTTAAATTTTCTATTAAAAAAGCTGATCTAATCGTTTCCATTCCAAATTCTGTTCCGCGAAACGAAATTTATTGCCTCATTATTATTACAAACGATTTGGGCATTTCATATGAAAAAAAATATTTGCTTCTTATTTATTTTAATTCCCTTTCTATTTGAACTTAGCCTATCAAGTTGCAGTTCTACAGATAAAAACCTGCAAAAGGATAAAAACACAGAAAGGGTTGCCAAACAAATCCCACCTAATATAAACTCAGCAGAAGTTGAAGCAGAAGTCAAAAGTTTTGAAGATAAAAATGGTTATACAAATTGTGAAATAAAAATTTTACAGGTGAAATCATATGGTGCTTCTGTACCCCCTCTTCCCGTTGGGAAAATAATCAAAGCAGAAGTCACTACTTCAAGTATTAAAAATAGTAAGCTGCCAAAAGAAGAATTACTGCAAACAGGAGCAAAACGAAATGTAGTGCTGGAACATTTTCTGGTTCCTTCAAATATTTTAAGTCCATCCTGGAAAATAATTTCGATAGAATAAGAATTGACAAAAATAAATATGAGGTAAAGACATGAAATC
The DNA here is from genome assembly GCA_963740945.1 of uncultured Bacteroidota bacterium. GTDB lineage: Bacteria > Bacteroidota > Ignavibacteria > Ignavibacteriales > Ignavibacteriaceae > CAVQBP01. Next base: position 267,783 of record CAVUGE010000017.1, on the reverse strand, counting down.
AGTAAAACTAATTGTTCTTTTGGGGCTTGGGATTTGTAGTTTTATGTTGTTCCTTTTTTCAAATGCTCTGAATGTACAAAAAAAGGAATTATCGCAAAAGCGGGAAAATTTTGAGAAAGAAGAGTATTCAAATGAAAGTGAGGAAAGGAATAAATTTTTCTTCAGGATTTTAAGAGATCCTGCAACAAATTCAATTCCATATCATATAAGGGAAAAGGAATTAAAATTTGCTAAAAAAATTAAACAGAATAATAAATTATTAAAAACAGCATCACTTCAATGGAAAGAAGCTGGACCGGTTGATGTTGGAGGTAGAACAAGAGCATTAGCTGTTGATGTTACAAACTCCAACACAATTCTTGCAGGTGGAGTTTCCGGAGGCATCTGGAAATCCACAGATAATGGCAACACCTGGAAAATGAAAAGCAAAACAGACCAGCCTTTAAGTGTTACTTCAATTGCCCAGGATCCGAGGGCTGGACATACCGATACATGGTATTACAGTGGAGGAGAAAATGATGGTAGTACTACAATAGCTGACGGTACTGCCTGGTTTTATGGCAATGGTATTTTTAAATCGACTGATAATGGAGAAAGCTGGAATGTTATTACAAGTACTTTGGTTGGTGATCCTACTCAAACGTTCTCCCCTTTTTCTTTTACTTTCAAAATTATCGTCAATCCAAAAACCGGCAGTGTTTTTGTAGCCGATAATGGCTATGGAATTTTAAAATCAGAAGATGGGGGAAACACTTTTAAAGTTGCCTTGGGAAATCCCGGTGGTGCACATGTCTATAGTGATGTTGTTGTAACTTCAACCGGAGTTCTTATTGCTTCAGTTTCCAGTCCCTTCCAGAGCGTGACACCGGACAATCAGCCGGGTATTTATAAATCTACCGATGATGGAGTAAACTGGACGAGTATTACTCCAAACAATTTCCCTTCAACACATCAAAGAACGGTTCTTGGTATTACGGCTGCTAATCCCGATATGGTTTATGTCTTAACAAACAGCGGTCAAACTGATGCAAATAAACATGAAATAATTAAATTTTACAAGATAACTATATCTTCAGGTGTATCAGATGATAGATCTGCTAATCTTCCTGATTTTACAAACCTTAATCTAGATTATGTAGAACATGGAATTTATTCATCACAAGGAAACTATGATATGACAATTGCAGTTAAACCGGATGATGAAAATTTTGTTCTTATTGCAGGAACTTGTTTATTCCGTTCGATGGATGGTTTTGCTACTAAACCAACTGATTATAAAGTAACATGGATTGGTGGCTATCATCCAGTTTACTTTGGATACCCGAACTTTCATCCTGATATTCATTCTTTTGCGTTCGATCCAAATGATCCTAAAAAAATGTGGTGGGGAAATGATGGCGGTTTAGTATATACATCGGATATTTCGAATACTGCTTATACCGATTACTTCCCATGGGAAAACAAAAACAACGGTTATGATGTAACCCAATATTATATGATTTCCATCGCAAAAGATGCAAATGATGATAGATTTATGGGAGGATGTCAGGATAATGGAACCCCATTCTTTCATTCCGATGGTAATTCCATCTCTTCTTCTCTCGATGCCAGTTCCGGTGATGGTGCATTTTCTTATTTAGGTTCGCAATACGCTTATGCCGAATCGCAAAAGGGAAATTTATTGAGATTGCATTATGATCAATCAGGCAATATAATCCCTCCATTTACTGGAAATAATCCTTTCAGCATTATAACACCTACTAATGCTTCCAATCAACTATTTGTAAACCCCTTTGTAGTGGATCCTGTTGATGAAAATAGTATGTTCTATTTGGCAGGGGCAGATATTTGGAGAAACAATTCTCTGAATACAATTCCCGATGGACAAAATGGAACTGATATTGGCTGGACTAAATTAGATAATTTGTCAGCTCCTCAAAATAATCTTATAACTACAATTTCAATTTCAACATCTCCTGCTAATGTTTTGTATTATGCAGAAACCGACTTTAATGCGGCTCCTAAACTATTTAAACTTGAAAATGCAAATACAGCCACAAGCGGTGCAGTTGATATTTCCATTCCTAATGCTCCGCAAGGCGCATATGTTTATAACATTGCAGTTAATCCGGATAATGCCGATGAAATAATCGTTGTAATGTCTAATTATAATATTATCGGTTTATATCATTCAACTGACGGTGGTAAAAACTACGAAGCTATCGAGGGAAATCTTCAGGGAGATCAAAATAATCCGGGTCCATCTTTAAGGTGTGCAACTATATTACCTGCAAATAATGGAATTCAATATTTTATTGCTACAAGTATCGGTGTATTTTCAACAAGTCAATTGAATGGGGTTAATACCCAATGGAACCAGGAAGGTGATAATGTTATAGGAAATGTTGTTAGTGAATATATAACATCAAGAAAATCGGATGGTAAAGTGGTTGTTGGTACACATGGGAGAGGGGCATTTTTAGCAAATGGAAGCAGCGGTTCGGGTTCGGGGAATCCTATCTTAACCCTTGCTGCAAATCAGCTTAAAATTGATGCAAAACCAGGATTTTCAGGACAAAATACTTTTAATATTTCAAATACTGGTGAAGGACAATTAAATTTTTCTATTACTCCTACTGGAGGTCCGGCAAAAGTATTATCTAATCCGAAACTAAATAAAAAATATTTGCTTCCTTCAAATAAAATGAATTCGGAACTGCTGTCGAAAAACCTAGATAAACTTAAATTCCAAATAAGTCATAAAAATAATCTTCATTCATCGGTTTCTAAGACAGAGGCTGAAGAAGAATTAATTTTAGATGATGGGGATGCTTTTGCCGATGGATTCCTTGGTTACGGCGGCTTTGTATATCTATACTGGCGGAATGATTTCAAATTAGATAAAGATTTTAAGCTTGAAAAAATTAAATATTTTATGAAAACAGAAACGGCTACTTCGAATTCTGTTGAAGTAGCGGTAGTGAGTTCAGCTGGTAGTATACTTGTCGATACAGTAACCACCACTGATCTTGCTAGAGACGGTAAATGGTTTGAATTACAACTTCCTTCACTAAACAGCCTACAATTTAGTAATGGAGATTTGTTCTCGGTGATTGTCATAAGTTTAAATACCCAGTTAACCTTTCCTGCGGGATATGATGAAGATGGGAAGAAGCCGGACAATAGTTATATCGCTTATTATGATCCGTCTTTCGGAGGTTATTTCTCAGGATATGCAAATTTTAATACTTTCTCTCAAAACGGTGCCTGGCTGATAAGAGCAATAGGAAATTCAGTAGGTGGAGGTAATCAAAATCCTGTTGCAATAGCAGCAGTAAACTCTAGTCCGGCTCCGGTTAATACTGATGTAAGCTTTGACGGTACAAATTCATATGATAATGATGGACAGATAGCAACATATTTATGGGATTTCGGCGATGGAAGTTCAAGCAACCAGGCTAAAACGACACATAAATATACTCAAGCAGGTACTTTTAATTATTCTCTTACAGTTACTGATAACCTTGGTGCACAATCCCAAGTAAATGACCAGATACAAATTACTCAGGGAGGAGGTAACCAAAATCCCGTTGCAGTTGCTCAGGTTTCTCCGGATCCTGCAAACATAAATTCCGATGTTACTTTTGATGGCTCAAATTCTCATGACAATGATGGACAAATTGCATCATATCTCTGGGATTTTGGAGATAGGAATACAAGCACTTCAGCTACAATAAAACATCAATATACTCAAGCGGGAAATTATAATTATAGTTTAACTGTTACAGATAATATGGGTGCACAGGGACAAACAACAGGACAAATAACTATACAAGGACAAACAACCTCAAGATTTACAGTAACACCTTCCAGTGGAAATATTTCTGCAGGTTCAAATCAGAATATTTCAGTTAAATTTGATGCACAAGGATTAGCTGAAGGAACATATCAGGCGCAGCTTAATATTACAAGTAATGGCGGGAATACTGTTTTGCCGGTAGTTATTAATGTTAGCAATACTGTTGATGTGAAAACTGCAGATAATAACCCTAAAGAATTCAAACTACAGCAAAATTTTCCAAATCCATTTAATCCTTCAACAATAATTAAATATGAAATATCAAAAGCTGAACATGTAACATTAAAGGTTTATGATATTCTCGGTAATGAAGTGGAAACGCTGGTAAATAAAGAACAGCAGGCTGGAATTTATCAAGTGGAATTCTCGCAAGAGAAAATAAACCATAAACAATTATCTACCGGTGTTTACCTTTACTGTCTACAAGCTGGAAACTTTTTCCAAACAAAAAAAATGCTCCTTTTAAGATAAATTATATTAATTTATGACCTCCGGGATTTCAAAAATCCCGGAGGTTTTAGAGAAAAAATTCTGTCCCACCTTTCCTAGTGACCCCTAATTAAGAAAAAAAAACGCATATATATATACTCTTTGCAAAAATTTAAATTTCATTTATAAAAATAATCGAGTTGAATATGAAAAAAGAGATACTTCTTTCCTTTTTGATTTTAAATTTCACATTTATCATGCTTGCTCAAACTGCCGTTCAACCGGCTGGCAGTGTTACATATGCTGATCCTTATAAGATAGCTACATTAAATACTATATATTGGGTAACGCAAAATTCAAGTTCTTGGGCAGTTATCAAGTGAAATTTGCACAAGAAAACACAAATCACGTACCACTGTCTACTGGAGTATACTTGTACAGTTTGCAGGCAGGTAGCTTTTTTCAAACGAAAAAGATGCTTCTTGTAAGATAAGAATTGAAACTTCTGAAGCCCTTGAGATGTTATCTGACAAATAAATATTTATACCAATTTGAGACAGGTAATCATTTATTTCCTTCTTATTGATTTTAATAATAATAATATTATTATTTCCTCCTAGATTAATTTTTTAATTTTCTATTATAACAATTGGAACAAGAATTGACGCCTTAATTTTGTATTTAATGACATTTAATAATTTACTAAAGGAGGCACGATGCGATTTCTTACTGTTTTTTTCATTTTACTAACATTCATTTTTATTAATCAAACCTTCGCTCAAATCCCAAACGGTGATTTTGAAAGCTGGACAAATGGAAATCCTACCGGTTGGTTAACAGACAATGCTCAGGGAGTTGGTGCACCAATAACACAAACAACTGATACACATGGTGGTTCCTCAGCTGTAAGAGGAGAGGTACTTAGTATTTTTGGCACTGCTTATCCTGGATATCTCTGGAATATCGGCCAAAGTGGAAAAGGATTTGCTATTAACCAAAGGTATGCCAGTCTTACCGGCTATTATAAATTATCACCACAAGGTAATGATAAGTTTTTGGTATGGGTTTATTTTTGGAGTAAAGATCAGGTGATAGCTGGGAATTACGGATGGTTTGGTGCTGCTTCTAGTTATACTCAGTTTTCAGTTCCCCTTATTTATTTTACAGCTGATACTCCGGATTCGGCGAGTATTTGGATCTCAGCTAGTATGGATACCTCGCAAACATCTCTAAATGCTAATGTAGGTACTGTTTTTTTTGTTGATGATTTATCTTTAACGGGGACGGCAACTGGTGTTAATGATAATATTCATGTACTTTCTTTTAAACTTGAGCAGAATTATCCTAATCCGTTCAATCCAACAACAACTATAAAATATTCAGTTCCAAAAAGTAGTTTTGTTACTCTAAAAGTTTATGATTTATTAGGGAATGAAATTTCTACTCTCGTTAACGGAGAAAAATCTGCAGGTTACTACCATGTACAATTTAACGCCTCAAACCTTGCAAGCGGAGTCTATTTCTACAGACTGACTGCAGGAGATAAAGCAGAAGTTAAAAAACTATTGTTAGCTAAATAAGGGAATCTAGGTTACAGGATGCCGTATTCAGAAAACTGATATCCGGCATCCAATAAATCCTTTAATTTAAAAAGTGATATCACCTAAAAAGAAAAATATTATCCTCAATTCTTTACTTTGCCAACCTTTATTTTAATAGTTAATAACTATTCTTTTAATCCGGTGATTTTATTCCGGAAAGGTAAATTTTGTATTTATTAGCTTCTTCAGGATTTTTCAATTTAATATATAATTCTGAAATTAAATTTGCAGCATCTACAGTTTCAATATTTTTATCTCCAAGTTCTTTTTTCAAAATCATGAAGTTCTTAAGCAATAAAGGTTTTGCTTTAGTATAATTCTTTTGAATAAGAAAAGTTCTCCCCAGCTCGAATCTCGTTTCGGCAATAAGCAATTTATTATCGGGTTGTTTTTTCAATCTTAGATTTAATGACTTTAATAAAAAGTCCTCTGCCTTTCCGGTCATTCCTTTTTCATTATATAATCTTCCGAACCAATAATAAGCCTTTGAAAAGTAAGGATGATCAGGTGGAAGAGTTTTTTGCCATATTTCATACGCTTCATTGATTTTTTGTAATGCTCCTGAATAATCATTCACATAATACAATTCAACACCCAGATTATATTTTGCTAAGGCTAATCCGGGATGATTATTTCCAAGAATTTTTTTTCTTATTTCCAGCGATTTTTGGAATAATGCCAATGCACCTTTATGGTCCCCCTGATCACGGAGTAAAGAAGCAAGATCATTGGTCTCATGTGCAATTTGAACGTCGACATTATCAGGCAAATGTGAACTGATATCCAGAGCTTCCCTGTAAAGCTTTTCTGCATTCTTCAAGTCACCCTTATAGTGATATGAAAGCGCCAGGTTATTAATTAATGCTGCAGTATTTGTATTTTCTCTGCCGTATACTTCTAGATAAATAGAATAAGCTTCTTTAAAGTTTTCAATAGCGTCATCATAATTACCAAGGTCCAAATTCAAAATCCCGTAATTATTCAATGCATCAGCTAATTCAACATGCTTAGGTTTGGGAAATTTTCTATGTATTTCAATTGCTTTTTTATACAGTTCTTTCGCCTTAGCTAACTTACCTTTGGAATATAAAATACCGGCTAAATTATTTATACTGTTCGCAGTCTCATCATTATTTTCCCCGAAAAGAGATTCTCTTATTTTCAATGCCTGCTCTAAAAGTTTTTCTGCTTTATCATAAATACCAAGGTTTTCATAAGTGATCCCGATTGTTGTCTTGAGTTCTGCTTTTACTTCAGGCTGGTTTTTTAATTCCGAATCAATTTTTCTGCTGGCGTTATCCAGAACATTAACTACTTTTACGTCTTTTCCAACTTCCATAGGATCGGCTGATGAAAGCATATCCTGTAGAAAGGAATTAATTCTGTTAACTTTCGCAGCTTCAATTTGTGCTTTATCCCTTTGATCCGCAGCTATTTTCGATTGTATTACTACCGCCACAGCACCGGCTATAATGATCAGAAAAAATAAAAACGTAGTAATAACCCCTACCCTATGACGTTCAAAAAATTTTTTGCTCCTATACCCCATTGAATTTTTACGTGCAGTTACAGGTAAACCGTTTAAATGCCGTCTTATATCTTCTGCAAATTGTTCAACAGTTGAATACCGTCTATACGGCTCTTTCTGCATGGCTTTCATGACAATATTATCAATATCCCCGGACAATCTCTTTTTAAGTTTTTCGAAATTTTTACCATCAATTTTGGATATTGAATTAAGTGAATCTATTTTGGCGTTACCCGCGTTCAGATTTTCCTTTTGATAATCGGCTGCTGTGCTCGGCTTTCCAGGATCGGTTGTACATATAACTCTTTCAATTTCATAAGGAAGCGAATTTTTGAATTTGTAAGGGAAGCTGCCTGTAAGCAGCTCATATAAAACTACCCCTAATGAGTATATATCTGTGGCAATTGTAACTTGATGTCCTTTGAATTGTTCAGGGCTTGCATATTCCAGAGTCATTAATCTATACCCGGTTTTGGTCAGCATTGTCTGCTCATTTGAAGAATCAAGCAGCTTGGAAATTCCGAAATCCAGGAGCTTGGGAGTACCGTCATATTTAATAAAAATATTGCCGGGTTTAATATCTCTATGAACTATTAAATTCTGATGAGCATACTGCACTGCAGAACAAACTTTTTGAAAAAGATTGAGTTTTTCAGTAATTGAAAGGTTTTTGTTCTTACAATATTTATCTATTGATTCCCCTTCTACCAATTCCATAATAAAATATGGGAGTCCGTTATCTGTTGTACCGCCATCGATTAGTTTTGCAATGTAAGCATGATCTAATCCTGCTAAAGCCTGCTGCTCAATTTTAAATCTCTTTATAATCTCCTCAGTATCCATTCCCCTTTTAATAAATTTTATAGCCACTCTTTTTTTGAACTGCTCATCTACATGTACGGCAGAATATACTACCGCCATCCCCCCTTCGCCAATCTTCTTTTCAACTCTATAATTACCTATCTGCAGTTCGATAAAAGGATCAGATGTAATTTCACTATTATTAAATTCGCCAGCTTGAAGAGGAGGATTTTCAAGGAAATCTTCCTCTCTTTGATCTGATTCTATTAAAGATTCAATTTCCTTTTTTAATGAAGGATCATCTTTACACTTTTCATTTAGAAAAGCTTCTCTTTCACCCGGAGATAGTTCGATGACTTCAAGAAATATAGATTTTATTTTGTCCCAATTATCCATCAGGCATCAGGTAAATTCTTGTATCTTTTTACTTTTATTTAACTACCCATCTCACGATAGAGCCATGCTTTTGCAAGCCTCCAGTCCCGTTTAACAGTGGTAGGAGAGATTGAAAGAATTTCAGCGGTTTCTTCAACTGTTAATCCTGTAAAAAACCGAAGCTCGACAATTCTGCTAAGCCTTTCGTCAAAAGAATCGAGCTTAACTAATGCATCGTTCAGAGATATTAGTTCTTCATCAGTTTCGGGTGCAATAAGAACGGCTTCATCCAAAGATATTTTTGTTTTTCCGCTTCCTCGTTTAACTGCATTTCTTTGTCTTGCATTATCTACTAAAATTTGCCGTATGGAATTAGCAATTGAGCCGAAAAAATGTTTTCTATTTTCAAGGGATAGATTCTGCTGTCCAATTAATCTTAAATAGGCTTCATGAACAAGTTCAGTAGTCTGGATGGTTCTATTTCTATATTCATTCTGCAAATATTTAGAAGCAATTTTTTTTATTTCCTTATAAACTAATTCTAAAAGACTATTTAATGACTCCTTGTCTCCATCACTAACCCTTTGCAAAAGCTGGGTAATTTGATTTTTAGGAATTTTATCCATAAAGCTTAAACCGGATAAGAGAAGAAATTTAGTTATAATGTAATAAGTAGGAGGATTATAATCAATTAAATTCCATAAAAATTTATATAAATTATACTTTAATATTTATTCCCCTTAAGGGCTATTTTTCTATAATCCTAAAGGCAGTAGAAGATGGATTCATTATTTGTTTCATTAAATGTTTGCGAAACGGAGTTTCGCGTTACGGAATAATGAATGAGGAAGTGGATGACTGTTTAGCGTAGTTAATTCCAGTCGCTTATATTTTTACAGGATTCTCCAATAACTAATTCCGGCTTTAAAATAATTCTTACCTGTTTTGATTTTTCAGGTTTTTTTATTTTATCAATTAATGCAGTAATAGAATACTCGCCTAATAATTTTATTGGCTGCGATATGCAGGTGATTTTAGGTTGAAAGATTTCGTACCCCGAAATTTGGTCAAAAGAAATAAGTGAAATTTCGCCGGGAATGGAAAGACCCAGATTCTGGATTGCCCTAATTGTACCATTCATCATTTTACTATTGAATGTAAAGATTGCAGTCGGTTTTGCTTCATATTTCATTAAATCTATTGCAGCATCGTATCCCTTCATTTCATCAAATTCGCAATTTATTACAAAGTTTTTTTCAATATTTATATTATTCTTTTTCATTGCGTCTTCAAATCCTGCATACCTTTGAATATCCGTAAAAAGTATCCCTTCCCCTTTTAGAACAGCAATTCTTTTATGCCCAAGGTTAATTAAATACTCGGTTGCTTCGAATGCTCCTGAGTAATGATCGGTAGAAACATAATTAGTTTTTTGTTTCTTCATAATCCTATCTACGAGAATAAAATTCAGATTGCTTTTCAAAAGATAATTAATTGATTTTTCGGAACAGGGAATAATTATAAGACCATCAACTCTCTGGGACTGAAGCAGCTTAACATATTTCATTTCCTTGGCCGGATTTTCATCTGTATTGCATAATAGTAAATTATATTCGTGTCTGCTTGCATAATCTTCAACTATCCGGAACCAGCTATTAAAAAAAGTATTTTTAATATCGGACATTATGACACCAATTGTATTTGTCCGTTTCTTTACCAATGATCGAGCAATCTGGCTGGGCTGATAATTCAATTCCTCCATTGCTTTATGAATTTTTTTAGCTGTTCCTTCACTTACAATTACCGGATTATTCAGCAAACGCGATACAGTTATAACAGAGACCTGTGCTTTTTCAGCAACGTCAAATATTGTAGCCATATCGGAGGATTATTGTGATTTTCTTCTGATTTTTATTTTCATCGAACCGGGAATTTCTTTATCTGCAACAAAAATAATATAACCGCCTCCGCCTGCACCGGATAATTTCCACCCATAGGATAAATTCTTATATCTTTCAATAATTTCAAATATTTCTCTATAAACCATATTGGGAAATATAGTAATCTGCGCTTCAAATGATTTTCTGAAATAGCAGCCAAATTTTTTAATATCACACTGCAGAATTGATTCCCAGCAGAATTCCGATGCTATTTTTAAGGCTTCTGCATTCTCAATATTTATATTCATGTTTTCAAGAACGTTATAATCTTTATTCCGGGGTCCTAGAGTAATTAAATAAAGACTATTCTCGAGAAATGTTAATATTTTTTCATCATGAATTGATTTAATTTTACCTGGCCAATAATTACCTGAATATTCAAGCTTATTTAATCCGGGCATTACTATTCCAATTGCATCTTGAGACCCTGCAATAATCTTTGTACCAGGGGGATTTTCATAACTAAAGAGCATCCTGGCAAGTTTCTCTTTATTACCTGATGGAATATCGGTTTGCCAAAGTTCGATTGCCTTTCTTCTAGTGCTTGATGCCATCCCGCTTTTTTCATTAAATTCAATAGTGGGTTCAATTGAAACTGTTAAAACAAATCCGTGGGAATACTTTCCAACAAAAGGCTGGTCAAGCCATCCTCCGGCTATGTCAATTCTATAAGGTATTGTGCATTGTTCTCTAAGAGAAGTGGTTGAACGAGACGGCAAATGACCATGCGGAATTCTTTTTAGTACAAGATATTGAATGTTCAATTTTTTACAAAGTTCCTCTTTTGCAGGAGTATTCCCGTCTTCGTTCACAATAAAAATGTCCGGTTTAACAGATTCCATTTCAGATAAAAAGTCCATTATTCCGCTGCCCGAATTTATATGACATTTTTTAACACATCCCAGAGCGTCAATCATATATTTTCTTTCATCCTGGTTATTTACCGGATAGCGTCCTTTTAGATTAAAAACTGTTTCATCGGAACCTAATCCTACGTAAACATTACCAAATTGAGCCGCTTCTATAAGAAAAGCTACATGACCGCTATGCAGCATATCAAAGCAGCCGGTAACAAAAACTTTTTTTTCTTCCATAGTGAATTTTTAATTATGTGAAGTGCTATATTATTCACTCCAGGTAATAATTTTAAAAAGATAATCCTAACATATTAATGACCTTTAGCACCGGAGATTCCGCTTATACCTTCAGATTTACTGAACTTTGTCCAGTTGAAACCATAGACTGCAATGGCTGCAAAACAGAATAAAGGCATAAGGAAACCAACAGACATATTGTAAACATCACCAAGGTAACCCATAATTTTAGGCATAATAGCACCGCCAATTATAGCCATCACTATAAAACCGGAAGCCTTTTTTGCCTGTTCACCAAGACCATAAATACCTAAAGCAAAAATTGTAGGATACATAATGGACATAAATAAAAAACTAAGGAATACAGCAGTCACAGAAACCCAGCCGAGCTTAAGGACGACAACCGCGCAAAGGATAACATTAATTAATGCATAGGTACCGAGAACACGGTGAGCTTTTAATTTCCTAAGAATAGCTGCACCGCTTGCTCTGCCGATTAGAAATAACGGGAACGCAATAGTACCCAATAAAAATGTTGCACCTTTTTCATTGATAAAGAAAGCTCCATTCCGCAGTATAGTACGGTCGGCAAATATCCAGCTCACCGCCATACTTTTTGAAATAGAGGGAAGTTCTTCAACTATATAGTTAATAAAGAAACTAAAAATACCTGCCTGCGCTGCAACATATAGAAACTGAGAAGCCACACCTCCCACAAAATGTTTATGGGACCAGATTGACCGTTGAACACTGGTTGGACCTGCAGTATTCATATGATATTCATCTTCGGTATTCAGGTCAGGTAAATTTGAAAAATAAAAAACTGCCGCCATGATAAGAACAATAATAGCAATAGCGAAATACGGGATATAGAGTTGTTTTTGTGCAACAACTGCTCCTTCACTTGAATAGAAAAATATTCCCCCAACTATAGGGCCAAATATCCATCCTACACCATTAAATGCCTGTGCAAAATTGATTCTTGTAGCTGCGAATTGTTTAGGACCGAGAACGGTTGTATATGGATTAGCAACTGTTTCCAGAACTGTTAATCCCATAGCAATAACACATACCCCCAGAAGAAAAGCCCAGAAGGATGCAATATTTGTTGCAGGAATGAACCAAAACCCGCCGAGAGAAACGAGAATCAATCCGGTTATAATTCCCCCTTTATATCCGAGTTTCCGAGCCAGCCAGCTTGCGGGAAGTGCCATTAAAAGATAGCCTAAATAATGCGCAAACTGCACCCAAGCAGATTGGGATTTTGATAAATGTAAAAAATCCTGAAAATGTTTATCCATTACATCTATCATCCCATTACATATTCCCCATAATAAGAACAATGTACTAACAAGCATGAAAGTGAAAAGATAATTCTTACCATCTTTCGACCTAAACATTTTTGTTACATCCATTAAATGTCCTCTATTAAATTTAAGATTTATGAGAGATTATCACGTACTAAACTTAATCTGTGTGAAAGACTTCTTTCATTTCCTCCCATTGAGTTTTCAAATGAACAGCTAAATCATCATTCCATTTTTTGAATTGAGGTTTATTATTCAGGTGTTGATTATCATTTTCAAAATTATTCCCGGTATATTCGAAATAGACATAAAGTCTGCTGCCTTTTTTAAAGACATTGTGGTTTTGGATGTTGAAATCTTTCAATAAATCACTAAAAGAATCATTAAAACCGATAAATAAGTTTTTAATATCCTGTTCCAAACCGGGATTAACTTCTGAAGTATAAGCAAAACGCTTTCCTTCGGTATAAGGCTTAAAATTACCATCAAAAAACTGAATTGAATCCATTGAGACCCACCACTCACCTTCTTTTCTTATTGATAACGGCTCCTGCATAGGATCAGTTAATTTCCACCATTCTTTAGTTGTTTTATCGGCAATATCATTCATATCTTTATCATAATTATTACCCACATATTCCATATAGGAAAACAAGAGTCCATTATTTAAAAAAATAGAATAGTTCCTAATATTTGATTTTCTAATTCTATCCAGGACACCGGGAAAGACATGTTTATGAAGAATAATATAACGTTCTTCATATTCAGGTTTAACTTTTATCAAACTCCCAATCCTAATGTTTACTTTTTCAAGTTTCATTTCAACCTCTTTAGGTTCTAATTCCATTCTTTCCTAGTCCGGTTTATAGAATTTTAAAGGGAATGACAAAGAAATCACTTCTCTTGCTTCCTTAATAGTTTCAATTTTACCTCCAGCAATAGCCTGGACAAGAATATTTCCCAGTGCAGTAGCCTCAACGGGTCCGGCAATAATATTTTTTCCTGTGGTATTTGCCGTCAACTGGTTTAACAATTTATTTTTTGAACCTCCTCCAACAATATGCAGCCTATTTATTTTTTTATTTGATATTATTTCAATCTTATCCAAAATATTTTTATACTTAACGGCAAGACTTTGTAGGATAGAGCTGGAATATTCTCCCCAAGTTTTTGGAATTATTTGATCTGTTTTAATAAAATATTCATTTATTGCATCAATCATATCAGGCGGATTGGTAAATTGATTATCGTCAGTATCAATGAACGGAACTTCTGAATCTATATTTTCTGCCATTTTTGTTATTTCTTCATAACTAAAACGCAGGCCTCTTTTTTCCAAGCTCTTTTTAATTCCTTGAAGAAGCCACAAACCGGATATATTCCGTAAAAATCTTATATTACCATTTACGCCACCTTCATTAGTAAAATCGTTGAATTGAAAATCTATCAGCGGCTTCTCATTTTCAATTCCTAGTAATGACCATGTTCCCGAACTTAAATAAGCCCAGTCATCCCCTTCTGCTGGAACTGCGGCCACTGCGCTTGCAGTGTCATGACAGCCAACTGCGATAACATTAACTTCATTTAATCCTGTTTCAATTGAAATCTCAGGAAGAAGCCTGCCGATAACAGTTCCGGGCTTTATGATTGGAGGCATTATATTAAGGGGCAAGTTCAGAGCTGAAAAAATAGATTCATCAAATTCTTTTGTTTCGGCATTCAACAATTGAGATGTTGAAGCAATTGTATATTCAGATTTTTTCACTCCGGTTAGTAAGAAATTAAATAAATCAGGCATAAATAGAAGCGTATCGCATTCTTCCCAAATTGCTTCATTCGAGAGCTTAATACTGTAAAGCTGATAGATAGTATTAATTTGAAGGAACTGAATGCCTGTCCTTTTATAAATCTCATTTTGTGAAATTTTTTCGAAGACTTTTTCAGGGATACCATTTGTACGGTTATCGCGATAAGAATGCGGCAGTTCCAGGAGTTGATTATTTTTCCCTATCAAGCTGAAATCGACTCCCCATGTATCAACACCAATAGATTGAATATTATGTCCTATTTTTGCAGCTAAAGATAATCCCTTTTTAATTTCCCGGAATAAATAAGGAACATCCCACAATAGAGTTCCATATTTAATAATTTGAATATTTGGAAAACGATAAATTTCTTCAAAGGAGAGTCTTTCATCTTTTAGTTTCCCTAAAATTACACGCCCGCTTTCGGCACCTAAATCCACAGCAAGAAATTCTGAAACTGACATTCATTAAAAGATAATTTTTTTAATAAATATTATTTTGAATGAAATAATATCGAATCCGGAATAATCGTCTTTTTCAGCCCGTGAGCTTTGAACATAACATTTAGATTTTGACCGCCGGATTTTTCAAAGAAAGTTAAACGAAACGGATGATATTCTTTAGCGAGAGGAACCACTCCCTTTTTTTCGATAATCCCGTGCTGCCCGTCATTATCAACTACCAGTTTATTTCCAATATACAGGCGGCTCCCATCATCAGATGCAGTATAGAAATTATATACACCATCATCCGGGATATTGATGTAACCTTCATATTCAAATCCAAAATGGTCAGCTGATTTTGCAGGTGTTAAAGAAAAATTGGAAATAGTTCCGTCATCAGATGATTTTAAAGAATCAAAATCAGGGAGCGAATCCCAATCACCTTCAAAATATTTATATGAAATTCCTTTAACAGGATCCTCTAATTTTATACTTTCTTCAGGATTAACTTTTGTAAATAGAGCTTCAGAAGTGCCGCTAACAGGCTTGTCATTGCGAAAGCATCTTGCTATTAAAGTTGTAGTTTCAGTTAGATGGACAGGACCCTCGACAAGTGCCGAATTTGAATCAGGGATAGAATTGTTTGTAGTATAACGTACCTGAATATTTTCTCGATCTGGCTTTATTTGGACATCCATATCATGAATAAAGATTTCATCATCAAATACGAAATTTGGAGGGTTATTTATATCAGCTTTTCCGGCAATATCCAGGACAACGACAGAATTGATACTATCGGGAGCCGTTGAGGGTATAGTTATAACCAAAGCATCTCCGTTCCTTTGACAATCCAATGGTGTTTTGTTTACATCCGAAAGGAGAAAGGCGTCCATAGGTTGGTTAAAGATTCCCGGTACAATAAGCTTTCCGTTTTCAGGCCAGTCAAAAACGTGGAGGTAAAGCCTCGTATTTCCATTAATGTCTTTTTGAGTACATCTGCCCCAATTCAATTCCCGGAACGGGCTGGCAGATGTTTTATAAATTGATTCTGAATTTACTTTCATCCATTGACTTATATCATGAAGCCTCTCAATACTTTCAGGAGGAAAAACACCTTCGGAAGTTGGACCGATATTCAGTAAATAATTTCCTCCTTTTGAAGCTATATCGGCAAGCATTCTTAGAATTTCTTTAGATGACTTAAAATTTTTGTCATTTTTATTGTATCCCCAATGATCATTCATTGTCATACATGATTCCCAATCGATGCCGGGCAATCCTGTAGCAGGGATCTGTTGTTCAGGAGTTCCAAAGTCACCGGCAAAACCATTTCCTTCTGTAAATCCCTCCATTCCGCTTCTACTTGCACCGACCCGGTTATTTATAATAATATCCGGCTGCAGGCTTCTAACATAATTATAGAGATCCAGACCGCGTTTATCATTCCAAGTATTTTCCCATTCTCCATCGAACCAGAGAACCCCAATATCACCGTAGTTTGTTAATAATTCTTTTAATTCATTTTTCATATATTTAACATAACGGTCAAAATCGGCACCCTTTACTGATCTGTTTACCTCCCATTCCCGTCTGGGGAGGTAATCCGGGTAATGCCAGTCCATAATAGAATAATAGAAGCACAATTTTATTCCTTCTCTTTTACAAGCTTCCGAGAGTTCCTTAAGGATATCCCTTTTAAAAGGAGTTGACATAACATCAAAGTCAGTAAACTTAGAATCGAAAAGACAAAATCCATCGTGATGTTTAGAAGTAATTACAATGTATTTCATCCCTGCCTCTTTAGCCATATGAACCCATCGTTCTGCGTCAAACTTTACCGGGTTAAACAGTGAAACGAATTTATCATATACATCAACAGGAATTTGGGCCTGGTTACGAATCCATTCTGCATAATTTGTTTTCCCTTCCCATTCACCCGCAGGAATAGAATATAATCCCCAATGAATAAATAAACCAAAGCGGGCATCGCGCCACCATTCCATTCTTTTATCATGTTCCTTTTTTGTTTCTTGTGTGAAGTTCTGTCCTTGTGCAGAGACAGCGAATAAGAGTAAGCTAAATAATAAGATGAATTTTTTCATTTTTTAATAAAGGTTAATAATTATTGAAGTTATCATATATTAAAGACGACATCTTTATTTTTTTAAATAAAGGTTGTATTTGACTTTACATTTAATTAAAAAACGAAATGATTTTTCTTTTAAAGATATCATCTTCACATCTGTGTAACTTCAGTTATTCAAAGATAATGATTTTTATTTTTCATGCACTACTAACTATTTCGATTATAAACAGGGCCGAAATTATTACAAGCTCTAAAGTCTGCACCTTCAAGATCTTTTGTCCCGAATGCATTCCATGCAGCGGGTCTAAAAATTCTTTCCGGAGGAACATTATGCATATTAATGGGAATCCTAAGCATTGAAGAAAGAGTAATAAGGTTATCCCCGATATGACCGTAACTAACTGCACAATGATTTGCTCCCCAATTCGCCATAACCGAATAGACATTTCTAAAAGGGTCTGTGTCTGTAAGAACCGGCGCAAACCAAGTTGTAGGCCATCCAGGACTTGTTCTTTTATCTAATAAATAATTAATCTCTTCCGGGAGAGTGATAGTATAACCTTCGGCAATTTGTAATACAGGACCTAATCCTTTAACCAAATTAAGACGAAAAATAGTAACCGGCATATCGCCTTCTGTTAGAAACTGAGAAGAGAAACCACCTCCCCTAAAGTATTCTAATTCTGCAGGCCACCATTTTACTGCATTTAAACAATCTTCAACTTCTTCGCTGGTAATTTCCCAAAATGGTTTCATAGCAGGTTTGTCGTTTATTTTTTGTTTCCCGGTTCCGTCAAGTGCAGAAGAACCTGAATTAATTAAATGAATAATACCATTTGCTGCTTTGCCTTCAAGGTTTTTCCCGGTAACACGTTTTACAGCATCCGGACTCCAATAAGTTCTTACATCAGAGAAGATTTGGGCGGTATTGGTTAGTAAGTGACCAAATAACATAGAAGCACCATTAAGTGAATCGTTTTCAGTAGCCACAATAAATGGTTCGCGTATACCATTCCAATCAAAGGATGAATTGAGGATAGCCTCCATAAAATCACCATTGGCGAAATGATCGGTCCAATGCCTCTGACCTTGAAAACCGGCAACAATAGCATTATGGCCTAATGCTTCCTCTTCAAAGCCCAATTCATTTAGTTTCCGGCTGCCTACCATTAAATCACGAACTATTAAAGTCATTTTAACAATAGTTTCCCACTCGAAATCTTTTCTGACTCTTGAAGATTTATTTTTATTTATATCCGGACCTTCAGTACAATATTTTTTTGTCCATTTTAACGCTGAGTTAAATTCGTCTTCATCATAAATTTTTTCCTCTAATCTGCGGACAATTTCACTCATATCGATAGATTCATTCCTCATTCCCAAATAATCATAGAAGAAATTATGGTCAACAATAGAACCTGCTATTCCCATAGAGACGGAGCCGATAGATAAATAAGATTTACCTTTCATCTCGGCAACTGCTAATCCAGCCTTTGCAAACCGTAAAAGTTTTTCCTGTATATCAATAGGAATTGAAGAATCATTTTTATCCTGAACATCCTCTCCATAAATTCCGTAAGCAGGTAATCCCTTCTGACTGTATCCGGCAAGTGCAGCAGCCAGGTAAACAGCACCGGGACGTTCAGTTCCGTTAAATCCCCAGACAGCTTTCGGAATGAGGGGGTCAGAATCCATAACTTCAGTACCATAACACCAGCATGGAGAAACGGTTACAGAAAGACCGACACCTTCCCTTGCAAATTTATCGGCAGATTGAGCTGCTTCAGCGACTCCACCAATGCAAGTATCGGATACAATACACTCTACCCTGGAGCCATTTGAATGGAATAGATTTTCCTCAAAGAATTGTTTAAGTGAAACAGCCATCTGCATAGTCTGATTTTCGAGGGATTCCCTTACCCCTTTCCTTCTACCGTCAATTGCAGGTCTGATCCCTATCTTGGGTAGACTTCCATATAAACGAACAGCAGCATTTATATTTTGTTTCATCAATCCAGCCTTCCTGGTGCATTATGATAAACGTTTATCATATCACATCGATATTTAAGTTTTTCTTATATAAAATTCAAGTATTATTTTCTAAAAATACTCTGATTTTTTGGAGTAAAAAGACATCTATCCAAGATGTATTTATCAAAAGAGGCTAAAGCCTCTTTCTTTTTACTTTCATTTGTTCTAAGTTCACTAGAGTCCATAGAAGTGGATTAATGCTTATTAAAAGAGTAAGGAGAAGTATCACAGGGAGTTATAGGACCGACATATCCGTAATTATCCCTTAATGCTAATAGCCGATCTCTTTCATAATCAGACAACACATTTACATTTCCAAGCTGAATAGCTTTCCAGATTATATTTGCATTATGTTCAAGAGTTTCCATTTTATGATAGGCATCCAGCAAATCCATTCCTAAGGTAAGAGCGCCATGATTCTGGAGTAAAATTACATCGGAATTCTTTAAGTGTTCCCGTATAGCATCGGGTAATTCCATTGTTGAGGGCAAACCATACTTTGCAGTCGGGACAGCGCCGATATTCAAAATAGCTTCCGGTAAAACACACTTATTCAGAGGTATACCTGCAACGGCAAAACTGGTAGCATAAGTTGGATGAGCATGAACAACAGAGCATGCGTCAGGACGTTCTTTATATACTTCCGTGTGCATTTTAAGTTCACTGGATGGACGATAATCTGAATTTCCGGAAATTACTTCCCCATCCATATCAACTTTTATTATCATTTCCGTATTCATAAAACCTTTACTTACTTTTGCGGGGGTGATCAGTATTTCATTATCATTTAGCTTAGCAGATATATTGCCGTCATTTGCTGAAATATAAGCACGAGTCCATAATCTTTTTCCGATATCAACAATCAATTGTTTTAATTCTAATTCATTCTTCATTTAAAACTCCTTAAAAATTTTATATGATACTATAGTAGTATTGGCAAAACTATTTCTGTTAAGGGAATATAGCACTCCTACGGAGTGCGGATATCTGTTGTTTATTCTGTTTTTAATAATATTTCACTCCTCTGGAGTGAAGAATTTCGCTCTTCTGGAGCAAAGAGGAACCAATGGATAAATCTATTGGTTAATGATATAACGATTCTTTGACTGTCACACTTTAACCGCGGGTAACCTGGTAACGAATATTAACAGCAAAAGGATCGTTACTAATGTTAACATTTCTAAAATCTGATAACAATACTCCTTTTATTTTTTTGAGCCGGTATATTTTAGCCGGTATATTTTATTTTCTTTATCATCACTTATTAACAAAGTACCATCGGGAGCTTGAATTACATCGACAGGTCTACCGAGTACTTTTTGGTCATCAGTAAGAAATTTAACGAAAGGGAGTTCACCATACGGCTTTCCATTTTCAAATAATACTCTTGTAACCTGGTAACCAGCCTTGACGGATCTGTTCCATGAGCCATGATATGCAACGAATGCATCGTTTTTAATTTCGGCAGGAAATTGATTACCAGTGTAGAACATCATTCCGCAGGGAGCGTAGTGCGCACCTCCGCACCATTCAGGTACAATGGTTTTATCGGCTAATTCTATAATATCCGGGCGTTTCATAAACTCATAACGCGGGACCCTATTTCCAACAATGAAAGGGTGGCCGTAAAATCCGCCCTGGATATATTTGTTCATTTCAGCAGGAGGATTATAATCAGTAATAGGCTGTTCACCTTCTTTATCACCTACTTCCCTTCCGAACCAGTCACTTCCATGATCCATTCCCCATACTTCATCAGTACCGGGTCTTAATACAAGCTTTTCCGTATTTCTGATCCCGGAACACCAAAGTTTTTTATCCTTTCCTTCAAGATTGTAGGTCCAGATTTTTTCTCTATCAGAATTCGTAGCGTCGGTAATATTTCCGGGATCTCCTAAGGCAGTATAAAGTCTTCCCTTATTAATTAATATTGGGCGGTAATGATGGGAACCGCCTGAAGGGAGGCTATCAACCGGAATGACAGTAGTTCTTTCGTCGGCAATGCCGTCGTTATTTTTATCTTTTAACTTATAAATTGCCCCGCTTTCCGTGTACCAGAGGTAACCGTCATACCAAAGAACATCGGAGACTGAATTCTCAGAAGTGTAGAAATGAGTTAAGGTTTCATAAAATCCGTCATTATCTGTATCCCTTGCCGCTATGATTATTTTTTCGGGAGTTGTAGTATAATAAAGAGTTCCATCAGGTCCTAAAGCCAAATGCCTGGCTCTTATATCAGAGCTCACTGCTATTGATAATTCATATCCGGGTCTTACCCAAATTTCAGGATTAACTTTGGGAGCTTTACTTTGTCCATTAGTAAATGCTGTTATAGAAAGAATCGAAGCAATGCAAAGATAGAAATTGCGGTTTATGAAACTTTTCATTTATTGTTCCTTCAACTAAATAATTTATTATTAAGGGTTGTTCATCATTTGTTAGAAAGAATTTATTGGGATTAATGAAAATGAAGATACGGAATTTATCGATAAGAAATAGTGATTAAATTAATTTTGTAAAGGAACTATAGTTTCATTCCCGACATCCCTCTTCTTAAGCCCTGAACATTACCTAAATGTAGGACAGTGAGTAACTGCATTTATCTGTCTTCACTCATCAGCTATATTCTATATAAAGACATCATCAAATTCCTTATGGGAAAATAATTTTAACCGGGATATTGAAGGTACTAATACGGTTTCATATCGGTTTCAAAACGGTTTCAAAACGGTTTCAGAGTTGGGTTAATATTGGTCTGAGGCGGATTATGAGTCTAGTGTTAATTCTATTTCTAATAATATTTCGCTCCTCTAGAGCGAAGCAGATAAAGCTAAGACAAAAGTCCAGTAGGGGTAATATTGGTGATTGCTAATGCTCACCGGACTTTAAAGTCGGGAGTTAACTTTTGGAAAAAACGGAAGGTCACGGATAAAATCCAGGTTATATTTTATGTACAATAATATTTCACACCTACGGTGTTTATTTGATATTGGGGGTAGATTTTTGCTAATAATATTTCATCGCTCTGCGGTTAGGGGATTAGGAAAATGAGGTGGGATTTATTTCTTGAAACCTCTGGATAAAACCGTTGGTTAATGATATTCACAAGGGCTCTAAATCCAACGGCAATGGATAACTACACAAGAACTTTCCGTTGGCTGAAAGCCCACGGCAATGGCGGTAATAGATTACCTGACATTATTAAATTGATTTAACCAGGCCACCCCATCTGCTGTCAATCTTAAAGCCGAATTTTTCGAAGAAGGTATTTAAATAAAAATAGGTTGTAAGGGTTTTTATACCTTCCGAATGGAGTCTATTGTAGAAGTCTTCCAATAGTTTTCTGCTTAGATCTCTTTTTCGGTAGGGTTTTGAAATATCAATTCCTTCCAACTGAGCTATATTCATATATTTAATGTTAAAGCATAAACCTCCGACAATAGATTCTTCATCTTCATCATCGATAATGATTAAATATTGAAGATTAGGTTCCATTTTAATGGGATAATTATCGAGGATAAATATTTTATGGAGACTTGCTATTTCAAAAGCCGAAACAGGCTTACGTATAGTATAACTAAATCCGAATGAGTCAGCAACCTTCGTCTTTAATAAAATTTCTTTTTCATCTGATTCTTCTCCTGCCATCAATTCGAAATTCTGGCTTATGGAGGGATATATTAAATTATTCAAAACACGCTTATCAATTTCATCTTTTAATGCTTCTTGAAGTTCAAACAGCTCAATTCTATTCACTACAGGTTCATCCGGAAATCTGAAGAGTGAATTAATAAGTTTTGCAAACAGCAGCCAGACATCCTGTGAAGAAGTCGAAAAAAAGGTTCTACTGTAAAATATATATTTATATATCTCAGGATATTTATCAAGACGATACAAAGAGTATAAATTATTAACGAAATTTTCGCATGCTTCTTTTGCCGGTGAAGGGTTCTGCTCAAGCCAGTCGGTATAATTTTTAACAGCACTCAGAATATATGAATCGACATATGGAGAATTAATTGTTTTGAAATAATTATCCAGTTCGTTTGAGATTTGCATTTTTTCAATTGACTTTTTATTTAAGAAGTTCTTTGAAAGATCTTTAAGCTTTTCCAGTGCTTCATCCCTCCCCATAGCTTCCATACAAGCATCGAACATCCAGCTGATTTTTATTGAATCTTTAGAAGCCGGATAATGTGCAAAAGTCTGCAGATAAAAATTATTAAATAAGCGGAGGATAAACTCATCAAAATTCTTAAAATATGACCACCCTGCAATTGAAAATATCAAGGAACCTTTTTTGAAATGGGATTCAGGGACAACAGCATTTGACGGGGAAAAGTTTCCAGGGGCTACCTTATAATCACTATTCTTTAATAATCTAAAATAAGCGGCAATTCCCCTAATAAATAATAATTTCAACTCGAATTCATAATTCTTTTTACCAATGAGGGAGAAAGTTGAATTAAGCATTCTTATTCTTTCCCATACCGATAGGTCGTTAACAAATTCAAAGGAAATTACGCCAAGCTTGGAACGGAAATTACCTAATCTCGGAAGCACAGATACACCGTCCGGTGTACTGGATATCTTTATCATTAGATAAATTGTTTCCAGCACTTCTTTGCGGGTTATATCAGGTTTAATTAAAATTACCAGATCGAAATGTTTGTAATTTTTAGTATTGACACTTAACCTATATATATATCTTCCGGCAGAAGCAGAAATAGTAGAAATAAAGATTCCATTTTGATTTACTTCTCTTAAGTCGAAATGATGCTGATTGAAAATCAACATGAAAGTTTCCTTCAAGAAAGTCGAGCGATAGAATATCTTTTCAATTCTTTTCTTTTCATTAGCAGGAATAGTATCCTGAAAAATAACTCTTTCCTTCCAATTAGAAGTAGATTTTTCGTATTGATTTAGCTTAAACCTTAATTCAAACCATCGTGCTAGTTTCTTAAATAGTTCCCTTGCGTATTGTGAAAGGACAGGTTCATCTGTGTGAAGAATCCAGATAATCAATTCTTCTCTAACAGAGCTGTAGGATGCCGGATTCTTATGAACAAAATAGTAAAGGAGATCAAAGACTCTTTTAAATTGTTCCCTCGTATTTTGATTTGCGGGCCAGGTTAAACCTTTCCTATAAGCAGTTAATCGTTTTCTAAAAGCGGTAAGATTGAATCCTTCAATATTATCCTGAAAAATATTTTCTATTACATTTTTATTTAAAAAGGGCAATCCGGAGTTGATAAAAGCGGGTAAATACCGGTTATAATCGATATCCGGTTTTGTAAAAAGGAGAATCTTATAGGCTCTACTTCTAACACTAAACTTAGGATGAAGGGCAAGTGCTTCCAGCCTCCTGTTTATGAGGTTTATAGTTTTATGTTCGCACCGTACAAGGAGATTTTCAATTTCATTAAGAGCTTTTAAAATTTCATCTTCAGTCCCATAGAACAATCTAAGTATCAGGGAATTTATTTCTTTTATTTTGGAAGATAACTTATCTATGCCGATTAGATTCTTATTAGAAAGATGACTGTTAAAATGGATAAAAATCTGGGAAGATATACCCTGGAAATCGGCTTCCCAATCTTCTTTACAGACAAAAAAATCCATTAACTCGATATTCCCCAGCCATAATATCGGCTGCAGAATAAATGTTCCTAGATCTATTTCATAATTCTTTATAACATATTCAAAGTTTCCAATTTTAACCCTATCAGGATGATTAGATTTTTTAATTGTAAGTGACGTACCATTCCCTTTATTTTTGATATGGCTGGAAATGCATATAATATCATTTTCAGTAATGCCAATATCTTTTAGTGCCCATACCGGTATTGAAATTTTTATTTTGTCGAAAACAAATTCTATGCTGGACCGGGTATAAAGCTTATCAATTACTGATTTGAAATTAGATTCAATAATTTTTCTTTTAAAAGTTCCCTTTGAAGTCAACTCTCCTTTATTCTCTTCAAAATTTCTGTCAAGAATTAGAAACTTTACAATCCGTTCGTAAGGATTCATGGTTCTATTTACTTCGGATACAAGGGTGCCGAAATAACTTTTCAATTGATGCTGGGATTCAGCTTTCTGAATAAATGATTCATTAAAATCCGGAACAATTAGCAGAGTATTATAAGGTTTTCTATCGCCTACAAGAAAGGCTCTTTTCAAGCCGGGGATATTTTCAAATTTTTTCTCGATAAATGCAGGAGCGATGGTCTGCCCTTTGCTGTTTTTATAAATATCCTTTATTCTATCAATGATAAAAAGGAATCCATTTTGATCTTGAGTGAATAAATCACCCGTATTTATCCAATATTCATCGGAATTATGATTATTTAAATCTTCCAGGTATCTGGCAACGAAAGTACCGGTTATCTGTAATTCACCTTCGTCGGTAAAATTCAATTTAATTCCTGGTAAGGGGATGCCTACCGAATCTTTTACATATTCACCAGGAGGAGTCATACTGATACCGCCAGTACCTTCAGTCATTCCGAAACCGCTGCACAAATCAACCGAATTTGAATTAAAAAATTTGAAAACTTTAGGTTCAAGAAAACCAGCCGCTGAGATACCCCATTTAAGATTTCCACCGGACATTTTTTGTAATAACTTTTCATAGTCGACTTTTTCAAAAGAATGTACCTTGCTTTCGATAATAATTTCGTACAATTGTTTCCAGCGGAGCGGGATACTTACTAAACCGGTAGGATTAACCTTCTGCATTAATTGAATTAAAGAATCTATATCGCTTTTGGGGGCAAATACATAGGTGCCTCCCCAGTATATCATTCCCATCATTTCAAAGTATCTGCCGAACGTATGAAAAAGAGGAAGATAACAAAGCAGAGTTTCATTCTTGCCTACCTCCGGGAATACAGATCCTCTTGCAAAACGTTTTGTGATTATATTAAAATTTGTAAAGGCAACCCCTTTGGGAACTCCAGTGCTGCCGGAAGTAAACATAACAGTGGAGATATCATCAAGATTAAAGTGAAAGCGGTTTTCTAATATCTCAGTTATTTGGTTATCGTTAATCCGTGAAATGAAGCTTTCAAATTCATAGATATCATTTTTCTCAAGGTCCCGGACCGAAGATTTGCCGGCAGATAAGATAGTAAAATTGTAATCAATTTTTTGACGGAGAGTATTTAATAGTTCTACCCTTTGGGGAGAATCAGTTATTACTATATCGAACTTTAATAATTTAAATATATAGGCGAGATTATCGAGACTGAAGTGGATATTTAAAGGAGATACAAAAATATCATAGGATAAGCAGGCTATATCGCATAATGCGCCTTCGATACAATTATCGAGATAAAGGGCAACAGAAGGTTTTTGACCGGTGTATGCAAGAAAAGAAGACGCTATTCTTTTAATCTTTTCATTGATTAGTTTATAACTGTAATCGTTCCTTATATTTCCCTCGAAAGTGGAAAACAAAGGTTTATCAGGGTAGATTTCAGTGCGATGATTTAACATTGCAAGTAAAGAATAATCAGAAATGCGAATAGCTTTAAAAGCCGTATCCGCCCATCTGTATCTTGCTTCCCTATTTGTTAAGTTTGTCAGGAATAAGGGGGAAACGGTAATATTAAGGTACTTATGCCAAATATCTCTTGATACTGATTGTTTATTATTTTCAAGAAGGTTTTCTGCATCATGCAAGAGATCATCGGAGCAGAATTGAGAATGAATGTCGACTAAAGCATCATTCAATTCATTTAGTTTAGAAATAAACTCATGTTCTATATTTATATTCTTTTTCATCTTAATTCTCATGTACAAGGAAATTGCAAAATTGCAAAATTACAGGATTAAATTACAAAATTACTAGATTAGACTATAAGATTAAAAAACAATCTGGCAATTAAATTTTGAAACCCCAACCCAACCCTCCCCTTTGGTAAAGGGGAGGGGGAAAATTAAACGATACAGATGTATTGTTGTTTATCGATATGAAACAATTTATTAGTAAAATATTTGGAATTTAATCTATAATCGCAATTTTAATCAAAAGGCACAGAAATTGTTAAGGATATAATGATTAGTTTCTTATATGCTGAAGCTATGAATTTTTTATTTCAATTATATTTTTGAGGGATTAAATGGATGATTTCCAAAAAATCGTGCAGGATGATGTAGTTATTACATTCGTAAATCTATCACGTGCAACAATAAAAGAAGCCGGTGAATTGAAAAATATATTAACAGTAGATATTGAGAATGGTTATAGAAAATTGGTGGTGGATATAAGTCATTGCGAGTTTATTGATTCAACATTTCTAGGTGCATTAGTATTTACCCTAAAACAGATATCCAAAGTTGGCGGAGATATAAGGATTGTTAAATCAGAAAGACTTGCCGGACCTTTTATGAAAAAGCTGGGAACACTGAAAATTTTTAATATATCTAATTCGGTTGAAGCAGCAATTGAAAGCTATAATTCAGCGGAAATTTTCAATCATTATCTTGGTAAAAGTTATATGGTTCAATTGTAATATTGTTTGTGGTTTGTGGTCTGTGGTTTGTGGGCTGTGGTTTGTAGTTCGTTGGTTGTGGGTTGTTTGTAGTTTGTTGTAAAACCACAGAGAAAGCAGAGTAGACGCAAAGGACACAGAGAATTTTAGCTCTGAGTTTTCTCTGCTTCCTCTGTGGTTATTTTATGGGCAGTTATAAACTTTTCTCTCCATTCTGTTTTTATACTCATCTAAATTTTCATTTTTAATTTTGATATAAATCAAGTGCTCTAATTTTTATTACAATTATTTTAGTTTTTTCATATTCAATCTTTTGTAGAGGTACTTAAGAATTAATGTGTTGTAAAAGATTTCTCAACATTGTTGCTGTAACAGTCATAATTTTATTTACCACATCGTCACTTTTCCCACAGGACAATAATTCACGTGATTCATTATTAGAAAATGCCACTTTGCAGAATTGTGTTCAATACGCTCTTAAACACCAGCCGTCGATTAAACAGTCATTAATAAATGAGAATATTGTTAACCAGGAAGTAAAAAGTAAGCTGTCAGATTGGTTTCCACAATTAGACTTTAATTTTAATATTCAGCACAATTATAAGCTCCAGACCTCAATTTTCCAGGGTAATGCTGTTCATTTCGGAGTAATAAATACATCCAGCGCTGAATTTTCTTTAACACAAACAATATTCGACAGTGATGTATTATTAGCATCCAGTACAGCAGGAGATGTTGAGAAACAAGCTGAACAATCGACAACTGAAACTAAAATTAACACAGTAGTAAATGTAAGCAAATCATTTTATCAAACTCTTCTTGCCGAAGATCAAATCTCTCTTGCAAATGAAGATATTACCCGTCTGCAGCAAAGTCTGAACGATACATATAATCAGTATAAAGGAGGAGTGGTTGATAAAACCGATTACATGAGAGCTACTATTGCTCTGAATAATGCAAAGGCTGAGAAAAAACATGATGAAGAATTGTTTAAGGCAAGTTATGCCGCATTAAAAGAACAGATGGGATATCCAATACACAATGATTTGAAACTACAGTATGATACCGCACAGATGCAGAACGATATTTTTATTGATACAACCCAAACAGTAAATTTAGGCAGCAGGATAGAATATCAATTGCTGCAGACTCAAAAAAGTTTGATGCAGGCAAATCTTCATTATTATGAATGGAGCTTTATCCCCTCTTTATCGGCATTTGGCGAATATAACATAAATTTTTTTAATGATGAACTATCAAAACTATATAGTCATAATTACCCGAATTCATATATCGGTCTTCAGTTATCGCTGCCAATTTTCGAGGGAGGAAAACGAATTCATGAAATTGAGCAGGCTAATTTAGAACTGGATCAATATGATTATAAGTTTGAGGATTTGGAAAATTCTATAAACACCGAATATGTTCAAACATTATCTAACTATAAAAGCAACCTTATTAACTTTAATATGCAAAAGAAAAATTTGGAGCTTGCAAAAGAAGTGTATAACACAATAGAACTTCAATATAAATCAGGCGTAAAAACCTACCTGGATGTAATAATATCGGAAACAGATTTAAGGACAACTCAGGTAAACTATATAAATGCGCTTTACCAGGTGCTAAGCAGTAAATTAGATGTAGAAAAGGCTTTAGGTACAATTAAATATTAAAGATAATTGATATGAGAAAGAATTTATATTTAACCATCTTAACAATTTTTATTTCGCTCATTGCAGCTTCTTGCGGCGGAAATAAGAATAATCAACCGCAATTTCCTCCTACACCTGTTACTGCATATACAGTTAAAAAAGAAAGAGCACCATATTATACCGAATATCCGGCAACCGTGGTTGCTTTAAACCAGGTTGAACTAAGACCGGAAGTTTCAGGTTATTTAACCGACATATATTTTAATGACGGACAGTATGTAACCAAAGGAATGAAACTATATGCGATTGAACAACAGCAGTATAAAGCTGCTTATGATGCAGCAAAAACAAACCTTAACAGAGCCCAACAGGATTATGATCGATACAAAGAATTAGCAAAGAATAATGCAATTGCAACTCAGGTGCTGGAACATTCTTTAGCCGACTTAAAATCTGCACAGAGCAACCTTGAGGCAGTAGAAACAAATTTACGAAATTCGATTATTTATGCACCATTTAACGGGACAATTGGAATTTCTCAGGTAAAATTAGGATCTGCAGTAACCGCAGGGGTTACATTAATGAATACAGTTTCTTCAGATAACCCGATGGGAGTAGATTTTTCGGTGGATGAAAAATATATAAATAAATTCAATGAAATTTTGCACCAAAGAAACAACAAGAAGGATTCAACATTCACATTAGTTTTACCAGGCCAGGCAATTTACGTTTATCCGGGAAAACTGCTTTTAATAGACCGTGCGGTTGATCCTCAAACAGGGACTATAATTGCAAGACTTGAATTTCCCAATAAAAACAATACACTTAGACCAGGCTTAAGCTGCAATGTAAGAGTTTTAAATAACGATACAACCAGGAGTATATTGATACCTTATAAGGCAGTGGTAGTAGAGATGGGAGAGTATTTTGTTTTTGTAATTAATGGAAACAAAGTATCACAAAGGAAAATAGATATTGGTATGACAATAAAGGAAATGGTAATAGTAACGAACGGATTAAGTCCGGGCGAGCATGTTGTAACCGAAGGAGTACAAAAGTTAAGAGATAATGCACCCATAACCTTATCAACTCAAACCGGAGGGGCAGAATCTCAAGGGAACAGAAAGACGCAATGATGCATATTGAAAAATTCTGAAACAGGAAGATAATGGTAGCAAATACTTTTATAGATAGACCGGTAACAGCGATAGTAATATCAATAGTAATTGTTTTAATTGGTGTATTAGCCATATTCAATTTACCAATCAGCCAATACCCGGATATAACACCGCCGACAGTACAGGTATCAGGAAACTTTACAGGAGCGGATGCACTTACAGTTGAACAAACAGTAACAACGCCTATAGAGTCACAGATAAACGGAACGCCAGGGATGGCATATATGTCCAGCAACAGCACTAACAGCGGTCAATCTTCAATAAATGTTGTACTGGATGTTGGTACAAACCCTGATGTTGCGGCACTAGATATTCAAAATAGAGTAAGTATTGCAACACCGGCACTTCCCGATGCAGTTAAAAGATTGGGAATTATAACCAGGAAAAGAACATCAAGCATCCTTTTAATTGTTGCATTATATTCGCCGGATAGTACACATAATATAAGATTTCTTGACAATTATTCTAATATATTTATAAAAAATGCTCTGCTTCGTGTTAAAGGTGTAGGTGATATATTTGTCAGGGCAGATGATTTCAGTATGCGGATCTGGCTTGACCCGGATAAATTAGCACAACTTGGATTAGCAACAGATGAGGTAATTAGCGCATTACAGCAGCAGAATCTGCAGATAGCAGCGGGGACGGTAGGAGCACCTCCGCAGAATAAAAATCAAACATTTGAATATACAGTGTTTACTAACAGCGCACTCAGCACGGTTGAACAATTCGACAATATTATAGTCCATGAAAATCCGCAGACCGGTTCGGAGGTATACTTAAAAGATGTTGCAAGGGTTCAATTAGGAAGAGCCAGTTATTCAAACAATTCCTATGTTGACGGTAAAAGATCCTCTTTCTTGTTAGTTTTCCAGGCACCGGGAAGCAATTCAATTGAAGTGGCAAAAGGCATTTACGCTGAAATGCAAGATTTGCAGAAATCATTTCCTAAAGATGTTGCTTATGAAATACCTTTTGAAGCTGTTTCAGTAGTAAGTGAATCAATTTCCGAAGTAGTAACAACATTACTGGAAGCGTTAGGCCTAGTAGTTCTGGTAGTTTTTCTATTTCTGCAAACATGGCGTGCAACCTTAATACCTATCCTTGCGATCCCTGTGTCTATTATAGGAACATTTGCATTTTTTCTCCCAATGGGATTTACCATTAATACATTAACAATGTTTGGATTTGTCTTAGCTATAGGGATAGTAGTTGATGATGCAATTATTGTTGTTGAGGCAGTGCAGCATCATATAGACGAAGAACATCTTTCACCAAGGGCTGCTACAGCAGCAGCGATGAAAGATATTTCAGGACCTGTTGTTGCGATTGCATTAATATTAGCATCGGTATTTATCCCTGTTGGTTTTATTCCGGGAATCGTTGGAAAATTGTATCAGCAGTTTGCAATCACTATAGCTGTTTCGGTTTTAATATCGGCATTCGTTGCACTTTCTTTAACTCCGGCCTTATGTACTTTATTATTGAAACCAGTAAATCCGGAAGAAACGAAGAAAGGTTCAAAAGGAATAAATAGGTTTTTCTTTAAGTTTAATGATTGGTTCAAAAGAACAACAAATAATTATTCTTCGGCAGTGAGAAAAAGCATAAAAATCGCTCCTTATTTTCTTATTATTTTAATTTTGGTTTATGCCGGAACGGTGATATTATTTATGAATAAACCGACAGCATTTATACCTAATGAGGATGAAGGAAGGCTATATATAACATTTGAATTACCCGAAGCGGCGTCTACTACAAGATCAATTAATGTCTTGAATGAAATGATGGATATAATAAAAAAGACGCCGGGCGTAGCACATTTTGCGGCTGTCAGCGGATTGAATGTAGTTTCCTTTGCCTCAAAATCAAACAGCGGAACTATTTTTACGCAACTAAAGCCATGGGATGAAAGGTCAAGTAAAGAACTTCAATTAAATTCATTAGTAGCAACTTTACAGAGGAAATTTGCCGCAATTAAGAATGCAAATGTAATAGTGATTTCACCGCCTGCAATACCGGGTTTAGGAACGACAGGAGGTTTTACATTTGAATTAGAACAGCAGGAGAGTACAGACAATATACAAGAGTTTGAAGGTGTGGTCAGATCATTTGTAATGGCAGCTAACCAGCGTCCTGAAATCAGCAGGGCATTTTCTTTTTTTACAGCAAGCACACCGGGATACCAGTTAAATGTTGACAGGGAAAAATGCGCAAGATTGGGGTTATCTATCGCGAATGTATTCAGTACAATCCAAACTTATTTAGGAAGCAATTATGTAAATGACTTTACGATTTTCGGAAGGAATTTTCATGTTATAGCTCAGGCAGACACAAATTACCGCTCAACAATTTATGATTTATCGAAATATTATGTTAAAAATATCCAGGGTAAGATGATTCCATTAAGTACGGTAATTGATTATAAAGTAACGCAAAGTGCACCATTAATTTCACATTATGATTTATTCCGTTCAGCCGAAATTAATGGGAGTGCATCTCCCGGATACAGCAGCGGTGAAGCAATTCAGGCTATGAGAGAAGTAGCGGCAAAGATATTACCTGCGGGTTACGGATATGAATTTTCGGGATTAAGCAGACAAGAAATTAATGCGGGCAGCAGTACCATTGCTATATTTGCATTATCATTATTATTCGTATTTTTATTTCTTTCGGCATTATATGAAAGCTGGTCGGTACCTTTTGCAGTTTTGTTTGCTGTTCCTATAGCAGCCTTCGGAGCAATAATAGCATTAACATTTATCCCGCGTTTGAGTGATAATGTTTATGCACAAATAGGTTTGGTAGCATTAATAGGTTTAGCTGCTAAAAATGCGATCTTAATTGTTGAATTTGCAAAAACGAGGGTGGATAATGGAGTTCCCCTGATGGATGCAACTATAAATGCTGTTAGATTAAGATTGCGGCCGATATTAATGACATCTTTGGCTTTTGTTTTTGGAGTATCTCCATTGGTTTTTGCGAGTGGTGCAGGTGCACAAGCCAGGCAGACAATTGGGTGGACGGTATTGGGAGGTATGTTAGCTGCAACTGTGCTTGCGATTTTTATTGTTCCTGTTTTGTTTGTAACTATAACAAGAATTGCTTACGGTAAGAAGAAATTGGCAGAACTGGAAAGAGATGGAGAACAAAATGAGGGGGAAACTTCTACTCAGACATAAATAATTTATAGCTTTGTATTAGCATATTAATGGTGCTGTGGAAGATAAATTTATTTATGAGGCTAAAGCCTTAAAATTTTGTGTTTTATTTTTTCATCAGATAAAGCTTTCCTCAATGTTTCCGTCAGCTAAAAGCAGACGGCAATTAATAAAGCTTTTGGAGTAAAGGATAATTATGAAAATTAAATGGGAATATTTCCTAATTCCATTATTAATAATTTTGGCAGCAGGCTGCAGTAAGAAACAGGATACAAATGTTCCTAAAACAATGAAAGATACAGCTATGTCAAATTATTTTGGAATCTCTGTGCATGATCCGTATAGGTGGTTAGAAGAAGGCTCTTCGCCGGAAGTAAAGAAATGGATTAAAGAACAAAATGATTATGCCGAAAAAGTATTATCGAGCTTTTCAGAAGAAAAACATATCGAAAACAGAATAAAGGAATTGTCGAATGTATCAGTTGAACAGACTTCGCCGAAACTGGTAAACGGTAAGCTCTTTTTTAGGCAGCTAACACCTCCTCAGGCACAGCCTGTAATAGCTTATAAAAACTGGCCTGATGGTAAAATAGAATTATTGGTTGATCCGAATAAAATGGGTGAACATTTGGCTGTAACAGGTTTTTGGCCTTCACCGAAGTGCAATTATTTAGCATATGGAATTGCTAGCGGAGGAAATGAAGCAACTACAATTCACATATTGGATATGAAAACCGGAAAAGACATGCCTGATACTCTAACAAAAGCAGGCGGCGGAGCAACGCCAACAGGCGTGGTATGGGATGCTAATGAAAATGGATTGACTTATGTAAGATTGCCAATGCCGGGAGCTGTTCCGGAATCGGAGTCTCAATTCTATGCGGCTTTATATCACCATATTTTGAATCAAGCACAAGATGATGATAAAGTGGTTTTCGGAAAAGATCTATCAAAAGTTGCGGAATACACTTTTATACCATCCGGAGACGGGAAAGAGGCGGCAATGTTTGTACACTTCGGAGATGGAAATCCTGATTATGTTTATATTCGAAAGGGAGAAGAGAAATGGAACCAGGTACTTGATACAAGTGCAAATGTCCGGGTTTCCGATGAAGTAAACAGCGGAGCTTCATGGGACGAAAAAAATAACTTACTTGTTATTTCATATGAAGGGGTAACAAAAGGGAAGCTTTTATCAATAGGTTTGAATGGCAAAGCTACTGTACTGCTGAAGGATGATGATGATGAGATGGCATTAAATTCAGTCGATGCAATTCGAGGAGGATTTATTGTTACAAAAGTAAAAGGACCGGATTGGAAAGCAGAACAATATGATTACAATGGCAAAAAAGTCAGGACAATAAGTTTGCCAGAAAGGGGGATTGGAATTGGTGCTGTAGTATCATCATCGGATAACAACCAGGTTTTGATTAGTTATTCAGGCTGGACGATTCCAAATACGTGGGTTCAATATGACATCAATAAAGGTAATCTCAAAACAATTTTTGAAGTAAAACCTGCTGGAGATTATTCAAATGTAAAATTTGATGTTATAGATGCAGTTTCAAAGGATGGGACAAAAATACCTGTAACTATTTTATCATTAAAAAACATTACACCAAACGGAAAACGCCCGACAATTGTTTATGGTTATGGCGGATTTGGAATTCCTACAAAACCCCGCTTTCTGGGGGCTTATTTAGCATGGCTGGAAAATGGGGGCGTATTAGCATATGCAAACATTCGTGGAGGCGGTGAATTCGGTGAAGGATGGCATGAATCAGGGATGCTTTCTAAAAAGCAGAATGTTTTTGACGATATGTATGCAGCGGCCGAATCTCTCGTGGAAAATAATTGGACTGATTCCCAACATTTAGGTATAATGGGAGGTTCTAACGGCGGACTGTTAATGGGTGCAGAACTTACACAACATCCGGGAGCATTTAAAGCTGCTATCAGTCGCGTTGGAATTTATGATATGCTACGGGTAGAATTATTTCCAAATGGACAATACAATATAAGTGAATATGGGACATCCACTAAAGAAGATGATTTCAGGTGGCTTTATGCATATTCACCTTATCATAATATAAAACCAAATACATCGTATCCGGCGGTATTATTGGAAACGGGTATTAATGATCCAAGGGTAGCGTCATGGCAGTCACGCAAATTTGCTGCTGCACTGCAGGCGGCAAATAGTTCGGATAATCCTATAATATTATTAACGAGGATGAATGAGGGACATGGAGTCACCGCATCATTCAGCCAGCGAGTTGGAAATACATCAGCAGCGTTGACGTTTTTTGCTCATGAACTGAGTTTAGAGATACATGAATAATATATTAGTTCTGAATTTATTGAGAGTTGGCATAGTGCAAAGCGCATAGCGAATATTATGGTAAGGTGATTATTCGAGGTTGAAAGTTTATTGAAATATATACAATAGAGTTTAACCCCTCCTTGATGAGGGTGACCAAGAAGTAATTATTTTCTTAAAAATAGAACACTGATGACGCAGATTTTAACAGATTTTCACTGATTTTCAATTTGAAAATTACTTTATGGTCACCCTCAATGTACCACTCACTATTGTGTTTTAAAAACTGTTTATTATATCCATTAAATGGGGATGCATTTTTTCATTTGAGGCTAATATTCTTTTAGCATAGATGTCAATTTTCTTGCCGTGGAAGTCTGTAATAATCCCGCCAGCTTCTTCAACGATTAAAATCCCCGCGCAAATATCCCATGGATGGAGATAGACTTCCCAGAAGGCATCAAAAACACCTTTGGCAACATAGCACATATCAATGGCAGCGGATCCCAGTCTTCTTATAGCCCTTGCTTTGCGGGTAAGAGCCGAAAAGATTTCAAGAGTATTCTCGGGATTTTCAGAAATATTGTATGGAAAACCTGTAACCAAGACACTATGATTAATTTTGTCATTTAGACTTACTTTTAATCTTTCTGAATTTGCATAGGCACCATTTCCCTCTTCTGCAAAATAAGTTATATCCTGCATAACATCGTAAACCACACCTAATAGAGTTTTACCATTTTTCTGCAGTCCGATTGAAACAGAAAATATCGGTAAACCATGAGCAAAATTTGTAGTACCATCCAGGGGATCAACAACCCATAAATATTCAGACCCGGATTTCATTTCCCCGCTTTCTTCAGCAAGAATATCATGCTTCGGATATGATTTTTTAATAAAATCGGTAATAAGTTTTTCCGACGCTTTATCAATCTCGGTTACTAAATTTGTTTCATTTGATTTATATTCTATCTTTAATTTTTTTCCGAATCCTTCTCTTACTATTTCTCCTGCTTCTTTAGCAATATTTATAATATCCTGAATCATATAACTCCGCAAAGATTTTTTATAAAAAGGCAAAGATAATAAAAAGGAACGATTAATGGATTGAGATATTTAAAATTACAATTGACAAAAAACAAATTACAAATAAATAACAATTTCGAAATCCGAAAATTCAAACAGGTTAATCGAAGATAGTCATTTTTATGAGAATTGCAAACCTCCGTGCCGGCAAGGCGGGTACTTTAGCTGGATTATTAGAGCTGTTGTTATATTGTTGACGGAAATAAATATATCGTTTAATCAAATATATCTTATAACAAAATTTGTGCCTTCCAAATTTTTAATCTATCAATTACTATAACTTCTTGCTTTATTCCTCTAAGATATCCCCAATTGTTTATCTTGGATTAACCTTGGAGTTATCTTGGAGTTACCTTGGAGTTACCTTGGAGTTACCTTGGAGTTAGACTGGAATTATAAGCTTGTATTAAGATATAGAAAACCGTCTACCTCAAGTAAACAAATCTACCTTCAGTAGATAAATTGGTTAGATGATCTGAACACAGGTTCATAAAGAGGGATCCAGGATAACTCTTTGAGGATAATAGGATAAATTCAGGCTTACACCAGTTATTCATTCCTTGAAAGCCGAAACGAATTTTGGTATATTTAACTTTAATCTAAGCGTGTAATTTAGTTAATTTATTGGAGAATTTATTGAACAAATTTGAAGAAATAGAGTTAAAAGCGGGAAAAGAGAACTCTATTGTGGACAGTATGCCTGAAGTACTACCTATTTTACCTTTGAGGGATATTGTAATTTTTCCTTATATGATCTTCCCTGTATTAGTGGGGAGAGAACAATCAATTAAAGCGGCTAATTTTGCTTTAGAAAACACAAAGTATATTTTTCTTGCAGCACAAAAGAAATCTAATATTGAAGATCCTAAAAAGGATGATATTTTCAGGGACGGAACTATAGCAAAAATAGTTCAAATATTAAAACTTCCGAACGGTCTCATGAAGATTTTGGTGGATGGACTGCTGCAAGGCAGAATTACCGGATTTACAAATAAAACTGAATTTTTCGAAGGGAAGATTGAAGTTATTCTTCCCAAACTTGAAACTGATCATGAAATGAATGCCCTGGTAAGGCAAATGTCGCAGTTGTTCAAAGATTATGTAAAAATAAGCCGGAATATTCCAAATGAAGCATTAACAGCATTTGAAAATATAGAGGAGCCGGACAGAAAATTATTTTATGTAGCTGCAAATATAAATCAATCGATAGAAGTTAAGCAGGAAATACTAAAGAAAACATCTATAAAGGATCAGTACTATGAAGTTATCAAAGTATTGAATTCTGAAATTGACATTTTAAAAATAGAAAAAGAGATTGACAATAAAGTACAGGAAAATATTACAAAAACGCAGCGCAAGTTCATAATCCAGGAACAAATAAAGATATTGCAGGATGAACTTGGTGATGAAGATGAAGCATCGCCGGAATTCGTGAAGATACGGGACCAGATAAAGAAG
This sequence comes from uncultured Bacteroidota bacterium, assembly GCA_963740945.1. Taxonomy (GTDB): domain Bacteria; phylum Bacteroidota; class Ignavibacteria; order Ignavibacteriales; family Ignavibacteriaceae; genus CAVQBP01. The sequence continues at coordinate 229,131 of CAVUGE010000017.1, read as the reverse complement.
GCTAAGATGTCTGAAGAGGCTGAAAATAAGGCGATGGAGGAATTAAATAAGCTTAAAAAGACTTCTCCTATGTCTCCCGAATCTACAGTAATAAGAAATTACCTTGACTGGCTGATTGAAGTTCCATGGTCGACAAGGACAAAGGATAATTTAAGTATAAAGCATGTTCAAAAGATATTAGATGATGACCATTTCGGTTTAGAAAGGCCAAAAGAAAGGATAATAGAACATATTGCGGTTATGAATTTGGTAAAACAAATGCGCGGACAAATTCTTTGCTTTGTGGGCCCTCCAGGAGTGGGTAAAACTTCACTTGGAAAATCTATAGCCAGAGCTTTAGGAAGAAAATTCGTGAGGATTAGTCTTGGAGGAGTTAGAGATGAAGCTGAAATAAGAGGACACCGGCGAACTTATATAGGATCGATGCCAGGTAAGATAATCCAGTCTATGAAAAAAGCCGGGACAATAAATCCTGTAATATTGATGGATGAAATTGACAAAATGAGCATGGATTTCAGGGGTGATCCGTCATCTGCAATGCTTGAGGTATTAGATCCCGAGCAGAATCATTCTTTCAATGATCATTATCTTGAGGTTGATTATGATTTATCACAGATCCTTTTTATAACCACTGCAAATATCCGTTATAATATTCCTCTTCCCCTTCAGGACAGAATGGAAATTATAGAATTACCGGGTTACCTGGAATATGACAAATTTGAAATTGCGAAACGACATATAATTCCAAAGCAGCTGGAGAATCACGGTCTTCAGAATAAAAATGTGATTATAAAAGATGAAGCGGTTAAAAAAATAATCAGTGAATATACACGCGAAGCTGGAGTTAGAAACCTTGAAAGAGAGCTCTCATCAATATGCAGAAAATTAGCAAGAGATATAGTCTTAAAAGAATCGACAAACGGTAAATCGAAAAAACAGGAGAAATTTATTGTTGATGAAAAGAAGATAGAAGAGTACTTAAAAGTTCCGAGATTTAGGCAGAGACAGCACAGTAAAGAAAACCGGGTTGGAAGTGTCACGGGCTTAGCATGGACAAGTGTAGGCGGAGAGCTATTAAATGTAGATGTAGCCATAATGAGTGGTCCAGCTAAATTAACTTTAACAGGACAGCTTGGAAATGTAATGAAGGAATCAGCTCAGGCTGCTTTAAGTTATTTAAGAGCAAAAGCGACAGAGTTTCATTTAAAAACCGATTTTTTAAAGGGTAAGGAAGTACATATACATTTACCGGAAGGAGCAATCCCGAAAGACGGACCTTCGGCAGGGATTACTATGGCAATGGCTTTATTGTCAGCATTTAGCGGTAAACCGGCTTCAAACGATATAGCGATGACCGGGGAAATAACACTTAGAGGAGAAGTACTTCCAATCGGCGGACTAAATGAAAAACTTTTAGCTGCAAAGAGAAACGACATACACACAATACTAATCCCCGCCGAAAATGAAATTGATTTAAAAGAAATCCCGGAGAGGGTTACGGAGGGCTTAAAGATTATTCCGGTAAGTAGAATAGAAGATGCGGTTCCCTATGTATTCCCAAATTTAAAATCAAAAAGTAAAAGTTCAAAAATAAATTCCGGAAAGGGTGTGTCCAAGCAAAGAATTAGTGAAAAAAGGGGAAGAAAAGGAAAGTAGAAGAATTGGCAGAATCAATAATTATTGATAATACCCTTTCGCTGGAAGAAAAATATATTGAATTGCAGAAGCAGTTAAAAGGACTTCTAAATAGAGAAGAAAAGCTGATTACGAACCTTTCTAATTTTACTGCCGCATTAAAACAGACATTCGAAAAAATCAGCTGGATAGGTTTTTATTTAAATGATGGTGATAAACTATATCTTGGTCCTTTTCAAGGGAAGGTTGCATGTACGGAAATAAAAATCGGGAAGGGCGTGTGCGGTACTTCCGCTGAGAAACTGGAGACAATTAATGTACCGGATGTAAACCAGTTTCCAGGACATATAGTTTGCGATCCGGATTCCAGATCAGAGATAGTTCTTCCACTTATAAAAGGGGGTGAATTATTCGGAGTGCTTGATATAGACAGTAATTCGTTGAATTCATTTACAGGGATTGATAAAAAATATCTGGAAGAGATTAGAGATTTTTTGGTTGACGAGATTATTTAGTTAAGGCGTCAACACTTTAAGGATGAAGAAAAATGAATTTATTAAAATCTAATAAATTAAAGCAATATTGCACTCCTACGGAGTGCGGATTTCTTTAGTTTATTCTGTTTCTAATAATATTTCGCTCCTCTGGAGCTAAGACAAAATTAAGAGGTTGTCTGAAAATACAGAAAACTGCTCTTAAATATTTTGAAATTAAAGAAGTTAAATCTTATGGCATTTGTTGTAACAGCAAGAAAATGGCGTCCGCAAAAATTTAATGAAGTTGTGGGACAGGAGCATATAACCACAACATTAAAGAATGCAATAAAAAATAACAGAATAGCACATGCTTATCTTTTCACCGGGCCAAGAGGGGTTGGGAAGACTACTACGGCACGCATACTTGCTAAAACTTTAAATTGTTTAAATCCTATTGATAATGAACCATGCAATGAATGTGAAATGTGCAGATCGATCCAGACGACACAATCATTGGATATAATTGAAATAGACGGTGCATCAAATAGAGGAATAGATGAAATTCGAACTTTGCGAGAATCGGTAAAATATGCGCCAACCAGGGGTAAATATAAGGTATATATTATTGATGAAGTCCACATGCTCACCAAGGAATCTTTCAATGCGTTTCTAAAGACACTTGAAGAACCGCCGGCGCATACAATTTTTATATTTGCAACTACCGACATACATAAAGTCCCCTTAACGATAATATCAAGATGCCAGAGATTCGATTTCAGAAGGATACAACTGGATACAATCAAAGCTCTATTAAATAAAATAGCTGAAGCTGAGAAAATTAAAATTGACGATAAGACATTGACAATCATAGCAAAAAAAGCAGATGGTGCATTAAGGGACGCCGAAAGCTTTTTCGATCAGATAGTTTCCTTCTGCGGAAATAAAGTTGATCCTGAAACCGTTTCTAAAATGTTAAATTTAATTGATGATGAAGTTTTTTTCAGAATATCCGATGCAATATTAGAAAAAAATTTCAAAGCAGTTTATGAAGTTTCAAACATTATTTATGAAAACGGCTGGAATTTTATTGATTTTATGGACGGGTTAGTTGAACATTTTAGAAATATAATGACGGTAGTAGTAACTGAAAATACTGTTTTAATTGAAACTGCTGAGGATTTCAAAATTAAATATATGGATTATATTGATAAATATTCAGAGGGAGATTTACTCCGTTTATTAAATTTTCTAATAAAAACACAACAGGAATTGAGATATACTCAAAATCAAAAGCTTAAAATTGAAATTTCCTTATGTCACTTAATAGGCTTAGAACGTTCTGCAACCATAAGTGAATTGATATCAAATTTAGGAGAATTACCGACAGCTGCTACACCTTACGGGAAGAATAGTCCATCTAATCCTAATTCCTCTGAAAAAAAAAATTATTTTCCCCAAAATCTGAATAAAGAATTAAAAGAAGTTACTATTGAGAGACAAAATACTCCTCTAAAAATTGAAAATAATAGATCTACCCAAGCTACATCTTCTTCTTTTTCAGGAGATTCTGCTTTTGACTTCAATACAATTGTAAATAAATGGGAGGATTTTGTAAAGCTAATTAACTCGGAAAGAGGATTAATATTAGGGCATTTTATTGCAAATGTTAAGCTTATAAAATTCGAAGGGAATATACTTAGTATTTTTTCGGATGATTCCCACGCAAAAGAAACATTAAATATAAACGAAGATTTCATGATTAAAAAGGCTCATGAACATTTCGGTAAAAAGATTTCCTTCCACTTAGAAGAGAATTATACCTTCGACACTTCAGCATCTAATTCAGCTCAATCTAACAATGATAAAAAGAAAGAAAAAGTAAAAGATCCTTATGTAGAAGCAATAATTAAAGAATTAGGGGGCGAAGAGATAAATTGAGCAGGTGATAATATAAGAGTATGTGAATTCATAAACCATCCCAAGAAATTACCAAAAAGTAGTTATTTTTTTAAAAATAGATTTTTATTGTCATGGTAAAATGGGGATAAAAACCAGTGCTGTCCAAAATAAATTTAAATTAGATAAAAAGGTTTGATTAAAAGGCCAGATTAAGGAAATTTGTTTTATTTTAGATTTAATCCTTTAATAAAATTTTTTTCTAAATTTAACGAGAATTGTTTGAATGCAGACAAAACAAGGAAGTATGTCATCTAATTAAAGAAACCCTATCCAACCTTTCCCTTGCAAAGGGAAAGGCTTATTGACAAGGGTAACTATGCATTTGTCATACTGTCTGGTTCTTCATTATAATTAAACAAGGTGAACAAGGTAAAGTTTTATTGTTCAGTAGGAGAGTGTGAAGTCCCTTTCTTTTAACTTATTTTGGACAGATATGATAAAAACTGCGAAACGGAGTTTCGCGTTACATAGAATTTTGAAAATTTAGTTCTTTTTGCCTATTTTTATAGACTATGTTAAAAAATCTAATTATAGCAATTGACGGACCAGCAGGTTCGGGCAAAAGTACGTCTGCAAAATTGATTGCTCGGAAATTAGGTTATTTATATATCGATACCGGAGCAATGTACCGTGCTGTTACATACATTGTATTAAGAAATGGAATTCCTATAGATAATATTAAAAAGATTGTTGAACTGGCAGAAGATATAGACATACAGTTAAAATTTATAAACAGCAGGACAATAGTAAACGTGTCCGGAGAAAATATAACAGAAGAAATACGTTCGCAGGAAGTTAATTCGAAGGTTAGCGAAATAAGCAAAATTGAAGGGGTTCGGACAGCGCTGGTTGCAAAACAAAGAGAAATGAGAAATCTAAACAATGGGATAGTTATGGAAGGAAGAGATATAGGTACGGTTGTCTTCCCTAATGCAGACGTAAAAATATTTTTAACTGCAAACTTTGAACAAAGAGTAAAAAGAAGAGCAAAAGAATTTGAAGAAAAAGGGATTGAAATCACTCTTAATGAAATTAAAGATAATATAAATCATAGAGATGTTATTGATTCGACAAGAACAGTCAGCCCCTTAAAAAAGGCGGAAGATGCAATTGAAATCGATACATCAAAAGTTACGATTGAAGAGCAAGTTAACTTAATATTAAATGAGATAAAAAAGAGAGCCGAACTTAAAGGTATTGAAGTCCCGGTATAATAATTTTAGTAAAACCATAGTAATTAATAAATGTAAAATAAAAAATTTTTTCTGTGTTATTATTTAGATGGTTTTAAATAACGACAGAAATATAATTTACAATTAGGAGGCTTAATGTCCGCAGAGACAAAAGAAACGACACAAAATATTGCGGCCAACTATGATTATGAAAAAGCTAAAAAGAATTTTAATAATGAAGAATATTCAAAAGAAGAATTTTTATCTTTAGCAAAATTATACACCGAATCTTTTAAGGACCTTAAGGAAGGTGAAATAGTAACCGGAAGAATTGTACGAATCCAGGGAGATAACGTAATACTTGATGTAGGTTTTAAATCGGAAGGTACAATATCAAAAAATGAATTTTATGAATCGGAAGATATAAAAGTCGGTAAAGAAGTCGAAGTAGTATTAGAGAGTGTAGAAGACCAGGAGGGAAACCTTGTATTAAGCAAACAACGAGCCGATTTCTTAAGGATATGGGATAGAGTTGTCAATGCTTATGAGACAGGCCAAATAATTCAGGGTAAAATTATAAAAAGAATTAAAGGCGGAATGGTAGTGGACTTAATGGGAATGGAAGCATTCCTACCGGGCTCTCAAATAGATATTAAACCTATAAGAGATTTTGATGCTTTTGTCGGGAAGACAATGGACTTCAAGGTAGTTAAGGTTAATATTCCAACTGAAAATGTAGTTGTTTCACATAAGGTCCTTGTTGAAGAGGAAATTTCAGATCAGAGAACAGCAATACTAAACAGTCTGGAGAAAGGGCAAATTTTAGAAGGAACGGTAAAAGCTATTACTGATTTCGGAGTATTTGTCGACCTTGGCGGAGTTGACGGCCTGGTTCATATAACGGATTTAAGCTGGGGCAGAATAAATCATCCGAACGAAGTAGTGAAACTTGATGAAACAATAAAAGTAGTAGTAACAGATTTCGATGAAGAAAAGAAAAGAATATCACTAAGCTTAAAGAAACTGCTCCCCCACCCATGGGAAAATATTGAAGAGAAATATAAAGTTGGAGATAAAGTTTCGGGAAGAGTTGTTTCACTTACAGATTACGGTGCATTTATTGAGATTGAAAAAGGAATAGAAGGATTAATACATAACTCTGAGATGAGCTGGACCCAGCATATTAAACACCCTTCACAGGTTGTTGCAATGGGCCAGATTATAGATGCAGTCATATTGAGTCTTGATAAAGATGAGAAGAAAATATCACTTGGAATTAAACAGTTAGAACCGGATCCATGGGAATCACTACTCCAAAAATACCCAGTTGGTTCAAAACATACCGGTATAGCCCGCAACCTTACAAATTTTGGAGTGTTTGTTGAGCTTGAGCCAGGAGTAGACGGATTAGTTCATATTTCCGATCTTTCATGGACAAAGAAAATCAGACATCCCGGTGAAGTTGTAAAGAAGGGTGAGAGACTAGATGTAATAGTCCTTGGAATTGATATTGATCAGAGAAAAATTTCATTGGGACATAAACAGGTATTCAGCAATCCGTGGGATAATTTTGAAAGGTTATATACGGTAGGAGCCATTACTGACGGCAAGGTAGTAAGGATTATCGAAAAAGGTTTAATCGCCGAACTCCCTGAAGATGTTGACGGTTTTGTTCCGGCAACACAATTAGCTCCTTCCAAAGTAAAGAATATCGCAAATCATTTTCCTATTGATGATGTAATTTCTTTGAAAGTTATTGAATTTGATAAGGAGAATAAAAAGATCGTCTTAAGTGCTATTGCAGCCTTAAAAGATAAACCTGAAGATGAAATACGTACATATCTGGATAAACATAAATTAGACAGAGTTTCGATAGAAGAGATCATGAGCATGGATACAGCATCCGTAGATGCTTCCGATTTCCCAATATTTGAAATGCCGGATTCACATTCTTCAGATTCCGAAAAGAAATAATTAGGATTTGCCGCTTACCTGCTGTAAGCTGACAAGTTAAAGCGGGATTATTCCCGCTTTTTAATTTTAAAGATTATAATGTCAAAAAAAGTATCTTTACACACTTTGGGATGTAAACTGAATTTTTCCGAGACATCTACTATCGGCAATCAGTTTTTAGCAAATGGTTATGATATAGTGGATTTTAGCGAGTCAATTTTATCCGGAAAGCAGGCGGACATTTATGTTTTCAATACATGTACAGTAACAGAAAATGCTGAAAAAGAGTGCCGACAGCTTGTACGGAGGGTATTGAGAAGAAATCCGGAAGCATTTGTTATTGTAACAGGATGTTATGCGCAGCTTCGCCCGGAAGAAATTGCCGGAATAGAGGGAGTAGATGCAGTTTTAGGAAGCAGAGAAAAATTTAATCTATTTACGCTAATTGAAAATTTTGAGAAGAGAAAATTAGCATGTTCTTTTGTTTCCCCTACCGAAGAGTTAAATGAATTCGGATTCGCCCATTCTTCAGAAGCCGATAATAGAACAAGAGCATACTTTAAAATTCAGGACGGCTGCGACTATAAATGCTCGTTCTGCACTATTCCTCTTGCCAGGGGAAAAAGCCGGAGCATGAACCCTGATAATGTTATTTCAGAATTCAGAAAATTATTAGATCAAGGTTATAAAGAAATTATTTTAACCGGTGTTAATGTCGGCGATTACGGAAAGATGTATGATACAAACCTCTATCAGCTTCTAAAAAGATTGGTAGACATAGAGGGAGACTTCAGAATAAGAATAAGTTCCATCGAACCTAATCTGCTGTCGAATGATATTATAGATCTGGTATCTAAATCGGAAAAATTGTGTAATCATTTTCATATACCTTTGCAGAGCGGGAGCTCAAAAATATTAAGAGCAATGCAGAGGCGTTATAAAGCCGGATACTATAGGGATTTAATTTTCAAGGCAAAAGACAAAATTAAGGATTTAGGGATTGGTGTTGATGTAATTGTTGGTTTTCCCGGTGAAACAGAAGAAGACTTTACCGAGACATATAATTTTATTAATGAATTGCCCGTATCATATCTGCATGTATTCACTTATTCCGAAAGACCGGATACTAAAGCTATTAATATACCCGGATCTGTGGACATTTTTGAAAGGAAAAAACGGAATAATATGCTGAGAATTTTAAGTGAAAAGAAGAGGCACGGGTTTTATGAAGAAATGGTAGGTAAAGAGTTAAAAGTACTTTTCGAAACAGAAGACGGTGATGGAAATATAAAGGGTTTTACTTCGAATTATGTAAGAGTAGTAAATAATTTTAAGCCTTATTTAATTAACAGGTTCTCTAATGTTATACTAAATAGTATAGAGGGGAATATATGCCAAGGGGAAGTTTTAGAAAATAATCTAAAAGAGATTAATAATTCAGTTGATAAATTGGCATCTTAATTCTAAAATTACATCTAAAAATGAAAAAAATTCCAATTCTCTTTCTGCTTTTATCATTACCATTATTTTCTCAAACAATAAATTCTTCAAAAGTTTTAAGTTTAAGGAACGAAGTAAATAAATCCTTTAAAAATCCGGAGACAGTTTCCAAAGATATAAATTCATTTCAAGTGAATGAAAAGAAAAGTCCGGGACTTGCAATAATCTATTCCCTGCTTCTACCGGGAATGGGAGAGCTTTATGCCGATTCATATTCGAGCGGCAAATATTTTACTATTACTGAGGGGGCTTTATGGACAACATATATCGGTTTTAATTCTTATGGGAACTGGCAGAAAGATAATTATAAATCTTTTGCCGCTTCCAACGGAGGTGTTAATAACAGCAACAAGAATAGTGATTATTATGCAAATGTCGGACTTTACACAAGCATTAAAGAGTATAATGATACAAAAGCATTTGATAGAGATTTCGGAACGATGTACAACCAGCAACAGTATTACTGGAACTGGACAGGAAATGATAGGAAGACTTACAGGGATATGTGGCTCTCAAGTGAACATGCTTTTAATAATTTAAGGTTTATAGTCGGCGGATTAATTTTGAATAGAATTGTTTCTGCGATAAATGCTGTTAGACTAGTTTCCAGGTATAATAGAAATGTTGATCCGGACGCATTAGGTTGGAATTTATCAGTGGGAGTTTCAAATCAATTATATATTCCTTCAAGCTTAACGGTAAATTTTCAAACACAATTTTAGACACAAAGTCTCCAGGACACAAAGCAGCACAAAGAAAATATATGAATTTCTTAGAATGGATGATTGAATGAATGGATGAATTTCTTAGAATGGATGAATGACTGAATGGATGAATGACTGAATGGATGAATGGATGAATGACTGAATGGATGAATGGATGAATGACTGAATTCAATCTTTTATATTAAATAGTTTTTTGAACTCATCGATATTGTTCATAGATTTTATTTTGCTCGCTTCCTCATCGGAATTATTTTTTTTTGATAGTTCTTTTGCAAAGGTTTCACTTGACAGAACTTCACAACTGCATACTCTGGCAAAATTTTGAATTTCATGGTCTGAAGTTACTATAATTAAATTCTTCCGGTTCTTAGCAGTTTCAATTTGGTCTTTTATATTCTTATCAGCGGATGACTTTTCAGAATAGATAATTTTTCCATTCGTAAGTCGGAGGGGAGAATTTTCAAAACCATCAAAGTGTAAATATAATTTTGCTTTTTTGGATGAAAAGTAGTTTTCTAGAAGAAAGACCAGTTTTTCCCTGGCGAACTGTTTATCCTGATTTTTTATTTGACTTATTTTTGGTATTAGGTTATTACCGTCAATTAAATAGGTTTTCATATTTTCTTAAAAAGATTTGGTTAAGGTTTTATAAAATAATTCAAATTAGAAGAATAATCTGTATTTGAAAGATAACATCTTTGTTTTTTAAATATAAGGTTTTATTTGAATTATATTTCTATAAAGAAATTGAAAATGATTTTCACTATTAAAAACCGGACTTAAGGAGGATGTGTGAAAGTATGGAAAAACAGTTAGGAGGGGGGTTAATTTTCATGTTGAAATGATATTCACACAGGTCTTTGATATTTTCTACAATAATATCACACCTACGGTGTTTATTTAATATTGGGGGTAGATTTTTGCTAATAATATTTCACCGCTCTGCGGTTAGAAGATTAGGAATATGAGGTGGAATTTATTTCTTGATAGGGGCTGTCTAAAAAGTCTAATGATTTTCACTATTAAAAACCGTACATAAAGAGGATGTGTGAAAGTATGGAAAAACAGTTAGGAGGGGGGTTAATTTTCATGTTGAACCAATGGATAAATCCATTGGTTAATGATATTCATACGGGTTCTAAATCCAATGGCAAGAGATATAGAGATAGTTATCTATTGCTGAAGAAATTGCCTGTTTTAGTTAATTTTAGATCCTGAAGCTGGGGTGCTTTTATTTTAATTTCCAGATAATAACCACGCGCAATACCAATAGGATTCCAGGTAAAATTCATAATCCATTCGTGTAAATCCCTGGATATTTTAATTTGCGGGGCAGCGAATTCTTGATTCTTTAGATCATAACTTCCGGAGAAAGAGAATTTCCAGTTGGGAGTTAGGTTAAAATTAAATCCTCCGCTGATTGTAGAATATTCTATTTGATTTAAAGGTGTGGGACGGTTAAGATTATAATTATATGTTAAAGAAATATTCCAGGGAATTGTAAAATCGGCTTCCTTTCCCTCTTCATAAATTCCTTTATAAATTCTGTTTTCATTTTGATTTAATTCTCCCAAATTTCCGGTTGTATCTTCCGGAACATTATTTTCTTTGGTTTTCGATTTTAATTTTTCTCCGGACAAGCTGGTTGAAATAGAAAATTGAAAATTAGTTAACCTTAATAATCCTTTCCCTTCATTAATTAAAAATTTATTTATCCTATTTTGAGTTCGAGAATAATCATAGGGAGTAAACTGTGAAGAGCCATTAAAACTCAATAGATCACTGACCTGTGTTCTAAAACCCAAATTCAAATTAGAGAAATTAAGGCTATCCGCAGCAAAATTATAACCGATTGAAGCATCAAGATTAAGGAGCTGAATTTTCTTTTCTTTAGATGTAGTATCAGTCGGATCAGGCTGCGTTTTCATCTCAAAGAGATTCCCGATTCTAAAAGAAATATTCTGCTGTTCACCCGAAGGAGTGCCTCCAAATATTCCATTTGAAAATTTATCGTACTTTACAACATGTCCATTTGTATCTGTATAAGTTGAATAATACCCCCAGTGCGGTTTTGAAAAATCAGGCTGATATGTATAGGAAACGGAGGGAGTTATTGTATGTCTTATTGCAGAAATTCCGAGCATATTGGGCTGGAACATACCGAACAATTTTGTAGACACCGTAAGACCAGTATTAAAAGTTCTTACGAAATTAATTTGATTAACGTTATTAGTAATAATCGTATCCTTACCCTGGTCGTTTTTAGCGGCAAACATTTCAATTCTTTTGTTATACCATTTCTCCTGGTACTGGAAATTTGGAGAAAAACTAAAATACCCTATTTTGGGTGAAAAGCTTGTGCTAATGGTATGAAGGAAACCACCTCTAATTTTTAAATTGCCATTAGTTTTGTTTCTTTCATTTTCAAATTGTCCTGAATAAGTGTAACCGAACAATTGATACCATTTTTGTTCAGCTGATCCTTCCGTTTTAAAAGGATAGCTTTGAGATTTTGTAAAACTAATATTCGGAAGAAGTTCTTGAATATCTCCATTTTCCAGATTCTGAGTCCTTTTATAATTCAGGGAAAGACTATTGCCTGATTCTTCCCAACTTTTAAATAAAGTTGCATTGGAAACAATTTGATTTTGAAGAACCTGGCTGACATCCAAACTAGTTTTTTGCAAATAGTTATTAGAACTAAACTGTAAGTTAGCATCAAGCTGCAGAGTTGGTGTAATTTTTTGGCTATGAGTCCATTGTAAGTTCCAATCTATTTGTTTTGCGCTATTTGGATCACCAGTTTCACCTGATTTCGTTAACCGGTATCCGCCGGATAAATTACCATAGAAATCATACCTTTTAACATACCTAAACCTGCTATTAAACTCATAACTTCCTCTTGTCCAGTAGCTTGCCTGCAGATTCAAATCAATATAATCATTTATCGCCCAGAAATAACCGAAATTTCTGAAAAAATTTCCCTGAGTTCCGCTTTGTCCAAAAACTGGTGGTATTATACCGGAACGTCTCCCGGACTGAATGGGAAACATAGCGAAAGGGAGAGGAATGGGGAACGGAACTCCACCGAAATATAACCATATCCACTTTGCTACTATCTCTTTTTTTTGAATAACTTTCATTTCACTAGCATAAAAGAAATAATGCGGAGTGTCACTATCACATGTTGTATAGATACCATCTTTTATAAAATAATCATTCTTGTCGACTTTTTTAATTGTTGAACCCGTATATATTGCGCCTTCAGATTTGGTACCGGCTGAGACAATAAAACCTCTTGATGTTTTGAAATTGTAAGTCATTCTATTGCCGGTATATTCCTCTCCCCCTTCATTTAATATAGGAGTACCTTTCAGCTTTTCAGGAAGTGAATCGGAAGGGACACCCTTTGCTTCAATATTATTAGTATTAAAATCAACAAAAATATTAGCACTTTTTAAGTCTGTTTGTTTATACTTAAGCTCACCGTTTCCATAGATATCCATTTCTTTTTTATTAACAAAAAAGATTAAAGAATCGGAAGCTGTAGAATAGATTACGGAATCAACATCGTAAGTCTTTTTTTTTGCTGTATCGGCAGCAGTCAAATTAGCAGTTGAATCAGGCATGTATAACGAATCTTTTTGGCGGGTTAAACCGGTTGAATCAATTTCAGGGGAAATATTCGGGTAATTCAGCAAGGAATCTTTCTGTTGAGCGGACAGGAAGGATATACTGAAAAATACAAAAATTGATAGCAAAAGATAATTGGTCATTGATCATTAGTCATTGGTCATTAGTCATTACCGTCATTAGTCGGATTTATAGAATACTAATGCTGATGCTCCTTTTATTCCCGCATTATTCTTTAATTTTGCAGGCAACACTTTAACTCTTTTTCTTAAAGGAGTTAAAACTCTTGTTTTAATAGTTTTTCCAACGGCATCAAAAAGGGGTTCACCGAAGCCTGCTACTCCACCTCCAATTATAAATGTACTAATATCCAGGAGGTTGCTTACAGAAGCTAACGCAGAACCAAGGTGCAAACCCATATCATTAACGATTGATCGAGCATAACTGTCTCCCTGTTCCATTGCCTCTTGAATAGTAATTGGAGAAAGAAGCTCCAGATCGTTTTTAATAATTTTCCAAATAAGAGAATCAGGATGTTCAGGTAAAGATTTTTTAACTATATTAATTAAATAGGAATTTCCTATAAAAGTTTCAACACAGCCAAAAGAACCGCAATTACATTTAGGTCCTCCATATTCAATTGTAGTATGACCTACTTCCCCTGCAGCGCCAAATTCACCACGGAACAATTTTCTATTCATTATTATCCCGCCGCCGACACCTGTTCCCAAAGTGACCATAATAAACGAATGTAATTTACTACCATTACCAAAAATCATTTCACCGATAGCAGCGGCATTGGCATCATTTTCGACATGAACATCAATCTTAAATTCTTTTTCAATTATTTCTCCGAGCTTAACTTTCCCCCAGCCAGGAATATTAGGGGGATTTTCCACTATACCTTTCTTTACAATTACTACACCTGCGGCACCGATTCCGATACCGGTAATTTCTTTTTTATTCTTAGCTAAAATTTGAATTATACCTTTTTTCATCTGTGAAATAACAGCTTCAGGACCTTCTTCGGCTTTAGTTTCAACAGAAGTTTTTCTGACAATTTTACCGCTTTGAGAGACCAAACCGAATTTAATATTTGTTCCTCCCAAATCGACTCCCACTGCATATTTTTCTTTTTTTGTCATGTATATTCTTGTAAAAAATAGACGAAATATTGTTGATTAATGTTACAAAACAAATCTATTTAGTGAATTCCGTACTAACAATTTTTATTTCCTGTGGATACGCAACATCACCTATAAAAGTGGTTACTACAGGTTTTGCATAAAGTTCAAGTTTAGATGAAGCTGAGGTTGAATTATTATACCCCCCAATATTTAATGCTAAATTAATTAAAGATTCATAATTTTTGTCTTTAAAGAAAGAAACAAGATCAAGATTCATTTGCAGAGGCAAGACAATAGCTTCACCGGTGCCCGGAACTGATACAGGTGATCCTAAACTACCTGAAATTGTTTCTTTATTATCAATTAAAAGTCTCCACGGAAAATCCTTAAGTGTAGCATTAGTTTTTTTGTATCCGCCCGTACCATCATTTGGATTTTTAGCATCAACATTTAGAACAAAAGAAACAGGAAGATGTCCTTGTGCAACGGCGGCAGATATCCTTAAAATGTCAGATGCAGAAAAATCCTGAATTTTAGTTTTATTATTTAGTGAAACACCGTTAAGAGTAAAATTGTTGACATTCCCGAGTTTAAACTGGAGTCTTGAAATATTTACTATTGTTTGATAAACGCTGCAGCTTAAATTTGAGAATATTATAAATGGTAATATTATTAGAAGTTTTTTCATAATTTATAATTTATTATCTGTTGTTTGTGGATTGTTGTTTGTTGTTTTCAATTGAAATCTAAATCTTCATTTTATGAGATTTTTTGTTCTTCTATTTTTTTTATAATATGTTCAGCTACTTTCAAGGCTTTAAGTCCGTCTTCACCAGAAACAATTGGTTTTTCATTTTTAAGCACAGAATCTACAAATAGCTGGAGCTCATAGGAAAGAGCATTAATTTCCTTTACTTCCGGTTGTTCATAAATAAGGTGTTTCTTTTTATCACCGATTCCAATTTCTCCAAAAGATATAGCGGAACTATTAAGATCCTGTTCAACGGGGAGAAGTCTATAAACTTCAGATACACCTGTAATAAAATCCAATGCAATATAATTATCTTTCTGGAAAATTCTCATCTTTCTCATTTTCTTTTGAGATATTCTACTTGCAGTCACATTCGCGACGGCTCCATTTTCGAATTGGATGCGAGCATTGGCTATATCAATATTATCAGAAACAACAGCCACCCCGCTGGCTTCAATATGGCTTACTTCGCTTTTAATAAGACTTAAAATAATATCGATATCGTGAATCATTAGATCTAATACAACTGCAACGTCGGTACCTCTCGGATTAAATTGTGCAAGTCTATCAGTTTGTATAAACATAGGTTTTATAATATATTTTTCGAGCGATACTAGTGCAGGGTTAAATCTTTCGATATGACCCACTTGAAGATTTAATTTCCTTTCCCCGGCAATTTTAACTAATTCTTCCGCCTCAGGAATGGCTGCAGTAATAGGTTTTTCTACAAATACATGCTTCCCTTTTTCAAGGGAATCTTTTACTAATTTATAATGGGATGTTGTAGTTGCAGCAATTGAAACTGCATCAACTGCCTGAAAAAGTTCATCAATATCTTCAAATTCTTTTACATTATATTCAGAAGCAGCAGCTTTAGATTGGATAAAATTAATATCATAAACTCCAACTAATTCACAATCTTTAAAGTGTTTAAACATTTTTACATGGAGTTTGCCTAGATGTCCGGTACCGATAACGCCGATTTTTAATTTGGTCATGATGTTAAGTTCAAGTTTTAAGTTCAAGTGCATGTGCAAGTTCAAGTGCATGTGCAAGTAATTACTTACCGAAGTTATGCAAGAATCGGTATTAAAAGATGACATCTTTATTCTTTAATAAAAAGGTTTATCTTAACTTACATTTCAAAAAGAAATTGAAAGTAATTCTTCTTTTTAAAGATGTCATCTTTACATGCGCAACTCAACTTACTTATTTACTTAGTAATAATTTTTTGATAGCCGATTATTCTGTCATAACCGCCGTAATTTTGATCATTGTAATATAAAAATATATAATAAACATTTGAAGTTTCCCAGAAGTTACCTTCAAGGACAAGCCAGTCGGGATTTTCAATTTTATTGTTTATTATATCTGCTGCAACATACTGATAATCATAGATCCCTCTCTTGAGAGAAACAGTTTTAGTAAACACGCCAAATTCATTAGACATTTGATATTCCGGCAAAATCTCCCAACGATTAAATGAACCTACTAAAAAAATACTCTGAAAACTATTATCAGGAGGTCTAATTTTAAAGGTAACATTCAGATAATCAGCATAATCATTTTCAAAAGATAGATAAAGAGAGCCGCCGTTAAGATCTTTTTGCCCCTGCTTATAGAACCTTGAATATTCCAAACCATCAAATTGGGCAGGGACATCTTTTTTATTATATTTATTAAAATTTCTCAAATCGGTCTGCCGGTATTCGTTACCTGGATGAATATCCCTTGCGGTGAAAGAAAATTTTCTATCACCATCCCAATAATATTGCCTGGTGTTAGTATTGAAGTTTCTATTAATTATCACAGGATAATATATTTTTTGGTTTTCAATAATTTCAACATGATCGATAAAAGAAGGATAAAATTCATTAGGTAAATTAAATGAGGCTGTAATATTAAAAATTTTGGCTAGAACCGGAGGGGAATAAACTTTGTCTTCCAACACTTCATTTTTCTTGGCGGCATTCAAAATTACATCCGGCTTTATAACATAGAATTTACCAGATGCATATATTTTTGATGTATCTTGTGAATCGGTAATAAAAAACATCCATTTACCAGAAAAAGGAAAATCAACATAATTATTTTTATTGGGGAAATAACCTCGAAAATGATAACGGGCATCAAGAACAGTATTAGGAAGCCGGTCAAATTTTAGATTATATTCAATATCTTTTCCGTAATTTAAGAGGAAAATATTCTGATATGGATTCCAATTTTTATCGCAAAACCTAAAAACAATTATGAGTGAGGGTTCATACGGAGAATTTAAGTCGAATTCAATGTTTAACTTTTTAGAAATTAGTATAGGCAGAGCAGTTTCATCGTCAGTAAAAGCTTTTAAACTTTTAATTTCGATCTTTTGAGAATAAAGACTTGATGCAATGAATAAGAGAGCTAAAAATAACAGTTTTAACCGGTACACAAACTCCCCTTAAAGATTAAATATTTCAACGCATTTTATATATTGATAAGGAACAAATATTTTGATTAGCTGTTTTTCCCTTTCAGTTTCGAGCAGTAAACCATCGTCATAGGTATTAATCAGTTTGCCTGTTTTAAAAACAATTTCATATAAAGGAGAATTGTTAGAAGAATCCTTTACAAGGCCGTAATTCTCAACAAGTGTAACGTTAAGAGTTTTGCCAAGGAATTCTTTCCAATCTATCTTCATTCGCTCCTCTTAATAAGTTGGTTTAACTTTTGTTTAAATTGTTCTAAATCTTCACATAAATAATAGTTTTTTAGAAACTGAGAGGCAACGGATTTTTCTCCCGCATTTATATAATTAACATAAACTGCAGCAATGGGAGCAATTAATGATTTGGACGTCCCGCAGTTTTTTGAATTACCTTCAAGACTGTCATCGATAAAGTTCATAATGCTTTCATTTTCGTTAATGAAGACATTATAAACTTCATCATTTACTAAAAATATTGATGAATCTTCATATCGCCAGCAGTTTATGGGAAGAAAGTAATTTTCGTCACTCTGATTAAATTTTTCGAAATCGGGATTTCCGGCAATAATAATTGTTCCGCCAAGATCTCCGTTTGTGGTTTCAACGGGTTCGGTGGAACCGGATAATATTGAGTCGATAAAGGAGAAATTATCTTTAGTATTGTAAATATAAAGTGTATATCCGGGGATATTATTATTGAGAATTGAATCAAGTACCATGTATTCATCAACATCGTCATCATTTAAATCAGCGGTATATGGTTCCGGATTGTTAAACCTCTTTTGATAGAAAATCTGATTATTATTATCAAATGCCTGGAGAAGATTTCCCCGGAATAATATGTAGAATTTATCAAAACTGATTGTATCCTGTTGTGCAAATATATTAAAGGAGAAAATAAACAAGAAAAACAGAACAGACTTTTTCATGAAAATATAAATATAAAATAATGTGAATAAATATAATGAATTACGGTAAAATTTGTCTATTATTCTATTTTAATTGTTTAATTGTTTTCTTGTTAGTGTCTGATTGATTATGAAGATTTATAAGGAACTATAATTATTAACTGTAGTTATGCAGATGTAAAGATGACATCTTTAATAAGCAAAATCAGGTTCAATTTTTTATATAAATGTAAGTTCGCATAAAGCCTAATTATCAAAAGTAAAGATGTCATCTTTCAAATACAGGAATAAATAAAAAATGCCCGCTTTTTACAGCGGGCACACTCACAATATATTCCCCCAAATAACGAGGGATGTTATTAAGGGATAACCGAACATATAATCATATTTGATAAAAACCAAGATAATGTGTCACACCTACCCCATTTTTGTGATATAATAGACAATTTTAGTTTAAAAGATTAAATTTTCGAAGGAAAGCTTAATAACCGAGTAACATCAATAACAGCGGCAGGTATTAAAATTCCAAAAGACAAAAACAAATTACAATCTCGAAATTCAAAATTTCAAACACTCTGATTTAAGGAAGGTGATTTTATTTTGGATAGACCAAACCTCCGAGATTTCGGAAAATCTCGGAGGTTTTCCTCTATCTGTACAGATTAACATTTGAACAATCTTAATCAAACAATTTTTATTAATTATATTATCTTGTAAGCTTTTCTTTGCCTTGTTAAACTAGCAATAATTCTTTAAATTTATTTATCTTATACAGAGCTTAATTTGAGCTTACATACAAGTAAATTCCAACAAAGATTATAGAAAATTTAATGATATTACAATATATCAATTGAGAGGAATAAAAAATGGAAAAAGAATTAGATCCAAAAAAATCTGTTTATGATGTTAATGATGAAAGCAAATGCCCGGTTACAGGTGGAGCCGCAAAACATAGTGCAGGAGGCGGTACGAAAAACCGTGACTGGTGGCCAAACCAGCTAAATTTAACCATACTCCGTCAGCACTCTCCCCTATCCAATCCTATGGGAGAGAAGTTCAACTATGCAGAGGAGTTCAAGACCCTCGATCTGAATGCCGTGAAAAAAGATATCTTCGATCTGATGACCAAATCTCAGGAATGGTGGCCAGCAGACTATGGTCATTATGGACCTTTTTTTATTCGTATGGCATGGCACAGCGCAGGAACTTACCGCATCTCTGATGGGCGCGGAGGCGGAGGCACAGGCTCCCAGCGATTTGCACCACTTAATAGTTGGCCTGACAATGCGAACCTTGACAAGGCACGTTTGCTGCTCTGGCCGGTCAAACAGAAATACGGAAAGAAAATTTCATGGGCTGACTTGATAATCCTTGCAGGCAATTGTGCACTTGAGTCAATGGGCTTCAAAACATTTGGTTTTGGCGGCGGACGTGAAGATATTTGGGAGTCTATGGAAGATATTTATTGGGGTTCAGAAGGAGAATGGTTAGGCGACAAGAGATATACGGGAGACCGCGATCTGGAGAATCCCCTTGCTGCAGTTCAGATGGGGTTAATCTATGTAAATCCGGAAGGTCCGAATGGAAACCCTGATCCGGTAGCAGCAGCCCATGATATTCGTGAGACCTTTAGACGTATGGCGATGAATGATGAAGAAACTGTTGCACTTATAGCCGGAGGACATTCATTCGGCAAAACGCATGGTGCCGGCGATCCAAGTAAATACGTTGGGAAGGAACCTGCAGGTGCAAGCATTGTAGAACAGGGTCTCGGCTGGAAAAATACTTTAGGCAGCGGTAACGCAGATTATACGATTACCAGTGGTCTGGAAGGAGCATGGACTACAACACCGACTAAGTGGAGCAACAACTTCTTTGAAAACCTGTTTGGCTACGAATGGGAATTGACAAAGAGCCCGGCAGGTGCACATCAGTGGAAACCTAAAGCTGGTGCAGGCGAAGGTTTAGTGCCGGATGCGCATGACCCTTCAAAGAAACATGCACCCTTCATGCTGACAACCGATCTCTCCTTAAGATTCGACCCTGCTTACGAAAAAATATCAAGACGCTTCTATGAGCATCCAGACGAGTTCGCAGATGCATTCGCAAGGGCGTGGTTCAAATTAACGCACCGTGATATGGGTCCGCGTGCACGTTATTTGGGTCCTGAAGTACCAGAGGAAGATTTGATATGGCAAGACCCTATCCCGATAGTTATGCATGGACTGATCGATGACCAGGATATCATCGAACTGAAGAATAAAATACTTGTTTCGGGATTATCCGTATCCCAGCTTGTATCCACCGCATGGGCATCGGCATCAACATTTCGCGGCTCCGATAAAAGGGGTGGTGCGAATGGTGCACGTATACGTCTTGCTCCGCAGAAAGATTGGGAAGTAAATAATCCGACTCAATTAGATGCAGTACTGAAGACTCTTGAAGGTATCCGAAAAGAGTTCACTCAATCCGGCGGTAAAATGGTTTCAGTTGCCGATTTGATCGTTCTAGGCGGATGCGCCGGTATTGAGAAGGCAGCTGAAAAAGCAGGTCATGAAATAACAGTACCCTTTGCACCGGGGCGTGCGGATACATCGCAAGAGCTTACTGATGTAGAAGCGTTCGCTGTCCTCGAGCCAGCTGCAGATGGATTCCGTAACTACCTGAAGACCGAGTACTCGGTATCGGCAGAAGAAATGCTGGTTGATCGGGCACAGCTATTGACTTTAACAATACCTGAGATGACTGTTCTCCTTGGAGGTATGCGTGTTCTTAACACGAACTTCAATCAGTCGCGTCACGGCGTTTTTACCGACCGACCGGAGACTCTTACAAATGATTTCTTTGTCAACCTATTAGATTTGGGTACAAAGTGGAAGGCTACTTCGGAATCTGAAGGCGTATTTGAGGGTCATGATCGTATATCGGGAGAACTCAAGTGGACAGGTACCCGTGTTGATCTCATTTTCGGTTCTAACTCTGAACTTCGTGCTGTAGCGGAAGCATATGCTTGTACAGATTCTCAACAGAAGTTCCTTAATGATTTCGTGGCGGCATGGAATAAGGTAATGAATCTTGATCGCTTTGACCTGTCTTAATTTCAGGCTAATCCAGTATTATTTGTTATAGAGAGGTGGTTTGGGAGCAAACCACCTCCTTTATTTTAAATTCCAAACTACAAAAAAACAAATTGCAAATAAATTATAATTGCAAAATTCAAAATTTCAAACTTTCTCATTTAAGACTGTAGCTAATTTAGGAAGGATATCTTAACAAACTACCCAAACCGAATAATTTTATCAAATCACCTTTCAATCCCACACTTTTAAATAAAGCCGTAGCAATGATCATTATTTTATCGGAGCTTAACAATTTAGGGTTGAAGTGATTAAACTTTGAGATTCTTCACTTTGTTCAGAATGACAATGTCCTTCATGTTTTTTAGATTTGACAAAATCGTATTGAGATTTAGAAAGAACAAAATCAGAAATTACATCAATGGGGTTTGTATCTATTATAAAAGTAAAGTTGCTGGTAAATAGTTATTAACCTGAATAAGCCTCATGCGGATTCATCCAAAAGATGTAATTCCATTTTCATCCCTTTGCCCGATTGATAATGAATTCCAATTAGTTGCATCTTTAATATATAAGTTTTCATTAAACATGGGGTTTATAATGCTGTTTATTTTATTCTTAATAATTACGGTAATTGCAATATTTATTTGGACGGCTTCAAAAAAGAAAAAAGATCAGAACAATAGTGCATTTCGTTCAGCCGGTCCAATTAGCATTTCAGTTGCTTGCGTTTTTGGAATTCTCGCGCTGCTTCAGTGCTTCACACAAATACCTGCTGGGCATGTGGGTGTTGTAGATTTTTTTGGTATTGTATCGGAGAAACCTCTTCCTGCCGGAATTAATTTTGTAAATCCGTTAGCCAATGTAATTAAATTTTCCATCCAGACTAAAGAACATAAGGAAACAATGCAAGTACTCTCCCGCGAGGGACTTACCATCGGGCTGGAAGTAAGTGCTCTATATAGGCTTAATCCCGACTCTGCTGCCAGAGTATATAAAACGGTTGCCGGCGGAGATTATGAAACCATTATTTTAATTCCCCAATTCCGTTCCATCAGCCGTGCTGTAACAGCAAGCTTCCAGGCAAGCGCACTTTATTCAACCGAAAGGGAAAGACTCGGAACCTCTATTCAGGAAGAACTGGCAAGAACGATTGCTCCCCGGGGCGTGACTATTGAGAATACTCCGATTCGTAATGTTGCTCTACCGGTTCAACTAACCGAGGCAATTGAACAAAAGCAACGAGCAGATCAGGAAAGCCAAAGAATGGAATTTATACTAACTAAAGAAAAACAAGAAGCCGACAGAAAACGGATTGAAGCTAAAGGTATTGCTGATTTTCAGACGATTGTGGCTGCAGGCATCAGCGAACAGTTGCTTCGCTGGAAAGGGATTGAAGCAACTCTGAAAATAGCTGAATCGAATAATACCAAAGTTATCATTATAGGAAGCGGGAAAGATGGGCTGCCGATTATTCTGGATTCAAAGTGAAATATTTCCATCACGTCGATTTTAATAAACATTGATACATGAGAGATGGCACACTATTTTAAATTTTATTTAATTGGTTGAGCTTAAACTGGTTTTTTAAGAAGGGCTGCCCCCAATCTATTTTCTTGGAAATAATGAATAAAGAATTTAATATAACCGTCTATTATTATATTTTATTCCTCATAAAGGATTAGTTCCTTTTTCATCCCTTTGCTCGATTTACTAACACTCATTTTCTTTATAACATGCTCTTGTATAATTATCAGGAAAGAGGTTTTACATGTACCAGATAAATAGCAAAGGAAATTGGATCGCTCTTAAAGAAAAGATCAGATTGGCATACCCGGTAATAACCGAAAAAGATTTAGAACTAACTCATGGTGATGAGTATGATCTGCTGGCCAGGTTCCAAAAAATATTTTCAAAAACCAAGAGTGAAATTATTCTTATGATTGATAAACTCTAATAATTTTTCTTCATATGCAAAATTTATTAAGAGCGAGTTGTAAGAAATAATAGCTAATAGAAAATATCATATCGGAAGCGACAGCATCTATGAGAAGAATGACACTGAGTATGTCCTAATATCTTCGCTGTCAAATCTTGAGAAAGTCTTTTTTAACCCACTCTTTGAGCAAGTCAACTTAAATTTATAATTCTTTGGGATTAATCCCTTTTTTGTCCATTAGAACCATATATAAGTTAGTGTATTATCTATAACTTAAGCTAAGGTAAAGCTAGATATCTGAAAAAGGTTTTGGAAGGGTTACATACAATATGAATTTTAGTAAGTTGATATATCATCCGATTTCGAATATGTTTCCGGTTGCTTTTAGCAGATTAAATTTTTATGTTTATAAATAATGAATTCACGTTCAGGGGAATGGGTTTCTCCTGATTAATTTATTTTAACTTCCTCTTTTAAGTAGATTCATTATAATAAATATAGATTTTCGGAAGTACCGAGATTTATATTTGAAAGGAAGTATGAAAAAGAAAACAATTCCAAAACGATCTCCGGTTAAAAAAAAGAAAAACACCACTTTAGTATTACCCTCTGATAATTCATTTTATGTAGTCGGCATCGGTGCTTCTGCCGGTGGTTTAGACGCTCTCGAAAGATTTTTCGGAACTATGACTGAGAGTTCCGGCATGGCTTTTATAGTAGTATCGCATTTAGATCCGAATCATATAAGTATTATGCCTGAACTAATTCAAAAATCAACTAAGATGAAATTATTCCAGGTAGAAGACGGAATGATTCTTGAGCCTAATCATGTTTATGTTGCACCGGCTAACCGGGATTTAGCGATACTTCACGGTACAATCCAGCTAATAGAACCTATTGAGGCACATGGGTTCAGACTTCCAATTGATTTTTTCTTCAAATCTCTTTCTGCAGATTTAGGTGAAAAAGCTATTTGTATTATTCTTTCCGGTATGGCTTCCGACGGTACTGCCGGGTTAAAAGCAGTTAAAAGTGAACTAGGAATGGTGATGGTTCAGGATCCTAAATCAGCAAAATTCGATGGTATGCCAAGCAGTGCCATCAAAACCGGTTTAGCCGATTACATCCTTCCGCCTGAAGAAATGCCGGATCAGTTGATTAAATATACCACTCAAAAAGTTAAAGGTGTTTTACTAGATAGAGCAATTACCGATGGTAAAATCCCAGATTCATTTCAAAAGATATTCATACTTCTCAGGACTCATACCAATCACGACTTTTCACTTTACAAGCAAAATACGATCTACCGGCGTGTAGAAAGAAGAATGAATATTTCTCAACTAGATAGTGTTCCAAATTATATCCGGCTGCTTCAGGAAAACCCCGTAGAAATTAAAAACTTGTTTAAAGAACTTTTAATCGGGGTAACAAATTTTTTCAGAGATCCGGAATCTTTCGAAAATTTGAAAAAGGTATTATTAGATTTAGTAAAAAGTAAACCGGATAATAGCCAGATAAGAATTTGGGTGCCCGGTTGTTCTACCGGTGAAGAAGCATACTCGATTGCAATTATATTACGGGAATGCATGGATGAAGCGAAGAAATATTTCAACGTACAAATATTTGCTACGGATATTGATAGTGATGCAATTGAAAAAGCCCGCATCGGTTCATTTTCAGGAATTGAATCCGATGTTGGTAAAGAACGTTTGAACCGTTTCTTTAAATCTGAGGGAAATCTCTTTCATATTCGAAAAGAAATTAGAGAAATGCTTGTTTTTGCACCGCAAAGTATTATTAAAGATCCTCCATTTACCAAACTTGATCTAATCTCCTGCCGCAATCTTTTAATATATTTAAATACTGAATTACAGAAAAGAATAATCCCCCTTTTCCATTATAGTCTTTTACCAAACGGAATACTTTTCCTCGGTTCATCTGAAACTATCGGCGGGTTTGTTGATTTATTTTCAATAGGAGATAAAAAATGGAAAATTTACAAAAGAAGAGATTCCATTTACTCGGCACAGCCTTATTTAGACTTCCCGGTATCGCGGTCAAAAGAAAGAACTTATGAGACAATTATGAAAAAGGATAAATTAAAAAACATTGCCGGGTTATCAGAAAAAGTTATCTTGCAAAGTTACTCTCCAAATTGTGTGATAATAGCCGAAAATGGAGATATAGTTTATATTCATGGGAGAACCGGCAAATACCTTGAGCTTACTAACGGCGAAGCTAAGATGAACATTTTTGAAATGGCACGCGAAGGATTAAAACAAGAACTTCCAATATTGATTAGAAAAGTTTTATCGAGCAAGAAATCGTTAACCGTGGAAGGTATAAAAGTAAAATCCAACGGCAAAGGTCTGTTGACAAATCTTACAATCAAACCGGTCAAAGAACCGGTAGAAATGCAGGGTTCCCTATTGATGATTTTTGAGGAAGTAATCCCGCAAAAAAAAGTCCCTGTTTCGAAAAAAATCCGGTATGAAAAGAAATCGGAAAAAATTATTAATGAACTTGAACGGGAATTAAAATCTACCAAAGAAAATTTAAGATCAACCATCGAAGAATTGGAAACTTCCAATGAAGAACTAAAATCGACTAATGAAGAAATGCAATCGACAAACGAGGAGATGCAGAGTTCAAATGAAGAATTGGAAACTTCCAAAGAAGAATTACAGTCGCTAAACGAGGAATTAATTACTGTAAACACAGAGCTGCAAAATGCAAATGATGAATTATCAGTTATTAATAACAATATGAAAAACTTGCTGGACAGCACTGATATCCCTACCATATTTCTTGATAATAATTTATTTATTAAAAGTTTTACATTCAATGCGACTAAAGTTATGAATTTAATTCCTTCCGATATTGGAAGACCAATAACCCACTTAGCTACAAATCTTAAATATGAAAAGCTTATTGAGGATACAAAGGAAGTTTTAAGAACTCTTGTTTACAAAGAGCTTGAGTTACAAACCGACAATGGGATATGGTATCAAATGCGGATATTACCTTATAGGACAATAAGTAATGTTATTGACGGTGTTGTGATTACATTTTCGAATATTAACAATTTAAAAATCGCATACGAGGAAATAAATAAGCTGAACCAGGATATTCAGTTTGCACGCGAGTATGCAAATAATATTATTAATACTGTAAGGGATTCCCTTCTTATTCTTGATAAAGATATGAAAGTCCTTTCAGCTAACCGGTCTTTTTATAAAATGTTTAATACCATCAATGAAAAAACAGTTAATAAGTTTATATATGAACTTGATAATAAAAATTGGGATATACCTCAATTACGGGACCTTCTTGAGCAAATAATTCCCAAAAACAATTTTTTTGAGGATTATGAAGTAGAATACAATTTTGCAAACGAAGGTAGAAAAAAATTATTATTGAATGCACGGCAAATATTTCAGGGTAAAAAAGAGACTAAACTAATTCTTCTTGCAATCCAGTACCAAAGTATAAAATAAAGGGATAAAAATGAAACGTTCCAAAAAGGAATTAGGAAAAAACATTATTAAAAAGACAAAGGAAAAAATCGAACCAAAGCCTAAAAAACCAGCTGTTGAAAAAGTTGAAGATGTTCAAAGACTGGTACATTTGCTCCAGGTTCATCAAATTGAACTTGAACATCAAAACGAAGAACTTAGAATTATGCAGGGAGAACTTGAAGTATCGAGAAATAAATACGTAAATCTCTTCGATTTTTCACCAACACCTTATTTTACTCTTGATATGGAAGGTATAATTAAAGAAGTAAATCTAAGCGCAAGTAAAATGCTTGGAATTGGTCGAAGCAAATTAATTGGTAAGAAGTTAATTACTTATATACCTCTAAATGAAAAAGATATTTTTAATTTTTTTATTAAAAATGTATTTAGTTTGCACCAAAAGCACGCTTCTGAATTAAAGTTGATAAACAAAGATAAAAACGTATACCATGTTCTACTGGAAGGTTTAGAGATAGACGATTCGCTGGAACCGGATCGAAGATGCCAGGTTGCATTAATCGATTTGACGGAATATAAGAGGATAGAAGAATCATTAAAAGAAGCTAATGAAGAGCTTAAAATACTCAACGATACCAAAGATAAATTTTTCTCAATTATTGCACACGATTTAAGAAGACCTTTCCAGACTTTATTAAGTTATTCGGAGCTGCTTACTCAGGAAATTGAAAGCTTATCGCAAGAAGAAATAATACAATTTAGCAAAGTGTTAAATGAAAATTTGAATAGCCTTTTTGGTTTACTGGAAAATTTGCTCAATTGGTCAATGATGCAGAGAAACATGCTTGAGTATAAACCTGCAAAGCTTGACCTCTATGATTTAGTAAACAAAATAATTGGAATATTGAGTAAGGGTGCTGCGGAAAAAAATATTTCTCTATCCAACAATGTAGAGACAGGAACGCCCGTTTACGCAGATATTGATATGCTTCGTTCAATTATGCAGAACCTTATAATAAATGCTATCAAATTTACTAAAGCAGAGGGACGGATAATTGTTTCATCTGCTAATAAAGAAGGTAATGTCGAAGTCTCTGTCCAGGATAACGGGGTAGGGATCGAACCTGAAAAAATTTCCAGACTGTTCAACTTCGGATCTAAATTTACAACTGACGGAACCGCCGGAGAGAAAGGAACCGGACTCGGATTACCTCTTTGTAAAGAATTTATCGAAAGAAATGGGGGCAAGGTTTGGGTAGAAAGTGAAGTGGGAAAAGGGTCGAAGTTCAGATTCACTTTACACAGGACTATACCATAATCTTCTAAATCATACATTTTGGTAATTCAATAAATAAATACTTCCCGTTGTTATCAGACTTATAATATGTAATCCCCTTTTCATCCCTTTGCACTATAGGATACGGAGTTTATCCTCGGTAGATTATTTGAAATTTAATAAAAGATTTTTCCGTTCTTGAATAAAAGGAATGAAAAAAATGTTACGTAATAAAAAAAGGAGTATTCAATGAAACATACGAAGATAGTTATATTAGCGGTGTCTGTACTCTTCGGAATAATAGTTGCCGGATGCAGTAGCAGCCCGGCGGTAGTTGATAAAGAAGCAACTACATCATCAATTAGTGCAGCTGAAGAGGCCGGTGCATCCGGTATTTCCAGCGCATCGCTCTATTTACAGCTTGCAAAAGAGGAGCTGGTAAAAGCACAGGGATTTGCAGAACAGGGTAACAAGGAACAAGCCGAGTCAATGTTATTACGTGCTCAAACAGACGGCGAATTGGCAGTAGCGCTCTCTCACAGTGATACCGACACAAAGGAAGCCAATAAGGCAATAGATCGGGTAAAAGAGCTCCAACAGGACAACAAAATACTTCAAGAAAGGAATTAAACAATGAAACCCATGATATATCTTATAACTATAGTATTTGCCGGGCTGCTCGTTAGCTGTAGCGCAAGCTTACCTCCACAGGAACTAGTCAACGCACGTCAGGCTTACCAGCAAGCAAGCACCGGGCAAGCGGCACAATTAGTGCCGGCAGAATTGCACAAAGCACAAATTGCTCTGGACGCCGCTGAAAAATCTTTCCAGGATGCTCCTGATTCGTATCGTACGCGTGATCTCGCATATGTAGCGGATCGCAAATCCAAGATGGCCGAAGCACTAGCTGTTACAGCGGCTGAAAATGCATCCACTGCAAAGTCGAAAAAAGATTATGAAGCAACTCAGGCCGAGATTATGAAGAAAACAAATGATCAGCTTGTTATATCGCAAAAAGCACAGGTCGAATCTGAGAAAGCTGCTGCTGATGCACAAGCTGCTCTCGCAAAGCTTGCCGCAGTTAAGGAGGAAGCTCGCGGTCTAGTAATTACACTTTCTGGAAGTGTTTTATTTGCTTCGAATGAATCAACGCTTTTGCCGGCAGCAACGGATCGGCTGAATCAGGTTGCTGATGCGCTCCTGGTAACCAAAGAACGAAAGCTGACTATTGAAGGATTTACTGACTCACAAGGATCATCCAGTTATAATATGGTGTTGTCTCAAAAGCGTGCAGATGTAGTACGCACATATCTAATCTCGAGGGGCTACCCGGGGGATCTTATTCAAGCCCAGGGAATCGGTGAAGAAAGCCCAATTGCAAACAATAACACAGCCGAAGGTCGTGCTAACAATCGTCGTGTTGAGATCGTAGTTGATCACACAACCAAATTGTAAAAAAAATATTGACAATTATTTGGAAAAAGACCCGGAAAATATCCGGGTTTTTTTTTGACTACTGAATTTCATGAAAAGAATGACAGATAATATTTTATTTTTTGTGTAGCCAATAGATCTTTTATAAATAATCTGTACAGGGGAATATTTTTTTACTACCAGATAGTAATCAGCGGGAATGGATATCAATTAGACTCATCCAAGAGATGTAGTCCCTTTTTCATTCCTTTGACCGATTGAATTCCTTTATTTCTCTTCATAGGTTAATCTAGAATTTAAACATTGAAATTTAAAAGAAAGAATAGTTACAATGTTATATACAATTGCGGTTATTCTAATCGTTTATTAGCGGACCCGTGCACTCTAAGAGTCTGTTAAACAGCAAGTCTTTTATATAAAGTTTCCGGAAGTATTGGAATGTTATTTAATCAATTTATGGGCTTGTGGTTTTTATTTGTCTCTACAATTGTAATGATTTCTGATTTAAAACAATAGTTACATAAATATATGACTGAAAAAAATATTATTTCTCGCGGAATACGAATACTTATAAGCTTAGCAGCTTTGGTAATAATAATTGCAGGGATCAATCTTGCACAATCGGTTGTAGTACTACTTCTTGTATCTATTTTCCTTGCTTTACTTGGAACAACACCATTACTCTGGTTAAAGGAAAAGCATATCCCATCAGGATTTGCAGTATTGATCGTTATGGCTGGTATGATGATTATTCTAATTTTGATTGGGGCACAAATTGGTACATCCATTAGCAACTTTTCTAATGAACTGCCCCTATTACAGTCAAGCATTCGGGAACAAGTTCAAGAGCTGAGTTTATTTTTGAAAAGCAAGGGTTTTTCAGGCACACAAAAATTTTTACTTGATTATATTAACCCGGAATCAGTAATGAAATTTACCGCCGGTCTGCTAGCAGGATTGAGTTCTGTCCTTTCCGATGTTGTTTTAGTCCTTCTGACTGTAACCTTTATCTTGCTTGAAGTCTCAAGCTTTCCAATAAAAATCCGTGCTATTCTTGGTGATCCTGAACGGGTATTTCCCCGATTCACCAAGTTCGTTGTTGATATGAAACGCTATATGATTATCAAAACCATAATCAACCTGTCTGCTGGAATTTTAATTGCTATATGGATGTATATTCTCGGTGTTCAATTCCCCGTTCTATGGGGTTTCCTTGCATTTCTACTGCATTATATACCTAATATTGGTGCAGTTATCGCTGTCATTCCTGCGGCGCTTTTGGCATTCGTTCAACTTGGAACGGGAAGCGCACTGCTTGTATTAGCAGGTAATCTTCTCATTGGCTTCATTATAGGCAATGTAATTGAACCGCGGATTATGGGCAGAAATCTTGGGCTTTCCACACTGGTCGTATTCATATCACTGATTTTCTGGGGGAGCCTGCTCGGTTTGATAGGTGCGATTCTTTGCATACCGCTTACGATGACACTAAAGGTTGCATTCGAAATCAACGAAAGCACACGTTGGGTTTCTGTGCTGCTCGGATCAGAAAAATTCAATGAAAATTCTGCAACAAAATCGAAGGAGAAAAGAGAGATTTAAAAAAGAACATGCTAAAATTCAAATTAACATTTCTTATGATTTTCTGCATTTTCGAGATATGGAGTGCACAAGCTCAAAAGAGATATCCTACTCTCATTCGATCTTCACTTGAGGACGAAATTATAATTCTCTCTGTTGATAAGCCTCTATACTTTCCGGGTGACACTGTCCGTTTAACAGTTCAGCGAACTGACAGCACGACAAAAGTTGTTGTTACTCCAATCTTAATTATTGAAGGTTCAACGCTAAAATCTATTGGCAGCAACATATACAGAATTACTATCCCGCAAGCTTGTGAACCTGACCTATATAGAGTTCGCCTTAAAGTTCTGGATACTCAAGGGCGACGTTTTGTTTATGAGACAGATTGTACGGTAGATGTTGAAGAGCACCAGGTAATAGAGCAGATAAGCAGGTACGTACGCATTGAACCCAAAGCCGGCAGTGAGGATCTGCAATCGGCAGTAACGCTCGACCGTAATCAGATACGCAATCTTCGGGTGATATTTCTGCGTGATAGTATTCGGTTGGGAATGGGGCCACAGTTTGTCACAATAAGGACTACAGTTCTATTACGAGATGGAACTACGGCACAAACTCTTGAACGGCGTGTCTTAACTTTTCGAAGCGACAACGATCCCAACCGGGATCGCGCCATGTTAATTCAATACCGTAGAGCTTACGGTGCCTATGCAGCAATTCGACCGGAGGAATTTACCCAAGTGAGAATACATTTGGACTCCCTGCCTGATTGGACCGTTATCAGGATCAACATCGAACCTGATTACACAATTAAAATTGGAGGCTACGATCGTTCCAACTCATATACCCGTTATTTGCGTGTAAGAGGTCCGCAAATTGAAATAGGTTTATCTCTTGGTATACCTAAAGTTTTGTTCGACACTCAAGCAAATGATAATTTAGACTATGGTAACACAAGTGCGATGATACGATTTTATTATGTAGACGAAGTATCTGGACATCGATTCCCGGTTAATTTTGGGGTTGGAACATTCGGTGTTAGTTCTCCACTCGACGTTAATATCGGACGCGGCGGATTTGCTTTATCGATTTTCCTTGATGTGGTTGAGATGACGAGATTACTTAGAATCGATTTAAACAAGAAAATCACAGGAGGTCTGGAATTTGCTCCGTTCTTCCCTATAGAAAAGAAGATGAGGTTTTTAATTGACGCTCAGGTTGGTATTTCACTATAAGTTCAGTTAAAATATATTATTTGCGGAATCTGCAACTAATTATTTTCGGATTCTTAAAAGATGTATTAAAGAGTTAATTATGATGCGACAGATAAACACATTGATATTAAAAAGATTGGCAAACCAACTAGTATCTCGTCATGGGTGTGTGACTCAGGCGAAAAGTTGAAAAATGCAACATCCAGTAAAGCTGATATTAAGATGAAATTATTAGCTGTAAAAAATTGTTAAAAATTAATCATGGAAGTAATCTACTCCCTGCGGAACGTAGGTTGAACACATATTATATATGAAAACCCTGCTTGAAAGATTGTACTATGGAATTTATTATTTTTCTTAAGGGAATCTTTATAGGTTTTGCGTTGGCAGTTCCGATTGGGCCTATTGGAATAATGTGTATCCGTAAGACACTAAACGAAGGACGATTACGCGGATTAATTGTTGGTCTTGGAGCGGCAACTGCGGATTTACTCTACGGTTGTGTTGCTGCATTTGGAATTACGTTTATTTCGAATACGCTTGTCAGCCAACGAATATGGATACGGTTAGTTGGAGGAGCGCTTCTTCTTTACCTGGGTGTTAGAACATTTCTCAAACTTCCTACTAATACTGTTATCCCTATAAACAGCAATGGAATTTTGCGATCATATCTCACAGCATTTATATTAACTCTTACCAATCCTTTAACCATCTTTGCTTTTATAGCAGTGTTTGCCGCACTAGGTTTGGGAAGTGATCTCGGTAATTTTTCGGCATCTGTTCTTGTGACAGGAGTTTTTATTGGTTCTTGTTTATGGTTTTTGTCTCTTAGTTCGGGTGTTATGTTTTTTAGAAAGAAATTAGATTTAGACGGACTAAAATGGGTAAATAGAATTGCAGGAATCTTAATAATTATCTCCGGTGTTATAGTTATGGTTAGTTTGTTATGATTTTTTTCTTTTTCTAAAAAGTCTAATAGAGCTTATTTTACTCATCCAAAAGTCTTAGTTCCTTTTTCATCCCTTTGCTCGATTGAACAATTCTAAATTTTTTTATATCATACTATGTATTCCATAAACTAAAAAAATATTGAACTCAAGAAAATGATAAATGACTTTACGTATGAAGGAAAAGATAATTGGAAAGAATTTAAAAGGGAGTTTAGTAATAATATTGATAATGTTGGAAATGCACTCAACGAAGAAAAATTAAGAATAAAGATGTATCCTTTTTTGTTTTTATTTCTAAAACACATCGAACACAAAACTACGATTGGATAGAATTAGATATTTAATGAAATCACTAAAATGGAAAAAATAATTTTACCTAAGTCCCTGGATGAAAATCAGGCCGAAATAATTCAAGATTCGATATTTAAAAAATTCATTTTGGAAGTAGCTTCGATTACAATTTTTACCTGGCACTTTTTCAAAGAAGTATTTAAACCGCCGTATGAGTTTAATGAACTACTCAAACAATCTTTCCTGATCGGTTACAAGTCTCTTCCTTTGGTAGCTGTTACAGGATTTATAATAGGGCTTGTCCTTACTATTCAATCAAGACCTACGTTAGCAAAGTTCGGGGCAGAGTCATGGCTGCCTGCAATGGTAGCAGTTTCAATTATACGGGAAATAGGGCCGGTTATAACTGCTTTAATCTTTGCCGGAAAAGTCGGATCGGGAATCGGGGCAGAGCTGGCATCGATGAATACAACCGAGCAAATTGATGCAATGCAGGTATCGCATACCAATCCATTTAAATATCTTGTTATTACAAGGGTCCTCTCTGCAACATTGATGCTTCCATTGTTGGTAATTTTTGCCGATGGAATTGGTTTGTTAGGGTCGTTTGTCGGTGTTAATATAAAAGGAAATGTAAGTGTCTACTTCTTTTTTGTGCAGATATTTCAAAGTCTCGAATTTAATGATCTGTTCCCGGCTTTCATTAAAACTTTTTTCTTTGGATTTGCCATTGGGCTTATCGGGAGTTATAAAGGATATTATTCAAATAAAGGAACTGAAGGAGTTGGAAAAGCCGCTAACTCAGCCGTTGTATTCGCATCTTTAATGGTTTTTATTATAGATATGATAGCAGTGCAAATCACAAGTTTGCTTCAACACTAAATTGGGTAATGAGAAGAATGACAGATAATTCAACTACAATAATAACTGAACACGATAAGAGACAAAATGGTTTTGTTATTGAGATGGAGCATCTTAAGAAATCTTTTGGGAATAACCATGTTCTACGTGATATTAATTTGGTGATCCATAAAGGAGAAAATCTTGTTATACTTGGAAAATCCGGTACCGGTAAATCAGTCCTTATAAAATGTATAGTGGGATTGGTTGAAATTGATGAGGGGAAACTTGTAATACTTGGGCAAAATATTTCTGAACTAAAAGATAAGGAACTGATTGAATTACATGAGAAGATTGGTTTCCTTTTTCAAAGCGGCGCTTTATATGATTCCATGACGGTAAGAGAAAACCTTGAATTCCCCCTCAGAAGACAAATAGGTTCGATACAAAAGGAAAAAATGAAATTGCTGATAAAAGAAGCATTGGAAAATGTAGGACTTTCTGAAGCGATCAATGAGATGCCTTCGGAACTTTCCGGCGGTATGCGTAAGAGGTTAGGCTTAGCCAGAACTTTGATATTAAAACCGGAGATAATGCTTTATGATGAACCGACAACAGGACTGGATCCCATTACATCAAAAGAAATAAGTAAGCTCATTTTGGAAGTACAAAAAAAATATAATACCTCTTCCATTATTATCACACATGATATCGAATGCGCCAGGCTAACAGCAAACCGGATCATAGTGATCAAAGACGGAATATGTGCGGCAGAAGGATCATATACCGACCTTCAGAATTCGACAGATACATGGGTAAGATCATTTTTTGAATGATGGACCAGAAAAATTATAAGAGAAAATAAAATGAAAAATAATATATCGAATAAAATCAAGCTGGGATTATTTATTTCCCTTGGAATTATAGTATTTATTGTAGCAATATATTTTATTGGTGAAGGGCAGCAATTATTCAGACATACCTTTCAACTAAGCGGAGTATTTAAAGATGTTGCCGGTCTTCAGGCTGGAAATAACGTACGATTATCAGGTGTAAATGTGGGGACTGTGAAAAACGTTAGTATAGTTAGTGATACTTCCGTTAGAGTAGAAATAATAATTGATGAAAGCACCCGGGAGTTTATAGCGAAAGATGCGGTTGCAATTATCGGCTCGGAGGGACTTATGGGAAATAAAGTATTAATTATAAATCCGGGAACAGGCGGAAAAAGGGAAATAGAAAACGACGATGTTATCGAAACAATCCAGCCGATCAGTGTGGACGATATAATGAAATCACTAAAAACAACTATCGAAAACACTTCACAAATAACCGGTGATTTATCTAAAATTACGAGTAATATAGAATCAGGTAAAGGAACAATAGGAAGACTGATAATGGATAAATCGTGGAGGGAAAATTTCGATTCTACTTTTACTAATTTGAAAGACGGTTCGGTAGGGTTTAAAACACTTATGGACAAATCGAGTGAATTGGGCGCTATTCTAACTTCATTAAAAACAACTATTAATAATACATCCAATATCACAAGCGATTTATCTAAAATTACCAACAGCATACATGCAGGGGATGGGATAATAGGAAAACTGTTAATGGACAAATCCTGGGGGCGAAATTTTGATTCCACTTTTGTTAATATAAAAGAAAGTTCCAATAATTTAAATATACTTATGAAGCAGGCAAAAAGCAGCTGGCTGCTGTGGGGTTTTTAATATTTAATTTTTTGACTGAATTACAAAATAGTTTAATATTTATTTTTTATAACCAAATACATCATTTGCAAATAGTTGGTACCGGAAGATTTTTTATGACAAATAGTTATTAGGCAGGATAAGGGTTCAAGCAGACTCACCCAAGAGATGTAGTTCTTTTTTCATCCCTTTGGATTATTGTCAGGTATCCTGTTTCTATGTAATATAAGATAGTATAATTCTACGATTACTCGGGAAAGCTTAGATAATATTTACAAACATTATATCAATAATTTTTTAACAACATGATAGGAAACATTATGAAAAAGTTTTTACTATACACGTTTCTTTCTATACTCTTTGTTAGTATATCATTTTCTCAAATTAGAAACGTTAAACATCATGCTTTTTCAGGCACTGTAATGATTGGAGCTGAAGCCGGAATGACTTTAGGTTTTACTGACTACTCTACTACAAAACCTCAAATTGTTGGAAGAGGTATATTGGAATATTTTTTCCCTACAACTTCAAGCGGTATTTTCGGGTTAAAGGGATTTATGAGTGCCGGTTATGTCGGTGGTAAAGACAGCAAAAAGAATCCGACAGTATTTAGGTCTACAATTACCAGAATTGGGGGGGGGATCTCATATACATTCTCAGTCCAACAGTCGGTTTTTCCTTACATATTTTTAGGTGGTTCCTACGGCTGGATTAATCCTAAAGATAATAACGATGTGTTCCTGCCTTATACCGGGAGGAACTTTAATATTAAAGAAGTAAACTATCATGCAGAAGCAGGCATCAGATTCCTCTTGTCTAAGGCTATTAATTTTAACTTTAACATTGGTGCAGAATTTTCGCCTAAAGATAATTGGGATGCTCTGCCTCCCGGTGGAGGAAATGATTTTCTTTTGCAAACCATGGCAGGTTTTTCATATTCCCTTTTCACTGAAACGGATGAAGACGGCGATGGTGTAATTGATTCCAAAGATCAATGCCCTGATACACCGCCTGGAGTTAAAGTAGATGATTTCGGCTGTCCTATTGATTCGGATGGTGACGGCGTTCCAGATTATAAAGATAAATGCCCTGATACAAAAAAAGGATTTAAGGTTGATGAAAATGGCTGTGCAATAGATTCGGATAATGATGGTGTTCCGGATGAATTAGATAAATGTCCTAATACATCTAGAGGGATGAAAGTAAATGAATCCGGATGCCCTGATACTGATAATGATGGTGTTTTTGATGACGTGGATAAATGTCCTGATACACCTGCCGGCGCTGCAGTAGATGCAACAGGATGTCCAAAAGATTCTGACGGTGACGGCGTTCCTGATTATAAAGATAAATGCCCCAACACTCCAGCCGGTACACAGGTAGATATGACGGGCTGTGCGAAAGTTGACACTGTTAAAAAGGAAATTATTTTAAGTGGTGATACTAATTTTGAATTTAATAAAGCAGCTTTGCTCCCTTCAGCTTATCCAATGCTAGATCAATTAGCCAAGACTATGAAGGATAATCCGGAGACAAGATGGAGAATTGAGGGGCATACTGATTCAAAAGGATCCGACTCATATAACATGAAACTTTCAAGAGAAAGGGCTCAATCTGTTGTAGATTATCTTATTAATAAAGGGATTGAAAGGAGCAGGCTTGAAGCCGTTCCTTTAGGTGAATCCCAACCCGTTGCTTCTAATGATACACCAGAAGGAAGAGCAATGAACAGAAGAGTTGAGATAAAACTAATCCAAAAATAAATAATTTCCAATGTAGAGACGCTGTTTATTTAGCGTCTCTGCGTTGGTTGATTTTCCATTAGTTTAAGTTATAAAAATGAAGAGATGGTCTTTTATAGCTCAAAAAAAGAATATTTTTATTTTTGAAAAACTATTTTGATATAAAACTGTTGCCTTAAATTTGAAACAGTTTAATTCAGAATCTTTCCATGTAAAAAAATTATGAACAGTAAAGAAAATAAAACCATTCTTCTTGTGGAAGATGAAGCAATCATCGCCATGAATGATTCTATTAAATTGAAAGAGTATGGATATAATGTTGTTCACGTTCTAACCGGTCAAAAAGCGATTGAAGCTGTTAACGATAATAAAAATGAAATCGATCTCATTCTTATGGACATTAACCTTGGTGAAGGAATAGACGGCACTGAAGCTGCTAAAATAATACTTGAAGAACACGACATCCCTCTTTTATTCCTTTCGAGCTATACGGATCGTGAAATTGTGGATAGAACTGAGAACGTAACTTCCTATGGATATGTTGTTAAAAACGGAATTACCGTACTTGATGCTTCTATTAAGATGGCGTTCAGACTCCATGAAGCATACCAGGATTTAACAAAACAGAAATTAGAAGTTGAAGACAAAGAGAATAAATCACGGATGTTTGAAAAACGGTATCGCAGGCTTTTTGAATCAGCTAAAGACGGGATATTAATTCTTAATGCCGATAACGGGATGATTGTTGACGTTAATCCTTTTTTAATTAAAATGCTGGATTATACTAAAGAGCAGTTCCTTAAAAAAAATATTTGGGATATCAGCGCTTTCAAAAATATTGATTATTCAAAGCAATTGTATAAAGAATTACAGGATAAAGATTATGTCCGATATGAAGATTTACCACTGGAGACTTCCGACGGAAAAGAAATACGTGTAGAATTTGTCAGTAATGTTTATTTAGTTGATAAAGAAAGGGTTATTCAATGCAATATTCGTGATATAACAGAGCGAAAGAAATATGAAAAAACACTAACAGATGATATAGATAAAAAAGAAGCTTTGCTTAATGAAATACAGCACCGGATAAAAAACAGTTTCAGTATAATAACAAGTTTACTTCATCTTAGATCCAACGTAGCCCAATCTGAAGAAACAAAAAATACACTTGAAGAATTAGCCTTAAGAGTAAAATCAATTTCAGATTTATATTCCTTGTTAAATGAAACCAATTCTTTTTACGAGATCCAGCTCAAAGCATATTGCAATAAAGTAATTGATTCGATGCTTAACATTTCAAGAAATATTAAAATAAATAAACATATTGAAGAAATTACTGTTCCCACTAAAAATGCAGCTACGATAGGGATGATTCTTGTTGAACTATTGTCTAATGCTATTAAATATGCATTCCCTTACTCTGATGGAATCATTGATATAGAATTGAAAAAAGTAAATTCCCAGATAGTATTGATAGTTGAAGATGATGGCATTGGGTTACTAAATGATTTTAATATATCTGAAAGCAAAAGCTTAGGGCTTCATCTTGTAAATTTAATGGTCAGCCAGCTTAATGGTAAAATTAAATTCATTCCGGGAAAAGGTACTAAAATTATTGTGGGATTTCCTCTGTGAATTAAAAGAGGAAAAGGTAGATTTAAGACACAATTCAAACTTGATTTATTGCACATCCGAAAGGATTAGTCCTCTTTTCATCCTTTAGGATGATGAATTAAGATAACCCTTTTCGTAAGTTAATATTAATTGTAAGAATGATGCGCCATCCAGGTGTAAGTCACCAGGCGCAAGCATAAGTAAATTGATTTCTAAGTTCATTTTTTTTCGAAATAAAATACAAGTAAAATATCGAACCTGTAACGAAAACTTAACATAGAATGATTAATCTCGTAATATAGATGAACAAAAATAATATTTCTATTCCCCAAATTATTAGTATGAACTCTTTTGTAAAAGCATGTCCAATGTTTTTTGCAGCAATAACGTGTTTTTTTATATTTGTATTATTTGTTGACCAGGCTAATCTGCTCGACATCATTTGGGAAAACAGCAGCAGCATAAATATTGTTCATCCTGAAGAAATTGAAAATTGCGATTGTCAAACTACCCTTCTACATGATAGGATCGATTTTCATGATAATAAAATATCTGCAAAATCAGAAACAAATTTACATGTCAATTATTCTTCATTACTCAAATTCATTATTACCGATGAGGACAGCCCTTCAATAGAATGTATCAAAGTTGAAGTTATTGATGTAGACCGATTTCATAAATTTGAAAATACTTTTAATTATTCTTTCAATGAAAACGACAGCGCAATTTACCTTCGAAACAACTCACTTCTCATTTGAGATTCACTTCTTAACCATCTTTCTTTATTATTTCTTTAAACTAATACCTTAGCGAAAATATATTCCTTGTGTTGAATCAGAGGAAAGAAGTCTCTAATTCCCGTCCTTTGTTTAATGATAAAACTAAAGTCGTCATTTTTGATAAAGGATTAGTTCCTTTTTCATCCTTTAGAACGATTGAATTAAGCATGCTCTCTTTATAGATTAATTTGGTATAAGATTGTTTTCTATTTTATGTGAGTCACCAGGCGCAAGCATAAAAAGTTTGAGTTTTAAGTTCAAATGTAAAATCCAAAAATAAAATACAAGTAGTATTACGATAGTAAAAGGGAACGAAGATGCAAAACAATAAAATAATTACCTATGGTGATAACCTCTTTGATCAGCCATAGCTGACAAGTAAGTACAAAGATAAGTTTAATTAAAGGAAGAAAAATGGAAATAAACCTTCAAGCCGGGAAACCAGCTGAACCAGAAATGCTGGTTAACGTGCCTAAACTAGTCACTGCCTATTATACCGAATCACCTGATCCTTCAGTGCCGGCTCAGCGAGTCATGTTCGGCACTTCAGGTCATCGCGGTTCAGCATTCAACAAAGCATTTAATGAACGGCATATTCTCGCCATCACTCAAGCTATTTGTCTCTATCGCAGTTACCAAAAAATTGATGGTCCTTTGTTTCTAGGCATGGATACTCATGCGCTTTCCGTGCCGGCTCTTGCTACAGCGTTAGAAGTACTGGCGGCAAACGGGGTGGAAGTTATGATTGCTGAGAAAGACGAATATACTCCAACCCCTGTTATCTCCCATGCGATTATTACATACAACCGGGGGCGCAAGACAGGACTTGCGGACGGCATAGTTATTACACCTTCGCATAATCCGCCTCATGACGGAGGTTTCAAGTATAATCCCCCAAATGGCGGTCCGGCGGAAAATGCTGTAACTGATTGGATAGAAACTAAGGCAAACGAATTTCTCGAAAATGGCCTTATAGATGTAAAAAGAATTCCTTTCGAAAAGGCTCTTCATACCGGTACGACGCACCGGCATAATTACCTTGATGCTTATGTGGATGACCTCGGTAATGTAATAGATATGAACGTCATTCGTGATGCTAAGGTTAGTATGGGAGTGGACCCACTTGGCGGTGCCGGCGTCCACTACTGGGAGCCGATTGCCGAGCGATACGGATTGAACCTGACAGTTGTTAACAAGGCAGTCGATCCAACTTTTCGTTTTATGACGGTGGATTGGGACGGCCAGATACGTATGGATCCGTCTTCGCCTTATGCAATGCATAGATTGATTGATTTAAAAGATCGCTTCGATATTGCCTTTGCTTGCGACACCGACCATGACCGTCACGGAATTGTCACCAGGAGTGCAGGACTGCTTTCACCCAATCACTACCTTTCAGTCGCTATCTTCTATCTTTTCCAACACCGGTCTAAGTGGCTCATGGAAGCGGCGGTTGGTAAAACGGTGGTTAGTAGTTCGATGATCGATCGCATCACTGCGAAACTTGGGCGTAAACTTTACGAAGTGCCGGTCGGTTTCAAGTGGTTTGTTGATGGTTTGCTTGACGGATCACTTGGCTTTGGCGGAGAAGAAAGTGCAGGCGCCTCCTTTGTCCGGCTGGACGGTACCGTCTGGACAACGGACAAAGATGGAATTATCCCGGCTTTACTTGCAGCGGAGATAACAGCAAAAATGGGACGTGATCCCGGTCAGTTATATAATGATCTTACACATGAGTTCGGTGAGCCTTTTTACGAACGCATTGAGGCACCCGCCACCCCTGCTCAAAAGGAATCGTTGGCAAAAATCTCACCCCGGCAGGTTAAGCAAACCGGATTGGCTGGCGAAAAAATCCAGACAATCCTATCCAACGCGCCGGGCAACGCCGCGCCTATCGAGGGATTGAAAATAATTGCAAAAAGCGGATGGTTCGC
Organism: uncultured Bacteroidota bacterium; assembly: GCA_963740945.1. Taxonomy (GTDB): domain Bacteria; phylum Bacteroidota; class Ignavibacteria; order Ignavibacteriales; family Ignavibacteriaceae; genus CAVQBP01. Next base: position 186,963 of record CAVUGE010000017.1, on the reverse strand, counting down.
CGCTCGTCCATCCGGAACTGAAAACATCTACAAAATTTATGGAGAGAGCTTCCGGGGAGCTGATCATTTGCACAGCATCCTGGAAGAAGCGCAGATAATTGTTAACGATGCCATAGCGGTCGGACAGAAACCTGAAATGACATTAAATACAAAACATTAAGGAGAAACCATGAGCAAAGTAACAAGTGTAAGCAAACAAATTTTGACTGTCACAAATATAGAATCCTTGATGGACATGCTGGCAAGCAAGGAGGGTGCGACGCGCCAAAAAGCAAGGGAATCACTGATAACCCTAGGTAAACCCGCCGTCCCTTTCCTAATCCGTACGTTGCGGAATTCCAAGTTAGATCATCTTCGTTGGGAAGCAGCCAAGTCTCTCGGTTCGATCTACGATACAAGAGCAATACCATCGCTGGTGAAAGCGCTTGAAGACAGTGACCATGATGTGGCATGGTTAGCTGCCGTAGCATTGAGAAAATTTAAAAAAGCCGCCTGGCCGCAACTATTAAACATATTGATTAAAAGCAAACCTGATTCTATTTTATTGCGCCAAGGAGCACACCATGTTTTAAGGGACCAGAGAGAGGATGGATTCAATGAATTGCTTACAACTCTAACGAAGTCTTTAGAACCCGGCGCGGCTCAGGAATCAACAGCAGTAGCCGCGTATAACATCCTCAAACAAATGAAGGAAAAATCATAGGACTAATTCATACACCTAGAGCCTGAAATGCCGTTAAAGATAAATATTAGGAGAAACCATGAACAAACAAACACGTGTCAATCACCCGATATACAGTCTTTTACCCACAGAAGTCGAGGGATTCGATTCTCTCGCCGAGCTTGCCCTGGATATGCGATGGTCGTGGAGCCATTACGCAGACGAAGTTTGGAGGCAGCTTGATCCCGGGCTGTGGGACTTTACTCAAAATCCTTGGGTAGTACTTCAGACTGTCTCACGGGACAAGCTTGAGCAAACGTTAGCCGATCCGTTGTTTCGTAAGGAAGTAAATAACCTCATTCAAAAAAAGAACCAGGAGAATGAATCCCCGGCGTGGTTTCAGCAAAATCACACGCAAACACCTTTAACCTGCATTGCTTATTTTAGTATGGAATTCATGTTGAGCGAGGCTCTGCCTATATATTCAGGCGGACTCGGAAATGTTGCCGGCGACCAGCTTAAAGCAGCAAGCGATTTGGGCGTGCCGGTGGTAGGTGTGGGACTGTTGTACCAGCAGGGCTATTTTCGACAGGTAATTGATCAGGATGGAGCACAGCAAGCTCTGTTTCCATATAACGATCCGGGGCAATTGCCAATCACACCACTACGGAAACCGAACGGAGATTGGCTTCGTCTAGAAATTGCGCTTCCCGGTTATTCGGTTTGGCTGCGTACATGGCAGGTTCAGGTCGGCAGAATTAAACTTTACTTACTGGACTCTAATGATGCTGCGAACTTTCCGGCTCATAGAGGAATTACAAGCGAGCTTTATGGAGGCGGGCCGGAGCTGCGGCTCAAACAAGAAATCATACTCGGGATTGGAGGATGGCGGCTGCTCGCCGCACTCGACATCCATCCTGAGGTTTGCCACTTGAATGAAGGGCATGCTGCATTCGCTGTTCTGGAACGCGCAAGAAATTTCATGGAAAAAACAGGACAATCTTTTGAAGCCGCACTGTATGTCACCCGTGCCGGAAACCTATTCACCACCCACACTGCTGTGGCTGCCGGCTTTGACCGATTCCATCCTGCCCTTATCGGGCAATACATTGGGGGTTATGCTGAGCAGAGACTTGGCATAACTCTAAACGATTTGCTGGCTCTGGGCCGCCGGAATCCGAAAGACTCATCGGAAAGTTTCAACATGGCTTATCTGGCGGTTCGCGGGAGCGGCGCAGTGAATGGCGTGAGTCAACTGCATGGTAAAGTCAGCCGGCGGCTTTTCGAACCTCTTTTTCCTCGCTGGCCGTCAGATGAAGTTCCTGTCGGGTTCGTAACAAACGGAGTACATATGCCTACCTGGGATTCGGCGGCAGCCGATGAACTTTGGACTGAGGCTTGCGGAAAAGATCGCTGGCTTGGAATGACGGAAACACTGGATGAGAACATTCGCCGTATCTCCGACGAAAAACTCTGGCAATTTCGTACTGTAGCCGTTAAATCTCTCGTTGAATATGCCCGTGACCGGCTATCCCGTCAGCTCGCTGAGTCAGGCGCATCCCCCGAGAAGGTTAACGATACAAAATATTTATTTGATCCAAATGCATTAACGCTCGGTTTTGCACGCCGGTTCGCCACCTACAAGAGACCGAATCTGTTGCTGCATGATCCGCAGCGACTCCTTCGCCTGTTGTCCGACAAACAACATCCTGTACAGCTTATTATCGCCGGTAAAGCACATCCGGAAGACCTAGCAGGCCAAAAACTAATCCAGGAATGGGTGCGTTTTATCCACCAACCCGAGGTACGCCAACATGCGGTATTCCTTAGCGATTATGATATGCATTTGACCGGACACCTAGTACAGGGAGTGGATGTCTGGATTAATACACCACGGCGTCCGTGGGAAGCAAGCGGAACCAGCGGCATGAAAGTACTCGTCAACGGCGGAGTCAATCTATCTGAGTTGGATGGCTGGTGGGCGGAAGCCTATACTCCGGAAGTTGGCTGGGCATTGGGAGACGGCAAGGAACATGGTAATGATCCTTCCTGGGACGCTGCTGAAGCAAACGCACTTTACAATCTGCTCGAAAATGAGTTAATCCCTGAGTTTTATAACCGTGATGAGAAGGGTATTCCGAAATCATGGGTATCTCGTATTCGTGAAAGCATGGCGATGCTGACACCTCATTTTTCAGCCAACCGCACTGTTCAGGAATACACCGAGGAGCATTACATTCCTGCTGCGGCATCCTATAGTGTTCGTACTTCCGATAAAGGTTCACTTGGCAAAAAGCTGGTTAATTGGCAGCATTCTCTCGAACAAAAATGGTCTGAGATTCATTTCGATGAAATAAAGTTTGAAACTAAAGGAGAGGAGCATGTATTTGAAGTGAAGGTATATCTCAACCACATTGACCCAAATGCAGTTCGAGTGGAGCTTTATGCCGATGGTATAAATGGCGGTAGCTCGGTAAAAGTGGAGATGAAGCTCATCAGTCAATCGACAGACACAACAAACCGCTATATCTATGGCACACAGGTACCGGCAATCAGGCCTGCGACAGACTATACAGCAAGATTGATACCTCACTACGAAGGCGTTGCTATTCCGCTTGAAGCTTCACAAATATTATGGCAGCGATGAAAAATTTTTAATTATTATTGTGAATTGATAAGTGAGTCCAAGCAAAATAAATAACAGTAATCAAATTCAGGTACTTAAATAATAGAGGTAAACAAATTGAGAAGAAGCAGTTCTTTTGCAGTATTAATGAATAATACTATTGACGAGGAGACCAGATGAAAGAAAAAACCCGGATTAAATATTTGTTTGTAGATATCGGCGGCGTCTTGCTCACCGACGGATGGGTTCATGAGTTCCGCAAACTAGCAGCTAAGAAGTTCGACCTGGATCTGGAAGAGTTTGAAAAAAGGCATAACCAATCGTTCGACACTTACGAAGAGGGCAAACTAACAATTACGGAATACTTGAACCGGGTTGTGTTTTATGAGAAACGGCCTTTTACTCCGGCACAATTTCGACAATTTATGTTTGCCCGGTCCAAGCCGTATCCCGAAATGATTGAGTTGATCCGCCGGCTTAAGGCACAGTACGGATTGAAGATTATCGTTTTAAGCAACGAAGCTCGTGAGCTTAATGCTTACCGGATTCGAAAATTCAAGCTTAATGAATTCGTGGATTTTTTCATTTCGTCTTGCTATGTCCACTTGCGAAAGCCCGATGCGGACATCTTTCGGCTTGCTCTGGATACTGCCCAGGCACCTGCCCGGCAAGTAGTCTATCTCGAAAACACTCCAATGTTCGTTAAGATCGCTGAAGGCTTAGGAATTCGAAGCATTCTTCACACTGATTACAAATCCACTTGTGCGAAACTGGCTTCGTTTGGACTTGAGGTTGCAAAATGAAGAGCAGGTCATCCGTAAAATAGGAATATATATGAGCAAAGCAGGCAAAGGCAAGCTTGAGTTTTGGGCAGTAGTGGCCATCGGAGTCGGCGGAATGGTTGGGGGCGGAATTTTTGCGGTGCTTGGGTTGGCAGTTCAACTTGCACATGGCGGAGTTCGCACTATATCAGAGGGGTAAATCGCTAAAAAAAGTTTAAATTGAAGCGTTGATCCTATCGGTTTGCGGGGTACGAATTTAACTTTCAGCGCCTCAACTGGACACAAATTAACAAGTTCGCCTGTAAGAAATTATCCGCACCCGGATTAGAGATTATAGGATTAAAAAAGGAGAAAGATTATGCGTTATTTTTTTGTATTAATCTTAGCATTGTTCTTTTTGAGTACTTTAAGTGCACAAGTAGAGAAAGTTAATAACAATCATCAGAAAAAGGAAACCGGGAAAACTCCAGTACCAGGAGATAATTTAAAAAATCCATTTACAGATAAAATAAGCTCTGCTTTTGATGGGAAAATATTATTTGTTCAGAATTGTGCTTCCTGCCATGGTGATGAAGGACTTGGTGATGGACTTGCAGGCAAAAGTTTAATACCCAAACCTGATAATCTGACGAGCGATGAGATAAATAAAAGGTCTGATGGTGAGGTATTCCTGAATATAAGTGACGGTGCAACCGGAGTTATGATTCCCTGGAAGTTTATACTTTCTGAAAATCAAAGATGGCACCTGGTTGATTATATAAGAGAACTTAGGAAAAAATCAAAATAATGGAGCATTGTAATGAAAAAATATAAATTCAGAAAAAATATTATCTGTGGAGTAACGATTGCGATATTAATAATATTTTCTAAAGAATGCATGGCTATTCCAAGTTTTGCACGTCAAACAAATTTGCCTTGCAGTTCATGCCACACTATATTCCCGGAACTAAATACATTCGGAAGATTTTTCAAGTTGAATGGATACACATTGGTTGGTGTAAAAACAATAGAGTTTAATGATTCAACTGATATAAATGAAGATATTGATATCAACCTTCTAAAAATTCCGCCGGTATCGTTAATGATGCAGGCTGCATATACATATAAAACAAAAGAGCAGCCGGGAACTCAAAATAATAATGTATCACTCCCGCAGCAAATAAGTATATTCTTTGGAGGAGAAATTTCTCCCCATTTAGGTAGTTTCATTCAGGTTTCCTATGATGATCAGGGGGCTGCCTTTGGTGTGGATAACATAGATCTCAGGTACGCTAATCAGACAGAACTTGGGGCTGAAAATTTGTTATACGGAGTTACTTTAAATAATAATCCGACTGTTCAGGATATCTGGAACAGTACTCCTGCATGGGGATTTCCATACGCTTCTTCCTCGGTTACAGCATCTCCGTTAGCTTCAACATTAATAGAGGGTGGATTAGCCCAAAGTGTGGCGGGATTGGGAGCTTATGCTCTAGTAAATAGTCTGCTTTACTGTGAATTTAGTGTTTACAAATCAGCTCAACAGGGAGGTGCTCATCCACCTAACAGCACAAGCTTTGGGATTATCAAATCATTGGCTCCCTACTGGCGGTTCGCACTTCAAAAACAGTTTAATGATCAATATATTGAAATTGGTACTTATGGTATGTTAACAGAAATGTACCCTGCAGGTATCACCGGATTAACAGATAAGTATACTGATTTTGGTTTTGATTTAAATTATGAAAAATCTCTTGGTGATAATCAGTTTACTGCTCATACAAGCTTTATACTCGAAAAAAGAAATCTAGATGCTACATTCAATTCAAAAGAATCTCTAAATCAATCTTTGAATTTAAATTCATTTAAAATTATCGGGAATTATTACCTGGATCAGCAAATTGGTTTTTCTATAGGATATTTTTCAATAACCGGTGATGGAGATGTGGTATTGTACGCTCCGGCTAAATTTTCAGGAAGCTCAACAGGTTTGCCGAACACCGGGGGATACATTGCAGAATTTGATTTTCTGCCCTGGTTTAATACAAAATTTTCAGTCCAGTATATAGCATATAATAAATTTAATGGTTCTAATGATAATTATGATGGCGCCGGTAGAAATGCATCGGATAATAATTCATTATATGCATTAGCATGGATAGCTTTTTAATGAATTGGAATACCTTGGTTTATGTCATAAAAAAAGTTTAACTCTTGAAATGGTTTTAAGATGGGAAATAATATATGATACCAGCTAGCCCACACATCCTGACTATCAATGGCGGTAGATCGAGCATCAAGTTCGCTCAGTATCAGTCAGGTAAATCATTGAAAAATTGAAACGGAATATGATTATGAGAACAAGAAAAGTTTCTGAAAAGAAAATAGATATTATGTTAGCGTCAAATCGTAACGCACCCGGCGCACCCGGCATTGAACCACGCTGGACTTCAAGCGCCAAGAACGGCGTTGGCACGGCAGTTAACAACAAGAGTCACGTTTGGTTCACCTTGAGCCACGGAATCTTCAACGAGATATATTACCCCCGGATTGACCAGGCCTGCATCCGCGACATGGGATTAATCGTCACGGACGGAAAAGATTTCTTCTCTGAGGAGAAACGCGATGCAGAACAAGAATTGAAATGGCTAGCCGACGGTGTGCCGGCATTCCGGCTAGTTAACATCTGCCGCAGTAACCGCTATCGCATCGAAAAGCAGATTGTAACTGATCCACATCGGGACACAGTGTTACAACATATTCGGTTCAGTGTACAGAAAGGTGTATTGTCCGATTATCATCTGTATGTCCTACTCGCACCACATCTTGGAAATCGCGGCGGCGGTAATACAGCCTGGGTCGGAGAATTTAAGGGAACACCGATGCTGTATGCTCAGCGGAACGATTGCTCCCTGGCACTGGCATGTTCCGCTCCATGGACAAAAAAATCGGTAGGCTTCGTCGGTTCATCTGATGGCTGGCAGGACTTGAAGGCGCACAACCAGATGACCTGGGAATACACGAGGGCGGAAAACGGAAATGTGGCTTTGGTGGCAGAAATTGATATTGTGAAGTCGCAAGGAAAATTCGTGCTGGCGCTTGGTTTTGGAAAAGACCCGGATGAAGCCGCCCGGAATGCCATCGCCAGTTTGCACAACGGTTTTGACAAGACCAAGAGCGTCTACATCACAGGTTGGCAGGAATGGTTCAAAACGCACGCATCAAAAAAGAAAAGCGAAGTCAGTCCGGGAAATCTTTCCCAAATCAGCCTCGCCGTTTTGCGAACTCATGAGTCCAAGACAGCTCCCGGTGCTCTAATCGCCAGTCTATCAATACCATGGGGATTCAGCAAGGGTGATGATGATCTGGGCGGCTACCATCTCGTCTGGTCGCGCGACATGGTGGAAACCGCTGGCGGCTTGCTCGCTGCCGGTGCGCACGAGGATGTTCGCCGAGTGCTTTCTTATTTGCAGGCAACTCAGTTACCTGATGGACACTGGTCACAGAATATGTGGTTGGATGGCTCACCTTATTGGAACGGAATCCAAATGGATGAGACGGCTTTGCCGATTCTTCTGATGGATCTGTCCTATCGTGAAAAGACCTTAACCCACGCCGGTGTTACTAAGTTTTGGCCGATGGTGAAAAAGGCTGCAGGTTATCTGGCGCGCAACGGCCCGGTCAGCCCGCAGGATCGATGGGAAGAAGATCCCGGCTATACACCGTTTACAGTGGCAGCGGAAATCGCCGCCTTGCTTGCAGCGGCGGATCTGGCCGATTTGAACAACGAAGTATCCATTGCAACTTATCTCCGCGAGATTGCCGATGTTTGGCACGATTCCATCGACCGCTGGATGTATGTTTCTGGCACGGACTGGTGCCGTCGGTATACTGTCGACGGTTATTATGTACGGATCGCCGAAGCTGAGACGGAGAAAGACGTTTCGCGTTTTCAGGAGAGTGTTCTCGTAAAGAATGTCTTAGCTGCTGAGGACAGCCGCCTTGCTAAACATCTGGTGAGCCCTGACGCTCTTGCCCTGGTGCGTTTTGGCTTGCGCTCTGCCAACGACCCGCGCATTCTCAACACAACAATAATTATAGATGCTTTGCTAAAAATAGAAACACCTATGGGTTCAACCTGGCATCGTTATAATGATGATGGCTATGGCGAACATAAAGATGGAACTCCTTTTGATGGAACGGGGATTGGCCGTGGTTGGCCATTGCTCACCGGAGAGCGGGCACACTATGAATTGGCGGCAGGTCATGTCGAAATCGCTAAGCAACTTCTTGCCACGATGGAATCTTTTGCCAACGAAGGCGGTTTAATTTCAGAACAAGTTTGGGATTCTCCCGACATTGCAGAACGCGAACTTTATTTTGGTTGTCCTTCCGGTTCTGCCATGCCGCTGGTGTGGGCGCACGCCGAATACCTAAAACTGCGTCGCTCACTGCGTGACGGTAATCTTTTTGATCTACCGCCGCAAACAGTACAACGCTTTCTAAACAATAAAACCGTATCCCCGCGCATGGTGTGGCGGTTTAACCATAAAATTCGCTCGATGCCGCCCGGCAAAATACTGCGCATCGAGACGATAGCACCTGCTGTCATTCACTGGAGTACCGATTCTTGGAACACAGTTCAAGATGTAACTGCACAGGATGTGGGCCTGGGAATTTACATTGCTGATCTCACGACCAAAGCGCTTTCCGAAGGAAAGCAAATCAAATTCACGATCTACTGGCCAGGCGCTGATAATTGGGAAGGCACGAACTTCACCGTTCGGATCGGTTCCTTTCAACAAGATTCGACCGCCGCTGCTGAAGTGAGTGAGAATGATGAAGAATAAAACCAAGGCGGACGGGAAACGTTTTGTGTATCTCGCCACCGCCATCTCGGCGCTGGGCGGCATGCTTTTCGGCTATGACATCGGTGTCATCTCAGGGGCCATTCTTTTCATCAAGAAAGCCTTCTCGCTTTCTGCCGGCATGGAAGAAATCGTCGTCAGCTCGGTTTTGCTGGGTTCGCTCGCCGGCGCGGTTGCCGGAGGAGTTCTTGCAGACCGGCTTGGACGCCGGAAATTACTGATCATCACCGCAATTATTTTTGGTTTGGGTGCCGTCGGGGCGGCTCTGGCACCGGACACGGTATGGTTAATTACTGCACGGGTCATTGCCGGCATCGCTATCGGAGTCGCTTCGTTTGTCGCACCGCTCTACATTTCCGAGATCGCTCCTGTTGCCATTCGAGGGAAGCTAGTTTCAATCAATCAGGTCGCTCTAACCAGCGGCATTGTCATCTCCTATTTAATTGATTACGCCTTTGCAGGCTCGCAGTCGTGGCGCTGGATGTTTGCTATGGCAATAATCCCGGCAGCCGCATTTGGTATCGGGCTGATGTTCATTCCTAACAGCCCGCGATGGCTGGCCGCTCGCGGACACATGGACCAAGCCCGGGCCGTGTTGAAACGAATTCGTACTCCGGAAAAAGTTGAGGGCGAACTTAGCGAGATTCAGCAAAGTGTGAAACAGCAGAAAGGAAACTGGTCCGAGCTGTTCAGTCCGCTCTTGCGAATGGCAATGATCGTGGGCGTTGGACTGGCAATCGCACAGCAAATCACCGGCATCAATACTGTTATCTATTACGCTCCGACAATTTTCAAGTTTGCCGGCCTGTCTTCCGCGTCGGTAGCAATTCTGGCTAGCGTCGGAGTCGGAATCGTCAACGTTATTTTAACGGTGGTGGCCATGCAACTGATTGACCGGGTTGGGCGGCGGCCACTTCTCTTGGTCAGTCTTGCGGGAATGGCATTTAGTCTGTCCGTGCTGGGGTTAGCGTTTTCACTTCCGCAACTATCCGGCAGCCTGGGATGGATCGCAGTGGCTAGCCTCATGATATACGTTGGTTCGTTCGCCGTGGGACTGGGCCCTGTTTTCTGGCTAATGCTTTCGGAGATTTACCCGCTACGTATCCGCGGTCGGGCAATGAGCGTTGGAACGGTGGCCAATTGGAGCACCAACTTTATTGTAGCCGTGTCGTTTTTGACCCTTACACAATTTCTGGGTAAGTCCGGCACATTTTGGTTGTTTGCGATCGTTAGTATCGGGGCATGGTTTTTTGCGTTCTTCCTAGTACCGGAAACCAAGGGCAAAACCCTCGAACAGATTGAAGAGCACTGGCGGGCAGGAAAGCATCCGCGGGCATTATGAAATCGTGTTAAAGAAGAAACTTTGTGTACACTTTCTAAAGGTTTAAAAATGAAAAAGAAGTTTATCCATGAAACCAATAGACACAAACATTCTAACAATTAACGGCGGCTCATCGAGCATCAAGTTTGTATTATATAGAACAGGCAAACCGCTTGAAAAAAATCTTCATGGAAACATTGAACGTATAGGCTCACTTAATACGAATTTAACTTTCAGTGACTCAACAGAAAACAGAAAAGGTAGTCTCATTCTTGAATCCTCCGAAATGTTCGTCCGGATTGCGGAAGGTTTAGGAATTCAAAGCATTCTTCACACTGGTTGCAAAACCACGTGTGCGAAACTGGTTTCGGTTGGTTTAGAGCTCTAAAATTGGATTAGAAAAAATTGGAGTATGAGTTGAAAGTATTAGTTTTTAACTGTGGGAGTTCTTCTTTGACCTTTAAACTATTTGAAAGGAATATTAATCACTCGATTAATGTTATATTCTCTGGGAAAGCACACAGATTAAATGTTGAAGGTGATGAGTCACCTTTCATCGAATATTTTTTCAACAATAGTTATGAAAACGAAAAACTTTCTGAAAAGACCCACGCGTATGCGGCAGAGTTAATTCTTAAAAAATTAAATGATACAGAAATAGAATTTAATTTCATAGGTCATCGCTGGATTCATAGTGCCGGAGAGTTTAAAACTGTCTTTATCAGTGACGAATTGATTCGTAAATTGTACAAGCTTATACCGTTATTTCCTATCCATCATCCCGCCATTCTTAGTGTTATAAATAAATGCAAAAGTCTCTTGCCCTATATATCGCAATATATAACAGTTGACAGCTCATTTCATTCATCTATTCCGCCGGAAGCATATACATATGCTCTTCCTAAAAATCTAATTAATAAATTCGGATTTAGGAAATACGGATTTCACGGCCTTTCCTATCAATATGTTACTAACAAAGCTAGTAATTATTTAAAGACACCAGTACAAAAACTGAAAATAATTGCTTGTCATCTAGGTACCGGCGGTTCAAGTGTAGCAGCAATTAAAAATGGTTTATCTGTAGATACATCTATGGGCTATACTTCGCTAACCGGCTTGGTTATGAGTACTCGTACGGGTGACATAGATCCAATGCTCGGTATATATTTTATGTATCAATACGGTTATCGTCCCGATAACCTGATGAATTTATTAAACAAAAAAAGTGGTTTGCTTGGCGTGTCTGAATTTTCCAGCGATATAAGAGATATTATTAAAAAAATAAGTACTGATAAACCCGCTCAACTTGCATTTAATATGTATATCCACCGGTTAAAAAAATTCATAGGGAGTTATGCAATTATTTTAGGAGGTTTAGATCTATTAATCTTTACTGATGATATAGGAATTAATAATTGGTTTGTTCGGGAAAAAGTATGCGAAGAGATGGACTGGTGTGGAATTAAAATGGATTTACAGAAAAATCAGGATGTAGTAATGAATAGCATTTCACAAATAAATTCTACCAATGATAAAGTAAAAATATTAATTATTCCAAACGAAGAAGAATTAGAAATATTTAACGAAGGTGTAAAATTGATAGAGGGAAATCAAAAATGATTTTGTTATTAAACCCTTACCCTCCCTTAATGCAATGGATTATTATGGACGGTAAGAACCTTCTTGAAGGCAAAGGCAAGTTAGGAACTGAATTCATTAATAGTGTAGTTGAAGCTATCGGAAATATAAGGAAAATAAAAGGTATTGGTTATTTTTTATACAATGGTGGTAAAGAAATTAAAAGTTCAATCCATATTTTTGATTCGAATACTTTACAGAACTTAAAAAAATGTGTCCCTCTCTTACCTGAGTATAACAAATTAACTTATGAATCCGCCCAGCTATGGTACGAAAAGATGCCCTGGGTAATGCATGTTTTATTTTGCGATACAGGCTTCTTCTCAGGTGTTCCTCTGGAGGCAAGTCTATATGCAGTGCCTAAAGAATTAAGCATGACGGGAATTAGGAGATATGGTGGTTACGGTATATATCATCAGCACGCATTAGAATGTGCTGAACAATATTTCGGTTCATCAATTAAACGGATTATTAATATTTATATTGGCAATAACTCAAACATTGCTGCAATCAAAAACGGAATCCCTATTGATTTTTCAATTGGCTTTACTATGATAGAAGGAATATTTTCCGATACAGGCTGCGGAGATATTGACCCGACCATCATATTTGAGCTTTACTCTATGGGTATGTCTTTCGAAGAAATAAATAATTTATTATCTAACTTAAGCGGTTTCACTGCTTTACTTGGAAAAAAGACTACTATCTATGATGTTTTAAAAAATAAAAATGGAACTGATGAAGCAGAAGCGCTTAAAATTTTTATATACAATATCCTTAAATATATAGGTTCCTATATATCAATTTTAAATGGTGTTGATTTAATTATTTTCATAAGCAATCACATAAAAGAATCCCGGGGATTAATAAATGAGATTTGTAGTGGTTTAAATTTTATCGGAGTAAAAATAATAACGGATGAAATAGGGAACTCTAATATTAACGTTATTTCTAAAGCTGATTCTAAAACAAAAGTAATCTGCCTTAATATAAATAAGTGGGAAGTAATGAATAACAAGTTCAAAAGTATGTTAAATAACAAAGGAGTTAAAAAAAATGAAAAATGAAAAAAGATTTTTAGTAGATGTGGAAATAAGAAATCTTCCTTTTCCAATAAGGGCGCTATCAAGAGAAAATCCTACAGGACAACAGACAGAAGCGAGTATATCAGTTTTAGCTCGTATCATGCAAGAATTTGAAGCCACATGGATAAATAAATTTATTCAAATTCTCCATAAACACAGAGATACAATTGGAACTAGAACTATGAGCAAGAATATTATGGATTATTTCTACTCTTTAAATGCAACAATGGTAAAAATAGATTTTAATTTTTCATTTTTTGTTGAAAAGCTTACACCCGTTTCTCGTGAAAAATGCTTGGTAAGATATCGTTGCACATATTCGGAAAAGAAATCAACAGTAATGGAACCTAAGGTTTTATTAAAAATTGAAATCCCTGTTATTACTTCATATCCGGTATTGTCTCATGTTGATGTACGGACCTTATTTGGCCAACTAAGTCTAGTAAATATTAATGTTGAATCATCTAAAGATATTTATCCTGAGGATATTATTGAAATTGTAGAAAAACATGCATTATCTCCTGTTCATTCTTTTTTAACTGAAGAGGACGAAGTATATATAATTAAAAAAATTCATGATTCCTCCAAAACCAGTGTCGAAATGGTAGATGAGATAAAACATGAGCTTTCCCTGCAAAAAGATATTGAATTCTTTAGCGTACGTTGTACTAATTATGGTATGCTTCACACTTACGCTACAGTTGTTGGTACTGAAAAAAGCATATGGATTCCTGATAGTGGATATGAGGACGATTTATTTTAGTCTCACCAAATCAATTTCATTTGAAGAAAACCAGGATGATCTAATTGCAGAATTCTTAAAGAAAGACGACTAGACGATATTATGAAATTTCAATACAATAAGAAAAAATATTTTGTGGAAGTAATTCCTCTTGTTGCAAAGCAGTAATTTGAATCTAAAAGTCTTCATGACCAAATAAAAAATATTTATCTGTAAATATCGGACCGATTGATTCACAAACGAACAAATAAATTGATATAAAATTAACTATGAAAAAACCTCACATAAACATTCTTACAATCAACGGCGGCTCATCGAGTATCAAGTTTGCATTATATCAGACAGGCGAGCTACTAAAAAAAAATCTTTATGGAAGCGTTGACCGTATCGGTCTGCCGGGTACAAATTTAACTTTTAGTGAATCAGATGTAAAACAGGAAGACAGTCTTATTCTTGAATCCTCCGACACCAAATCAGCAGCAAATTTTCTGATTGATTGGCTGGAAAAAAAGATTGATTTTTCTTTGATAAAAGGAATCGGACATCGTGTGGTTTTCGGCTTGAAACACACGGAACCCGAACGCATTACACATGAATTGATGGACGAACTGCATCGTATAAGCCCGTATGATACCGACCATCTGCCTGCTGAGATTGAACTGGTCGAGTCGTTAGTGCGGCGTTATCCTAAAATACATCAAGTTGCTTGTTATGATACGGCATTTCACCGTACTATGCCACGTGTCGCCAAAATCTTGCCTATCCCACGCCGCTTTGATGCAATGGGCATTAAGCGGTACGGGTTTCACGGGTTGTCTTATTCTTATCTCATCGAAGAACTCGCTCGTGTCGCCGGTACAAAAGCAGCGCAAGGCCGTGTGATTCTGGCTCATCTTGGCAACGGTGCAAGTTTGGCTGCCGTTAGCGAAGGAAAGAGCATTGATACCAGCATGGGCTTTACACCTGCCGGAGGACTTACGATGGGTACCCGGCCCGGAGATTTAGATCCGGGCGTCGCGTGGTTTATGATGCGGGCTGAGAACCTGACTGCCAAACAATTCAATAAGCTAATCAATCACGATTCCGGTCTCCTTGGTATTTCCGAAACCAGTTCCAACATGCACGATTTGCTCGCAAAGGAATCTGTTGATATTCGGGCTGCGGAAGCTGTGGCATTATTTTGCTACCAGGCAAAGAAATGGATAGGAACTTTCGCCGCCGCACTTGGTGGTTTAGACACATTGGTTTTTGCCGGTGGTATAGGTGAAAACAGCCCGGTTGTTCGCTACCGTATTTGTGAAGGGTTGGAATTTCTTGGAATTGAGCTTGAAGAAAAACAAAACATGGCTAACACTCCGGTTATCTCAAAAGATGCCGGACGTGTCTCTGTCCGTGTCATTCACACCGACGAAGATCTCATGATTGCCAGAACAGTTTGCAGTATACTCGGTTTTGAAAAATAAGGTGAAAGGAAGAATTCAAGCTATGTTATAAAATGAAGTTTTTTCCCAACTGATCATTTTTCGGTGGTGGGTGTATCCACACAATGTAACTACCTAAAGAATTATACTTCGATGACCGGTACTGGACCTTTTCATTTCTCCTTGTGCCGGAAACCAAGGGTAAAAGTCTCGAACAGATTGAAGCACACTGGCGAGAGGGAAAGCCAGCAAGGACATTATGAAAGCATGGAAATGGTTACTGGAAAGTCTGCCTGGAAAAGAAAAAATATTTAATTAAAAAAGGAGTCATTATGTTACGCAGTATAAATATGTTGAAAGGCTGCACCATTAGTGCAAACGATGGTGAGTTAGGAAAAGTGAATGAGTTTTACTTCGATGATCTCAACTGGTCAATCCGTTACTTAGTCGTAGAAACAGGCAATTGGTTATCTGAACGGAAAGTACTAATTCCGCATGCGGCACTGGGTATAACTGATTGGAAGTTGCGAACATTTCAAGTAAATCTCCTTATGGAACAGGTACGTAAAAGTCCCGATATTGAAACTGAAAAAACTGTATCCCGCCAACATGAGATAGAATTATTTAAACATTACGCGTTGCCTATTTATTGGAGAAATGGATTTTATGCCGGACCAACAGGAATGGCTCCGTTTACTCCCATTGTCGATAAGAAAACAATGAAGGAAGACAATGATTCTGTTAAGCAGTACAAAGGTGATGCACACCTGCGCAGCACAAAGGAAGTCAAGGGCTACCATATCCAAGCCACAGACGACGAAATTGGCCATGTCGAGGATTTTATCATTGATGACAAGACGTGGACGATTCGTTATCTAATCATCGATACAAAAAACTGGTGGCCAGGGAAAAAGGTTTTGGTTTCACCAAAATGGATCGATCGCGTTAGTTGGAGCGAGAAGAAAGCCTTCATCAATCTTTCCCGCGAGGCAATCAAGAAGTCCCCTGAATTCAATGATGAATCTCTGCTAAGCCGGGATTATGAGACCGAACTGCATCGACATTATAATCGCAAAGGATACTGGGTTGATGAACCGGCAGTTAAGGTAAATTCCCAGTGAAGTACACACTCATGTTTGGCCAAAGGTTCAGACGAGTATGGATGATTCTTCGGCTTGCGTTCAAAAAGTTTCTTAGTATTGATGGAGTACAGTGGGCGGGAGCGTTCTCCTTCAACATGTTCTTCTCTCTGTTTCCTTTAATCGTCCTCTTTGTCACTATTGCCTCGACTTTTATTGACAAAGATCGGGCAGGGAAAGTGATAATTACTTATATCGAAAGCTATGTCCCGATTAGTGGTGAAATGCATAACTACATTTTTAATGCCATCACAGGTGTTATCAATGCGCGCGAACAAGCAGGTTTAGTCGCATTAGTTATCCTTGTCTGGGCCTCCGTCCAATGTTTCATCACACTTATAGTTGCTACAAACCGGGCGTGGGGAACCCCAGTGTACAAAAGCTGGTGGCGTCTACCACTCAGAAGCTTGGCGTTGCTAGGTATTACGGCAAGTATGGTACTGCTGGGTATGATTTTGCCGGCAATGATAAGAATAGCGAAGGATTGGTTCTTTACGCCAAATGATTCGATTTCCTGGCTGTATGGAATAGGAAGTTTTTTTATCCCTTTACTTCTGGCTTTTTTTGGTTTGAGCTTGTTTTACAGATTTGCCCCGTTCCGGTCTACCCGGTTTTCCGAAGTTTGGTTAGCCGCTCTGTTCTCTACGCTTCTTTTGCAAGCGAGCGAAAGTCTGTTCGAAATATATCTGAGAAACTTCGCAACGTTGAATGCTGTCTACGGGACGTTTGGCGGAATCATGGCATTGTTACTGTGGATTTATCTTTGCGGTTGCATCTTCATCTTCGGGGCCTGTTTGTGCGCAGCTCAATCGGAAACGAGTCCGCTTCCGATGAAGAACAATCTTAGTGCTGTTTAAATTTTAAAACTTATATTGAAAGAATAAATAATTATGAAAACAAAAAAAGTATCTGAGAAGAAATTAATTAAGGAAGTAAGAGAAGGACTTGAAGAGAACATTGTTGCGAAAACGAAAAAGACTAATGTAAAGGATAAACCTTTATCGCAGGAACTTCTGCAAAAGATGAACGCCTATTGGCGGGCTGCAAACTATTTGTCGGTCGGACAGATTTATTTATTTGACAATCCGCTGTTAAAGAAACCATTAAAATTGAAACATGTAAAGCCGCGTTTGCTGGGACATTTTGGCACTACTCCCGGTCTTAATTTTATCTATGTGCACCTCAATCGTATCATCAAGGAATACGACTTGAATATGATATATGTCATCGGACCGGGTCACGGCGCGCCGGGAATTGTAGCCAATACATATTTGGAAGGGACATACAGCGAGGTTTACCCGAATATTACTCAAGATGAAGAGGGTATGAAAAGACTATTCACACAATTTTCATTTCCGGGCGGTATTCCGAGTCATGTCGCGCCGGAAACGCCCGGCTCAATTCATGAAGGCGGAGAACTCGGCTATTCTTTGTCGCATGCTTATGGCGCAGCGTTCGATAATCCTGACCTGATAGTAACATGTGTTGTAGGTGACGGCGAATCGGAAACAGGACCGCTGGCCACCAGCTGGCATTCCAACAAATTCCTCAATCCGGTTTGTGATGGAGCTGTACTGCCAATCTTACATTTGAATGGTTACAAAATAGCCGGCCCAACTGTTCTGGCGCGCATCAGTCACGAAGAATTAGACCATCTTTTCCGGGGTTACGGATACAAACCATATTTTGTTGAGGGAGACGATCCCGACAAACTTCATCAACTCCTGGCTTCAACTCTTGATACTATAGTTGCCGAGATTAAAGAAATACAAACTAAAGCGCGAAAAAATGGCTTTAAAGAACGGCCGAAATGGCCAATGATTATATTCCGAACTCTTAAAGGATGGACCTGCCCGAAGGTTGTAGATGATCTGCCTATCGAAGGTACGTTCCGGGCACACCAGGTACCGATTACAGACTTTGTAAAGAAACCCGAGCATTTGAAAATTCTTGAACAGTGGATGAAGAGTTACAAAGCAGAAAAATTATTTGATAAAAGCGGTAGGCTAATTCCTGAACTTGCCGAGTTAGCACCTAAAGGCGAACGGCGGATGGGTACAAACCCGCATGCTAATGGAGGACTTCTCCTTAAAGAATTAAAAATGCCGGATTTCCGTGAATACGCTCTAAAGATAAATAATCCCGGCGTTGATGAAGGAGAAGCCACGCGCGTTCAAGGTAAGTTCATTCGTGATGTAGTAAAACTCAACCAGACTAACTTCCGCGTTTTCAGTCCAGACGAAACTGCATCGAATCGGTGGGGAGATGTGTTCGATGTAACGAACCGCTGCTCAACTGCGGAACTAATTCCAATTGACGACCATGTTGAACCCGATGGTCGTGTGATGGAAATGTTAAGTGAGCACCAGTGCGAAGGCTGGCTTGAAGGTTACTTGCTTACAGGCAGGCACGGCTTTTTCTCATGTTACGAAGCATTCATTCATATAATTGATTCGATGTTTAATCAGCACGCAAAGTGGCTAAAGGTAGCTCACGATATCCCCTGGCGAAGTCCCGTTGCCTCATTGAACTATCTGCTTTCGTCCCATGTTTGGCGGCAGGATCATAATGGCTTTAGTCATCAAGATCCAGGTTTCATAGATCACGTTGTCAATAAGAAAGCCGACGTTATCCGTGTGTATTTACCACCGGACGCTAATACACTGCTTTCGGTGACCGATCATTGCTTGCGAAGCCGCGATTATGTAAATGTTATTGTCGCAGGCAAACAGCCTGCACTTCAATGGATGGACATAGATTCCGCTGTTAAACACTGTACGGCAGGACTCGGTATATGGGAATGGGCCAGTAACGACAAAGGTGAAGAACCTGATGTAGTTATGGCATGCTGCGGTGATGTCCCTACTTTGGAGACGCTGGCTGCTGTCGAAATACTGCGACAGAACTTCCCGGAACTTAAAGTCAGGGTTATAAACGTGGTTGATCTGATGACACTCCAACCGAAAAGCGAGCATCCCCACGGACTTAGCGATAAGGATTTTGATACTCTCTTTACGAAAGACAAGCATGTCATCTTTGCCTTCCATGGTTATCCACTGTTGATCCATCGTTTGACATATCGAAGATCCAACCAGGAGAGATTTCACGTGCGTGGTTATAAGGAAGAAGGAACAACAACTACACCATTTGATATGGTTGTGTTGAATGAACTGGATCGTTTCCATTTAGTTGGCGATGTGATTGATCGGGTGCCTGGATTAGGTTCGAGGGCGGCTTATGTTAAACAGTACCTCCGCGATAAGCTGCTTGATCATAAAAAATATATAGACAAATACGGACAGGACATGCCGGAAATTCGGAATTGGAAATGGAAACTAACTAAATGAATAAGTTCAAGCAACTTTGGAGCAATTTACGGTCGAATTTTTGGTTTATGCCTTCGCTGATTGTTTTGGCTAGTATTGCCTTAGCGGTAGCTTTGATTCAAGCGGACTCCACCGGAACCGACCGATGGCTGAACCAGTGGCCACGACTTTTTGGAGCCAGTGCGGAAGGCGCGAGAGGGATGATGTCTACTATTGCCGGTTCGATGATGACCGTCGTGGGCGTCTCGTTTTCCATGATATTGGTAGTGCTTGCACTGGCTTCGAGTCAATACACTTCGCGCATCTTACGTAACTTCATGCGCAGCCGTGCTACGCAGATAGTGCTTGGGATCTTCGCAGGCATTTTTACTTATTGTCTAATCGTTTTGCGTACCATTCGCAGCGGTGACGAGGATGCATTTGTTCCAAATCTAGCAGTATTCTTTGGCTTTGTAATGGCACTTGTAGGTGTTGGCACCCTAATGTTTTTCATTCATCACATCGCTTCTTCGATCCAGGCTTCCAGCATCATTGCTTCGATCGCTAAGGAAACTAATGCGACCATTAATCTGCTGTTTCCGGAAAAACTTGGGCAAAGCCCGGATGAAGATGATGATGAACAAACTCCGCCTCCCTTAACTAAACGGAATTGGTGTGTCATACAGTCCAAGGAAAGCGGCTATATCCAGAACATAAATAATACCGAACTCCTGCGCGTAGCTCGAGACTGGGAAACCGTTGTAAGGATGGAACGCGGAATCGGCGAGTTTGTTGTCCAAAACACTCCGCTGGTTTCAATCGCAATGGAACATCAGCCGGATCAAGAAAAAATTGCTGCCCTGCAGTCAGCATTCAGCATCAGCCGCTTCCGTACCGTTGAACAGGACATGTCCTTTGGTATCAGGCAGATAGTGGATGTGGGATTGAAAGCACTCTCCCCCGGCATCAACGACACAACAACTGCTGTGACATGCGTTGATTATTTGACTGCGATTCTGGCACTGATAGCTCCACGGCAAATCCCCTCATCGTGTCGCTACGAAAAAGGGGTACTACTAATGATTGCTAAAGTTCCTAGCTTCGAAGGCTTCCTATCTGAATCGTTCGATCAAATTCGAAATAACGCCGACGGTAACGTTGCCATCATCTTGCGAATGATAGACTCCTTTCAAACCCTTGCCGGTTTGACGGGAAACCCACATCGCCGGCGGGCACTTCGCGAACAAGTACAATTGATCGCTGAACTGGCTGAACGTACCGTAAAGTCAATCCATGACCAAGATAGGATTAAGACGCGACTGGCACAAGTGAACGAAATACTCGAAACTGATCCTGTTTTGTGTGAAGGTTAGGAGAATGAATAGTCTTACAAAATCTAGTACAGACATTGCATTTGATAAACACAACCAAGTCGTGCCTGAAATTCGGAATTGGAAAAGGAGTTTGAACAAAGCTGACAAACATGCGTGAAGCCTACCAGATGCTGGGACAATTATTAATTAACAATAATAGTTTGCTTATAGTCGGAAAATAATTTTGCAAAATCCTTTTGATGAAGGTACTAGTTTACACAAAAGATGTAGTTCCTTTTTCATCCTTTTGGGCTATTGCCGCTTCCGAAGTATGTCCCTATGTTTTTAAATACGTATTACTAACTTATTTAAGGAAAAATATTATGTTATACACTATTGCTGTAGTTCTAATCGTATTATGGTTACTCGGGTTTTTCGCTTTCCATGTTGGAAGCGGTCTTATTCACATTCTATTGGTCATTGCAGTTATAATGATCATATGGAATCTAGTAAGCGGGCGCCGCGCACTATAAAAAAATGGGAAAAAATATATAGTTCTGTTCAGTGTCATTGTACTATTAATTGTCATCCGGATTAAATTAAGAACAGAAAAACAAAAATAAACCTGAAATAAATGATACAGTTGAAAAGTTCCAATAAAACATCCGCTTCCGAAACCATTAATGGTAATATTACTTCGAAGAATGCACCTGGAGTGAATAATCTTTTATTCAACCAGAAAATCTCCGCTGGCATCCCGAGTCATGTAGGTTTCATCCCAGATGGAAATCTCCGCTGGGCTCTGTTTCATGATTTACCCAAGGAAGCTGGTTATGTTCATGGTATCGCTCCAGGGCTGGTACTCTACGAAAAATGTAAAGAATATGGGATCTACGAAACTTCCATCTATTGATTTACTCAGGACAACACCAAGAGACCTTCCATTCAGAAACAGGCATTTATTGAAGCCACTGTTGCATTCGCTTTCGAGATTGCACGCCTGGGAGCGTCTCTTCTTGTTGTCGGCGATGAAACTTCGACGCAATTCCCCAGAGTATTAAAAGAATTCCGTCAGCGTCAGGGTGCCGGAATGAAAGTTAATCTGCCGGTTAACTACGGGTGGAAATGGGATCTTGCCGGTCTTAAAAACGGCGGCCTGCGTTCATGTGAAGTTTCACGTTTGAATTTAATTGTGCGCTGGGGTGGAGGACGCAGATTAAGCGGTTTTCTTCCTGTGCAATCTGTTTATGCGGATTTCTATATTAGGGATGAGTATTGGCCAGATTTTGATCCACAACATTTTGAGCAGGCACTTAGCAGATGAACTTGATGCTGTGCGCGATTATAATGACGCAATCAAACTTGCCCATGAGGTTGGTGATGAAGGCACTATTGATTTATTGACAAAGATACTCAAAATGGAAGAGGGACATGTTGATTCGGCGGAGATCCAACGTGCGCAGATTGAGCAAATGGGTATGGAGAATTATCTGGCCAGTCAATCCGAAGGTGTGGCGAGCTGATTTTGACAATTGATGTATAGATGCATTCTGGAACGTGGTAAACTGGGAAGAAGTAGCCACAAGATATGAAAATGTATTAAAACAATTTAATATAAAGTGAATTATTCTTTGATATTAGCAATTTAAAAACTTACTTATGAACAAAAAAGTATCGGATCAACTGGTGGAAACATTGGTTGAGACAGGCATCCAAAGGATCTATACTGTAACAGGGGATAGTCTCAATCACGTAAATGCAGCAGTGCACCGTAACGGTAAAATTAAATGGATACGTGTACGGCATGAAGAAACTGCTGCATATGCCGCCGGAGCTGTAGCACATTTGAATGGGCTGGCATGTTGTGCGGGCAGCAGTGGCCCCGGACATGTTCATTTCATCAACGGAGGTCTGGAGTACGGTTTGTCCGAAGTACGATTCTTGAGTGGACTTTTACAGGGACGAAAGGCATGAACTCATCGAAGTCAGGTGCTGGCAAGCTCGGCGCGGTTCGGGTCTGGGCGCTTGCAGCGGGCGGCATGGTTGGCGGCGGGATCTATATCGCGCTGGGCATAGTGATCTCCGTGGCGGCACAGTGGGCCTGGTTGAGTTTCGTCATCGCAGGCGTGGTGGCGGTGATCTCCGCTTTCAGCTATGCCCGACTTTCGGTCAAGTACGGCAAGTCCGGTGGCGCGTTCGAGTTTCTCGAGAAGATGGATCGGGACGGCTTGGCGGGCAGCCTTTCCTGGATGTTGATACTCGGCTATATCCTCACCATTTCCGTCTACGCCTATGCCTTCGGTCATTACGTGGCATTCGCTTTCCATGGCGGGGGCATGATGATTCGAGGCCTAGCGCTGCTCATCGGTCTCGGTCTGGTGGGGCTGAATCTGGCGGGTCTTGGCAAGATGACTAGTGTCGAGGTAGTGATCGTAAGCGGTAACCTGCTGATCCTGATGGTGCTGGCTGTATTGGGTATGTTGCACTGGGCACCGGTGGAACTGGTGGCCGGAATCGAGCCGCGACCGGCCTGGAGTGCCTTGATCGGTGCGGCCGCGATCTTCATATCCTATGAAGGTTTTCAGCTGCTCACCTACGAGTACGACAAAGTCAGAAATGCCGAAAGGATCTTCCTGCCGGTGCTGGTTTCTGCAGCGATCTTCGTCGTGCTTGTCTATGTTGCGGTCACGCTGGGCGCTACCATGTTGGCCGGTGCCCTGACCATGGTGGAACAGAAACAGGTCGCGCTCTCGGTTGCGGCCACTCGTACGGCAGGTTTGTCAGGCTTGGTAGTGATGACGGTGGCGGCAGGTTTTGCCACTGCTGCGGCAATCAATTCGACCCTGTTCTCGACCGGCAAGCTGGCGGCGCGCGTGGCGCGGGCCGGAGAATTGCCGCAATGGTTCGATCACCAGAATCGCTTCGACGTACCGGACAGGCCGATGATTCTGGTCGGCGTAATTGCCACGGTTCTCGCGATCATCGGTTCGCTGTCATCACTGGTGGAAGCGTCCAGCCTGGTATTCCTGGGCACATTCACGGTGGTGAACCTGATCTGCTGGAAGCAGATTGAAACAGCCCGATGGGTGCCCATGGTGGGCGTCGTTCTGGGTGCCCTGGTGGCCATCGTGCTGGTATTGCGGCTGATGGTAGTCGCCCCAGTGCCACTGGCTATGCTGCTTGTGCTTGCCTACCTGATATTCATCGGCAGGCCGGCCCTGCTTAAGCGTGTGAGCACGGAAGACCCGGACCATGGAGACACCAAGTGAACGGCACTCGCGTACTGTCGGCCCTGGCTGCCTTGTGTGTATTGTTGCTGCCTGCGTCTGCGGCAGCCGCGCCGACACAATTGCGCCTGATCAATCTGGTACAACAGACCGACACGATTCATGTGAGGCTCTATCGGGAAGCAGATGGCGCTTGTAGGACAGTCGCCCTGGTCGCCGACGGTGCCGGCGACACGCTGTCGCTGCCGGCCGGGCGCTATCGTTTTGAAGTCCGCGTACACGGCCATGTGGCCAGCACTTTTCGCTACGGTCTCGGCGATGGCGAGAGCTATGGTCTGGTTCTATATGGCGTCTACATGCCGCCGATGCACCAGAGCTGGCTGACACGGGCCAAGACTGCGCTTGGAGGCAGCGACCGTCGCCAGGTCAATGGATATCAACTGAGCCATCGGATGGTCACGATGCTACCTGGAAATCCGTCTGGTCCGGCCATACTGCGCATTGCCAACATGGCGCCCGGCAGCGTACCGGTGTCGGGATATTTCAAATCCGGCCAGCAATCCATGGCATTGGGGGCGGTGCCTTATGCGGATGTGGGCGACCGCGTGCGCATCAACCAGCGCGACGGTCGGCTCGGGCTGCGCTTTTCCGGCAGTCCCAGGGCATTCGTGACACGTCAATTGCATCTTCCCCCGGGGTCGAACACGATGGTCTATCTGGTATCGGCGGATGCGGACCACACCAGCATCGTGATCGACCAGCGTTCGCCGTTGCAAGCAACCTCGAAGTAGGGAATGCCTGAGCAACGTCGCGCATCAAGTTCGTGCTGTTCGAGGCCGGCGAGTCTCTAAGACCATGATAGGATAAACACGCGACTAGCGCAAGTGAACGAAATACTCGAAACTGATCCTGTTTTGAGCGAAGGTTAGGAGGATGAATAGTCTTACGAAATCTAGTACAAATATTGCAATTGATGAAAGCAGTCCAACCTGCAATCCGGGTCAAATAAATATCAAGAAAACAAAACGAATGTTAAACACTTAAAAGTAGGTAGAAATTTTTAATCATTAATTCCAACGATGAGGACAGTCACGTCCACAAATCGTTAAAGTCAATAAAAATAACAGCAGGAGAAAACTATGAATATTCAAATCAATACTGGACATAATATCCAGGGAAATGAAGCGCTAATAGCTAAATTCAGCAGCACAATTAAGAGCGCATTAAGTAGATTGAGTGATCACATTACCAAGGTGGAAGTACATCTGAAAGATGAAGATGGTGATAAAAAAGGAAAGAATGACAAACGCTGCATGATCGAAGCGCATTTAGAAGGGTTTCAACCCATTGTTGTTACAGACCATGCTGACACATTGAACCAGGCCCTCGATGGTGCTATTGATAAGCTAATAAATTTGATTGAAAGCACTCTAGGACGCCAACACGATAAAAGAGATCACGATTCTAAACAATCCACACTTGAACTGAAATTTCCGGATGAGAAGTAATCGCAATGGAGAAATGATTTGCATTGGCATGTTAAAGACATTGGTGGTTTTGTGTTAAAAGTGCAAATGAATGATTAATTATTAATTGATATAATTATGGAGTTATCAAATATGAATTCACAACAGATTATAGTCATCGCAAAGATGTTAGTCGCTGACGACAAAGGTCTATTAGCGATGGATGAGAGTAATCCAACATGCAACAGACGATTAGAAAAAGTGGCGGTATTAGAAAAGGAAAAAGAGTAAAGCAACTTCTTCGGGATTATTGAAAATCGTTTATATACTTTCTGCCCTGTTTTTAAGAAGTGGGGGTAGCGTAATTCTGTAGTGGTATTTAAAAAATGAAATAATTCAAATAAAAAGGAATAAAAATGAAAGCAACAGATGTATTAATTATCGGCGGCAGCGCTGCCGGAATGGTAACGGCAGTAACGGGTAAATCACATTGGCCAAAAAAAGAATTTATTCTTGTAAAAAAACAAAAAGAAATGATAGTTTCTTGCGGCATTCCATATGTTTAAAACATAAATTATCAAACTTAAAAAAATGAAAAAACATGACAAAATCAGAAAAAAACAACAGTGCTGGCCAGGGCTGAGGACTTGGAATGGGAGGTGGTTGCGGAAAAAACAAGGGTGGAGCCTTTGGTACTAGCGGATATTGTATTTGCGCCAAATGTGGAACAAAAGTTTCACATCAACAGGGTGTTAAATGTACTACACTTAGATGTCCTGATTGCGGACATATTATGATCCGGGAAGAATTGTTGAACAAAAAGCTTCCCAAGGATTAAAAAGGTAAAGTAATGAAAATATATCTTGATTGTATTCCTTGTTTTATGGAACAAGCATTGCGTGCAGGGCGAGTGGCCACTTCAGACGAAAAGAAAATAAAACAAATTCTGGATAAAACAGGTGAAATGATAAAAACCATTTCCATGCATGCCACACCTGC
The DNA here is from genome assembly GCA_963740945.1 of uncultured Bacteroidota bacterium. GTDB lineage: Bacteria > Bacteroidota > Ignavibacteria > Ignavibacteriales > Ignavibacteriaceae > CAVQBP01. The sequence continues at coordinate 160,391 of CAVUGE010000017.1, read as the reverse complement.
TGAAATAGGAATGATAATTTATCGTATTGTTAGAGAGGTTACCGGTATTCACGACCCTTATAAAAACATTAAACAACAACATATTGCTGAAACAAAATCTATTTATCCCGAATTGGAAAAAATAGTGGCAAATTCTAATGATAAACTCCTTACTGCCGTAAGAATAGCGATTGCCGGAAATATTATTGATCTCGAAGTCAAAAAATCATTTGATTTAGTAAAGGATGTTAAAAGTATTTTAGAACAGGACTTTGCTATTTTTGATTACAGTGCTTTTAAAACCCAATGGCGATTATACTCTTGAACAATGCAGTGAGGTAACGGAGAAATTTCTGCGAACAGTTTTCAACCAGCTTTACACACAACAGGTTATGCCGGAAGGTATAATCTTGAAACCCAATATGGTGCTTCGGGGATTGACTTGCCCCAAGCAAGAAACGGTGGACGAAATTGCCGAGGCCACTGTGTGCTGCTCGCCGCGGCGAATATAATGAAGAAATGGAAAGGACGTAAACATGACAAAAAATATTCCTAAACTCACTAAATTCCCGTCATGGAAGGCTCTCGAAGTCCATTATTTAAAAGTTAAAGAATTACATCTCCGGAAGCTCTTTGCAGATGACCCAAAGCGCGGGGAGCGCATGACGGCTGAGGCCGCCGGCATCTACTTTGACTATTCAAAGCACCGCATTACCGACGAAACATTCAAGCTCCTTCTGCAATTGGCGGAAGAGTCAGGTTTACAGACTCACATCGATGATATGTTCCGGGGTGAGAAGATCAACGTTACGGAGAAGCGAGCAGTTCTGCATGTGGCTCTTCGTACACCCAAAGATCAATCCATCATTGTAGACGGTGAGGACGTTGTGCTTAAAGTTCATGCCGTGCTCGAAAAGATGGCGGACTTTTCCACCCGGATACGTAGCGGTGAGTGGAAGGGTCACACCGGCAAGCCGATCAGCAATGTCATCAATATCGGAATAGGCGGGTCTGACCTGGGACCGGTTATGGCGTACGAAGCATTGCGGCATTACAGCCAACGTGATCTAACCTTCCGATTTGTTTCTAACATTGACGGTACCGATTTCGCCGAAGCCACGCGCGACATCGATGCCGAGGAAACATTGTTCATCATCTCTTCGAAAACATTTACAACGCTTGAAACCATGACGAATGCGCACACGGCCCGGGACTGGGCGCTCAAAAGCTTGAAACATCACTCTGCCGTTGCCAAGCATTTTGTAGCAGTTTCGACCAACGCCAATGAAGTAGCAAAGTTCGGCATCGATACAGCAAATATGTTCGAGTTTTGGGATTGGGTCGGCGGGCGCTACTCTATGGATTCGGCGATTGGACTTTCGACTATGATCGCCATTGGTCCCGAAAATTTTCGCGCTATGCTCGACGGTTTTCACCAGATGGACGAGCATTTCCGCACTACCCCGTTTGAGCGTAACTTGCCGGTACTCATCGGACTACTGGGTATTTGGTACAACAATTTTTTCGATACACAAACCAATGCGGTTCTGCCGTATGAAAAGTACCTAAAACGTTTCCCGGCTTACCTCCAGCAGTTAACGATGGAAAGCAACGGTAAGCACGTCACGCTTGATGGGGCAGAAGTAACTTACCAAACCGGACCTATTTATTGGGGTGAGCCTGGCACTAATGGGCAGCATTCTTTTTATCAATTAATTCATCAAGGGACTAAACTCATCCCTTGCGATTTTATCGCTTTTCTTCAACCGCTTAATCCTATTGGTCGTCACCATGACTTGCTTTTAGCGAACGTTTTTGCACAGGCAGAGGCGCTGGCATTTGGCAAAACTCGTCAGGAGATCAAAGCCGAAGGTATACCGGCATGGCTTGCGCCTCACAAAATTTTCGAGGGCAACCGTCCGTCAAGCATCATCCTTATGGATCGATTGACTCCAGAGTCGTTGGGAAAGCTCATCGCATTGTACGAACACAGTGTTTTCACTCAAGGCGCCATTTGGGGAATTGACTCATTTGACCAGTGGGGAGTCGAACTCGGAAAAGTGCTTGCCGAGAGAATCATCCCGGAACTTGAAACGGTGACTGGGCACCAACTCGAGCATGATAGTTCAACAAACACATTAATCCGGCGCTATTTAAAATCCAAGGAACTTTTACATGGTCGATAAGACCAATTACTCAAACAGCGTTGTTGAGGCGACCCACATGTTGTCGGCACAACAAGCTTTATATCATCGAGCTATTTGCAATCTTGCTGCTCGCCGTGGTAAATACAATTCTTTAATTGAAAGGAAAGAAAGATGACAATGGATATTCTGAAAGATGAAAATAAAAACAAAACTTTTTTTAAAAAAAAGACTACTAGTATGTTCAACAATGTCAAAACTCTAAATGGTTATAAATTGCACAGCCTCGATGATGAAATAGGAAAGGTTAAAGAATTTTTCTTCAATGACAAACATTGGACGATTCGGTATCTGGTCGCCGATCGTAGAAGTGCGAGTGATTTGGCTTGGGACAAGCTGGTCTTCCGCAAGTATGATTATAAGAACTATGGAGGAAACTGATATGAGCAAAACCAATGGTAACGCGGCGCAGTCTGACGCACTGGTACTCTTCGGTGTATCGGGCGATCTCGCCCATAAGATGATCTTTCCAGCTCTCTATGCAATGGTGAAGCGAGGCGCACTAAAGGTTCCGGTTATCGGTGTTGCCTCTTCGAAATGGGACCTGGCGCAACTGCGCAAGCGCGTGACAGATAGTATCAAAAGGTCGGGTGGGCTCGATAACCAGCGCGTTCTCCGTCATCTTCTTTCCCTGCTACGGTACGTTGAGGGCGATTACAACGACCGTGATACTTTCACGGCGCTAAGAAAAGTACTCGGTAACGCTCGGCGACTGGCGCACTACCTCGCTATTCCTCCATCGCTCTTCGCGACCGTCATTCAGGGGCTAGGTGCCGCAGGTTTGGCCGACAATGCTCGCGTCATTGTTGAAAAGCCGTTCGGACGCAACCTAGCATCCGCGCGGGAGCTTAACCGCATTGCGCATTCGGTGTTCCCTGAAAATTCGATCTTCCGCATCGACCACTATCTCGGCAAAGAGGCAATCATGAATATCCTCTATTTCCGCTTTGCGAATTCGTTCCTGGAGCCGATCTGGAACCGTAACTGCGTGGCAAGCGTCCAAATCACGCTGTCGGAAGATTTCGGTGTGAAGGGGCGAGGCGCTTTTTACGAAACTGCCGGTTGCCTGCGTGACGTCATTCAGAACCACCTCTTTCAGGTCGTCGCGCTGCTTGCGATGGAGCCGCCTGCCTATCAGGGCTATGGAGCCGTGCATAGCGAGAAAGCCAAGGTGTTCCACGCAATGCGACCTCTGAAGCCTAGCGATGTAGTGCGTGGCCAATACGCCGGCTACCGGAAAGAGTCTGGCGTTGCGAAGAATTCTGACGTAGAGACGTTTTGCGCGATGCGGCTATTCATCGACTCGTGGCGCTGGGAGGGCGTGCCATGGTATTTACGCTCAGGCAAGTTTCTGGCTGAGACTGCTGCCGAGGTACTGGTGGAGCTGAAGCCGCCACCGCAGAGGCTGTTTGACGATTCAGTGCCGGCAACGGGGCAGACTAACTATTTACGCTTCAGGCTCTCTCCGAACTCCGCAATTGCTCTAGCCGCTCGTGTCAAACGCGCGGGGAAGGAGTTTATAGGGGACCTGAGAGAGCTCTACCTGGTTGAAGAGCAGCCGGGGGAGGAAGCGCCCTACGACCGGCTTTTAGGAGATGCCATGGCCGGCGACGGAGCACTCTTCACACGCGAGGACGCGGTTGAGGCCGCCTGGGAAGTTGTTGACCCAGTACTTAAGAATCACCCCAGGGTGCGCCCGTACAAGCGCGGAACCTGGGGACCGAAAGGGGCTGATACGCTGATTGCAACAGACGGCGGCTGGCATAACCCAAAGCCAGGAGAAGCGGCCAAATGAAATTACCCGGCTTGATAACATCTAACGATAGACAATTGGAGAAATTATAAAACTACACAAAAACTGCATGATCTTGGTCAGCCTATATTCCGGAGAATAAACCGGTATATGTGTGATTACTAATTGATAAAATTATAGAGGTATCAAAAATGAAGTTACAAGATCTTATAGGCACTGCAAAGATGTTAGTTACAAGCGACAAAGGACTGCTTGCAATGGATGAAAGTAATCCAACATGCAACAAACGATTTGCCAAATTGGGTATTCCGCAAACAGAAGAAGCCCGCCGTTCCTACCGTGAATTGATCGTTACTACGCCCGGTCTCGGTGAATTTATCAGCGGTGCGATCCTCTATGATGAAACAATCCGCCAGAAGAAAAAAGACGGCACTCCTTTTATTAAAGTTATCATGGATGCGGGTATCATTCCCGGTATCAAGGTTGACACCGGTGCGAAAGATATGGCAGGTCATCCTGGTGAAAAAATAACTGAAGGCCTGGATGGTTTGCGCGACCGCCTTAAGGAATATTTTAAAATGGGCGCACGATTTGCCAAGTGGCGCGCAGTGATTGCTATTGGCGATGGCATTCCCAGTCAAGGTTGTATCAAGGCAAACGCCCATGCATTGGCTCGCTACGCGGCATTGTGCCAGGAAGCCGGACTGGTTCCCGTCGTCGAGCCGGAAGTGCTAATGAACGGTGATCATTCTTTAGAACGATGCAGCGAAGTAACAGAGAAAGTCTTACGAACTGTTTTCAACCAGCTTTACACACAACGGGTGATACTGGAAGGAATGATTCTGAAGCCTAATATGGTGCTTCCAGGACTAACCTGCCCACCTCAAGAAAAGGTGTCCGAGGTGTCTGTTGGTGAACAACAGTATCAAGTGAGATTGATTGACCGCCAGCAAGAAGATGTGCCTGAAGTGGACAAAGCGGCCGATGCAACTGTGAAGTGTCTTTTACGAGCCGTTCCCGCTGCCGTTCCGGGAATTGCATTCTTATCGGGCGGTCAACAACCTGAAATTGCATCGGCCCGTTTAAATGCTATGAATGTTAGATTTAAGTTACGACTGCCGTGGGCATTGGCGTTTTCGTTTGCGCGCGCTATCCAACAACCGGCTTTGGAAATTTGGCAAGGCAAAGATGAAAACGTATTGGCAGCACAGCAAGCTCTGTCTCATCGAGCTATGTGCAATCGCGATGCGCGACGTGGCGAATATCATTGAAGAAATGGAAAAGACATTAAAGTGATTTTGCGGAATCCTTTCACTTTGGAAGGTCACGGCTCACCCAAAAGATGTAGTCCCTTTCTCATCCTTTTGCACGATTGAACAATTCTAAAATACTTTATATCATCTAATAGTAATCAAGGAGCTTTTACAAAATATATCAATTATAATTTTAAAGGAGCTATCAAATGAATACACTATTAATTAAAGGAAACTGGAATGAAGCCGCAGGTAAACTCAAACAACAATTTGCAAACCTGACTGATGATGATTTGCTTTACAAAAAAGGTAAGGAAGAAGAATTATTGGGAAGATTGCAGAATAAACTTGGAAAAACCAAGGAAGAAGTACGCAAAATAATTTCGAAATTGTGACGGTTAGTTTACCGAAAAATTTAATACGATCGTGTAAATATTTCTAAACATCTTACAAGGCGAGTTATGAAAAACAAATATTTCATCTTTGCAGTTCTCTTGCTGATTGCAGGAGTACTATTAACCGGTTGTGAAAAAACCCGTGAAAATGCAAATGAAAAAGTTAAGCAAGCAAATCAAGATATGGTAGATGCGCAGGCTCAATATGATAAGGAATGGCAGCAATTCAAAAGCGATGCTGAATTAAAAATTGACGCTAACCAAAGACAAATTGATGATTTCAAAGTGGCTATGAAAACGACGAGTAAAAAATTCAAATCTAAATTTGAAAATGAAGTACTGACGTTAGAACAAAAGAACATCGAATTACGGAAAAAATTAAATGATTATAAATTTGATGAAAAAGATAATTGGGAAAAATTCAAACAGGATTTTAATAATAATATGGATAGTGTTGGAAATGCACTTAAAGGTATATTCGAGAAAAAGAATTAACCGCTGATTATTCTTCCCAATGCAGAAAAGAATAACGAAAATTTATACGCAGCTAGAAATAATAATTATTTAATTGGAAAGTCAGAAAATGAATATTTCAAAAAATACGCTGTTGCTTATCATAGTAGCAGTTATAGTGTTAGCAGTAATAGTAGTGTTTTTAGTGAACTCCGGCAGCGGAACCATGATGAATGGCGGAATGAATGGAAAGATAAATTAAAACGATAAAGTTTGGTAAAACAGTTTCAGAAATGATCAGTAACGACAATGACGATGAAATTGATGCTGTACGAACTTATAATGATGCAAACAAATCAGCGCATAAGGTTGATGACAAGGATTGTAAGGAATCTGTTAATTCTTTGCATTTCAATGATGTTTAATAATTTTAAAATCCAGTAACTGGCTATCGGACTTAGAAAAGGAAAAAATATTATGGAATTACTTACTAGAGGATTGATTCAGAAACTCCTATCTGTCAACAGTACTCCATGTCTTTCAATTTATATGACTACTCATAGTAGTCATCCTGAAAACCTTCAGGATCCTATTAGATATAAAAATCTCGTTAAACAACTTGAAGAATCTCTATTGCAGCAATATTCGGCTTTAGAAGTAAAGAAATTTGTTGAACCTTTTGAAACTCTTGGCAATGACACCCAATCCTGGAATCATATATTAGATGGGCTGGCTGTTTTTAGTACGACTGGGATTTTTAAGGTAATAGGTTTGCAGGTACCGGTTGAAGAATTGGTAATTGTAGCTGATAGTTTCTATACAAAACCACTCCGACAATATCTGCAATCTGGAGACCGCTACTACGTTTTGTGTTTAAGTCTTCGTGATATGCGGCTATTTGAAGGAAACCGCCGTTCACTTTCTGAGGTAGAACTCCTTCCTGATATTCCCAAAACCATAACCGAAGCGCTTGGAGTTGAATTAACCGAAAAACATTCGACTGTTGCATCTTATGGCGGAGTTGGTGAAGGAAGTTCAGAAATGCACCATGGTCATGGCGGCAAAAAAGATGAAGTAGGCAAAGATGCCGAGAAATTTTTTCGCCTCATTTCAAGCGCTATTTACGAAAGTTATTCAAAACCTACTGGTTTTCCTCTTATACTAGCTGCTCTGCCGGAACACCATAATCTATTTCATAAAGTCAGCAAAAATCCGTTTTTGTTGCCCAATGACATTTCAGTAAATCCTGAATCAATTTCAGTAGATAAACTTACAAAAATGGCATGGGAAGTTATGGAACCGTACTATTCACTAAATCTTAAAAGTCTGACTGATAAATTTGAGCAAGCAAAGGCAAATAATTTAGGTAGTGATAACATTAAGGAAGTAGCCGATGCAGCCGAAGCCGGAAGAGTAGAAATACTACTTATAGAGGCAGACAGGGTAATTGCAAAGAGATTAAGAAATAAAAATACCGGTACGTTTAAACAAACAGATTCAACACAACCAAAATTAGACGACCTCCTTGACGATATTGGTGAATTAGTAACCAGAATGGGTGGACAGGTTATGACGATTCCGGCAGAAATGATGTCTGCTAAAACCGGTCTTGCAGCAGTATATCGTTATTAAATAAAATATCCCTTTTATAACATCTGACAAGAATACAAAAAAAGCAGGTGCGATAGAAGAAGCAAAAATCAATTTTATATAAAACAACTTTTTTAATATTTACAAATTAAAGAATTATAAAAATTTAATTTAATAGAGTATTCTATTAATAAAATATTTCAGACTTATTGATAAGGAAAGACAACATAATGCAACAAATAATAATAAAAAGGAAATAAAACTATGTTACTTCAATTTATATATAAAACATTTACCATAGCCATTTTTTTCATTGCAATAACATTTTCAATTAATGCCCAGGGTAACCAGGGAAAAATGATGGATATGCAGGGTATGAAGGGCGGGCATATGATGGATATGCAGCAAATGATGACAAATATGAATCAAATGAATGCCCAAATGAAATCTATGATGAAGCAAATGAACCAGGACATGGGACAAATGCAGAATTCAAAAGAAACAAAATCATATATGGATAATATGAATGAAATGGGCAAGTATATGAATTCAACTTTGGAACAAATGAACAATATGATGGATAATAAATCAATGATGGAAGACAAAAAAATTCATGAACATTTTAATTCAATGATGAAAAACATGAATTTCTTGATGAATAATTATAAAGACATGATGAATCATCTTCATGATAAAAACAAGGGAAAGTGATTATTGTTTGATTCACAAAGAAGAATATCTAGAAAAGAAAAAAGATTTAGCCTGATAAAGAAAAGAGAATAGCCAATATGAAGCCCCATACCGACAAGCCCAAGAAACCTGGATCGAAACCGTCCCAAGAAGAGGTTGCGAAGAAGGCATACGACATTTATTTGAAGGAGGGTAGTCCGAAAGGACACGCAAAGCAGAATTGGTCAGAGGCGGAAGATCAATTGAAGCATTCCGGCGCTGAACATCCGCACAATCACGAACATCATGATCACCATGGTCATATGATAGAAGATTTTAGGAAGAGGTTCTGGATATCACTTGTGATCACAATTCCAATCCTACTTCTCTCACCTCTAGTCCAGCAATTTCTCGGACTTAAAGAAACTTTGCGTTTCGCTGGCGACATATATGTTTTGTTCGCACTATCATCTTTTACATTTTTCTACGGCGGCTGGCCTTTTTTAAAAGGACTACTTGATGAATTGAAAAAAAAGCAGCCCGGAATGATGACGTTAATTGCTCTTGCAATATCGATTGCATATTTCTACAGCAGCGCTGTTGTGTTCGGAGTTAAAGGAGAAGTCTTTTTCTGGGAACTTGCCACTTTGATTGATATTATGCTTCTCGGTCATTGGATAGAAATGAAATCAGTAATGGGCGCTTCGAAAGCTCTTGAAGAACTTGCCAAACTTATGCCGGATGAAGCTCATAAAATTGATGATAACGGAAATGTTACTGATGTTCCGGTTTCCGAACTTAAGCACGAAGCTAAATTATTAATAAAACCCGGAGAAAAAATTCCTGCCGATGGAAAAATCTTTGAAGGTAAAAGTTCCATAAATGAAGCAATGATTACCGGTGAATCCAAACCTGTTTCCAAAGGCGAAGGTGATAATGTAGTTGGAGGATCAATAAACGGCGAGGGCTCAATAAAAATTGAAGTTGAGAAAATAGGTGATGAAACTTTTCTTTCACAGGTTGTGAAGATGGTTAAAGAAGCACAGGAAAGTAAATCCAAAACTCAAAACTTTGCCAACAAAGCCGCATTCTGGTTAACTATTGTTGCAATTACTTCCGGCGCATTAACAATGTTTGTATGGCTTGTGTTTACCGGACAAAGTTTCAACTTTGCATTATCCAGAACCGTAACGGTTATGGTAATTACATGTCCGCACGCTCTCGGTCTGGCAATTCCTCTTGTTGTCGCAGTTTCAACAGCGCTTTCTGCAAAGAGCGGTTTACTAATTAGAAATAGAAATGCATTTGAAGATGCAAGAAAAATTCAGGCAATTATTTTTGATAAAACCGGGACATTAACAAAAGGTGAATTCGGAGTAACGGAAACGATACCTTTTGATAAGGAGTATGATGAAAAAGAAATATTAAAATATGCGGCAGCAGTTGAATCCGAATCCGAACATCCGATTGCTCAAGGAATTGTTAAATCTTCAGAAGATAAATATCAGTTGAAAGATTTCAATTCAATACCCGGCAAAGGTGCGGAAGGGAAGGTAAATGGTAAAGATGTTAAAGTTGTCAGCCCGGGTTATCTCGAAGAAAATAAAATTGAATTACAAGAAAAAGAAAAGATTGAAAAATTATCTGCACAGGGTAAAACCGTTGTTTTTGTCCTTGTTGATAATAAACTAACCGGCGCAATAGCATTAGGCGATATTATCCGCGATGAATCCAAAGAAGCAATAAAACAACTTAAGGAGTTAGGGATAAAAACGATGATGCTTACCGGTGATAACAAACAGGTTGCAAAATGGGTTGCCGATGAGCTTGCACTCGATGATTATTTTGCTGAAGTGCTGCCCGGTAAAAAAGCAGAGAAAATAAAAGAAGTGCAGAGCCGCGGAATGATTGTGGCGATGACCGGCGACGGTGTGAACGATGCCCCTGCGCTTGCACAGGCTGATATTGGGATTGCTATAGGGACAGGAACGGACGTAGCAGTTGAAACTGCTGATATAATTCTTGTAAGAAGTAATCCGAAAGATGTTGTTACACTAATAAAATTTTCAAAAGCAACTTATAGCAAAATGGTTCAGAATCTAATCTGGGCTACCGGATATAATGTAGTAGCAATTCCTCTAGCTGCAGGAGTTTTGTTCTCAGCGGGTATTGTTTTAAGCCCTGCAATGGGTGCGTTATTGATGTCCGTGAGTACGGTGATTGTAGCCGTTAATGCCCGGCTTCTGAAAATAAAATGATGACAAGTTAGTAAAAACAATCTGGACAAAGATTTTGTGAGATGGTTGCAGTGTAATAAAAGAAACTTTATGATTAAAAATACTGTCGGTGTATTAGTGGATTTTTTTCCACTTCAAATACCTGGATTAGCAGATTAAATCAATAACAAAGGAGATAAAAAATATGTTAAAAATAATGAATGATTTGCCGGACAATGTTCTGGGCGTTTCCGCAGAAGGTAAAATAACCGGAACAGATTATGAAAATGTTTTAATTCCTGCGGTAGAAGAAAAATTTAAAGCAAATAAAAAAATCCGGATGCTGTATAAGCTTGGAAGCAACTTTACCGGATTTGATCTAAATGCCATGCTGGATGATGCAAAGATGGGAATGAAACATTTATCTTCATGGGAAAAGATTGCATTAGTCTCGGATCATGAGCTAATAAATACTTTTGCAAAATTCTTTGGTTATATGCTTTCTTGCGAAGTTCGCATATTTAAAAATTCCGAATTGGATGAAGCAAAAAAATGGATCAGTGAAAAATGAAAGGAAAATTTTATTAAAACCATCTATTTTAATTTTAATAAAAAATGACAACGATTTCGGTAAATGAAAACAACGATATAACAAAAAGAGAAATCCCAGTTCATGTCACAAGTGGAGAATAATTTGAGGTTGTCATATGACGGACTCAATCAAACTTAGGTTAAATGTTTTCTTAAACAATAACGAAATTCGAAATAGTATTGATATATTCTAAAATGATTAATGGAGAAAGGGTTGGATGAATTAAAATTTCTAATTGATGAATTAGAGAGCGCGTTATTAACGCTTGACCGTTCAGCCGTTGAAAAATTGATATCGACCGCAATAAAAATTGGAACTCCGATTCAAGTAGCAAGCGAATTGGTAACAGGAGCACTGCAAAGAATTGGGGATAATTGGGAAAAAGGCAAATTGGCATTATCGCAAGTATATATGAGTGGAGTTATTTGCGAAGAAGCGATTGATAAAATATTGCCTAAGTCAAGCCCTTTGCGTAAAGATCAACCCAAAATGGCAATTGCCACTTTTGAAGATTACCATCTTCTTGGCAAACGGATTATCTATTCCACCCTGAGAGCAGCGGGATATGAACTTACCGATTTAGGAGGGGGGCTAAACACGGAAACTCTTGTAAATATTGTAAGGAATGAAAAAATTAAAATACTTCTTCTCTCTGTCCTAATGCTTCCTTCAGCACTTAGAATTAAAAAAGTGAAAGAACAACTTGCGGATACGGATGTTAAAATAATTGTTGGTGGAGCGCCGTTCCGTTTTGATAATGAATTGTGGAAAGAAGTTGGCGCCGATGCTACCGGGAAAGATCCTCATGAAGCTATCGCGATAGTTTCTAAAATTATGGGAGGTGCATATTGAGTGATCCAAAAATGTCGTCGATGGAACGTGTACTAACAACATTATCCCACAAAGAACCCGATAGAGTTCCGTTGTTCCTTTTAACAACAATGCACGGCGCAAAGGAATTGGGACTTACAATAAAAGATTATTTCTCCAAAGCTGATAATGTTGTTGAAGGACAATTGAGACTGAGAAAAAAATATAGGAATGATTGTATCCTTCCATTTTTCTATGCACCGCTCGAAATAGAAGCGTTCGGCGGAAGTGTTATTTATACCGAAGACGGACCACCAAATTCTGCAGAACCTTTTCTAAAAAATATTGAGCTTATTAAAAATCTCCAAGCTCCAAAAGTAAAAGATGCAAAAGTGTTGCATAAAACTTTAGAAGCAATTCAGAAACTCAAAGCGATTGTAAAAGATGAAGTGCCTATAATAGGTGTAGCTGTTTCTCCATTTTCTCTGCCCGTGATGCAGTTGGGTTTTGAAAAATATTTAGAATTAATGCACTTCCATAAAGAATTATTTGAACGATTAATAATGATCAACGAAGAATTCTGTATAGATTGGGCAAATGCTCAGATAGAAGCCGGTGCTACGGCAATTGGTTTTTTTGATCCGGTTTCATCTACTACAATTATTCCAAGAGAAAAATATCTTCAAACCGGTTTTTTTAGCGCCAGAAGAACAATTGCTCAAATTAAAGGTCCAACAGCAACTCATTTTGCATCGGGGAATTGTATGCCAATAATTGAAGATGTTGCACAAACCGGAACAGCCGCTGTTGGTGTAAGTTCACTGGAGGATATCGGATTGATGAAAGAAAAATGTAAAAACAAATTAACCGTTCTCGGAAATTTGAACGGAGTTGAAATGAGGCGCTGGACTCAATCTCAAACGCAAAATATTGTGAAAGATGCTATTTCAAAGGCCGCACCAGGAGGAGGATTTATTCTTTCCGATAGTCACGGTGAAATCCCGTTCCAGGTATCAGAAGAAATTCTGCTTGAAATTTCAGAAGCAGTTCATACTTATGGCGAATATCCAATAAAGATCAATAAGTAATGGAAAGGAAACTTTGTTTAATTGTCTGTAATTATTTTTTACCGGAAGCGAGCCAAATTATAAAGTCTGGTGAATATGAAGATATTGTTATAAAAAGTTTTCAGTCCAGTTGTACAGGCGCATCATTAACTGACGAAAAAATTAGAAATATCATCAAGCAATATACTTCGGTCTATTCAAAAGTAATTTTTATAGGAAGTTCATGTTTAGCATTAGGTAAAAATGAAGGAAATATTTACGAAAACACAAAAATAGTTCAGCTCGATCAATGTTTTGAACTTCTTGTTAACAGCGCGACGATTGAATATTTAATAAGAAAAAAATATTATATAGTATCCAATGGCTGGTTGAGCGATTACAAAAATCATATCCGTAACTGGGGGTTTGATCCATTATCTGCAAAGAAATTCTTCAATGAATCTGCTGAAAAGATAATTTTACTCGAAACCGGATTGAACGGCGATTATCAAACTCAACTCGAAGCTTTATCTGAATATATGGGGCTTCCGTATGAAATATTCCCGGTAGGGCTTTCACATTGCAAGTTGTTCTTAAATTCGATTATCTCTCAATGGCGCATAGAAAATGAAAGGGATTCCACAAATGAAAAATTGGCAAACGCCTTTACACGTGCCGCCGACTACGCACTCGCATTTAATCAACTTAACTATTTAATCGATCTTGTTGATGAATCCGAAATTGTGACCAAAATTTTTAATTTCTTAAATATATTATTCTTCCCCTCTAATATTATCTACGCTCCCATCACAGATGCAGAAGAAAAGAAACAAATTTTTTTTAAAAATGAAATAAACAAAAAAGAAGAATTTGATACTGCAAGTTTTTGCATAGAATTATGGAGTCAGAAAGAACTATTGGGAGTTTTCAAAATTTTTGGAATTGCCAATCCTCAGTACATTGAAAAGTATAAAGAAATATCGCAGATCATTGGCAGCATTGGAGGATTGGCAGTTGCTAATGCAAGAAAATTCATGAAAATTAAGGAAGACGAAAAGCAGATACGGCAGCATTCGCTGGAATTAAAGGAACTTAACGCCACAAAAGATAAATTCTTTTCAATTATTGCGCATGATTTGAAAAGTCCATTTACGGGATTTATTAGTTTAACCGAAATATTGACCGATGGCTTCACACAGTTTTCTAAAGTTGAATTATCTAAATTTTTCAAAGAGATGAACAAGTCGGCTAATAATATATATAAACTTCTCGTGAATTTGCTTGACTGGGCCAAGATGCAGCAGGGTACTGTAAGTTATGATCCCAAAGAGATACTATTAGTAGAAGTAGTTTTGAATAATATTGATCTGATTAATAAACGTGGAGAACAGAAAGGGATCGATATAATTTTTAATAATATCGCAAATCAAAAAATTTATGCTGACACCTCAATGCTGAATGCCATTATGCGTAATCTTTTATCTAACGCAGTGAAGTTTACGACCAAGGGAGGCAAAATAATTATTAATGCAAAAGAGATAGAAAATAAAATGATTCAAATATCCGTATCTGATACCGGTATCGGAATGTCGGATGCGTTTTGCAAAAGACTTTTTAAGTTGGAAGAGAAAGTTGGTAGAAAAGGAACTGATGGAGAAGATAGTACCGGTCTAGGTTTGCTGCTCTGCAAAGAATTTGTTGAAAAGCATGGAGGAAAAATTTGGGCTGAAAGTGAAGAGAATGTTGGGAGCACTTTTCATTTTACGCTCCCACTCCAGTACTTTGAACACCGGTATGATTGTAGCGTTGCGCGGTAGTGTTGTTGATATAAGATTAGATACACATTTGCCGCCAATCTATACACTGCTTCATTCAGCTTGGGAACAACTTCACCGGATTTGATCTAAATGCTATGCTGGATGATGCAAAGATGGGAATGAAACATTTATCTGCATGGGAAAGAGTTGCATTTGTATCTGATCACGAATTGATAAATACTTTTGCAAAATTCTTTGGATATATGCTTTCCTGTGAACTTCGCATATTTAAGAATTCTGAATTGGAAGAAGCACTAAAATGGATCAAAGAAAATTGAAAGGAGAATATCAGATATGAAAACCAAAACTGATCAGTCCAAGTCTCCCGATCAGAAATCAAATACGAAAGACGATTTGAAATCTATGCCCATTGAAGAAGTGGAGAAAAAATTAGAGTCATCTCCGGATGGACTCACACAAGCCGAGGCAGAGAAACGACTGACGCAGTATGGACCTAACGAGATTGAAGAAAAGAAAACCAATCTGTTTCTGAAATTCCTAACTTACTTTTGGGGTCCCATACCGTGGATGATCGAAGCGGCTGTAATCCTTTCGGCTGTAGCCAGACATTGGCCTGATTTTTTCATCATCCTCCTTCTGCTTGCAGCCAATGCTGTGGTTGGATTCTGGGAAGAACGCCAGGCCGGCAACGCCATCGAGGCATTGAAGGCTAAGCTGGCAGTCAAGGCACGGGTGAAACGCGATGGTAAATGGATCACCCCGGCAGCGCGTGAATTGGTACCGGGCGATGTTATTCGATTGCGCCTGGGCGACATTGTTCCTGCGGATGCACGCTTGCTGGATGGCGACCCGGTTGAAGTTGATCAGTCCGCATTGACAGGAGAATCTTTGCCTGCCACCCGCAAACCCGGTGAGGCTGTGTTTTCAGGTTCGATAATTCGCCGGGGTGAAATCGGTGCTCTGGTCTATGCCACAGGTACGAATACTTACTTTGGCAAAACGGCTCAATTAGTTCAGGAGGCACATACCGTCAGCCATTTTCAAAAGGCGGTATTGAAGATCGGAAATTATCTCATCATCCTTGCGGTGGCTCTTGTGGCGGTGATTGTTACCGTAGCAATTTTCCGCGGCGACCCGATACTCACCACATTACAGTTTGCCCTGGTGTTAACCGTAGCAGCAATCCCCGTAGCGATGCCGACAGTGTTGTCGGTAACTATGGCAGTCGGTGCACGCCTGCTCGCTAGGAAAAAAGCGATTGTGAGCAAATTGGTAGCCATCGAGGAATTAGCGGGCGTGGATGTTCTGTGTGCAGACAAGACCGGCACTCTTACACAGAATAAACTGACATTGGGCGACCCGTTCAGTGTTAACAATATTCCTTCAGAACAAGTCATCCTTAACGGTGCGCTGGCATCGCGCGCTGAAAACAACGACACCATTGACCTGGCAGTTCTGGGCGGACTGAAAAACAAGGATTCGTTAAAGGCTTATGAAGTAGTTCATTTCCAGCCGTTCGATCCGGTGCATAAACGCACCGAAGCCACTGTCAAAACCAAAGATGGAAAAACATTCAAGGTGACCAAGGGGGCGCCGCAGGTGATTTTAGAATTGTCTTCGAATGCAGGACAGATAAAGTCCGCTGTGGACAAAGCAGTAAACGAATTCGCAGTACGAGGTTTTCGATCGTTAGGTGTTGCAAGAGCAGAAAGCGATGGGCAATGGCAGTTTGTTGGTGTGCTGCCTTTGTTTGATCCACCGCGTGAAGACGCAAAGGCAACAATTAAGACTGCTGGTGAAATGGGTGTTAAGATCAAGATGGTTACGGGTGATGCGCTTGCCATAGCTAAGGAAACCGCCCAAAAATTGGACATGGGTACAAACATTCTCGATGCCGCCAGCCTTGGCGACTCGAAAAAGAAAGAGACCACAGAGGTAGCTGAGTCTATCGAGAAGGCAGACGGTTTTGCACAGGTTTTCCCTGAACACAAATTTCACATTGTGGATGTTCTTCAGAAACGCGGTCACATGGTCGGGATGACGGGTGACGGAGTGAATGACGCACCCGCGCTGAAGAAAGCCGACTGCGGTATTGCGGTTTCTGATGCGACAGACGCGGCAAGAGCAGCAGCTTCAATCGTACTGACTACTCCTGGACTTTCGGTGATTATTGACGCGATCAAAGAGAGCCGCCGCATTTTCCAACGGATGAACAGTTACGCGATCTACCGCATCGCAGAAACATTGCGCGTACTTTTTTTCATGACGCTGGCAATCCTGATATTTAACTTTTATCCTTTAACGGCGGTAATGATCGTGATGCTTGCGCTGCTCAACGATGGCGCCATCCTTTCCATCGCCTATGACAATGTTCATTATAAGGATAAACCAGAAGCTTGGAACATGCGCATGGTGCTTGGCATCTCAACGGTTCTGGGCATCATTGGGGTCATAGCCGCCTTCGGTTTGTTTTACCTTGGCGAGCGCGTATTTCACATCGACCGAGCTCACATCCAAACGCTGATGTATTTGAAACTCTCGGTGGCAGGACATCTGACAATCTTCCTCACCCGTACGCGTAAACCGTTCTGGTCCATACGCCCTGCAAAAATTTTATGGGGGGCTGTACTTGGAACACAAATCGTGGCAACTTTGATAGCGGTTTATGGAATTTTTATGACACCCCTCGGCTGGGGTTGGGCAGGGTTCGTTTGGGGCTATGCGCTGCTGTGGTTCCTCTTAAATGATCGTATAAAACTTCTTGCGTACAAGATTTTTGATCACACCAAAGCTGCTGCTAAGCCTGAAGCTAAAGATGAGACAAAGCCCGAAACTAAAGACGAACCACAATCTAGCACTAAAGACGAGCAAAAGGCTGAGCCCAAGACAGATGAAAAAGCGGAACCTAAAGCTGAAACTAAACCCGACGCCAAGACCGACCCTAAGCCAAATTCAGATGCGGAGCCTAAACCTGAAACAACGACCGAGCAGAAACCTGATACCAAAGCTGAGGCCAAGCTTGACGCCAAAGACGAATCTAAACCAGATGCTAAACCTCAGGCCAAGACCGAGTCTAAGCCAGATGAAAAAGCGGAGCTTAAACCCGACGCCAAAGCCAAGACAACTTCCGATTTGAAGCCGCAGATCGCCAAGCGAGCTTATGAACTGTACGAAGAGCGACACAGTAAGGATGGTCCGGCAGTTCAGGACTGGACGAAGGCGGAGCAGGAGATTCGGAAATCTGAAGCCAAAGCTAAACCTGAAGACAAAGCTGAGATTAAGTCTGACGCTAAAACCGATGCTAATCCAAAAGCTGAACCTAAACCAGGAGCCAAAGTTGAGGCCAAACCTGAAGCAAAAGACGAGAATAAACCAGAGACCAAACCCGAATCTAAAACCGAAGACAAAGCAGAGGCTAAACCTGATGCTAAAGCCAAAGCACCCTCCGATTTGACGCCGGGGATGGTAAAGCGAGTCCATGAACTATATGAGGACCTAGGGCGCAAGGATCTCCGAGCAGTTGAAGACATGGAGAAGGCTGAGCGAGATAATCTTAAAGATAAAGTCAAAAACGAACCTAAGCCTGAAGACAAAACAAAACCTAAAGAAAATGATTAGAAAGAAACCGACTATCGAAGCCGAGCTGGAAACTCTTCAACGTGAATCATTCAGCTACTTTGCGCATGAGACGAATCCCGAAAACGGGCTAGTGATTGACAAGACAGCGCCAAATTGGCCTGCCAGCATTGCTGCTACAGGCTTCGCGCTGGCGGCGTACCCTGTTGGAATCGAGCGCGGATTCATGTCGCGTGCCGAGGCGGTGAAGTGTACTCTTGCGACGCTTCGTTTTTTCTGGAATAGTCCGCAGGGCCCTGAACCAGATGCTACCGGCTATCAGGGTATTTATTATCATTTTCTCGACATGCATACCGGTAGGCGCGCCTGGCAATGCGAATTATCAACAATAGACACCGCTCTGCTGCTTGCCGGTGTATTGACGGCGGGAAATTATTTTGACGCTAATAATAACGACGAGAGTGAAATTCGCGCTCTCGCCGACAAGCTCTACCGCCGTGCCAATTGGCACTGGGCACAGAATCAGGGTGCAACGTTAACTCACGGCTGGAAGCCTGAAAGCGGCTTCCTCCGGTATCGCTGGCAAGGTTTCGATGAGGCGCTCTTGCTCTACATACTTGCTCTCGGTTCTCCCACATATCCTCTGCCTGACAGCGGCTACACGGCTTGGTGTTCGACTTATAAATGGCTGCATAGTTACGGTTACGACTATCTTTATGCGGGATCTCTTTTCACGCACCAACTGCCGCACATTTGGATTGATTTTCGCGGCATCCAAGACATGTTCATGCAGGAAAAAGGCATCGATTACTTCGAGAACAGCCGCCGTGCCACATATGTGCAGCAACAATACGCAATTGCCAATCCACTAAAGTTCAAGGGCTACGGAAAGTTTTGCTGGGGAATTACTGCGAGCGACGGCCCCGGACCTTGCACCGTCAAAGTCGACGGTGTGAAGCGGCATTTCTTTGATTACATAGCGCGCGGAGTACCGGACGGGCCCGATGACGGTACCATCGCTCCATGGGCTGTCGTGGCGTCGCTGCCGTTCGCGCCCGAAATAGTGCTGCCGGCTCTGAACTATTTTATTTACCACGTCGAATTGAAGACCGAGAATCGCTGTGGCTTTAAAGCTACGTTTAATGCAACCCACCCTGATAGATCCAACAATCCTTTCGGCTGGGTATCGCCCTGGCAATACGGCCTGAATCAAGGTCCGGTCACACTTACGGTCGAGAACTATCGCAGCGGATTGCTGTGGCGATTGATGAAAAACTGTCCATACCTTGTCAGCGGGTTGAGGAGAGCGGGTTTCACGGGAGGTTGGTTATGAAGCTCCGGGAACATCCGTGGTTCGTTACAACAGGAGTCTGAAATGAAACTTGCTTTCAACGGCGGAGATAAAATCGAACTTGACAGAGCGGAGGATTCGGAAAGATGAAACAAATAAATAAACAGGCTCGAACAACACGGCAGAATTTTCAAAAGGATGAAGATGAAAATTAATTCAAAAGATTTCCGGGTGCAGACCGGAGAAGTGGTAAAACTTAATGAGTGGCCAACTTTAGTAAAGCCATTTTGCAAGTCAAAGAAGCAGTATCAGAAACTCCTGGAAAAACACGTTGGAGAGTTGAACCAGCTGCAACGCCTTCATTACGCCTCAAGCCGTTATGCTTTGCTGCTGATTTTCAGGAATGGACGCATATCCGGCATGTCATGTCCGGAGTCAATCCACAAAGATGTGAGGTTTTCAGTTTCAAACAGCCGAGCGCAGAGGAATTAAAACACAATTTTCTTTGGCGCACAACCTGCCGTCTGCCTGAACGCGGGCGGGTCGGCATATTCAACCGTTCCTATTATGTGTTCAATAAACTTAAAATGGCATACCCAAAGACCACCGTGAAACGGCGGCATGAATTGAAATCTATCCGAAAACAAATTTGAAAGCATAACTATGACAAACTTACAACCAAAACAAGGTTATGAAATCGGCATGGTAGGCCTAGGCGTCATGGGACGCAATCTCTTACTGAACATGGCTGATCACGGCTATGCAGTAGCAGGTTACGACAAGGACCATGACAAAGTCGAAGCACTACGAAAAGAATCGACAGATCGGAATATTTGCGGTGTAGAGAACATTATTGATTTTATTGCATTGCTTCGCAAGCCGCGAGCAGTTATGATGCTCGTACCCGCCGGCGCTCCGGTAGATTCGGTCATCAAAGATTTATTACCGAACCTGGACAAGGGAGATCTCATCATTGATGCCGGCAATTCTTATTTCAAAGACACAAATCTGCGCGCCAGCCACCTTATGACGGAAGGCATTCAATTTCTCGGTGTAGGTGTGTCGGGCGGTGAAGATGGTGCGCGTCACGGACCGAGTATAATGCCCGGCGGGCCGAAAGAGGCTTACGAACGGGTGCGCCAAATCTTTGAAGCTGCTGCTGCAAAAGTTAACAGCGATCAGTGTGTAGCCTATCTTGGCCCCGGTTCGGCTGGTCATTTTGTGAAGATGGTTCACAATGGAATTGAATACGGGGTGATGCAACTTTTGGCCGAAACCTATGACTTAATGAAACGAGGCATTGGCATGAACGATGACGAACTGCATAACATATTCAGCAAATGGAACAACACTGAAATAAACAGCTATTTAATGGAAATCACCGGCTATATTTTCTCCAAACAGGACGAGAATACCGGTAAGCGGTTGATCGATGAGATACTAGACGTCGCAAAACAGAAAGGCACCGGTATGTGGACTTCACAGAGTGCAATGGAACTGCAAGTGCCAATCCCTACTATAGACATAGCTGTTGCGATGCGGGACATGTCAGTATTTGTGAAAGAGCGTGAGCAAGCCAGTTCGATTTATAAACAATCCAAGCGAAAATTCTCCGGCGACAGGGACGCATTTCTCAAAAAACTGCATGATGCACTGTATGCCGCTATGCTTATTACATATGCACAAGGTATGGCGCTTTTAATTGCAGCTTCCGCCAAATACGAGTACCACCTCGATCTCGAAACCATCGCAAGGATCTGGCGGGGCGGCTGCATCATACGGTCAACAATGCTGGAAGATATCCGGGCGGCTTTTCGTGCAAGAAGCAATTTGTCGAATTTGCTGCTCGATCCCAAGGTATCGCTCAAAGTTATGAATCATAAGGAAGCTTTGCGCAATGTAGTATGCAAAGCAGGTAGGTTAGGAGTGCCTGTACCGGGGCTGATGGCTTCTTTAAGTTATTTCGATGCCTACCGCAGTGCCTGGCTGCCGGCCAATCTCATCCAGGCCCAGCGCGACTATTTCGGAGCCCACACCTATGAACGTAATGACTCCAAGGGCACTTTTCATACGAACTGGGAACAGACGAATTAGGAGATTCGGAAAGATGAACGCTCCGGTGGATTCAGTCATCAAGGATTTGTCTGAGCACTTCAAGCAGGACGATTTTAATTTAAGTGAGGTTCAACTCTGTCTGACACGATTCAACACTAAAAAGAAATCGCAAAACAGTAGACTTAAATTTCTTTTAGACAGGAAGCGATTTTACGAATTCCTTTGATTGATGCACGTACCTGCTTACCCCAAAGATGTAATCCCTTTTTCATCCTTTTGCTCGATTGAATTAAGACTGTCTTATACATAGTATTATAAAGTATAAGATTGTTTTTCTATAAATCCTAAAGTCATTATTTATTTGTATAAAAATATAAAGTTCTAGGCTCATAAATTAAATATAGAAATGAAATACAAGTAGAATTTTGATAAAAAAAAATAAGAACTTCACTCACAATTTATAAGATAGGTAAAACCAATGCAAAAGATCAAAAACAGATTCTTAATGATTGCGTTTATAATAGTGGTTATGCTCTTTTTTTACTTCGGCGCAGGAGCAATGATAGATGGCGGAATATATGAAAAGATACGCGGAAACGGTTGGGCAGGCAGCATGAGCTGGAGAATGTATCCAGCTACAATTTCTCTCATTTTGAGTGCCGCACTTGGCTGGCTGCTGTTTAGAAAAAGAAATATTTCAAGTAAGAATATAACATGACAATTAAAATTGTATTTATTGAAAGCAGTCGCTGAATTCAGTGAAATTAAAAAATAAAGGCGATCCAATATGATAACTATAAAAATGAAAAAAATTCTGATTGCGCTGGATTATAATCCAACGGCACAAAAAGTAGCAGAGATAGGTTTTTCAATGGCTAAAGCCATGAAAGCTGAAGTTATATTGCTGCATGTAATATTAGACCCGGTCTATTACTCCTCTGTAGAATATTCTCCTATAATGGGAATGAGTTTTTCCGGTTATACGAATATGGATCTATTACAATTAGAAACCGTCGAAGGACTGAAAAAAGCATCTCAACTTTTTCTGGATAAATCGAGACAGCATCTTGGCGATAAAACAATTGAAACCATGGTAAGCGAAGGCGATTGTGCCGAAACCATAGTAAAAACTGCAGACGAATTGCATATCGATATTATAGTTATGGGCTCTCACAGCCGGAGATGGTTGGAAAATATAGTCATGGGAAGTGTCGCGGAAAAAGTATTACATAATACTTCTATACCGCTTTTCATCATTCCGACCAAACAAAACAAATGACAATAGTGTAATATGTTAGATAGGAAATCAATTCAAAAATTTTTACAAGTTGGACACTGAAGCGATTATGTTAAAGTATGACAAAGAAAGTAATGTAAAAAAAGAAGTTTTATGAAACATAAACATATTTCCATTGGTAAAATTCTTGGAATTCCAATTTATTTAGATTATTCCTGGTTCCTAATTTTGGCACTGCTAACCTGGGTGTTAGCGCAAAGTTATTTCCCGCTTGAATTCAAAAATTGGACGAAATTCTCTTATTGGCTGGTCGGTTTTATAACTTCAATATTCTTCTTCCTTAGTATTTTGCTTCATGAACTCAGTCATTCTATAATTGCGAGAAAATATAAGCTTAAAGTAAAAAGGATAACACTTTTCTTATTCGGCGGAGTTGCTGAAATTTCAAAAGAACCACCTAAATCATCGGCGGAATTTTGGATTGCTGCTGCCGGTCCTATTACCAGTTTCGCATTAGCAGCTATCTTTTATTTATTAGCAAAAGTATTTGTACATATTCAATATTTTGCAGCTTCATTTCAGTACCTTGCTTTAATAAATTTTATTCTGGCAATATTTAATTTAATTCCCGGATTTCCGTTAGATGGAGGAAGAATTTTTAGGGCTATAGTGTGGGCTATTACAAAAAATTATAAACAAGCAACTACAATTGCCGCAAACGCCGGAAGATTTTTCGGATTCTTATTTATTATGATTGGTGTTTTTCAGATATTTCAAAATAATGTTTTTAATGGTTTATGGATAGTATCTATTGGTTGGTTCCTTGAAATTACCGCAATGTCCCAGATTCAAAGACAGGCCCTTAACGGTTTATTATTAGGGCACCAGGTACACGAAGCTTTGTCGAATGATTACGGTATAGTATATCCTGATTCTACGGTTCAGGAAATTATAGATAATCATTTCATCGGTGCCAATCGAAGAAACTTACTTGTTAAGGATAATAATATAATGGTTGGATTTCTTACACCCGGGCGAATAAATTCCATTTCAATAAAAGATAGGCAAAATAAAACAGTAAAAGATGTAATGATCCCGTTACAAGACATTAATAAAATAAATTCTAACGAACCATTATTAGACGCATTAAGATCAATCGACGAAAATGATGTAAGAGTGGTACCTGTCATTGAAAATGGCAATTGTATCGGAATATTGAATCACAACAGTATTACTCAATTTATATTTGAACTGCAAAAGCTGGGGGCATTAAAGTGACAGCCAGGTTTGTAAGATTATTAGTTCACCGGCTTATTCACTCCAACGCCGGATACTTAATAAATATCAGTTGACTAATTTTACTAAATCTACAATAAAACGTAATTCTTATCAAAGGCTTTATATTCCTAATTTTATATATTATACAAGATAAATATGTAACTCTCAAACATAATTTATTGATGAAAAGTGCGGAGAAGAACAAAACTATTTTTTGATACGATTTTATTAGGGATTATTGGCGCCTTAGGTGCCCAATTATTTGGGTTCTTATTAAATTTATTTCAAATGCTGTTTCTTAATGATGCAGCAGGTTACCGGGCGCCAGGGTTGCCAAATGAAGGGGGTATCTTAACTCAAACAATCGGAAGTCATGGCTTATGGCTCATTCCAGTTGTTATAACGGTTGGCGGAATAATTTCGGGTGCTCTTGTTTACGGATTTGCACCGGAAGCTGAAGGGCACGGAACTGATACCGCTGTGAAAGCATTTCATAAAAATGCGGGTGAAATTAGAAAACGTGTTGTGCCGATAAAAATTTTGGCATCGGCAATTACTATCGGTTCCGGCGGCGCAGCCGGACGCGAAGGTCCTACCGCTCTATTCAGTGCCGGGTTCGGCTCTATATATGCCGGACTAACACACCGTTCCGATAAGGACAGAAGGCTCCTGGTACTTATAGGTATGGCTGCCGGACTTTCCGCAATTTTCAGATCACCCATTGGAACAGCTATATTTGCTGTCGAAGTGCTCTACAGCGATATGGAATTCGAAGCCGAGGCGCTTGTTTACACAATGTTAGGCGCAGTTATTGCATATGCCGTCAATGCCCTTTTTGTTGGATGGGAGTCACTATTCCAAATTTCGGTACCTCCCCATGTAACGAATATAATCTCTTACTTTTATTATGTGATACTTGGTTTAACTAGCGGGGTAATAGGCGCATTTATTCCTACAGTCTTTTATAAAACCAGGGATTTATTTTATAAAATCAAATTGCCTCGTTTTTTAAAGCCCGCCCTTGGTGCACTCGGTGTAGGACTAATAGCATTATTTCTACCCCAGGTTTTAGGCGGAGGGTATGGCTGGATGCAGCTTGCTATTAATGGTAATTTAGCTGTTTCACTTCTCGTTGTTCTATTGATTGGTAAACTTGCCGCTTTTGCTTTAACCGTATCTTCCGGGGGCTCGGGAGGAGTTTTTGCTCCGACTTTATTTCTCGGTGCAATGCTTGGCGGTATTTTCGCTCAATTGTTTCATCAGCAGTCCGCTGGATTTGCAGTTGTAGGTATGGCAGCAGTTTTCGGCAGCACTGCCAGGGTTCCGATTGCGACTCTTTTGATGGTAACCGAGATGACCGATGGATATCATCTGCTCGTTCCCGCTGCTCTTGCTGTAATTATCGGATTTGTAATTCAGAAAGTTATTACCTCATCGCTTAATTTAAAATATATCAGTCTCTACGAAGCTCAGGTCAAAAGCAAGTGGCTTTCACCCGCTCATAGAATTGAGCAGATAAAACATGCCGGAATGTTATTAAGTGAGCGAAGAGCATTTGATCCGGAAAATGTTGGTAAACTGGATCTTTCTTCTGTGCTTGAATCAAGGATCCCGATTGAAATATCGAATGGAAAGATTTTATTCCTCATAAATATTTTTCCCGAGAATGAATGCATCGGCAAAGAATTAATCAATACCCACATATGTAATCCGGGCGAAGAATGCGAAATTGTTGCAGTATTAAGGGATGAAGAAATGCTGGTTCCACAGCTCTCTTTTACGATTCAACCCGAAGATCAGATATTAATATTATCCGATAAAATATTATTTGAGAAGATCCGGGAAAGATTCCTTCTCAAAAAGGAAAATAAAAAAGGGATCTTGGGTAAGTTTAAAGGTCTTTTGCATTAATAAATTATTTGAATGGAAACAAGAGTGCTATGGATAGCTTAAAACAAGTTATTTATTGTGCTTGCCTTCAGTAGGTATGGCTAAAGCCAAATTTATTTAATTTTTATTATCCACGATGCTTTTTTGAAAAAGTAAGGCTATTACAACAAAAAATAATTTTGATAACATAACGGTTAGTTTGCGAGGTAATTAATTTATTTCAACTTTTGGCTGACTTACCTTGAATTCCGTATTTTTAATATGCAAATCTCTCTGCGGGAAAGGTATTTCGATGTCGTTTTCCCTGAATTTTTTGAATATTTCAAAATAAAGTCTGCTTTTCAGGATATCCGGTGTGGTTATGTAACTGTTTGTCCAGATTTCCAGGCTAAAATTAAGTGAACTGTTACCAAACTCATTAAAAAATACATCTGGTTTTGGGTATTTTAAAATACCTTCTTCCTTTTCCGCAACTTCCAGTAAAATTTGCTTTACCTTTTCTGGATCTTCTTTATAAGCAACACCTACCGGAATATTGAATCTCACATTCCTATCGTTATGGCTCCAGTTAATAACCTTGGATGATATAAAATCAGAGTTAGGAACGATCACAGAAATATTGTCATTTGTTACGACCACTGTTGCTCTCATAGAAATACTTACAACATCACCAAACACGTCTCCCACCTGTATCCTGTCCCCCACTTTTATCGGCCTTTCAAAAAGAATAATTATCCCGCTAACAAAATTGTTTGTGACATTCTGCAAACCGAAACCTATACCAATACCAAGAGCGCCGAAAAGAATAGTAATTGCACTCAGGTTAATTCCAACGGTTTGTATCACAATTATAAGGCCAAGTATAAGAATACCGTAACGAATAATCGTACCGACCGCGAGCCGCACACCAAGTTCCACCTTGCTTTTGGAAAGGAGATTATAGATCATCCATTTTCTGAGCCTTGCGGTAATGAAGAAAAGAATCCAGGCGAGAAAAATAAAGTAAAGTAAAGTCCAGAGCGTTATTGAAGTATTTCCAATATCAATAAGATGAATGCTGAGGAAATCTTTTACATCAATAAAATATTTTTGTATGGACTTAAAAAATTCATTCATTTAAATACCGTGGCATGTATCCTATCGATAATTTGATTTTTCGAAATGATTTGTTTAAAAAATATATTTTGTTAAAATAGCTAATCATGGCTTTGTCATATTCATTAAGGTACAGCTTAATCCTTGTTCCTCAACCTCTATATATAATATACAACAAACCACAAACAATCGCTTCGTCCAAAAGATGTAATCCCTTTTTCATCCCTTTGCCCGATTGAATTAAGACAGCCCTCTTCATAGTTTAATCTACTTTTAGATCGACTTTCTAAATATGTAAGCCACCAGGCGTAAGCATAAAAAAATTGAGTTTTAAGTTCCAAGACAAAATTCAAAAAAAATATACAAGCAGAATTTCGATACGGAAATAAATATTTAACTCAAAATGCATTATTTTAGCAAGAGAGGCAATAATAACATGAAAAAGAAAAACGAAAATACTAAACCAGCTATTCAGCACACAGCTAACGAAGATAAGAATGTACTTCCGGGATACCCGATATATCCTGCAAATGAAGATATATACAATAAATCTAAAGAAGAGATGAGTATAAATCCTGAGGATATTTCAAAAAGTAAAGTGCCAAATGAAAAAACTGGGAAAAGTAACGAAAAAGATTTTAATGAAGATGAATCCGGTAGCGACCTGGACGTTCCCGGTTCAGAATTGGATGATGATGAGGAAAATATTGGAAGCGAAGACGAAGAAAATAATTATTACAGTTTGGGGGGAGATGACCATAACGACCTTGATGAGGATAAAGGAGAATGAAAAATGCGAAACTATTGAGCCCCTATAAACTAGGGCACACTGAGCTTAGGATCATTAATAAAGTCCATGTAGTAGGCTGGCAGGAAATAACGAAAATGTAATGGCATACAAGATTCGATGGCAACATATGAAGGCGATGAACCAAGAACCGTTGTTGATGAATTGCAGCGCGGCGATTTCTGGAACAACAAACTGCGAAGACCTGCTCAAGTGAGAGTTTCAGGATGAGTAGTGATCGAGTTTAAATTATATACAAATGAATAGCTATCTCTTACTAGTAATTCTGATGAGCCTTTCTGCGGCTTTTGCATATATCAACTATAGAGTTATTAAATTGCCTTTCGTAATAGGCTTGTTTTTCCTTTCAACTATACTTTCACTTGTTGTTTTGAGCAGCAGGTTATGGGATTTTGGACACTACTCGGAAATTAAAAGCATTATTGAACATACCGACCTCAGCAATATTATGCTTAAAATAATGTTGGGCTTTTTACTTTTCGCTGGCTCTTTACATGTAAATTGGCCGGACATCAAAAGCCAGCTAAAACCTATTAGCCTTTTTGCAGTGGGCGGAGTTATGCTATCTACGATAATTATTGCAGTTATGCTTTATGAAGTATCCCATTTGCTGGCAGCAGACATTGGCTTTATTTATTGTTTGATATTTGGAGCTCTTATTTCACCGACAGATCCTATTGCAGTTTTAGGAATATTAACCAAAGCAAATGTGTCAAAGAAAATAGAGTCAACTATTATTGGTGAATCTTTATTTAATGATGGCATTGGTGTTGTAGTCTTTATTGCTTTATTAGAGACTTTAAAATTAGGAAACGATAAGATCAACTTTTCCCATTTTGGCATTTCATTTCTGCAAGAAGCAGGCGGAGGTATATTTTTCGGTCTTTTATTAGGCTATATTTTATTTAAACTTTTAGAATCAATCGACAATTATGAAACTGAAGTTTTACTCACAATTGCCTTTGTAATGTTGGGCTATACTTTATCATCTTATTTCCATTTATCGGGTGCATTGGCAATGGTAATAATGGGTTTATTGGTAGGGAACTACAAACAAAATAAATCTATGAGCAATACTACATTAGAGTATGTTCATAAATTTTGGGAACTGATTGACGTAATTCTGAACGCCATACTGTTTATCAGCATCGGGTTTGTTTTAGTTGTTATTGATTTTAAAACAACTTATTTTTTCATCGGCTTGTTTACTATTCTAATCGTTTTACTTTCAAGAGTAATTATTGTTTATCTACCCAAATTAATTTTACCCAAGTTTACAAACATAAATAGCAATGAAGCTAAACTAATTGTATGGGGCGGGCTTCGAGGAGGGCTTTCTATAGCCCTGGTGCTTTCGTTGCCCAACGGCGAAGCTAAACAAACACTAATGATAGTTACTTATATTTGTGTTGTTTTTAGCATTTTAGTTCAAGGATTGACAATTGAGAAAGCAGCAAAGCGGCTAAACTTAAATAATACGGTTCAAAACATCGGATAATTAGTTTGACAGATAATTAATCTTTTTTAATTTTTGGCTGACTTACCTAGTATTCTGTATTTTTAATATGTAAATCTCTCTGCGGGAAAGGTATTTCGATGTATAAACCGAAATGGTTTCTACTAATCCAAAAGATGTAATCCCTTTTTCATCTCTTTGTACTATCGTATTGCAGCTTATTCCTTTTTAATATCTCGTGCAGGAACTGCATAATAATAGAGGATTAAAAAATGACACTTGGGAAAGGTACGATAGTTAAGCAATTCTTAACTTCTACCCATTCAATGGTAGAAAATTGGTATATCCAAAAGGCTAAACTTAGGAATAGATATCCAATTTTAACTGAAAATGATTTAAGCTATGACGAAGCGAAAGATGGCACAATATGGGATAAACTTAAAATTAAGTTTGACTTAAGTAAAGAAGAATTGCAAAAAATAATTTCAGCATCTGACTTAGTTGATAATTGGGAGATATTATGTTAAAGGAAGAAAAACAAAATCAGCTGAAAACTCTCGCCCTTTGAAAATCAAATTGAAATTAGCAGATGAAATTACATCCATGTTTTTCAACCGGTATGCAAAATACAACATACAAAAGACCGGCTTAAGCGAATTTTCTCCATGGTTGTTTAGCAAGTTTACGTGCCAGTTCCATCCAACAGATGTAGTTCCTTTTTCATCCCTTTGCTCGATTGAATTAAGACAGAGCTCTTCATATTTTTATGAAGTATAAACCTTTTTTGCATATATCTGAAGTCATAAATCGCAAGCATAAAAAACTTGGATTCTAAGTTCAGATATAAAATATGAAGCAAGTAGAATTTAGCTCCATAAATAAAATCTAACTCATAATACTTAATTAGGTGAAACAAATGAAAACGATAAACAATAAATTTTTAATCTTTGTGTTTGTGGCCTTAATCGCGTTTTTTTTATACTTCGACAGCGGGATAATGATGGGTGGCGGGATGAATGGAAAGGTGAATGAAAACGGCTGGATGGGAATTAATAGTTGGTTATGGTTTCTTACTCTAGTTACTATCGTATTTGGTATTGCTCTCAGTTGGCTGCACTTTAAAAAGAAAATTTAATCAGGTTAATATTCATAATAATAATATTACGGAGAATGAAAATGAAAGGCAACGAAAAATTAATCATAGTTCTTAACAAACAATTAGCTGATGAGCTTACTGCCATTAACCAATATATGGTACATTCTGAAATGTGCGATAACTGGGGCTATGGTAAGCTTCACCAGGCAATAAGAAAACAGGCAATGGATGAAATGCACCATGCCGAATGGCTTATTGAGAGAATCATTTTTTTGGATGGATCACCAACGGTATCCAAACTTAATAATATAAAGATTGGTAAAACTGTGTTAGAAATGATCAATAACGATAATAACGATGAACATGACGCTGTACGCACTTATAACGATGCAATCAAACTAGCCCGTGAAGCCGATGATCAAGGCACCGTTGATTTGCTGACAAAGATACTTAAAATGGAAGAAGGGCATGTTGATTGGGCTGAAATGCAGCAGGCACAGGTTGAACAAATGGGAATCGAAAATTATTTAACTAATCAAGCTGATGGTGTGATAAGTTGATTTAAATATATTATAACCTAAGAAAAAATCTGCATTGCCTTAGCTACAGAAATGATAAGGAAATGCTAAAATGGTTTGAACAATAACGGTTCATAAAAAGAGGAGCCTATGAAAGCATTAGTATATCACGGGCCTGGCAAACGTAGTTGGGAAGAAAAGCCAAAACCTACAATTAAAAATCCTACGGACGCAATTATCAGAATAACAAAAACAACTATATGCGGAACTGATCTCCATATCATGAAAGGAGATGTTCCTGAAGTGATTGATGGACTCATTCTTGGGCACGAAGGAGTTGGAGTTGTTGAAGAAGTTGGACCGGGTGTTTCGAATTTTAAAGTTGGTAATAAAGTTCTGATTTCTTGTATTACCTCCTGCGGAATTTGTGAGGCGTGCAAGAAAGGAATGTATTCGCATTGCGAAACCGGCGGTTGGATTCTTGGTCATTTGATTAATGGAACACAAGCAGAATATGTTAGAATACCTCATGCCGAAACCAGTCTTCATTTTATACCGACCGGCACGGATGAAGAAGCTATTGTAATGTTGAGCGATATTTTGCCAACTGGATTTGAATGCGGAGTTCTTAAGGGACAAATAAAACCGGGTGATACGGTTGCAATTGTTGGTGCAGGACCAATTGGACTTGCGACCCTGCTGACAGCACAATTCTATTCTCCCTCTGGGATTATTATGGTTGATTTAGATGAGAATAGGCTGAACATTTCTAAAACATTTGGTGCAACTAAGCTTGTTGCTAAAAATGCTGTTGAGGAGATCATGAAACTGACAAATGGAAAGGGCGTTGATGTTGCTATCGAAGCTGTGGGTGTATCTGCTACGTTCGATATCTGTCAATCAATAATCGCAGCAGGCGGACATATAGCAAACGTAGGTGTACATGGAAAAAGTGTTGAACTGCATCTTGAGAAGCTATGGTCAAGCAACATCACTATTACAACCCGTCTAGTTGATACAGTAACCACACCAATGCTGTTGAAGACTGTTCTATCCGGAAAACTACAACCGGGAAAGTTAATCACCCATCGGTTTGCCCTGAATGAGATAATGAGAGCATACGATACTTTTGGAAATGCTGCAAAAGAAAAAGCTCTCAAGGTTATCCTTACAAATTAGTGAATGATTGATTTTTAATTAATTAATTAGCAGCTGATAATGTTCTTAGGGCTATTCTCAAAAACAATTATATTCGACCAGTGGAATTAACTATTTTTTCATCCTTTTGACCGATTGATGTAGAAGGAGCATCCTTGTATTTTGCAGTATGTATACAAAAGTAACTTTGTCAATTTCATAAAAATAAGGAGATTTAAATGAAACTATTTACTTTGATATCACTAATAATTATGAGTTTTGCCCAGTTTAATTGGGCGCAAGATCCGGTTAAAACCCCGAAGCAAAACTCTATGTCAAATGTATTCAGTATTACTGCAGAAGGTGGAGTAACTTTGGGATTTACCGATTATAGCACTAATAAAATTAACTACACCGGTAAAGCCTCCGCAGAGTATTATTTACCTTCTACAAGCCAGGGAAATATCGGGTTAAGAATCTTTGGACAGACAGGATTCGTTTCCGGGAAATCACCCCTTCCAAGATCAGGAAATCCAACAAATGAATTTTCAACAAATATTAATTTATTGGGTGGCGGAATATTTTATACCCTTTCAATTGATGATGCTGTATACCCATGGCTGGCATTTAGTGTTTCTAACCTTTGGTTTCATCCTAAGGATGCCCACGGAAATAGTTTGCCGAATTATGCAGGAGATGCTTATGTTAACCATATGTTAACTTATAACGGTGATGCAGGTGTTCGAATTATGGTATCGAAAAATATAAGTGCTAATGTAAACGTTGGATTAATTGTTGGAAGCAAAGACTATCTAGATGATATAAAAGCCGGTTCCAATAATGATTTGTTATATACAGCTTCTGCAGGTCTATCTTATTACTTTGGCAGGGATAAAGATTCCGACGGCGATGGTGTTCCAGATTCCAGGGATGTTTGCCCAAACACTCCGAAAGGAGTTAAAGTAGATAAAGACGGATGCCCGCTCGATTCTGATGGTGACGGTGTTCCGGATTATCTCGATAAATGTTCCGGCACACTTGCAGGAGTTAAAGTAGATGCAAACGGATGCCCGCTTGATTCAGACGGCGACGGTGTTCCGGATTATCTCGATAAATGTTCCGGTACACTTGCAGGAGTTAAAGTAGATGTAAACGGATGCCCGCTCGATTCTGATGGTGACGGTGTTCCGGATTATCTCGATAAATGTCCTAACACCCCAAAGGGTACCCAGGTAGATTCTGAAGGATGTCCTATTAAGAAAGATACTGTAGTTGTTAAACAACCTACGGAAATTAAATCATTAGTTCTTAGCGGCGACACCAATTTTGAATTTAATAAGTCAACATTACTACCTAATGCATATACTGTTCTTGATAGCCTAATTAGTACCATGAAGCAGCATCCCGAATACAAATGGGAAGTCGGAGGATATACCGATGGAATCGGTTCGGCTAAATATAACATAAAGCTTTCAAAACAAAGAGCTCAATCCGTTGTAGATTACCTTGTAAACAAAGGCGTTGAAAGAAATAATCTAAAAATAGTAGGATATGGTAAAGAAAATCCAATCGCTACAAACGAAACAGCTGAAGGAAGATCTATGAACAGGAGAGTTGAGATAAAATTACTCTCAAAAGATAACAAGTAGATCTTATAAAGTTATAAATTTTATAGAAGCGGCAAAGTTAATGCCGCTTCTTTTATTCATGCAAATAACCCAATGTTCTAATAAGGATTATATTAAAATTTTAACTCACCCGAAAGATGTAGTTCCTTTTTCATTCCTTTGTACGATTTAATTACAAAACAACTTTTGTAGTTTACAGTTGAGATTTAACATTAGTCTTTTTATGGTATTGGCACTTAAATTTTGTTCTAGTGTTAAATTATTTTTTTTATTTTTTACTTGAGTTTAAACTTGCACTTTGGAGTGCTATACATTATGCTATATAATATTGTGTATGTTCAGATTAAAACTAAGTACATTGGAATTCCATCTCCCATCACCATTGGAAGACCATGAATATAATCAACCCGAAAATAAATGAATCTTTATCCCGTTTAAAGATTCAGCTTAGTGATAATTTTCTTACAAAAAAATTAGATAACGACCCCCCTCCTCTGCGCTCAGAGTTATACAGCGCCGACCAGATGGAACAACACGGCAAGACTCTAGCAAGCTTACACACATTGGGTCGACAACGTACTCGGGATCAGTACTTACTTACTCGGTTGGCTGAGAATGAAGTCGCCCTGTTTGAGGTTCATAATTTATTGACTGAAACAATTAAGTCAAAACATCAGATTACACCTGCTGGTGAATGGCTGCTTGATAACTTTTATTTGGTTGAAGAGCAGATAAGGACGGGTAAGAGGCATTTACCAAAAGGATATAACCGAGAACTACCCCGCCTGCTGAATGGACCTTCGAAAGGCCTTCCGCGTGTTTATGACATAGCGCAGGAAGTTATTTCACATGGCGACGGCCGGGTGGATCCGGAAAATCTCACTCGTTTCGTTGCATCCTACCAGACTATCTCAACCTTAAAATTAGGAGAACTGTGGGCAATCCCTACAATGCTGCGGTTGGCGTTAATTGAGAACCTCCGCCGTGTTGCCGTAAGTGTCGCCGCAGGAAGGATTGACAGAGATTTGGCAGATACCTGGGCGGATAAGATGATCGAAGTCGTCGAGAAAGATCCGAAGAGCCTAATTCTGGTAATCGCGGATATGGCGCGCACAAGCCCGCCAATGACCACGCCGTTCGTTTCGGAATTTGCACGCAGACTGCAGGGTTTAAGTCACACACTTGTATCACCTTTAACATGGATTGAACAGCGGCTTTCCGAATCGGGCTTGACAATTGAAAAATTAGTACAATCGGGTAACCAGCAGCAGGCCGCCGATCAGGTTTCTATCAGCAACAGTATCGGTAGTCTTCGATTCCTGGAATCGATGGATTGGCGCAAATTTGTTGAGACTATGAGTTCTGTCGAACAGATATTGAGTAAAGATCCGGGCGGATTCTATTGTAAAATGGATTTTACAACACGTGACCGCTATCGTCATGTAATAGAGAATATCGCGAAGAGAAGTGATCTATCAGAAGAAGAGGTTGCACAAAGAGCAATCAGCCTGGCACAAGAAAGCGCAGTTATAAATGGCAGTGGAGATAGAACAATACATGTCGGATTTTATCTAATCGATAATGGTTTGAAACAGCTCGAAGCTCAAGCAAAGTTACACTTTTCTGCTTTCGAGGCTCTCAGAAAATTGAGCGCCCGAGTTCCTTTATTGATTTACACCGGCTCTATTATTCTGATGACGGTTATCTTTACTGCCGGATTACTTGACAAAGCTTATACCGGGGGATTACATGGCTGGCCGCTCGGACTTATAGGAATCCTTTTTGTTTTATGTGCAAGTCAGCTAGCGGTTGCTCTGGTAAACTGGCTGTCGACATTACTGGCAACGCCCCAGCCATTACCGAGAATGGATTTCTCCGAAGGAATACCACCGGAATCACGTACTCTTGTGGTAATCCCGGCGATGTTAATGAATACTCAAAACATCAAAGAATTAATCGAGGCCCTTGAAGTACGGTATCTCGCAAACAGAGACGAAAACCTGCACTTTAGCCTTGTGACTGATTTTCAAGACTCAGATAAAGAAACCCTGCCTGAAGATGAACCGCTTCTGCTACTGGCGCGAAAGAAAATTGAAGAGCTTAACGATAAATACAAGGGTTTGCATAGTGATACTTTCTTCCTTTTCCATCGTCCAAGGCTATGGAATCCTGGAGAGCGGATGTGGATGGGTTACGAAAGAAAGAGGGGTAAGCTTGAAGAATTGAATTCTTTACTGCGCGGCGGATCGAAAAATCGTTTCTCACTAGTTATCGGCAAGACTGAGGTTTTATCGAATGTGAAATATATAATTACTCTTGATGCAGATACACAACTACCTCGCGAAGCAGCATATCAGTTAGTTGGTGCCATGACTCACCCGCTGAATCGCGCACATTTTGCAGAAGGGAAACAGCGTGTAATTGAGGGGTACGCCATTTTGCAGCCGCGCGTTGCAGTGAGCCTTCCGGGAACGAACCGTTCACGTTATGCGCGTCTGTACGGAAGTCAGCCCGGAATCGATCCGTACACCCGTACCGTCTCCGATGTTTACCAGGACGTGTTCGGAGAGGGATCATTCATTGGCAAAGGTATCTACGATGTCGATGTATTCGAACATGCTCTTACCGGACGCTTTCCGGAGAACCAAATTCTCAGTCACGATCTTATCGAAGGTTGTCACGTAAGGGCAGGGCTATTAAGCGATGTACAGTTGTATGAGGAATATCCACCCAGTTATAATTCCGACGTAAACCGCCGACACCGTTGGATTCGAGGGGATTGGCAATTGGTGCGGTGGCTGCTGTCGGTCGTTCCCGGTCGCAACGGTATTTTGCAAAAGAATCCTCTATCGGGCCTATCTCGATGGAAAATCTTAGATAACCTCCGGCGCAGTGTCATCCCGTTGGCGCTGGTACTTTTGTTTCTATTCGGTTGGACGGTTTTGTTACAAGTCTGGTTCTGGACTTTATCGGCGATCGGGATAATTCTAATTCCTTCAATATTCATCTCCATACTTGATGTGTTAAAGAAACCGGCAGATATGCTTATGCGTCAGCACTTGGCTGCCGCAGCACGTAACGCCGGGATGAATTTCACTCAGGCGGCTTTTACACTCATAACTCTACCCTATGAGGCGTTTTTCAGTCAGGATGCTATTATCCGTACTTTATGGCGAATGCTGATTTCTCATAAAAGACTTCTCGAATGGAATCCGTCCAATGTTATAAGCCGCAGCAGCCGCAGCGGACTCTTAGGATCTTATAGGACAATGTGGATAGCTCCTGCTATTGCTATTCTTACTATCCTATATTTCGAGTTTATAAAACAGGCGGTGCCTGTTATTGTTTTTCCAATATTATTTCTTTGGATTGCTTCACCGGCTGTTGCCTGGTGGATAAGTTTGCCGCTTGAACTACGCAAAGCAAGATTAACTATTACTCAGAAATTATTTTTGCGTGATCTTTCCCGGAAAACATGGTCTTTCTTTGAAACCTTTGTCGGTCCGGAAGATAATTGGCTGCCTCCGGATAACTATCAGGAAAATCCTGTCGACGTAATCGCACACCGCACATCGCCGACTAACATGGGGCTGTCACTGCTCGCAAATTTGTCCGCTTATGATTTTGGCTATATTTCTTCCGGGCAGCTTATCGATCGTACGTCCAAAGCGTTCCAAACCATGGAAATCTTGGAACGGTACGGGGGACATTTCTTAAATTGGTATGACACAAAAACTTTAACTCCACTGCGGCCTCTTTATATTTCATCGGTAGACAGCGGGAACCTTGCGGCTCACCTACTTACCCTGCGCCAGGGTATTCTCACACTTCCCGATCATAAAATAGTGGGATCACAACTTTTCGAAGGGATAAGCGATACTTTAAGAATTCTAATGGATGTCTCTGGAAGTATCGAGCATGATCAACTAGTTCAACTTCAAAAAGAATTGGAGCTCACAGTCAATTCCCCGGCTACTTCCCTTTCGGCAGTTTGGCAGATCCTTGACCGGTTGGTAAAATCAACCGCTAAAATAAAAGATAATTTTATAACAAACTATGAAAATCAAGCTGCATGGTGGGCGAATTCACTAGCTAACCAATGCCGGAACGCCCTTGATGAGTTAACGTTTCTC
The DNA here is from genome assembly GCA_963740945.1 of uncultured Bacteroidota bacterium. Taxonomy (GTDB): domain Bacteria; phylum Bacteroidota; class Ignavibacteria; order Ignavibacteriales; family Ignavibacteriaceae; genus CAVQBP01. The sequence goes on along the minus strand of CAVUGE010000017.1, from coordinate 122,455 downwards.
GTCCCCTGGATAATTCTACCTAAACCTCCAGACATTGAGAATTCCTTTCACGGTACCGATGAGATACCAACACTTCGTGATCTGGCAAAAATGGGAACAGAATTGGTGCCTGTCATTGGGCAACAACTTTCCACAGACATGACTAAAAAGAAAAATGAACCGTTTGATGAGATTCGACAGCTCATTATAGAGGCAGGTAAACGTGCCAATGAGAGGATTTCGAAGATCAATCATCTTGCAAAACAATCAATCGAGCTTTCAGATATGGAGTATGATTTTCTGTATGACAAGACTCGTCACCTATTGTCTGTCGGGTACAATATTGACGAAAAACGAAAGGACTCAAGTTATTATGATCTACTAGCTTCGGAAGCAAGGTTGTGCAGCTTCGTGGCGATCGCACAGGGGCAAATATCACAGGAAAGCTGGTTTGCTTTAGGTCGATTGCTCACTACTGCAGATGGTGAATCGATTCTTCTTTCTTGGAGCGGTTCAATGTTTGAGTACCTTATGCCTCTGCTTGTGATGCCGACATACGAAAACACTCTGCTTGACCAGACTTATAAGGTAGTTGTAAAGAGACAAATTGAATATGGAAAACAGCGCGGAGTTCCGTGGGGAATTTCCGAATCATGCTATAACATGGTTGATGTTAATCTCAATTATCAATACCGTGCATTTGGTGTGCCGGGATTGGGACTGAAACGCGGGCTGGCGGAAGATCTGGTTATTACACCGTACGCATCGGCACTGGCATTGATGGTAGAACCCGAAGAGGCGTGTATTAACCTTCAGCAGCTTGCCTCTAAGGGGTTAGTGGGGAAATATGGTTTCTATGAAGCGGTTGACTATACTGCTTCACGCCTTCCCCGGGAGAAATCGAATGTTGTGGTTAAATCTTTCATGGCGCACCACCAGGGCATGAGCCTCCTTGCCCTCTCTTATCTGATTCTGAATCGTCCGATGCAAAAGCGCTTTGAATCGGATCCGTCTTTTGAAGCAACCATGCTGCTGCTCCAGGAAAGGATTCCCCAAACCACATTGTTCTACTTGCACACTTCCGGGCTCTCGGATACCCAAACCAGTTCTATTATTCCTCAACTTCCGATGCGAATATTTAGCAACCCCGATACATCAGTTCCGGAGGTGCAATTGTTGTCGAACGGCAGATACAAAGTGATGATTACAAACGCAGGCGGCGGCTACAGTCGATGGAAAGATATTGCTGTAACCCGCTGGCATGAAGACAGTACCTGCGACAACTGGGGTACGTTTTGCTATATCCGCGATTCAGCAAGCGGTGAGTTTTGGTCAACCGCATATCAACCAACACTCAAACGCACAAAGAATTACGAAGCTACTTTCTCGGAAGGGCATGCCGATTTTCGCCGTCGGGACCAGAATTTTGATGTACATACCGAGATTGTTGTCTCACCGGAGGATGACATCGAATTACGCCGTACTCATCTCACCAACCGTTCCCGGTCACGCAAGATAATAGATGTTACGAGCTATGCAGAGGTGGTGCTTGCCTCATCTGCCTCGGACGCGCTGCACCCGGCGTTCAGTAATCTATTTGTTCAGACTGAGATTATCCACGAGCAGCAGGCAATTCTCTGCACTCGCAGACCGCGGTCTCCCGAAGATCAAACTTTATGGATGTTTCATATGATGGCGGTACGCGGCGCGAAAATAGGAGCTGTGTCCTTCGAGACTGACCGAATGAAATTTATTGGCCGCGGGAATACAAATACCGCTCCTCAAGCAATGAAAGATTTCACTTCACTCTCTAACAGTCAGGGTTCGGTGCTCGATCCAATTGTTTCAATACGGTATAATATAATACTAGAACCAGACGAAACGGCAACGATAGATATGATTTTCGGAATTGGTGAAACACGAAACATAGTCTTAAACCTAATTAATAAATACCAAGATCGACGGCTCGCAAATCGTGTATTCGAACTTGCATATACACACAATCAGGTCGTTCTGCGTCAGATAAATGCTTCGGAAGCGGATGCGCAGCTTTACTTATACCTCGCTAATTCAGTCATCTTCGCTAATTCATATATGCGAGCCGACCCGGATATAATTATCAAAAATCGTAGAGGGCAATCCAGCTTGTGGGGCTATTCCATTTCCGGCGATTTACCTATCGTACTGCTGAAAATTGAAGATCCGGCTAACATTAATCTCGTAAAACAGATAGTGCAAGCTCATGCATATTGGCACTTAAAGGGACTGGCGGTCGATCTTATAATCTGGAATGAAGACTACGCCGGTTACCGGCAGCAGCTCCAGGAACAAATAATGGGGTTGATTGCCGCAGGTGTCGAAGACAATATTATTGATCGACCCGGCGGGATATTCGTGCGGCAAGCAGATCAGATATCGAATGAGGACCGAATTCTTATCCAAACAGTTGCTCGCGTTATCATCTCCGATAAACTCGGAACTTTAGATGCACAGGTTAACCATCACGGTATAGTAGAAGTACCGGTTCAACGTCTTAAACGCACTCGAACTTATCGTCCCGAACACCAGAATGAATCAGAGTTGTCTGGCAATGACCTGATATTCTTCAACGGATATGGTGGGTTCACTCCAGACGGGCGTGAATATATAATAACCACCTCTACCAATCAGGTTACACCGGCCCCGTGGATAAATGTGCTGGCAAACCCGGACTTCGGAACCGTAGTATCTGAGAGCAGACCGACTTATACATGGAGTGAGAATGCTCACGAGTTTCGTCTAACACCCTGGAATGATGATCCGGTGACCGATTCGAGCGGAGAAGCATTTTACATTCGCGATGAAGAGACAGGACATTTCTGGTCACCTACACCATTACCAAGCCGTGGAGCCGGATCTTACATCAGCCGCCATGGTTTCGGGTACAGCGTTTTTGAACATACAGAGGATGGCATCCGCTCGGAATTGTGGATTTATGTGGCAACTGATGCGCCGGTTAAGTTTTCTGTATTGAAAGTACGAAACATTTCGGGAAAGCAGCGGCGGCTCTCAGCAACAGGTTATGTGGAACTGGTATTGGGCGATTTACACCCTAAATCGGTAATGCACATAATTACTGAAATTGATCCAGGCAATGGAGCAATCTATGCACGAAATTCATATAATTCGGAGTTCGCCGACCGGGTTGCTTTCTTTCAAACAGATGATACGATTCATACTTTAAGCTGCAACCGCACTGAATTCATTGGACGCAACGGCACGCTTCAACATCCGGCGGCGATGAATCGTTCACATCTTTCCGGTAGAACAGGAGCTGCATTGGATTCCTGTGCCGCCATCCAGGTCCCTTTCGAATTGGACGATGGGCAAGAGCGCGAAATCATTTTCAAATTTGGCGCTGCAACCGGTTATGATCAGGTTAGAAAACTGGTGCAGCGATTCCGGGGATCAAATGCCGCAAGAATTGCATTAGAATCGGTTTGGCAGTATTGGAACCACACCCTCGGTGCAGTGCAAATTGAAACACCTGAGACTTCTTTGAATGTTCTGACAAACGGATGGCTCTTATACCAAACTTTAGCATGCCGCATTTGGGCACGGAGCGGATATTACCAATCCGGCGGAGCTTTTGGTTTTCGGGATCAACTACAAGACGTAATGTCGCTCATCCATACCGAACCAGGTCTTATAAGAAAACATCTGCTTCTCACAGCAAGCCGTCAGTTTAAAGAAGGCGATGTACAACATTGGTGGCACCCACCTTCCGGACGCGGTGTGCGGACTCATTGTTCGGATGATTACCTCTGGCTGCCTTTAGCTACGTGCCGCTACGTGTTGAGTACCGGCGATACAGGAGTGCTGAATGAACTTGTAAATTTTCTGGAGGGCCGCAATGTAAAAGCAGATGAAGACTCCTATTATGAACTTCCAAACAAGTCGGAAAAAACCGATAATTTATACCAGCATTGTGTGCGGGCCGTTCTGAGAGGACTCAGGTTTGGTACGCATGGATTACCGCTGATCGGCACGGGCGATTGGAACGACGGCATGAACATGGTCGGCAATGAAGGGAAGGGTGAGAGCGTCTGGTTGGGATTTTTTCTATATGAAGTGCTTATGCAGTTCATTCAGGTTGCCGGTACTCAAGGTGACATTCCATTCGTTGAACAATGCAATAAAGAAGCCTCCACGCTGCGACGGAATATAGAACAGAACGGCTGGGATGGCAAGTGGTACCGCCGTGCTTATTTCGATAACGGCTCCCCGCTCGGCTCGGAGAGTAATCCGGAATGTAAGATTGATTCTATTGTGCAAAGCTGGTCGGTACTTTCCGGCGCAGGTGATCCGGTACATTCACACATGGCTATGAGTGAACTGGATAAACGTCTTGTTTTCCGGAATCATGCATTGATCCAGCTTTTAGATCCGCCATTCGACAAATCGGATTTGAATCCCGGTTATATAAAAGGTTACGTTCCCGGAGTACGGGAGAATGGCGGGCAGTATACACATGCCGCAATCTGGGCCGCCATGGCGTTTGCCGCTTTAGGGGACAGTAAACGTGCATGGGAACTGCTGGAAATCATCAATCCTGTAAACCATTCAAAATCTCGGGAAGGAATTGATACATATAAAGTGGAGCCTTATGTGATTGCCGCTGATGTTTATGCACTTACACCCCATATCGGTCGCGGCGGCTGGACCTGGTATACAGGCTCAGCCGGCTGGATGTACCGGCTAATAACAGAATCACTCCTTGGGCTTAGGCTTGAAGTTGACAAACTGTTTATTGAGCCGTGCCTCCCTGCCGATTGGGAAAAGTATAAAGTATTTTACCGTTACAGGGAAACTACATACAACATCAATATTCTTCAGGTACATAATAGTGATGTTGAATTTAGACTATCCGTCGATGGAATTAAGAATAATGATAAATTTATTTCTCTTGTTGACGACCGGCAGTCACATACTGTAGAGGTAAGAATAATGCAATCCGGTTCATCCAAATAATAATAGGATTTCTGCTTTTTTCAATTTGTTGCTGGAGTATAAGATAAGTAAAGTAAGTCTTATAAAGTTATAAATTTATAAAAACGGCATGGCTAATTCCGTTTCATTTATTCGTATGAATAACCCAATGTTCTGATCATGATATATTAAAATTTTAACTCACCCGAAAGATGTAGTTCCTTTTTCATCCCTTTGCCGGATTGAAATATCATCTTTCAATTCTTAATTTCTTTTATGAAAAAAATTAGGCTGCTATTAATCGAAGACAACAGGCTGCTCCACGATGGAATTATTTCAATGCTTAAAAAGCAGCAAGATATTAGAATTGTTTCGGCATCGGGAAACAATAAGAATACTATTAAAAAGATCGGGGAGCTAAAACCGGATATAATTCTTTTAGACCTGGGTTTGCGCAACCGGAATAGTTTGACTATCGTAGAAGTTGTAAAAAAAGATTTTCCCGATGCGAAAGTGATTGTTATGGATCTCGCCCCTGTACTTGGAGATATAAATTTATTTGTCAAAGCAGGTGCATCAGGTTTTATATTGAAAGATGCATCGTCCGATGATTTTCTTGAAACTATTCGTGCCGTTGCGGAAGGTGCAAACATACTTCCAACTAAGCTAACCAATTCTCTCTTTTCCGAAATAGTAGATCGAGCACTTAAAGGAGGTAAGATAAAATTGAAAGAAGCGGTTTGTATGACAAAACGGGAACGGGAGGTTATTGGATTAATTGGAAACGGTCTAAGTAATAAAGAAATCGGACAAAAGCTGCGTGTTTCAAACTTTACCGTCAAAAGTCATATTCATAATATAATGCAAAAGCTTGCACTGCATACACGTTTGGAAGTAGCAAACTACTCATACTCGGCCGGAACTTTAATAAAGGTTATCAAAGATATTTCAATGATTAATTAATCAATAGAGGAAGTAAAATGAGCAAAAGTCAGGACAGCAAAAAAAACTCTAAAAAAGAACCTGCTAAATCCATGAAAGAAAAAAAGGCAGCTAAAAGAGAGAAAAAAGATGCAAAGAAGAACCATGGAATTCTGGAACAGTAATATTGTGTGAGTAAATACTCTTACATTATATTATTATCAATGCTGTCCAAAATAAATTTGAATAAAAGGAAAAGATTTCATTATAAACGTTTTTGAACAGATTTAGTAAATTCTTAAAAACAATCCTCCTCAAAATGAATTTTCTTCGTCTAAATCTGTATCTTCGTCCAATTTTTCTTTATAACTGAGCAATTGTAGACATCCTGGAAAAATTAATTGTTATTTTCCGGCATCGGACATCTGTTCCCTGTCTTCAAAATGTTTATATAATTATTAAGTATATTTAGAGCGTATGTGAAGCGTATGTGAAGCGTATGTGAAGCGTATGTGGAGCGTATGTGAGATATATTTGAAACTTTAATGAATCGGAATTATACGGAGGAAATATTAAAGTTAATGAAGCTAAAGAACGTAATTAAAAATATTTTCATAATAAAAAAACCTATTGACCTAAACAATCTCAATGAAAGTGTTGAAAAAGCTCAACTTCAGATCGAACTGGTTTAGATATCCTGAATCAGTTTACATCCGTAAATGATGCTTTAACTTTTGATACTCGTTCAAATCTACCAAAGGAAAGTTTTCCCCACCCTTCACAGCAAAATTAGCTACCGGCTCACCCAAAAGAGTTAGTCCCCTTTCCATCCTTTTGACCTATTGTATGGCGGATAATTTCTTTATAATATATTGCCTTAGAACTATATAATAATATTAGGATTAAAAAAATGGCATTTATAAAAAGCGCAGCAATTCGGCAATTCGCAACTTCTACCCATTCAATTACGGAAAATTGGTATATCCAAAAAGCTAAACTCAAGAAGAGATATCCAATTTTATCTGATAATGATTTAAGTTATGAAGAAGCGAAAAATGGCACAATATGGGATAAACTTAAAATTAAGTTTGGCTTTAAAAAAGAAGAATTGCAAAAAATAATTTCACAGGATTAAATTGATTTATCGGCGGGAAATTATTAAAAGAATGCTAAAAAATAAAATCAATCGACAATCTCCCCCGTTGAAAATCAAATTGAAATCAGCAGATCAAACCAATTAAATTATTTTGGAAAAACGGAGTAAAGCTTAGTGAAGAGTATTTTATCGCTGATTATAAGTTTCTTATTATTTGCCTTGATGCAGGCAGGTTGTTCGTCTTCCAAGGAAACTGAAAAAAAAGAAATTCCGGAGGTAAAGGCTGTTGAAATTACAAAACTCAGTGTTATGAAGAACAAAGAATTTGTTATAAAGATAAAAGAATTTGAAGATAGAAGCCTGATCAAATCGGAAAAAATTAAATCGATAGACAAACTAAGTTTCGATTTAAGCCCGAATGGCACGCTGGTCAATGGAAGGAAAACATCCCGGGAGCAATATGATAGTGATGGTTTTTTAAATGAAATGGTTTTTTTTAACCATGCCGGGAAAGTTGGGACCGAGTACGAATATCAATATAATAACGAGGGGTATAGAATCGAAACGTTAAGAATTAATTCCAATGGTGTACCCGATAAGAGATACACTTACGAATACAATAAGAACATTAATAAGATTAAATCAACATGTTACAGCATAACCGGAAAGATGGAAAAGTTCTATATTTACGAATATGATGAAAAAGGAAATTTGATTAATGATTTGTGGTTTAATGCTGACAGTACTCTAGAGTATAAAATTGTAAATAAATACGATGCTGACGGTAATAAGATAGAATCGTAAGCATATTTGCCCGATGGTGAACGGGACAATAAAATAGAATACTTCTATGATAAACAAGGTAACTTAATTGAGGAAGTTTACTACAATTCCGGAGACAGCAAAACCGGAATAACACAGTGTCTTTACAAATACTTTTGAGCCGTCGCACTCCATGGGGTTAAAAAATAAGGTAACCGAAGCAGTAACAAAAGCTGAAAGAACAGATCTCCTATTTATTAAATCTCTTTGAATTTTTGGAAAATATAATCAATAATTTTTATTATATTTTTAGAAATTTTATATGAATGGATAGAGAATGATCTGGTATCAAGCTTCTTTTTAATATTGGCTCCTGTCTCAAGCACAAATAAATTATCCCATTTAATTAGATCTATTAATCGAATATTTTCAAAAACAGGGCTTAATATTATTGCATACTAAAAATGAATCCATTAATTTGCTAAAGAAAATTTGATTTATATAAATCCATATATGAATATCCCTAATTCATAGAGGTTTTAGCAGTAAAGATGAAAAAAATTCTAATAGTGGTTATAGAAGACAACCGGTTATTGCGGGAAGGTATAACTGCAATGATTGGGGAACAGCGGGATCTAAAAGTAACAGCTGCCTTTGGGGACTGGGCAAAAGCGTTACAATTTATCCGCCAATCTCAACCAAATATAGTCCTTCTGGATCTCGGTTTAAGAAATCAAAATAGTTTAAACCTTGCAAAAGTATTAAAACAAGATTTTCAAAAAATAAAAATTATAGTGATGGATCTTGTTCCCTTACAGGAAGATTTATTAGTTTTTGTGCAAGCAGGGGTTTCAGGGTTTATACTTAAAGAGGCAACTGTAGATGAATTTCTTAAAACAATCAGATCAGTTGCCGGTGGAGCTAAATCGCTGCCGCCGCATTTAACGGAATCACTCTTTTCCCAGATTGTTAATAAGGCAGTAAACGAGTCAAATCCTTCAAAGATAATTGGTTCCATAAAAATGACAAAACGCGAACGGCAAGTAATTGACTTAGTTTCAGATGGTTTGACTAATAAAGAAATTGCACAAAAGCTTAATATCTCAACTTATACAGTAAAGAGTCATATTCATAACATATTGGAAAAGCTTGCTATCCACACACGTGTACAGATTGCAAAATTCGCACATACATCGGATGATTATAATGCGGATATAAAATCAATTTCTTTAATCGAAGAGCAAGAGGAGTAATCCTTTTGCACTTTTACATTACAATCTTTAATTTTCTTTTAACCGGTATTTAGTATTGATAAACTGAAGAATATAAAAGGCGATCCTATTTAAAGAATCACCTTTTTAATCATTTGTTTGAATGGATATTTTTAATACATTCCGCCCATATCACCCATGCCACCGCCGCCGGGCATTTGAGGCATAGCAGACTCTTTTTCTTTCTTCTCGTAAACTACTGCTTCGGTAGTAATTAAGAGAGAAGCAACCGATGCAGCATTCTCTAAAGCTGTTCTTGCAACTTTAGTAGGATCGATAACACCTGATTTTATCAAGTTTTCATAAGTTTCGGTTGCAGCATTAAATCCGAAGTCATCTTTACCTTCTTTAACTTTCTGCAACACTACGGAACCATCTATTCCTGCATTATTAACTATTTGTCTTAAAGGCTCTTCAAGTGCTTTCTGAATTATTTTTACACCTGTTGTTTGGTCTAAATTATCTCCTTTTATTTTATCTAATACGGTAATTGCTCTTACAAATGCTACTCCGCCGCCGGCAATAATCCCTTCCTGAACTGCGGCCCGGGTTGCATGAAGTGCATCTTCAACACGCGCTTTCTTTTCCTTCATCTCAACCTCTGTTGATGCACCTATCTTTAATACTGCAACACCACCCGAAAGTTTTGCTAATCTCTCCTGGAGTTTTTCTTTATCATAGTCGGAAGTGGTTTTATCAATTTGGGCTTTTATTTCATTAATTCTTTTCTTTATATCATCTGCTTTCCCCCCACCTTCAACAATAGTAGTGTTATCTTTATCAATAACAACTTTTTTTGCACTTCCAAGATAGGATATTGTCGTATTTTCTAATTTGAATCCTCTTTCTTCGGAAATTACAGTACCGCCGGTCAATACTGCTATATCTTCCAGCATTGCATTTCTTCTATCTCCGAACCCTGGAGCTTTTACTGCTGCAATTTTTAAAGTCCCTCTTAGTTTATTAACTACTAAAGTTGCAAGAGCTTCTCCGTCAAGGTCTTCGGCAATGATTAGCATTGCTTTCCCTTGCTGTGCTGCCTTTTCCAAAATAGGAAGTAGATCTTTCATAGCAGAGATTTTTTTATCATGAATCAATATAAATGCATCTTCTAGTATTGCTTCCATACTTTCCGTACTGGTTATAAAATATGGTGATAAATAACCTCTATCGAACTGCATACCTTCAACTACTTCTAATGATGTTTCAGTTCCCTTGGCTTCTTCAACTGTAATAACTCCATCTTTTCCGACTTTTTCCATAGCATCGGCAATCAGATCACCGATTGTCTTATCATTATTAGCCGATATTGAACCTACCTGAGCAATTTCATTTCTACCTTCTACGTCACGGCTTACTGATTTTAAATATTCCACGACATTATTTACTGCCAAATCGATACCTCTTTTTAAATCCATAGGATTTGCTCCGGCAGTTACATTCTTTAATCCTTCACGGTATATAGCCTGAGCTAATATCGTAGCTGTTGTTGTGCCGTCACCAGCAACATCGCTTGTTTTAGAAGCGACTTCACGAACCATTTGTGCGCCCATGTTTTCGGTGGGGTCTTCCAGTTCAATTTCTTTAGCAACAGAAACACCATCTTTCGTTACCGTAGGTGCACCATATTTCTTTTCTAGAATTACATTACGGCCCTTTGGTCCCAACGTAACTTTTACAGCATTTGCTAGTTTATCCACACCTCTTTTTAGTTTAGTGCGGGCTTCACTATTAAATTCAATTAATTTTGATGACATTGTTAAACCTCTTTATAATTATGATTTTCAAAATTCATTTGCCAATTATTGCGAAAATGTCACTTTCTCGCATAATTAAATATTCCTCACCTTCAATGGTAACTTCTGTACCACTGTACTTTCCATACAGAACTTTATCCCCTTCTTTTACTTCCAATTTAACTTGTTTTCCATCTTCTGTAACTTTTCCCGGGCCAACAGCCACTACTGTTCCTTCGATAGGTTTTACTTTTGCTGTATCAGGAACAATGATTCCACCTTTCGTTATTTCTTCTGTTTCCATTGGTTTTACAATAACTCTATCTGCCAACGGTCTTAAATTAACTTTAGCCATTTTTAAATCTCCAATAAAATATTTTTAAAATTGTTAGTACCTTTTATTACGGAGAATGCAAGATTAATAAAATATAATGCATTGTGCTAAATAAAGTAAGAAGGTTTGATATGTTAATCTATCCTCCAAAGGGATGAAAAAAGGATTAGTGCTCTTTGGTAATAAAATCCTTTTCTTAGCTCTACCGGAATATGTTTTAAATTCTTCTTCCCTAAATCTTTATTATTGCTTCTCTACGTTTAAAATACGACAGAGAAAAGAATCAACCCGCCAATGTAGAGTTTTTCCTCCATCCTTCAGCAGCAAATTTAGGTATTAGCTCACCCGAAAGATTTAGTTCCCTTTCCATCCCTTTGAACTATTGTATTGCGGTTTATTTCTTCATAATATGTAATGTAACTATATAATAATATTAGGATTAAATATATGGAATTTATGAAAAGCACAGAGAGGTTCAACAGGTAAACCTATTTTCAATCCTAAAGAAATAAGGCAATTCTAAATGACAAATAATTTCCGAAATAAAAAAGAAAAAAGTAATAATTTTTATCAAATCCCTAATACCAAGTTAGAATGGTGGAAAATTATTATAGCTTTTTTTTTAATATGGATTATTACTTCATATTTTATGAAATATTTTGAAGGCCCCCCTGAGATAAACATTGCTTATAGTAAATTCAAACAAGAAGTGTCGAATAAAAATGTTGTTGAAATTACAATTAAAGAAGATAAAATATCCGGTATATTTCAAAATAAATTTATAAAAGTAGATAAATCAGGCGACACAACTGCTTTTAAATATTTTTCAACAATCAAACCTTCTTTTCAAGATCCCGATTTGATAGCGGTATTGGAGAAAAATAACGTAACAATTAAAGCCGAAGAAAAAAGTGATAATAGTTGGATTACATATTTTATTTTCCTTCTCCTCCCCTTGATAATAATGGTAGCCTACTTCGTCTATGTTCGGAAAAAAACTCAAGGCAAAGGAGGTGGAATAATGGGAGGGGGTATGTTTGGTGTTGGAAAGTCAACTGCCAAAAGATTTAAAAAAGGAAAATCCAACATTACTTTTAATGACGTTGCAGGTTTAAATAATGCAAAAAATGATCTTCAGGAAATTATTGATTACCTAAAGGAACCGGGAAAATTTTCTGCTCTGGGAGCAAATATGCCAAAAGGAATTTTACTTATGGGACCACCGGGAACCGGTAAAACATTGTTAGCCCGTGCTGCTGCCGGAGAAGCGAACGTTACTTTTTTCAGTATCAGCGGCTCGGAATTTATTGAGATGTTCGTTGGTGTGGGTGCTTCCCGTGTACGGAATATGTTTGCAGATGCTAAAAAAGAAGCACCATCAGTTATCTTTATTGATGAAATTGATTCAATTGGCAGAGCTCGCGGTACCGGTTTGGGGGGCGGACATGATGAAAGGGAACAGACTCTAAATCAAATCTTATCGGAGATGGACGGCTTTGAACAAAATGAATCTGTCGTTGTTATGGCTGCTACAAATCGTCCGGATGTTCTAGATGCTGCTTTAATACGGCCAGGAAGATTTGATAGACAAATTACTCTTGAACTCCCTTATAAAGAAGCTCGAAAGAAAATTATTGAAATTCATACCAGGCATGTTCCGTTAGCTGATAATGTTGAGCTTGATAATCTCGCAGCTCGTACTGTCGGTTTTTCGGGAGCTGACTTAAAAAATTTGGTTAATGAAGCTGCTCTGCTTGCCGGTCGTAAAAAAAAGGAAAAAGTTGATAAAGATGATTTTGATGAAGCAAGGGATAAAGTTTTACTTGGCGCTAAACGGGAAGAAATCATATCCGATGATGAGAAAAAAGTTGTTGCTTATCATGAAGCCGGGCATGCTTTAATTGCTAAGCTGCTTCCCGGTACCGATCCTTTGCAGAAAGTAACAATTATTCCTCGCGGACGTGCTTTGGGTGTTACAGAACAAATTCCTGAATTTGAGAGGCATAATTTAAAACGACAATATCTGCTGAATAGAATTGCAGTTAGTCTGGGGGGAAGAGCTGCGGAAAAAATTATTTTTGACGACTATACCAACGGTGCAGAAAGTGATCTTAAAATGGTTACAAGAATTGCAAAGAAAATGGTCTGTCAATGGGGTATGAGCGATAAATTAGGCCCGGTCTCTTTCAAACTGGGTGAAGAACATCCCTTTCTGGGAAGAGAATTAGCTGAACCGAAAGATTTTAGTGATTTGACAGGAAGAATTATTGATGAAGAAATTCAAAAAATAATTAAGGAAATGGAGCAAGTTGTTGATAATATAATAAATAAAAATCTTGTAAAACTTGATGCCTTAGCTGAAGCACTTCTTGAAAATGAGACTCTTGAGAAAAATCAAATTGATTGGATTTTTGATATAGTATCGAATAATGGTTCTGAAAAAGAAAACAAGATAGAAGAAGAAGTTAAATCTTAATAAGGATATCGGCTCTTATAGAATGATGTGGATATCCCCGGCAGCTGCAATTTTCTCTATTATCTATTTCGGGATTATAAAACAGACCAGCTAAGCGACCATCTTATTTCTTTTGGTTATATAAAAACTGAAAAATATAGGTGAAATGATAAACAATAATTTTAAAGGCTTTACATGTTAAAAATTATAAAGAATTAAAAACCTTCCTATCCACTTCTCTTTATTAGACTCCTGTCTGAAGTAGAAATAAATTATCATACATAGAACCATTAACAGAATTTTCCCAAAACACAGGCTAAATTTCTTTGCATACTAAAAATGAATCCATTAATTTGCTATAGTAAATTTGGTTTGTATAAATTCATATTTGAATATCCCTAATTCATAGAGGTCTTACCAGTAATAATGAAAAAAATTTTAATCGTGGTTATAGAAGACAACCGGTTATTGCGGGAAGGTATAACAGCAATGATTGGAGAACAGCCGGATTTAAAAGTAACAGCTTCCTTTGGGGACTGTGCTAAAGCATTACAATTTATCCGCCAATCTCAACCCAATATAGTCCTTCTGGATCTCGGTTTAAGAAATCAAAATAGTTTAAACCTTGCAAAAGTATTAAAGAAGGATTTTCAAAAGATAAAAATTATAATGATGGATCTTGTTCCCTTACAGGAAGATTTATTAGTTTTTGTAAAAGCAGGGGTTTCAGGGTTCATACTTAAAGAGGCAACTGTAGATGATTTTCTTAAAACAATAAGGTCAGTTGCAAGCGGAGCTAAAGCGCTGCCGCCGAATCTAACGGAATCACTCTTTTCCCAGATTGTTAATAAGGCAGTAAACGAGTCAAATCCTTCATTGATAATTGGTTCCGTAAAAATGACAAAACGCGAACGGCAAGTAATTGATTTAGTTTCAGATGGTTTGACCAATAAAGAAATCGCACAAAAGCTTAACCTTTCAACTTATACTGTAAAGAGTCATATTCACAACATATTGGAAAAGCTTGCTATTCATACACGTGTACAGATTGCAAAATTCGCGCATACTTCAAACGATTATAATGCAGATATAAAATCAATTTCTTCAATCGATGAGCAAGAGGATTAATCCTTTTACACTTTTACATCACAATCTTTAAGTTGTAATCAATAAAGAAGAGAAATTATTTTAAGCCCTTAGGCTATTATTTCAGTTTCTTTAATTAGATCCAGTCCCTTAGGATTATTTGCAGCAAAATATGTTTCAAGATCGAAGTCAGCATCCAGAATTCCTTTCTCATATTTAGCCCTTACTCTCGCTGCGGCTTCCGCTTTTGTGATTATACCATCTTTATTAAAATCAAGACCTGCATTTTGTATATACCGCTGCGGATGATCTCCATTTTTATTAAAGAGTACGTAATCTAACGGTTTTCCGATTCCCGCCGGCCAAAGGATAGCCATATAAACATCTTCAAGAGTTTTTAATTTACCGGCACGAGGTATAAAATATTTTTCTACAAAATCGAGCTGTTCAATAGGAGTCATTTCAGCCAGATCTTCAGAAGTAGTTCCCAAAGAAGCTGCCGTCTGCGGCATGAACTGGATAAGACCCACCGCACCGCTAAATTTATTTTTCACATTGGAAGTGAATGTCTCTCCTGATTCAAATGCAATACAGGAAATTAGATGGTTAGGATTTACCTGAAGATTAACACATACGTCAAGAAATTTAGTAATAAATTCTTGAGAAAGCTTATTAGAAAAAGCGAGATTCATGGAAACCTCCTTTATATGATTAATACTTTAGTTTACAATTATGTGCTTACCGGAAAGAAATTGTTTCATTGCTTTATGGTTATATTGTTAAAGGCGTAGCAAGAAAACGATATACAATAATAAATATACAATAAAAAAAATAAAGGTGTGATAAAAGATTACGGGATATAGGATTGGATATTTGTGGAGGCAGGTTCACATCACTTCTAATAATTCAACAATTATTCAAAATAATATTTCTTGTATAGAAATAGACAATAACGGTAATAAATGGATTGGCGGGATTGATTGGGGAATTTCAGTTTATAATGGCAATGGTTAATAAGAGGGATTTCTAAAGGGTAAAAAATGAAAAAGTTACGGTTTTGAACTAGATAGTACGCCCGGAAGGATTCGAACCCTCAACCTTTTGATCCGTAGTCAAACGCTCTATCCAATTGAGCTACGGGCGCATTTTTATTGTTTCAAATATACTGTAAATAAAAAAATTTTACAATCAATTAAGTTTTGTTCAACGAAAAGTAAAATGTTCTAAAGATGATTTTGCCTTTCTTCATATTTTATAACCATTTTATTAACAAAATCATTAACGCAGCTCAAAAATATCCTACGAAATAGCGTAGGTTTGTCCCCATTTTTTCCTTTCTAAGCCATCTTTTTCTTAACACCCGACCATCTACCCCTACTTTTATAAAAACACCCCCTTAAAAGCGAATTTCATTTATCTTTTGTATATCAGAAAATCCTCATAAGAAAGTTGTTCGGTCAAAATTGAGCTTGCCGATTTGCATTTCCTCTAATTTATTTGTTAGAAATTCATTTATTGAATGAGCACTAAAAATTAGTTTTATCGTTCCCGCTTTTATTTTACTATCAAGTTTGCTGAAGTCTCTCTTTATAAGGAAACTTATCCAAAGGTTTGTATCGATTATTATCTTTTCAGTTCTTTTTACCATATCTCCGGGAACGAACAAGTTCTACTTCTTTAGTGATTTCTTCAATAGAGGGAGTTTTTCCCCTGGCTCTTCTCATCATTCTTACTGAAACAAATTTTTTTTCTTTTCTATTATTATTCATTGAAAACATAAGATCGAATGAAATTTTACAATTGCAAATCTTATTTTTTTAAAACATCTAACTGTGCGTAAATTGAGACACCATTTTCGACTTGTTTCAATGTTGATACCCTTGTATAAATAACTGCTGTTTTCACTTTAGTAACCTTTCTGATTTTGGAACTAATTTTGTTAAAAGAACTATTGGAGGTACGGTGAATTAATGCAAATGGCAACTATCCGACCAAATTATTTTAGGTCAATCCGATAGTATCAATTAAATAAAAAGAATTTTTTTGCCTATTAACAAGAAAAAGAGTTTATTTGTAATAGCTATCAGAGTTTTTGGGGTAAATCAATGAACACAATAAAAATAAGCTCTTTTCGAAATCTAAAATATTTAAAATGTCTAGATATAGACATAAGGGAAATATTAATTAAGTAGGATAATAATAAATTAGGGCATAACTAAGAGATTATATATGAATAAAATATTATTGGATATTTCAGCGTCAATAAATAGATGTAAAATTTATATAATCAGTGTTTTTATTGTTTATTGCTTGTCCTGTTTAATTGGAATTATAATGGTACACACAGATAATAATTTTGCATTTACACAAAGAGATAAAATTGTTGGAACTGCAACACAAGAAGATAATGCTTCAATAAATTATCAAGAAGGAAATCATTTAAGGGCAACAATATATGATTTCAGTGGGAATTTATTTTTTGGGATAGAACAAACTGTTTTAGGTTTAGCTATAATACTTCCATATTTTACGGTTGCCTACCAAGGTTGGGTCGGTGGTATAGTGTCAGTTAATAATCTTCATAAAAGTAGATTGAAAAAACTTAAATCTGCATTATATTATTTCATTGTATTATTACTACAATTTACAGCCTATTCATTATCCATAGGAGCAGGAATAAAAACAGGGATAGAAGTGTACAAACAGAATAAATTAATAAGTTGGAAATTATGGAAATATAGAATCAGCAAAGAAAATTTATTAGATGTAAGAAATATATATATAATAAGCATACCAATATTTTTTATAGTATCATTTTTCGAATTTTTCTCGGCGTGGAATATTTAATAAAAATGGTACTAAAAAAATGCCCTAACAATGGCAGTTCAACCCGACCGCGACATCGCGTTTGGCAATTTCAAATGTCTTTGGGGTTATTAATAGTTTCGGCAAACTTTCCAAATTTACCGGACATAGAAATCATTTCTAAAATTATTGGCAGATAAACACAAATCCAAATTCTTATTTTGGGCGGCGCTTAACTGCGCCGCGTTAGGTGCTATAATTGAACTTCATAAAAAAGAGGTATTTATGAAAACTATAATTTTATTTATTCAAATAATATTAATGCTTTCCATTTATTCATGTCAAGAGTCTTTGTATTTGAAGGTAACAAAACCTCCTTGATGTTTAATAATTCTGTTATTAGAAATAGCAACCCGGAAAACATACTGAGCCAGATATTTCATAACATGGGGGTTAAGCACAACGCCTACTTGCTGGTAAATATATGTTTGGTTGAAAAGCCATATAAAAGTATGTATATTGAAGCAGTAAAAAAGAGAAAATATTTTGGCGGATAATACATCTTTTGAGTGGGATGTGAATAAGAATGAATATAATAAAAAGAAGCATAATATCTCTTTTGAAGAAGCTCAATATTCATTCTCTGATATAAATAGAATTATTGCAAAAGATTTAGAACATAGTGAAAGTGAAGAAAGATATTATTGCTTTGGCAAAATTGGAGAAAATATAGTTACAGTTCGTTTTACATACAGAAATAATAAAATTAGAATAATCGGAGCAGGATATTGGAGGAAAGGAAAACAAATATATGAAAAAGAAAATAAAATATAGTAATGAAAAGATTGGGGAAGTAGAAGTAGTAAAAGATTTTTTACCGAAACCAGAAGAATTAGTATTTAAAGAAGATACCGTAAAAGTTACGTTAAATTTAAGTAAATCAAGTATAGAATTTTTTAAGGGAATAGCTCAAAAACATGGCAGTCAATATCAGAAAGTAATAAGAAATTTACTTGATAGATATACATCTCATTATTCTCAATAGTTTAATAAAGAAAAATACAGCTTAATTATAATCGGAAATCTTTTAGGAAAGGTATTCGGTCAAAAAGTTAGATGATCCTAAGAACTCTTTTTATAAGGAAACTTATCCGAAGGGTTGTATCGATTATTATCTTTTCAGTTCTTTTTACCATATCTCCGGGAACGAACAAGTTCTACTTCTTTAGTGATTTCTTCAATAGAGGGAGTTTTCCCCCTGGCTCTTAATTTATTTAATAAGTCCTGGAATGATTTAATGGGATCTTCGCCTTTAATCTTTATAAGCTTAAGATCTGCCAAATCCATCAGAAGCCTTTTAACTTTCTTGTTGACTATTTCGATTCTCATTGTTTCCATATAATTTCATTTTGTTATTATTTGAATAAATAATAAGCAGTTTCTATAAAAAAATCAAGTATTACTAACAACTCATGTTTGGATTACGCGTCCTGCTTTACGCTTTTACGGAAATGGCTTTGCTAGCTGGTTTTATGAAACTTTAATTTTTGATTTGATTTTATATTTAGTTCTTATCTTTTCCAAATCTTCGGTTTCTTGATTGAAATTTTGGGAATATTTTTTGGAAAGTTTATCTCTTATCTCTCTCATCATTCTTACTGAATCAAATTTTTTTTCTTTTCTATTATTATTCATTTATTACCTCTCTTGGTGTTCTTATTTCAATTAATGAATAAACGTATTTGAGATTTATAGAATTATACAAATGAATTCTTCTCAAATTCACTATATGTTTAAAATTCCAACTTACTAAAACATCGACTTTATTTATTGTCGCTATTGCTATATGCTGAGCATCTATTAAATAGTTTGGACTAACTACTTTTTCCTTAATATATTTTCGGCTAATATTCGTGATTCCTCATCCAAATATAAATATTCTTTATATTCATCCGGGATTTGTTCTAAAACCTTTCTAACTTCTGATGGTGCATCCTCTAATTCGCTTAAGGTTAAATCCGAAATATTTAATACTTTATTCCCATTTTTAAATTCATCAATTAGTTTCAATGAGATTTCAGAAAATTCATCATCAAAACATCCCCCAATAACTGAAGTATCTATATATAGGTTTAATTTCATGAAATATTTGAAATATATAAATTTTAATTATTATTACAAGAAAATACTAAAACATAAGATTGAATGAAATTTTACAATTGCAAATCTTAGCCGCTTTCGTTCTCTCACTAATTACATCACATTCCATTTGTGCCAACGCTGATAGTTAAAAAGAACTTACCGGCAGCCGTTGAAGTGTCAATCTTTTCAGTATAACTGTGAAATAGATACCATTCTTATTTATCAAGTCTATTGATTTAATAACATCAACGGTAATTCTTGCAAACCTTGATAAGCTATATACTATTAGAGCATCAACTTTCTTTTTGTTTATAAGCTCTAACAATTTAAAAAATCCAGGTCTTCTTATGTTCTTTCCGGAAATACCTGCATCTTCTATCTCAATGACTTTATCAAATCCATTTAATTTACAATACTTTTTTAAAACATCTTACTGTGCGTCAAGAGAGACACCATCTTCAACTTGTTTCAATGTTGATACTCTTGTATAAATAACTGCTTTTTTCACTGTAGTAACCTTTCTGATTTTGGAACTAACTTTGTTAAAAGAACTATTGGAGAATACGGTGGGGAAACGCAAATGGCAACTATTTGACCAAATTATTTTAGGTCAATCCGATAGTACCCATCTAACATAATTGCAGCTAATAGCATATTAATTAGGATTAAACATTTATAAAAATTTTCGTGTCTATTGATAGAAATCCAAATCAGAAATATCATAGAAATGTCCACTTTTAGACACACAGAAAGGACCTATGTCGGATAATAATAATTCAGTTAACTAAAAAATATGTGAGTTTGTTTCAATGAAATTACTTAGCATTAAATTTTTTGTTTTTAATTTTTAGAATTGTTAAAATGTTTGATTTTTAAATGAAAAATGAAGATTACTTTTGTTCTGTAATCAAACGCTCTATCCAATTGAGCTACGGGCGCATATAAATTGAAATTAATCTTTACAAATATACCGGTTTAAGGAAATAGTATCAATTTACATGGTTACATGGGATGAATTTTGAGTCTTGGACAATCTAAAGAGAAAGTTTTAAATACCGTTTTATAATTATGTTAGAGACTTGTTGAAGGCTATTTGATAACAATAAATAAGAGTTTAATCATATTCCTGATTTCTGACAATATAAATATTTCCAATGGAAAATCATATTTTAAAACTCAAGATTATTTTGTAAAATTCAAAACAAAAATAGCTATAATTTTGGATTTAGAATAGTTTTATTCATACAGAAGTGATTCTTACCGATACATTCACCATGCTTTTTATTTTTTATATTTTGTGTAATTTATTGAATACAAAAATCAGATGTTCAGACAAGAAGGATTATTTATGAAATACTGGATAAATACTATTTCAAAAGACCATGTAATGAAAGGTATAGAAGGAGGATTTACACAGGCTAATCACGGAAGTCCGTATAATTTAAAAAGAATGAACCGGAATGATTTTATCATTTTCTATTCCCCTAAAAACAAGTATAAAGATGGTGAACCGCTTCAACATTTTACTGCCCTTGGGAGATGTATTGATGATAAGCCTTATCAGGAGGAGATGACACAGGATTTCCATCCATGGAGAAGGGGTATAGAATTTTTGAATTGTAAGGAAGTACCGATAAAAAGTCTTATAAATGATCTTAGCTTTATTAAGGATAAGCAAAAATGGGGTTATGCTTTCCGGAGGGGTATGTTTGAAATACCGGAAGGTGATTTTTTGAAAATTGCTAAAGAAATGGGAGCAGAAACCGGATAGAACAGTGGAGATCTAAATTTTAAACGGTGCACGTAGTGGAGTGAGAGATTCTTCACTCCACTACATTCCGTTCAGAATGACACATTAGAGTGTGTAATTTATGTCTTAATTTATAAATGTCACCAACCTAACTATTAAGGGGCAGCGGCCTTTTAAAGATCTGACAATACTAATTTTTGGACACCCTCTTAATGATATTCACATAGATACTTAATTCTGGAATTACCACTTATTGGAGCGGCTAGTATTAGAATTATTGAAGCTCTTTCCCCCTCTGCCTCTATTCGAATTGTCATCATTTTTTGGGCGTGCTTCATTTACAATAATATTTTTGCCTTTCAAATCTTTGGCATTCAATTCAGTAATTGAAGCTTTTGCTTTTTCATTGTTGGATAATTCAATAAAGCCGAAACCTTTTGACGAACCTGTGTACATATCCTTTATGACTTTAACACTAGTAATATTTCCATATTCAGAAAATAAATTTTTTAAATCTTCATCGGTAACATCCGCTGCAAGATTTCCTACGTAAATGTTCATACATTTTTCCTTTTATTATGTTTTTGTTTTTCCGGAATACTTAATTGAATTATTCTAAAAAAGTAAACAGGAGTAATTATCATTGATATAAAAATTGAAGAAATATTAAAAAGAGGAACGTACTATAAAGAAGTCCGTTATAAAGGGTAACTTATAAATTGAATTGTTCGGCTTTTTTTATTTTTCTCTTATTCTCAGTATAAATATCAGTTTTATTTTTCAACCCTTTAAATTTACTTATAATAAATTACTATTCCTAATGTTCATTTTGGAAAGAAATTGCTTTATTGCTAAAGGCATAGCAATATAACAATCAATAGAGAATAACAATTTGATTTTGGCTATGGCAGTTTAGGAGTATGAGTACGATTAAGAGTATGAGTACGATTAAGAGTATGAGTACGATTAAGAGTATGAGTACGATTAAGAGTATGAGTACGATTAAGAGTATGAGTACGATTAAGAGTATGAGTACGATTAAGAGTATGAGTACGATTAAGAGTATGAGTACGATTAAGAGTATGAGTACGATTTAAGAGCAATAAGAAAAAAACGTCAGCATATTTAAGAATAGGATTTAAACGGAGCAGTATTAGGAAAATCGTACGCCCAGAAGGATTCGAACCCTCAACCCTCAGATCCGAAGTCTGATGCTCTATCCAGTTGAGCTATGGGCGCATTTATATTTGCTTATATTTTTCCTATAGAAAAGTGTGAATTCATATTGCTAATATAATGAATTTCTGTCTGTCAAAAAGTTGAGTCACTTTTATTCCTATATTCTATAAATCGAGAGAATACATAAAAAGGCCTAACAGTATTACGGAATAAAATATTATGACTAATGTAATATTCAATACAGTTAAATATTATTTTTAATTTGAAGAATTATGTCACACCTACGGTGTTTTTGTTAGCTTTATCAGCAAAGGTTACTAATATTTCACACCTAACGGCGTTAAGAAATAAATAACACTAGTTGCCCTGATACATTTAGGATACATAAAAAAGTGTAACAGTATTGGAATAAAATATTTTAGCTTATGTAAAATTATTCAATCCATTTTATATTATTTTTATTTAAGGAATTATGTCACACCTACGGTGTTTTTGTTAGCCTTATCAACAAAGGTTACTATTATTTCACGCCTAGCGGCGTTAAGAAATAAATAACACTAGTTGCCCTAATACATTTGAATCATTAAGGATTAAATTTAAAGTGATAAGTAAATCCCCATATGATACCAGCCATTGTCCCGACCCATAAACCTATAATGCTCCACGTATTGCTGCCGAAGATTGATTAAATGGCTCCTCCAGCCTCTGTATTAAGAAGCAAATCTGGTAAAGCTCCTTTATTGTCTCTATCAACCGCCTTTATTAGAAAGCTGTTATTTTTTAACTGCCTTTATAAAAATAATAAATAAAATATGTTGTTATGATACCTATATAGGCTCCAGCAATGACATCACTTAGGAAATGATAATTTGTTCCGATAAGGGCGGCTCCAAGAAGAATTAGAAAAATCAAAACCATGCTTCGATATCGCTGATAGTAAATCAAAATGGCAGTTCCAAAAGCAGCAAAGACAACCATATGACCAGATGGAAAACTGCTGCTCCAAAATGTGAACCAGTGGAATGCCAGTTGATGGTTATGGATGAGCCAGTCGCGAGGGAAGGTTCTTCCAAATACAAATTTTAGTAATGTTTTTACCAGATATGCAGCAGGCAAAACTGTGGCTGCAAGTTTTAAGAATTTCGTTTCTACATCAAATTTTTTCTTCTGCAGTCTATAAAAATACATAGCCCACATGAATACTGTGCTTATACCAACAAAATGGGGTAAAAAGTCGGGGATGCTTTCAGTGACTTTGTTTAATGTATGGACTGATCGAAGAAAATGAAATACTCTTAATGCAATGCCGGCATCTAAATATTTAATGCATATAACAGTGACCAATGATATAATAAGAGTAACTTTAATGCCTAAACTGATGGAGATATTTCTATTTAGAATTTGAGATTTTACAGTTTCTTTTTGCAAATTGAAATTGATTAGTTAGATTTTATAAATTTGATATTCTAATACTTTTTAATAATAAATATACTTATACATATTTATTATCAAAAGTTTATTGTCAAAGCTTCATTTTGCCACAAAGGCAGAAAGAATCTAAGGAGCACAAAGAAATTTTACTTTTTGTTCAGCTTCGGTGGACAGATGGGAATGCATGAGCCATATGGGGTTAAAGCCCCATGTTTTTTATTCTATAAACCAATCCGTTGGATAAAGAGGCTGTGTGAAAATTTATTTCACCCCCTCGGGGTTAGAACATTACTGCTATTAAAGCTTATCACCGGACTGGAAAAGTCCGGTGTTAACCTTTGTATCAGAATTCTCCGTTGGATAAAATCCAAGGGCAAGTGACTATTTGATGGATAAATCCGACGGCAATTAAATGGAGGATATAAATTAGAGTTTTCTTATTTTTCGTTCTTTAATCGTTAATGATTAATTGTTAATTGTTAAATGACTTTTTCGGAAGATGTATACCGGTTTATGTATGCTGCATTGCAGGAAGCTGAAAGGGCTTTTGATATAAATGAAGTTCCTATTGGAGCAGTCGTGGTTTATAAAAATAAGATAATCGGACGGGGATATAATCAGGTGGAAATGCTGAAAGATCCTACGGCTCATGCGGAAATGATTGCAATAACTGCGGCTGCGAACTTTCTCAATAACTGGCGTTTAAATGAATGTGATGTTTATGTAACCATGGAGCCCTGTGTAATGTGTGCAGGAGCATTAATATCGGCAAGGGTTAATAATTTATACTTTTCTGTTTTTGACCCGAAATTCGGAGCTTGCGGATCTATATTTAATTTATGTGAGGATAAAAGACTTAATCACAAAATAAATGTCTATTCCGGGATTTATAATCAGGAGAGTGAAAATCTACTGAAAAGATTTTTTGAGAAGCTTAGGAATGAGAAATCAAATTTGAATTAAGCAGTCCTGAAATGCCACTAAAACGCTAAGGACACGAAGGTACACTAAGAATTTCCAAATGAACAAATGACAAAAGACAAATAAGCACCAAAAGAAAAAATTCAAAAATGCAAAACAGGAATCAGAGATTTATTGTTTAATTTCTTGATTAAAATTTTTAATAGTAATAATTTGTATCTTTAAAAAGGGAGCATCAATGGAGTTAGTTATATTTGGCCCTCCGGGAGTTGGAAAAGGAACACAGGCAAAGTATATAGCATCAAAATATAATATACCACATATATCAACGGGTGATATTCTACGGGAAGCGGTAAAGAATAAAACGCTGCTTGGAATTAAAGCGCAGGAGATTATGCAGAAGGGTGAGTTAGTACCGGATGATGTTATAGTAGGGATTGTAAGAGATACTTTAATTCAGCCGAATTGCAAAAACGGTTTTATACTTGACGGTTTCCCCCGCTCTATCGGCCAGGCGGGATCACTTGATAAAATATTAAAAGAGCTTAATATTGAAAATATCCGTGTAATTAATATAACAGCAAGTGAAGAGGAACTTATAAAAAGATTAACTAACCGTAGAGCCTGTAAATCTTGCGGCAGTATCTTTAATTACAGTGAAATCAAAGATAAAGACGAATGTCCTGTTTGTCATGCAAAAAATAGTTTCTATCAGAGGAATGATGATAAAGAAGATGTAATAAAACACAGGCTAGAGGTTTACCAATCTACTACGAAACCTGTCCTTCAATATTATAAAGAGAAGGAGAAGGTAATTGATATTAATGGTCTTCAGGAGATTGAGAAAGTAACGGGGGAAATTCTTTCTGCACTGGGCAGTTGAACAATAACATACAAGGCACTAAGGATACGAAAAATATTAAGAAATTTTGAATATTTTATTTAGCAGGATTTCACCGGACTGAAAGTCCGGTGTTAACCTTTAAGATTAGATTTTTTGTTTTATTACTGCTTTGAATGCTTTTCCGTTTTCAAGTTTGATAATTTTTGCATTCATACTTTTTACTATGTCGTAATTATGGGTAGCAAATAAGATTGCAGTTCCTCTTGAGTTTATTTTTTTTAATATCTCTAGAATTTCAGCGGAAGTTTCGGGATCGAGGTTCCCGGTTGGTTCATCGGCGAGAATTAGAATAGGTTCATTCAAGATTGATCTGGCAATAGCTATACGCTGCTTTTCTCCTCCCGATAATTCGGAAGGCATACTTTTTCTTCTATGCAGCAAACCCACATCAGATAGAGAATTTGTTATTCTTCTTTTAATTTCTTTACCGGGTGTATTTGTCGCTTCCAAAACGAAGGAAAGATTATCATAAATATTTCTATCTTTCAGCAGTTTAAAATCCTGAAAAATAATTCCTATTTTTCTTCTAAGAAACGGGAGATCTTTCGGCTTAACGTTCTTTGAGTCATATCTATCGAATTCAACAATCCCGGAAGAAGGCAGAATGTTCATATATATCATTTGCAAAAGTGTACTTTTGCCGGAACCGCTTCTTCCAATCATAAAAACAAATTCACCCTGATTTACAGATAAACTTAAATCTGTAAACACGGGAACATTTGAATAATTAAATTCTACACTGCTAATGTTTAACATGGGGCTTTATCTTTTTTACAATGAATTGAACTCTTTCGGAATTTTGATTGGCTTTTAAAAATGAAAATGTATCTATGCATTCTACAACATACAAACCGGCAGAATCAATGATACTGAAATAAGATTCAAAAGGATAAATTTTTTGTTTATGAACTTCGGTATAAATGTTATTATCGATTTTTATTTTAAATATATTTTTATGGATCCTGATCTTTTTATTGTATTTGCTTTCATGGACAAATGAAATACCCTGGTAGATTCCCTCTCGAATAGGTTTTTTTATATGTATCAAGCTATTTTTTTCCAGACTGACGTCAAAAGTGAATATCCCGTCCTCTTTTAGATTTAATTTAACTTCTTTAAACAAACTTAATAAACTTTTTTTATTAGTAAGATAGTTCACACTGTCGAAGGTAGAATAAATTAAATCAAACTTAGATTTAAATGGGAGCCTGACCATATCGCAGCAGATTCTGGGAATATTATTGAATTGGGAGGAAGCAAGCATATCAGAAGACCTGTCCGAAACAATCAGCTTAGGAAAATACTTAACGAAGTATTCAGCAAAATTGCCGTTTCCGCCCGCTAATTCCAATACTTCAGCTTGATCATTAACATACAATTCAACGACCGAGAAAAGATATTCGGACCACCTATCATAGCGTACATGCTTCATGACCGAATTATAAATAAGGGAGAGCTTATTATAAATTTTATCGGAGGACATTTGATTTTCTGTTATTTACAACTTTTTCGGCGAAATAATATGCTTCCAAAATACTTGATTCATCGGCGGTATTTTTTCCTGCAATATCAAAAGCAACCCCGTGATCGGGTGAAGTTCTGACAATGGGCAATCCCGCTGTATAATTTACTCCGGAGGAAAAGCTTAATAATTTAAATGGTATTAGAACCTGGTCATGATACATTCCCAGAACCATATCATAATTTTTATAAGCTCTGCTTCCGAAAAAAGCATCGGGAGAAAAGGGGCCGGATAAATATTGTGAATATTTGCTTTCCTTAATCAGAGGTGCAATAATTTTTTTCTCTTCATTGCCTATTAATCCCTCTTCCCCTGCATGTGGATTTAAACCTAAAACAGCAACTTTAGGATTTTGGATGTTCAAATCCTGAATGAGAGTATTGATTACAACTTCAATCTTATTTGTAAGGTTCTTTACGGATAATAATTTCGGTACGGATTTAACAGGTACATGTATAGTAGTCAAGGCAGCATTCATTTCATTCGAAATAAATACCATTACAAAATTCCTTGTTTTAGTCCATTGGGCATACATTTCCGTATGACCCGGGAAATTATATCCGGCGAGTTTAATTGCAGTTTTGGAAATAGGTGCAGTAATAACCGCATCAGCATTCTTTTTAATCAATAGTTCTGCGGAAAGTTTAACGGCTTTAAAAGAAGCTTTCCCGGAAGCTTTAGTAGGTTTGCCAGGATCATGTTCCGGATTTTTAATATCAAGGATTGTCACAGTACCCGGAGTTAATTCCTCTATTTTACTTTTGATTTCAAAATTGAATTCTGCGTTAGTAGATTTTAGAGTTTCTTTTAAAATATTTCCAGGACAGATAAAAATAAAACTATTTGAGGAAGAGGAAGAAATTTTGTTTAAGGACTTAATAACTATTTCAGGACCGATTCCATTAGTATCTCCACATGTAAAAATAAATTTATTCATAGTGGAAATACCATAATTAACCATTTTTCAATTGATATTCGCCGGTGCCGGTTTCATCAATAAAGACAAATTTTCTTTCCGGATTTTTATATATCCATGTTTCAACTATTTTACCGAACTGATTTGAAGTTCTTTCCATATCAAAAGGTTTACCGTATAAGATGAAAACCTTTCCCCTATCGGTATCGAAGCCTCTTTTCCCGGATATTGAGGAAAAATTTTTCATTGTATAATCGATCCTTGAATAATATTCATTCATAAGTTCATTAAAGGCAGTTTCCGGAGTAGGATCGAAATGTTTCCAGAAGTCAAATAAAACTCTTTCATATTCCTTTTTCTTAAAATCAAGCAGGCTGTCAATTACCTGGTCATTCTCCATATATTTAAGGAATTTAATAGACAGTTCAGGATTTAGTAAAGATAGAGGTTTATCAAACCATCTCACGCTTTTATTAAAGGCAGCAAATGATTTGGAGGTTTCAGTTGCAGATACCTGAATATCCAGATCGCCTTCATATAATTTTTTGTTAACAAAAGGAATGATAAAATTCTTATAAACCGGAGAGGATTCGTGATTGTTTAAAACAATATTTCCATTTACTTCTTCGAAAGAATTATTTAAAGTTACCGAACGACTGACATTTTCGGAAAGCAGAGTGTCTTTATCACTTATAAACCTTACATAGATGTTCTGTACTGATGTATCCTTACAAGGAATTAACAGGTCGTAATCTTTTTCTCCAAAAGGGATTGAACCTTCAAAATTTGAGATAATAAACGAATTACCGTTTTCATGTTCCGGTTGTTTTGAGTCAACTACCAAAGGTTCCAGATAATGAGCCCGATTATTTTTCTCAACATCCTGAACTATAGGAATTTTATTAAGCCTTACTTCCCGGGTGGAATTTTCATCAAATAAAATCGGATAAAGATTATATGTCTTTTGTTTTGAAATCTGAAAACTTAAAAATCCCTGAGCATAGTTATTTCTACTATCGGTTTTATCGAAATCTTGCACCAGGATTTTATCTTCCTTCATTTTCCTATCAATTGTATTAGAAACGGAATCGTGGATTTCAACAGTTAACCTATAATAGGCAGAATAATCATCGTTATTTTTTTCAAAAACCAAAATGTTATAGGGAATGCGGTAAAAATAATAAAGCACTTCGGATGAATCTTGCGAATTACCGTAAGGAAGCTTATATATTTCAGATAATAAAATATGGTTTACAAATTGAGTCCTTTCTCTGTGCGGCTGGCTAAAAACCTGAACACTAAAAAAAAGGGTAAGGATGGAAATTATGAGTGTTTTCAATTTCATTTTTTTTAGACTATAAAAATAGAGACTTAATACTTCTTTTCAATGCTAATACAAAGGTATAAAAAGATTGAAAAGATAAAAAGATACCAGACTTTAATTTGTCTCAATTTATCATTAGATATTTATCAATCTGTTAGGTAAATAAAGCTTCTATTAACCAATTTGTAAATTTTAGATTCTGAAAACAGTAAAGGGGAGATTCTTTCCCGCAAAAGCGGGACAGGCACTGCACTCCGTTCCATTCAGAATGACTAATTTTGTTAATTCTTAAAAATTATAAAATATTGAATAATCAATAGAGAAATTATCCTGGAAAGGTTACCCTTAAAATGAGCCCCAAAGATTAACTGTTCATATTATGTAAGAATTCTTTATTATTTTTTGTACCTCTAATTTTATCGAGTAAGAAATCCATTGCTTCAACAGGTGCGAAATCGCTTAATATTTTTCTTAAAATCCAGACTTTAGCAAGATCATCTTCTTTCATCAGCAATTCTTCTCTTCTTGTACCTGATTTATTTACGTCGATTGCCGGGAAAATTCTTCTATCGCTCAAATCGCGATTAAGGACTAATTCCATGTTGCCGGTACCTTTAAACTCTTCAAAAATAACGTCATCCATTCTACTGCCGGTATCAATTAATGCGGTAGCGATAATAGTTAAGCTGCCGCCGTCTTCGGTATTTCTTGCAGCTCCGAAAAATCTTTTAGGTTTATGAAGAGCATTAGAATCAACACCACCGGATAGAATTCTACCGCTATGAGGAACAACAATATTATGAGCTCTTGCAAGCCTTGTTATACTATCCAATAAAATTACGACATCTTCTTTTGCTTCGACGAGCCTTTTGGCTTTTTCGATAACCATATCGGCAACCTGTACATGCCTCTCTGCAGGTTCATCAAAAGTGGAGCTGATAACTTCACCTTTAACAGAACGTTCCATATCGGTTACTTCTTCGGGCCTTTCATCTATTAATAAGATGATAAGTTTAATTTCAGGGTTATTTCTAGTGATTGAATTAGCAACCTTCTGAAGCAGCACGGTTTTACCGCTTTTAGGAGGAGATACAACAAGACCGCGCTGTCCTTTTCCAATAGGAGAAAGCAAGTCCATTATTCTCATCGAGTATTCACCGGGGGCAGATTCAAGAGAAATCCTTTTAGTTGGATAAACTGGAGTAAGATTATCGAATAATGTCCTTTCCCTAATTCCTTCAGGGTCCAGATTATTTACAGCTTCAACCCTTAACAGGGCAAAGAAACGTTCGCCTTCTTTGGGAGGTCTTACCTGCCCGCTGACATAATCACCTGTCCTTAAACTGAATTTTTTTATCTGCGAAGGGGAAACATAAATATCATCCGGAGAAGGCAGATAGTTGTAATCTGAAGATCTAAGAAATCCATAACCATCAGGCAATACTTCAAGTACACCTTTCGAAAAAGTTAAACCATCTTTAGCGGTTTGTCCTTCTAATATTTTAAAAATTAATTCTTGTTTTCTTAGATCACTGTAGCCAGTTATGTTGAGTCCTTTTGCTATTTCATTTAGCTCAACAATTTTCTTTGACTTCAGTTCAGAAATATCCATTGGCATTTTTTGATCCTAACTTTGTTTGTTGTTAAATACGATATTTTGTTACTAATTTTTTCAAATGCATCCAGTATGCTTAAGATATCGGGGCTTTTTACTATCCATTTTATTGTAAAACGTTGAAAGGGACACGAGGTTTAATACGTAACATACATCTAATTAAAAATAATGTCAAGTTAAAATATTTATCAACTTTGATTTAATTTCTCCGATTAAATACATACTTCCCAGAATAACCAGGCAATTATCCTTTGCTCCTACCTCAAATTTAGATATTAACTTTACAGGTTCCTTTGTTATTTTCACATGCAGATTTAATTTGGAGGCAATTTTCAATAATTCTTCAATCTTACAAGACCGTTCAATATCGATTTCAGTTATATATATCTCATCAAAATAATCTTTAATATCCAATAGCATTTCTTCAACAGCTTTATCTTTCATCACACCAAAAAGGAGAACCCTGCGGGAATATTTGTGATAATCTTTTTTAAATTCATTAATAAAACTTTTAATCCCTTCATGATTATGGGCAGAATCAAAGATTATATCGGGATTCTTTTTATAGAATTCAAAACGTCCCTGGAAACCGGTATTCGGTAAAACATTTTTGAAACCATTAAATAAAGGAGTATAATCATCCAAATTTAATGTTTTATATACTGTTAAACCTGAAAGAGCTGCATTATATTTTTGATGCATACCTTTAAGAGGAATAACTGTATCATTGAGCTCCATTTCTCCGGATTGTTTTTCAGGTTCTGCAGGACGAAATTCCAGCGAATCTTTTTCTTCAGTTATATATTCTTTCAACTTGAACAATTCACAATTAAGATTTTCACATCTGTCTTCAATAACTTGCATTGCTTCTGTAGGCAGCTTTCCAATAAAAACTTTTGATCCTTCTTTTATAATCCCTGCTTTCTCTGCAGCGATCTCTTTAATAGAATTACCCAGAATATTCGTATGCTCCAGGCTGATTGAAGTAATTACTGCTGATAAAGGATTAAGAACATTTGTCGCATCAAGTCTCCCGCCTAATCCTGTTTCAATTACTGTGTAATCTACATTTTGTTCGATAAAATACTTAAAAGCCATTGCAGTAGTTACTTCAAAGAATGTAAGCTGATTTTCATCAATATATTTTTCAAAACCGGAGACAAAACCGGCTATATAGTAGTCAGGTATTTGAGCATTATTGATCTTAACGCGTTCATTAAATTTTACAAAATGCGGAGAAGTATACAATCCAACCTGATAATTTAATTCCATTAAAATACTGGCAATAAATGATGCGGTACTTCCTTTTCCATTAGAACCGGCAATATGAAAAGCTTTGAATTCTTTTTGGGGGTTTCCAATAAATTCAAGAAATCGTATAATATTATCGAGTCCAAGCTTAATACCAAAAGTATGAAGAGAATACAACTTTTGCAAAGACTTTTCTATATTCATAATCAAATAATATAAGAACCGGTGAGATCAGAAAGTTTTTCAATACCAAATTTAATGCAGTAATCTTCCAGATCACTTAATATTTTTTCTGCAGCCGACGGATTAATAAAGTTTAAAGTTCCTAACTGTATCGCTGAAGAGCCTGCAATCATAAATTCAATCACATCTTTCCAGTTCATAATACCGCCGATACCGATTATAGGTATTTCAACATTTCTTTTAATTTCTAAAACTTTAGCAAGAGCAACCGGTTTTATTGCTGGCCCTGACAATCCTGCCGTAACATTGAAAATTTTTGGTTTTCTTGTATTGATATCAAAAGCCGTTCCTACAAGAGTATTGATAGCAGAAACAGCATCGCCGCCTTCTTTTTTTACGGCTTCGGCAAATTTTGAAATATATGAAACATTGGGTGAAAGTTTAATTATCACCGGTTTTGTAGATACAGCCTTTACTTTTCCAGTAATTTTACCTACTGCAGAAACATCATTACCAAATTGAAGCCCGCCTTCTTTTACATTTGGGCAGGAGACATTTATTTCAAATGCAAAAATTGCTTTTTCCTGTGTCAAAATCCTTGTACATTCAACATATTCTTCAATTGAGCTTGCGGCAATGTTGCAAATTAGGGGTACATCAAACTTTTCAAGAAAAGGGATTTTTTCTTTAATAAACTCTTCAACTCCAACGTTCGCTAATCCTATTGCATTAAGCATACCTGAAGGAGTTTCTACTATTCTCTGCGGAGGATTCCCTTTTCTCGGCTTTAAACTTAAAGATTTTGTGACAATTCCGCCAATTTTATTAAGGTCAATAAATTCGGACATTTCATTACCATAACCCACAGTGCCTGAAGCCAGTAATATTGGATTTCGAAATTTTAAGGGACCAACAGTTACGGATAGATCTATTTTATTCATAGAATAACATCTTTGACATTAAATACGGGACCATCTTTACAGACCAATAAATATTTATCAGGGCTGTTAACTCCTTCAATGGGGCATCCCTGGCAAATACCGAAACCGCAAGCCATAGCACATTCTGTGGAAGCTTCGCAATTGAGATCATTTTCTATACAAAATTCTTTCAAATTTCTAAGCATTGCGTTTGGCCCGCAAGCAAAAATTTTTGTTTTTGAAGATTTTATAAAGCTAATTTGATTTTTTAATAATTCAACTACTGTTCCTTTAAACCCGAGAGAACCGTCATCGGTAGAAATATGAATGTTTTTCATTCCGTGAAGAATCACATCATTTTGGGTTCTTCCTCCAATAAAAGAAATAATGTTTTTCTTATTTTCAATTTTTCGGATTAAATAAGGAAAAGGCGCAGCACCCAGACCTCCGGCTACAACTACTGCAGTCTCGTAATCACCGGTTAAATTAAACCCGTTTCCGAGAGGGCCTAAAACATCTATTAAATCACCCGGATGTTTCCTGGAAAGCATCCTTGTCCCCTCTCCAAAAATGTTAAACATTAAGTAGAAATAATCATCTTCAACATCGCAGACGCTGAACGGTCTTCTCAAGAGCGGATAATATGTTTTTGTAACCAATACATTAAGAAATTGTCCCGGTTTAATTATGTGAGCAATCTCCGGAGAGAAAATTTTTAATAAAAATATTTTATTTTCAAGTTCAATTACTTGCTGCAGAGGTGCTTTAACGGTAAACAAGGAATTCCCTAATTAAATAACAAAATACAAAAAACAAATAAATTCAAATATTTAAATAACAAACAAATCCCAAATAAATTACATATTACAAAAAACAAATATCAATTTACAAACTGTCAAGGCACAACAAACAACAAACAACAAACAAATTACTATTAAACTATAGATACTCTTTTAATTTATTTATTTTTAGATAGTCGATAACTTTTTTTACTTCCTGTGATTGGTCTCTGCGGCATACTAAGAGAGCATCGTCAGTGTTTATTACAATTACATTATCAACGCCGATTACAGATGTAAACTTATTCGGAGAATAGATATAGGAATCAACTGTCATTTCAGTATAAATATTTCCTATTTTGGCATTTCCATCACTATCTTTTTCCGAAAGCTGATATACTTCTTCCCAGCTTCCAACATCGCTCCATGAAAAATCACCTTTGGTAAGATAGACCTTTTGAGATTTTTCCATTATACCATAATCAATAGATATATTCCTTAATTGCCCGTAAACAGCAGCTAAAGACTTATCAAATTTTTGGGTATTCAGACTTAAACTAATTTCTTTCAGCCCCTCATGGAGATCAGGCATATAGATTTTTATTTCGTCAAGAATAGCATCAGCTCTCCAAATGAACATACCGCTGTTCCAGAAGAAATCTCCGCTCTCAAGAAATCTTACGGCAGTAGCATAATTAGGTTTTTCGGCAAAAGTATAGACTTTATAAATATTTTTCTTAATTATCTTTTCATCAATTTGAATATAACCGTAGCCTGTCTCAGGCCGGGTAGGAGTAATCCCGATAGTTACAAGTCCCTTTGATTCAAAAGCAAATTCGGCAGCATCTTTAAGTGTTCTATGGAATTGGTCAAAATCTTTAATAATATGATCTGCCGGAAGGACTATCATTACCGCATCTTTATCCTTTGCATTTATTATTATAGAAGCAAGCCCGATGCAGGCTGCTGTATTTCTTCCGAAAGGTTCTTCTATAATATTCTCACAGGGAATTTGGGGAAGCTGATTTTTAATTTCCGGCTGTTGTATTTTATTGGTAATTATGAAAATATTATCATTATCAACTATATCTTTCAGCCTGTAAACAGTATCCTGGATCATCGAATTATTGCCAAATATTTTCAGCAATTGCTTTGGTGATTTTTCTTTACTCCTTGGCCAGAACCTTGAACCAACACCGCCAGCCATAATAACAGCATATATTTTCATCAATTATCCTTTATTTATTTACTTAGTATTTTTTTTCCAAATTCTTCTGCCCTATTAAGGTAATTAGTGATATCGACTTCTTTGCCTTTAACAAGGGCAACAATAACTATTAAGCAGGCCCTCATAGATTCAATTATTTCGGAAGAAGGTATTAATATTCCGCTTTTTATGAGAGATAAAGAACGGTAAATAATATGATGCATATTTGCGATTATATTAAAACCATTCTTTCTTGATGCATCCTCATTTTCCTTCATAATACCAATATACGTCCCGAGTTCTTCGTCAGGGATTCCTTTTTCAGATAATTCCTTTAATAACGAATCAAAGGATTTTATTGACTTTAATACCGATGCTTCATAATCTTCAAAAGAATTTTCATCAGTATGTTTTTCCTCGCCTAAAATTATTTCTTCCTTTATCTTATCACTTTCAGAAACTTCAAATACCTTCTCATTGAGTTCCCTTCTGGATAGATCAACAGAGATTTCTTTCTGGCTTTCAATTTCCTTTTCCGCTTCC
Source organism: uncultured Bacteroidota bacterium (assembly GCA_963740945.1). Taxonomy (GTDB): domain Bacteria; phylum Bacteroidota; class Ignavibacteria; order Ignavibacteriales; family Ignavibacteriaceae; genus CAVQBP01. The sequence goes on along the minus strand of CAVUGE010000017.1, from coordinate 86,455 downwards.
GGTTCAGTAACTTGATTTTGAACATCGGCGGTAATTTTTTTTAATGATTCTCTGAAAGTAAGAGGATTAACCATCTCCAGCATATGATTTAGGTCTCTAATTAGACTTTGGCTATGTTCCTTGAATTTATCGGACAGCCTTAAAAAATCTATTCTACCTTCAATAAGAAAATCGTAAATTTGATTGAGTCTAATGGCAAGAGTAGAAAATTCGGTAACTTTTTTCATCTTTTTAATATCTTCATGTAAACTATCCGAATTAGAGATCATTTCTCGAAGGAGAGCCACAACTTCAATTTTCTCAGTACTTAATCGCAGATTATTAGATGCTGTCGAAATGCTTTGAGTGATATACTGTTTTATAAAATCCATTTAATTTATATATAATCTCGGGACACGTTGACTTATAGCGCACGTAATTTCATAAGGAATGGTATTTAGAATATTTGCCCAATCCAATGCATTAAATTTTAAATTATTTGTCTCACCCAATAAAATAACATCATCCCCTATTTTAATATCATCATTATTTACATCAAACATAATTCTGTCCATGGTAACGGTGCCAGCCTGGTTATAAAATTTTCCATTTATAATAGCTTTGGATTTATTAGTCAAATTCCTACTATACCCATCGGCGTAGCCCATAGAAACAGAAATAATGTTAGTTGCCTCATTAGCTATAAATTTTCTCCCGTAACTTACGGTTTCTCCTTTTTCAAGCCTATTAACTGAGTCAACTTTTGAAACAATAGACATAACCGGCTTCAAAGGAATAGACATGGACGTTTCAAGGGAAGGATAATAGCCATATAAAGAGATGCCCGGTCTGACCATATCCAGATAAGAGTCAGGTAAATCGAGAATTGCACCGCTGTTTGCAGTGTGGGCCAATCCATAGTTTATATTATTCTTTTTCAATTCATCAAGCAGATCTTTAAATCTTTTTAACTGGAGGTTAGCAAAACTTTTATCCTTTTCATCCGAAGCAGCAAAGTGAGTATAAATTCCATCAATAATAAAAGAATTATCTTCGCCAATGCTTTTTACAAATTCGTAGGCATCTTTATAATTAATTCCCAATCTATTCATACCGGTATTAACTTTAATATGAACTTTTATTCCGTCTTTCCCATTATTATTTTTTAACAGAGATAAATGCTGACTGCTAAAAACCGTCGGGATTAAATTATATTCGAAGATAGATTTAATATGACTTTTATTTATCACTTCAAAGATAAGGATAGGCTGTTTTATGTCATACTTTCTTAATTCAATTCCTTCATCTACCAGAGCAACAGCATAATAATCGGGTTTTTCCGGAAGAGAGTTCAAAGCAGAAGTGATTTTCTCTACCCCATGACCATAAGCATTTGCCTTAACTACAGGCATGATTTTAACATTCTTTATTTTTTTTCTAATATTTAAATAATTTTCCTTTAAATATTTTAAGTTTATCACAGCATAAGTTGAGCGCATTTAAATTTTATTTTTTAGAACATGAAATATAAATTTTATTGAATTTATAAGCAATCCTACATGGTAGAAATTCCAAATGACAAAAAACAAATTACAAATAAAATACAATATTAAATATCAAAATTTCAAACACACTATACAAGATTGCGCCTATATGGGAGGTTTACCAATACACGGCTGAAATCGGAATTTCGAGTTACAATTTTTGAGGACTGTTTACCAAAAAGAAATAATGGAAATACCTTGGAGTTATCTTGGATTTATCTTGGAGTTATACCGGATGTGAACAGAAGAGGAGTGCATTGACTTTCCATTACCATGCGACTTAGATTAATAATTTTTTATTTCTCATTATCAAGAATATTCATTATCTTCTTTTCTCTAATGAAAATTTTTTTTAAGATAATAAACTTATAACATATTTAATTAAAAAATAAAAGATATTTTGAATTAATGTATATGGCATATATGTTGTAAACGAATTGCGATTTTGAAATTTTGAGGGATAAATATAAGTTTACATCATGAATTCCCGGATGTAAATTATTAAAAATTAAAAATATGTTAACAGAGTTCGGAAAAATATTCGTTTTCATTTTAGTTGCAATACTATTTGTAGTTGTTGCAGTTTTTGCAGCTAAGCTAATCAGACCCGCCAGACCAACCAAAGAAAAGCTCTTAACTTACGAATGCGGTGAAGATGTAATTGGTTCCCCCTGGGTCAAATTCAATATTCGTTTTTATGTTGTAGCTCTTATATTTCTGATATTTGACGTTGAAGTAGTATTATTGATACCATGGGCACTTGTATATAAAGGATATGGAATAGGAGGCTTTTTAGTTGGCGGAATATTCCTTTTCTTACTGGGTCTTGGAATGGCGTACGAATGGCGTAAAGGCGATCTGGAGTGGGCACGTCCTAAAGTTGAACCTCCGGTCTTAAACAAAATTTTAGTAAAAGAATCTGCCAAGAGTGGAGAAAAAGAAGTTCTTACAACGGAGATTGGATAAAGAATGGGATTTCTGGATAAGCAATTTACAGACGAAAATATTGTAGTTACCAAAGTTGAAGATTTATTTAATTGGGCCAGGTTATCATCACTCTGGCAAATGAGTTTCGGCTTAGCTTGCTGTGCTATTGAAATGATGGCAACTTCAGCGTCTCACTACGATTTTGACAGGTTTGGTGTAATACCAAGACCTTCACCCCGCCAATCAGATGTAATCATAATCTCAGGAACTGTTACATTAAAGATGGCGTTGCGTATTAAAAGATTATATGAGCAAATGCCGGACCCGAAATATGTTATATCTATGGGAAGCTGCTCAAATTGCGGAGGTCCTTACTGGGAACATGGATACCATGTATTGAAAGGGGTTGACAGAGTTATTCCTGTTGATGTATATGTACCCGGTTGTCCTCCTCGTCCAGAAGCTCTTTTAGAAGGTTTATTAAAGCTTCAGGAAAAGATTAGAAATGAATCTACGGTAAACGGACATGCATCCCTTCAGGAGAAATCCGCATGAAGTCTAATGAAGAAATTTTTGAAATCTTAAAAGCAAAGTTCGGTGATTCTGTTATAGAATTAAAAAACAACCAGCCAGTCGATCCTTTCATAATTGTTAATCCGTTAGAAATTGATAAAGTATGCTTTTTTTTAAGAGATGAAGAAGGATTATTATTTGATTCTTTGATCAATCTTTCAGGTGTAGATGATGCGAACGGCGAAAGCAAGAATGATGAAACAGGTGCTTTGAATATAATCGGCGGGACTTTAAGCGTTTATTATCATATTGAATCAACTAAGATTCGACATAAGGTATGCTTGAAAGTTTCAACTCCGAGAGAAAATCCCGAAGCCGCATCCCTCTATGATGTATGGAGGCATTCGGACTGGCAGGAACGTGAAGCTTATGACTTGATTGGAATTAAATTCTTAAACCATCCGGATTTAAGAAGAATCTTAATGCCCTACGATTGGGAAGCAGGACATCCCTTGCGGAAAGATTATAAGAATCCGGAATTTTATCAGGGGATGAAAGTACCTTATTGAGTACTTAGTAGTGAGTATTTAGTAGTGAGAAAGGAAAAAGATGCATAAGTATAAAGAATTAAAAGTTTGGCAAAAAGGAAGAGAATTAGTGAAATTCATTTATGAATTAACTAATAAATTTCCTAAAGAAGAAATTTATTCATTAACTTCCCAGATCAGAAGAGCTGCGATTTCTATCCCATCAAATATTGCTGAAGGTGCCGGACATTTTTCAAATAAGGAATTTTCAAGATTTTTAGAAATTGCTTATGCATCATCATGTGAATTAGATACTCAAATTATTTTATCATTTGATCTCGGATTTATTAATCAAGATAAATTGAATGATTCCTATTTATATATTGAAGAAATACAAAAAAAGTTAACTGGTTTAATCAAGTCTCTGGAAAAATAAAGAATATAATGTCTCAAGATACAACAACAAATACTCAAGACTCAGTACTAAAGACTCAATACTCAAATCTGAAGACGGAAGAGATGATCTTGAATATGGGTCCTCAGCATCCTTCTACTCATGGGGTGTTGAGGCTGGAACTTCAGCTTGAAGGTGAAATTATAACTAAGGTTATACCCCATATCGGTTATCTCCACAGATGTTTTGAAAAACATGCCGAAGCAATGACTTATCCTCAGGTTATCCCGTATACCGATAGGATGGATTACCTCGCTTCTATGGGGAATGAATTCGGTTATGCGGTTGCCGTTGAAAAATTATTAGGAATTGAGCTCCCTGAAAGAGTAGAATATATTAGAGTCATAATGGCTGAACTTCAGAGGATTGCTTCCCATCTTGTTGCGCTTGGAACATATGGTGCCGATATCGGTGCTTTTACTCCATTCCTTTTCTGTTTCAGGGACAGAGAGAAAATTCTTAACCTTTTTGAAATAACCTGCGGAGCAAGATTACTGTATAATTACATATGGATTGGTGGTCTATCTCACGACCTCCATCCTGATTTTGTAAGACTTGCTAAAGAATTTACAAGTTATTTTAAGCCAAAAATTAAAGAATTAAACGATCTATTATCTTATAATAAAATTTTTACGGAAAGAACAGCTAATGTAGGTATTCTCCCGGTAGAAACGGCAATAAATTTTGGAGTAACAGGCCCGATGCTTCGAGCATCAGGTTTTAAGTGGGATTTAAGAAGGGATGATCCTTACTCTGTCTATAGTAAATTTGATTTTGATATACCCATAGGACAGGGGTCAATGGGAACAGTCGGCGACAGCTGGGATAGATATTTTGTAAGAGTTTTGGAAATGTCCGAGAGTTTAAAAATAATTGAACAGGCGCTGGATCAATTGCCTGAAGGAGACGTAACTTCTGCAATTCCGAAAAGAGTAAAACCGCCGGTCGGACAGGTTTATGCAAGGGTTGAAAATCCAAGAGGAGAACTTGGATATTTTATAATCAGCAACGGCACGCCAAATCCTTTCAGAATTAAAGTCAGAGGTCCTTCATTTGTTAATCTTGGAGTTATGGATGAATTGTGCAGAGGTCATATGATTGCAGATATAATCACAATTCTTGGAAGTGTTGATATTGTTCTCGGAGAGGTAGACAGATGACATACGATTTCTTCTTAAAATTATTCGGGAATGAATATATTGCAATGCTTGTTACAAGTATAATTCCCCTATTTATATTGGTACTTCCTTTTACTCTTGTTGCAGTATGGCTTGAAAGAAAAGTTTCGGCTCATATGCAGGACAGATTAGGCCCGATGAGAGTAGGATGGCACGGTTGGCTGCAGACTATTGCTGATCTAATAAAGCTAATTCAAAAAGAAGATATAGTTGCAACCGATAATGACAAAACCTTATTTAATTTAGCTCCTATTCTGGTTTTTGCAGGGAGCTATGCTGCATTTGCTGTAATTCCTTTATCAAGTATTTTTATAGGCTCTAATATTGATCTTGGAATATTTTTTATAATTGGAATTTCAGGTTTAGTTGTGGCCGGAATTTTAATGGCAGGGTGGTCAAGCAATAATAAATATTCTTTGCTTGGTGCAATGAGATCTGCTGCTCAAATTATTAGTTATGAAATTCCAACTATTCTTGTTGTGTTGACGCTGGTGATGATAACCGGTACAATGAATCTGCGTACTTTAAGTGAAATGCAAACAGGTTATTTCTGGAACTGGATGATTTTCGGCGGACCGACCTTCGGTGTTGCAAAATTTGTTTTTATACCTTTAATGGTAGCAGGATTCATAATTATTTATATAAGCACTCTTGCCGAAGTAAACAGAACTCCTTTCGATATACCCGAAGCAGAATCGGAATTAGTTTCAGGTTATCATACTGAATACTCAGGGATGAAGTTTGCAATGTTTTTCCTCGCCGAATATGCCAATATGTTTGCAGTTTCTGTTGTAGTTGTATCTTTATTTCTCGGCGGATACCAGTCCCCATTCGGTTATCTTGGAAACCTTTTTAATGCTCATTGGCTTATACCAATTGAACAATTTTTCTGGTTTGTTGCTAAAGGAGTTTTCTTCGTATTTGTTCAAATGTGGCTGCGGTGGACATTGCCAAGGCTGAGAGTTGACCAGCTAATGGCATTATGCTGGAAATATTTAATACCCATTGCATTCGTTAATTTATTAGTAGTCGGATTAATTACTGTTTTATAAAATGAAAGAATATATAAATAATATCTGGACAGGATTAACAACTGTACTTATAGGAATGAAGGTAACGCTGAAGCATCTCTTCGTTCCGGCGGTTACTATTCAATATCCGGATGAAAGATTGACTCTTCCGCAGAGAGAGAGAAACCGTCTTTATGTAAATATGGATGACTGTATAGGCTGCGATCAGTGCGCCCGTGCCTGTCCGGTAGATTGTATAATAATCGAGACTGTAAAATCATTACCAACCGAAGACCTTGGTAAAACTTCCAATGGTAAGAAGAAAGTCTTATGGGTGACACAGTTTGATATTGATATAGCTAAATGCTGTTACTGCCAGTTATGCGTATTCCCCTGCCCTACCGAATGTATATATATGACAGATGTGTATGAATTCTCGGAATATGTAAGGGGAAATTTACTTTATGATTTTACTACTCTTACTCCTAAGGAGAAAGTAGAAAAGAAAGATAATTTTGCAAGGCTCGAAGCAGAGAAAGCTGCTCAGAAAGCAGCCGCAGCTGCTGAAGCTGCTAAAAAGAAAGCGGAAGCTGGAGCAAACCCTGAAGCTAAAAAACCTCCCGTAAAGCCGGTAGTTAAAAAAACACCTGGTAATGATAAGGCTGATAGTACGGCTAATAGCGAAAGCGGTACTTCAAAAGAAAATTCTAAAAGCGACATAAATCAGGATAAAAGTTCAGAAGAAAGTAAAAATTAAAACCTATGAATGTTTACGATATAATTTTTTATTTGTTCGCAGCAATAACAATTATTTCGGCAATTTTTGTTGTAACTGTGAGAAATATAGTTCATTCAGCCTTTTACTTACTATTTACATTTTTCGGTGTTGCAGGTATTTATGTTTTGTTAGGGGCTGATTTTGTAGCAGTCGTTCAATTGATAGTATATGTTGGCGGAATCTTAATTCTTATGATATTCGGTGTAATGTTGACAAACAAGATAACCAGCGTTCAAATAAAATCGGGTGCCTGGCAGATAGGTCCTGCCATTATAGGTGCCGGAGTGCTTGGAAGCTTCTTATATTGGACATTTGCCAACACTACCTGGAAAACAAATAATGTGGAAATTCCTTTTTCAACCACACACAACCTTGGTCTTCTTTTAATGAACCAGTACGTTGTGGTCTTTGAATTATTAGGAATTCTTCTTTTAATAGCGCTGATTGGCGCAGCAACAATTGCAAGAAGATAATATGATACATGCAGGATTAAATCACTTTTTATTTATTAGCACCGTTTTATTCTCACTCGGGATTTTTGGTATAGTTACGAGGAAAAATGCAGTGATGGTTTTAATGGGAATAGAACTGATTCTAAACGCAGCAAATATAAATTTCATTGCGTTTTCGAAATTCGGAAGTCTCGGATATCCGGGACAACTCATGGCTTTATTTGTTATTGTTCTTGCAGCGGCAGAAGCAGCAGTTGCACTGGCGATTGTTCTAAATATTTATAAACAATTTTCAACTATTAATGTTGATGAAATTAATACATTAAAAGATTAAAAGATTTTAAAATTGCAAGATTAGATTAGATTGATTATTGAAATTAAAAATTTGATCATTAGAATATATTTAATATTTATATGACTGAATCTTCACTTATAAGTTTAGCTGTTGTTATTTTATTCCTTCCTCTTTTGGGGTTTATAGTAACAATTTTCTTCGGAAAAAGATTTTCTAAGTTATTCTACTTTGAAATATTTATAATCATTATAGCATTTGTTCTATCAGCTATTCTTGCTTATACTAAATTAACTTATTATCTGCATACAGATATTTCCGGAGAATTTACATGGATTGATTTGGGCAATGCACCCGTATTGAAAAAGCTCACAATTAATTTGGGAATACTACTGGATAACATTGCAGTTATAATGATTTTAACTGTAAATCTAATAAGTCTTGTAGTTCATATTTTCTCTATTGATTATATGAAAGGTGATAAAAGATATTCAAGATACTTTGCATATCTCGGGATATTCACATTTTCAATGTCGGGAATTGTATTCACGCACAATTTCTTAATGATGTACATCTTCTGGGAACTTGTAGGTTTATCTTCTTATTTGTTAATCGGATTCTGGTTTGAGAAAAAATCGGCATCGGATGCCGGGAAAAAAGCTTTTATAGTAAATAGAATTGGCGACATTGGAATGCTGCTTGGGATATTAATTTTATTTACCACATACCATACCTTTTCTTTTCATGAAATATTTTCAGCAATTGCACATGGACAGTTACCTTTCAATAGTGAAACAGGGTTAACTGCTGCAGGTTTATTATTATTCTGCGGTGCTATCGGTAAGTCAGCCCAATTTCCTCTACATGTATGGCTGCCTGATGCAATGGAAGGTCCAACTCCTGTTAGTGCTTTAATCCACGCAGCAACAATGGTAGCGGCTGGAGTGTTCTTTATTACAAGAATTTTTACAATACTGACCGGTGATGCTCTGCTTGTAATTGCAACTATCGGTGCAATATCCGCTTTCATTCCGGCAACAATTGCATTGACGCAAAACGATATTAAAAAGGTTCTGGCATATTCAACAATCAGCCAGCTCGGATATATGATAATGGCGCTCGGAGTAGGAGCTTACCAGTTTGCATTCTTTCATTTAATTACACACGCATTTTTCAAAGCATGTTTATTCCTTGGGTCCGGGTCGGTTATTCATGCAATGCACCATGAGCAGGACATTACAAAAATGGGCGGTTTAAGGAAGAAAATGCCTTTGACATACATTACTTTTGTTGTTGCTTCCCTTGCTTTATCAGGCATACCGTTAACATCAGGGTTTTTAAGTAAAGATGGAATCCTCCTCGGTTCATATGCATTCGCATCTCTGACCGGTCATTGGTTCTTCCCTATCATAGGATTTTTTGTGGCTATACTCACTGCATTTTACATGTTCAGATTAATCATAATCGCATTCCACGGAAAACCGCGTAATGAAGAGAAATATGCACATGTCCATGAATCCCATTTCAATATGGTGCTTCCTTTAGTTGTTCTTTCAGCACTTTCAATCTTTATCTGGTATACACCGAATCCTTTTGGACCGGAGCAGGGCTGGTTTTTATCAAACTGGGTAAAAACACCTGAGGTTTCGGTTCCAAATAATGCGAGGTATTCTTTTATGAAAACTGCTATTAATGAACCAAAAGCTGAAGGTCATGTGGAGGTAGCAGAAAAAGAGATTATATATTCAGACTCATATATGGAAGCTATGCATCATGCGCATATACCAACTATGATTCTCTCTTTGTTAATGGCAATATCGGGATTGCTATTGGCTTTTTTAATGTACCAGTGGAAAAAGATATCTGCCGATAAGCTGGCCGAGCGGCTAAAACCTCTGTATAAGCTTTCATATAATAAATGGTATTTCGATGAATTCTATGATGGGGTTTTTGTTGCAGGTACCTTAGGATTAAGTAAAGCTTTAGCATGGTTTGATGCTAATGTGATAGACGGAATTGTTAACGGTACCGCAGCAGTTACCAGAGGAATATCGAAATTCAGCGGCAGGTTTGATAATGTTGTTGTAGATGGAGCTGTCAACTTCGTGGCTTATTTCAGCGGATTTATTGGTTTGATTTTTAGAAGATTTCAGACAGGTAAAGTTCAGACATATATAATATTTGTAGTGTTTTCATTAATTATACTTTTATTTTTATTTAAGACATTTTAGAGAAAGAATATGGGAAATTTTCCAATTTTATCGCTTATAACTTTTTTGCCAGTTGTAGGAATGATTGCAATTTTATGCATTCCAAAATCAGAAGCTAAAGTAATTAAAAGCTTGACGCTGGTAATAACCGGATTACAGGTTATACTGGCAGCAATAATTATGATGAACTTCAATTATTCACTTGGCGGAATATACGATCCTAAATCATTTCAGTTCATGGAGAAGTTCAGATGGATTGATATTTCCGGCTTATCCTGGATTGGCAGAATTAAAGTTGATTATTTTATTGCCATTGATGGAATAAGCGCACCGCTTGTATTACTTACAGCTATTGTTACTTTCATAGCTACTTTTTCATCCTGGACCATTAACAAATCGGTTAAAGGTTATTTTGCACTCTTTCTGCTTTTAGATACCGGTATGATGGGAGTCTTTGTTGCTCTTGATTTCTTCTTATTCTACATCTTCTGGGAATTGATGCTTCTTCCAATGTATTTCTTAATCGGAATCTGGGGTGGTCCAAGAAAAGAATATGCAGCAATAAAATTCTTCCTTTATACTCTATTAGGCAGTGTATTGATTCTTCTGGCGGTTATCGGGTTATATTTCAGTTCAACTGAAGTACTTGCAGACGGCTCTAAAGCATTCACATTTAATATGCTGGCAATGATGGACCCGCATAATTTTACTGCAACCGGAATACTTTCGCCATTCAATCCTAACAATTTAAGGCTGATAGCATACTTAGCACTATTTATCGGATTCGCAATAAAAATACCTATGTTCCCTTTCCATACATGGCTACCCGATGCACATGTTGAAGCACCGACTGCAATAAGTGTTATACTTGCGGGTGTATTGTTAAAAATGGGGACATATGGAATTTTAAGGGTATGCTTCCCTATTTTTCCTGAAATAACAAAAGACTTAATGTGGTATATCGCTTTGTTCGGGATGGTTAATATTATCTATGGGGCATTCTGTGCGATGGCACAAAAAGATTTCAAAAAGCTTATTGCATATTCATCGGTTTCACATATGGGATTTGTACTGCTGGGTATGGCGTCTTTAACGACAATCGGAATATCGGGCGCAGTACTCCAGATGTTTAATCATGGAACTATAACGGCAATGCTCTTTATTATAGTGGGGATAATTTACGATAGAGCTCATACAAGAGGAATTGAAGATTTCGGCGGTTTGGCTACTCAAATGCCGATTTACACCGGATTCGTAACTATCGCATTTTTCGCTGCAATCGGATTACCGGGATTAAGCGGGTTTATTTCAGAATCATTTATATTTATCGGCAGCTTTGGTGCAGATACAATAAGGACCCTGGCAATTATTTCGACTGGTGGAATTTTATTAGGTGCCGGATATATGTTATGGACTTTGCAAAGGGTTTATCTTGGTAAGTTAAATGAAAAATGGAATACACTTCCGGATATGACAGCCAGAGAATATGCAATGCTTGTTCCATTAACTGTAATAGTGATTTTCATTGGTATATATCCATCGTCGATGCTGAATTTAATGAATTCATCAGTAAACCAGATGGTCAGCTTTATGGCTCATGCACAAACATTTTATAGCTCATTAAGATTTTAAACCCCACCCCTTCCCTCCCCTTTAGCAAAGGGAGGGTTAGGAAGGGCCTTTCCTCTCCTTTATTAAATAAGAGAGTTAGGGAGGAGTTCGAAGTAATTATAAAATAAACATAAGAGAATTTAAGTGAACTTCAATCTTGATTATATTACACATAGCTTAGGATTAATAAAACCGGAAATTGCGATTTCCCTTGGAATTGTCTGGCTGGTAGTTTCTGATTTAATATTATCTAAAGATAAAAAAATACTTCCATATATCGGTATAATAGGATTATTTGCAGCCGGTTTTTACATAATACAGCAATGGGGAATTTCTTCTTTTGCTTCTCCAAACGGTGCCGGCGGTATGATTGCAATTGATAATTTCGGCTCTTTCTTCAAGTTAATCATCATCTTTGCAACTGTTTTTATAATATTATTTTCCATCTCATCTTCGGAGATTAAATCAGTTTTTGACAGGCACGGCGAATACTATGCATTGATATTCGGAATGGTTCTCGGAATGTTTTTCATGGTCTCGGCAGTTGATCTTATCTTAATCTATTTATCAATAGAATTAGTATCTCTTTCATCATATGTACTTGCAGGTTTTACTAAGAACTCTTTAAGAAACAGTGAAGCTTCTCTTAAATATGTTATATACGGCAGTGCCGCTTCCGGTATTATGCTCTTTGGAATTTCTATTATTTACGGACTAACCGGGAGTACAAACTTATATACGATAAATACAGTAATTCAGACAGCACAAATTCCGGTAAGTACATTAGCTTTATCCGGGATACTGATTTTCACAGGTGTAGGCTTTAAAATATCGGCTGCACCTTTTCATTTCTGGGCTCCTGATGTTTATGAAGGCGCACCAATCACAATTACTGCTTACCTTTCAGTTGCAAGTAAAGCAGCCGGGTTTGCTTTGTTAATAAGGTTTATCAGAATTACTTTTATTCAATCCGTAAGTGCAGACGGTTACTGGCAGATGCTTCATTTAATAGATTGGAAATCATTTTTTATTTTGATTTCGATACTCACAATGACTTTGGGAAATTTTGCCGCACTCTGGCAGGATAATATGAAAAGATTGCTTGCATATTCAAGTATTGCGCACGCAGGCTATATTCTTCTTGGTCTGGCAGTACTTTCAAATCAAGGAACAATGGCAGTTTTAATTTATTTTGCAGTTTATGCAATAATGAATCTTGGTGCTTTTTTTGTCGTAATGCTGATTGCAAATAAAACAGGCAGCGAGAATATTGATGATTATAAAGGTCTGGGATATTCTACTCCTCTTCTAAGTATTTCACTAGCTATCTTTTTAGTATCTTTAACAGGACTTCCACCTACCGCCGGATTCATTGGAAAACTTTATTTATTTATGGCATTGGTTGATGCAAAGATGTTTGTGGTAGCTATAATAGCTCTATTAAATACAGTAGTATCTCTCTACTATTATATTAGAGTTTTAAGGAATATGTATCTCGTTAAAGCAGAAATACCAATCCCTTCATTTTCTGCTTCACTTGGAAATAATATACTTGTTATTGCCCTTTTAATACCAATCCTGGTTTTAGGAATTTATTTCACTCCGTTAGTTCAATGGGCTCAAAGTTCGGTTCATTTATTGGGATTCTAAATTTTTATTCCCCGATAGTTTAGTACAATTATAGAGCATCCTTTTATTATTCCATTCCTTATGGATAAACAATAAAAAAGCGGATTTCATGTTAAATGTTTTTTTTCAAGTACATTATACATTTCAATTTTACCATTCCCATTACTATCCAGATAATCATTAAATTCGCACAAAAAATAATCTTTAATTAACTGATATGTTGAAGAACTAATATTTATTTTTCCTGCCTCACTATTCTTTTCCATTCTATTGGCAACATTAACAGTATCTCCCCATACATCATAAGTAAATTTATTTTTGCCGACAACTCCAGCAACCACATTTCCCGAATGCGCACCAACTCTCATCTCCCATTGAAACTCCGAAATTTCATTCCGATTTTTTATATAATCAAGCATCTCAATAGCGGCAGAAATAACTTTGACAGCATGATCGTCAGATTGCTTTGGAAAACCTCCTCCAATCATATAAGAGTCCCCAATAGTTTTTAACTTTTCCAGTCCGTATTTATCAATTATTGCATCAAAATTCTTAAAAATATCATTTAATTCATCAATAAGCTTATTAGGGTGCATTTGAGCAGCAATCTTAGTAAATCCCTGGAAATCTGTAAAAAGTAATGTAACCGATTTATATTCACGCGGGGCAATAACTCCTTTCTCTTTCAATTCATTTACTATTTCCTGTGGGAAAATATTATACAACAACCTTTCAGATTTATACTTCTCTTCTTCCAGTTCTTTTGTCCTCTGTTTTAACTGCACACTAATTTTGTGTTTATACAGAGCCATTTCAATAGCGGATCTTAATGTTTTTTCATCGAACGGCTTTAGAATGTATCCGAATGCATCCGAAACCTTGGCTTTCTGCAGAGTACTATCGTCGGCCAGAGCTGTTAGGAATACGACGGGTATATCAAATTTTTTCTGGATAATATTTGCCGCATCTATTCCGGTTAAATCGCCGTTAAGCATTATATCCATTAAAATTAAATTTGGTCTTAACTCTTGGGCTTTGTTAATTATAGAAGTTGCTGAGTCTACAGCACCTAATACATCATAACCAAGGTTTTCTAATGTCAGCATAATATCCTTAGCAATAATTTTCTCATCTTCAGCAATAAGGATAGTGGCATTATTTTTCATTTTAGGGGTACCTATTAAAATATTCTGATTAATTTCGATAATAAAATATGGATCTAAATATATAATATTTATTTTTAAAAAGGATATGGGAGGGAAATAATTGATATTTTCAAAATGATTCAAAAATATAATCTATATTTTTTATATTTTGATTTTCCGTATCCATACTTTAAGGGCTCTTAATATTTAAATATAAAAGATTAAGGTACTTCTTTCATTTTGAAAACTAAAATTTATATATTTACAATAATTTATATTGGTTATTATATAGAAACATTTTTACATAGAAATAAATGGAAAACCCAAAAATCGACTTCCTAATCAAGCTGAACCCTCTTACAAAGAGTGCAAATCAAGGTTCGAAGGATTTTACAGAAAAGTTATGTGAGTATATCGTTGAAGAATTTAGGTTAGAAAATGTTGTTATCTTCAGAGTAAATGATGATGAAAGTTTAAAAGTCATAGGTAAATCTTCAGCGGTAAAAAGATACAATAATTCTTCTATATTATATAAATGTTCGAAATGCACATCAGAACTTTCAAACACGAATCCGGTTAATTATAATAGTCATCAGAATTGCGGAGTTCCAGTTTCCGAATCTAATAAAAATGAAGGAAGTATATTATTAAAACTACCCGGAGATAAAAAAGTTGTTGTAAAGTTCAGCTATCCTAATCTGTCTGTTAAGATCGAGAATCAAGTAAATATAATCGGGAATTTGATTATTAATCTGCTTCAAATCTGGTTTAAAAATATTGACAGCAGCAATTCAATTGCAAATATAATATCCAGCATTGCTCACGAGCTCAGAACACCTACAAACAGCATAATGGGTTTTGCATCTTTACTTAATGAAGATAATCTCTCTCCTTCTCAAGCTGAGTATGTAGCCACACTTAAAGAGAATGCGTTTAATCATCTATCATTAATCAATGATTTAATAGACCTTTCAAAGATTGAATCGGGTAATTTTAAAGAGACACTGACCAGCATAAACCTTAAAGCATTTATAGACGAAATCCTGAAATTATTTAAGGATAAGGCAATCAATAAAAATGTTGATTTTCTATTAAATATTGATAAGGAAATTCCGGAGAAAGTAAGCCTGGATTCCCAAAAGCTGAGATATATTTTTGTCAGCATTATCACATATTCACTAAGGTTAACAGAAAAGGGACGAATATCAATACATATCTCAACCGGCCCTTCTAATAAATTGAATATTAAGATTTCAGATACTAGTATAGGTCTGTCGCAAAAGCAGCTGAAAGAAGTATTTAAACCATTTTCATTGCTGGATATGGCTAATAACAAGATAGGAAATATATCCGGATTAAGTCTATTTCTCGTAAAAAGATATATAGAGTTTTTAAATGGTGAGATCGAAGTATCCAGTTCAATTGGTAAAGGGACCAACTATAATATAGTTTTAGGGGTAGAAAGCTTAGGCTCGATAGAGGAAAAGATAAGTGGTCTGCCAAAAGCAGGAGCAAAAAACAGGGTTTTAGTTGTTGAAGATGATTATGCAACATCCAAATTATTAAGTAACTACTTGACTAAATGGGGCTATGATCCGGTTATAGTTAATTCTGCTGCACAGGCGATTAAATCTATTGAAAAAGAAATTTTTCTTGCAGTACTTATGGATATAATTTTACCGGATTCAAATGGGTTTGAACTTTTAAAGAATATTAGAGCACATAAAAATTGTAAAAATACTCCTATAATTGTCTGCTCTGTTGAAGCTGAACAGCAGAAAGCTTTTCTAATGGGGGCTGTGGAATATTTTGTAAAACCAATTAAATATAAATATCTTGTCGAAGTTCTTCAGAATTACCGGCTTAAAAGAGATTCCAATATTTTAATTGTTGATGATGATGTCCCAACACTTAATCTTATTAAGGAAGCCGTAATACAGGCTGGATACAATGCCATTGCCGAATCGCATTCCGAAAAAGTTAGTCATATGATTGAAAAAATGCAGCTTGACCTGGCAATTATAGATCTCGATATGCCGGAAGTAAATGGTTACGATTTAATAAAGCAAATTAAATCCCAGCCTAAATTTTCAAGGCTTCCCGTAATAATTTATACCGGGAAAGAGAACTATAAAGAAGATTTGAAAAAGATAGATGGTCTATTTGAAGAACTCCTCGAAAAGAACAGCACAAATATAGAGGACTTATCTGAAGTAGTGACTCAAATGATAAACCGCTATGATGAACCTACTCCTCCGGAGAAACTAAAAGAGGAACCGAATGCAGTAAAAATCCTCCTGGTAGAAGATTATAAACATTCACAAATTATTGTTACGCGACTCCTCAAAAAAAATAATTTCGAACATATTGTTGTAGTTGAGAATGGGGTTGAAGCTATTGAAAAAGTTACAGAACAAAAATTTGACCTTATTTTAATGGATATGCAGATGCCTATTATGAATGGATTTGAAGCTACAGAGAAAATCAGGGAAATGCCCGATTATAAGGATACACCTATTATTGCACTTACTGCTTTTGCTATGAAGGGAGACAGAGAAAAATGCCTGGATGCAGGAGCTACAGACTATATACCAAAACCAATTGACAGCCAAGAATTCATTGAAAAAGTAAAATATTATACAGAATCAAAAGTTAGTGTCTAAACCTAACATCAGCCTGCCGGAGTAATTGGATACCGGAAATCAAATTTAAGTTCTAAACTGTTTATTCTTCCCTACCCCGTTTTTTATCTAAATTCTCTTTGACTCTAAATTTGGTAATTTTTTTTATTAACTTATAAGGAATTGGTTTATAGAGTGGAAATCTGATTGTCCCTTTTGAAGTTTCATATGGTAATAAGTCCTTGCTGAATATTTTTATTGCATTTGCAGTTGGAAAAAAACCAATGTGATTTTTAAAAGCTCCGAAATAAACCAGCGTACCATTCATATTAAATGCCGGGAGCTGATAACTTATTACTTCCTCGGATTTAGGTGCAGCCTCTTTAATTGTCTTCCTGATTTCTTCTAAAATATTTTGCACATCTTCCGGAAAGATATTTATATAATCATTTATTGTTTTGAATTTCTTTTTTGAAGATTTCATAATATCATCACCTATTCTTTTTCATAATGTAATGCCGCCACACCTGAATTAAAAATTATCGAATCGATTAATCTAAGATTAACCTTTTTATCCGAACTTTCAAATAATTGCTTTCCTTTTCCTAAAATAACGAGCTGCGTTAAAAACCAGAACTCATCAATTAAATCATGAAGTATCAGGTTTGAGGCAAGGCTCAAACTGTCTATTGAAATATTTTTACCGTTCTGATTTTTTAATTCAAGAACTTCTTCTACGACATTTTCTTTTTTTAATTTAGAATTGTTCCAACTGACTTAATTAGTATAAAAATCATGCAGTTGATCATCGGCTATAACAGCAGTATGATCCGCAAACCCGTCAATAGTTATATTTATAGAAAAAGTTACTCTTCTCATTGTTCCCAGCCGGCCTTCCTTTTACAATTGAAAATTTATGAATATACTTTACAATTAAATCAACTAATAAAATGATTTTCATTATGAATTCATTAAAGGCTGCAGTATACTAATTCGATTATTTTCAGTGTCAATAAAAGAGACATATGTTCCTACACCAGGAATTTCCAAAGGTTCACCCAGAACCTTACCTCCGGCTTTTTTAATTTTCTCTATAGATTCATTGATATCGTCAACTGCTATTACAATTGAAGGATAATTTAATTTAGGGTCTTCCAGTTTCTGGTAAAACCCCCCGTTAATAGAACCAGGATTTTTAGGTCTTCCTTTTTCATCAGATTCAGAAGTGGACACAACTATATATTCTCCCATTTCCATTCCGAGCTGCTGTGCCTGCCAACCGAATACGTTTGAATAAAAATCGGCCATTCGTTTCTTATTTTCTGCAGCCATTTCAAAATGTACAACAGGATTCATCTTGCTCATTTCTGTTCTCCTTTAATTGATGGTGATGATTATTGATTTTTGGAAATTGTCATCTGTACTTCCAATTTTAATTAATTTTATTATTTTAGAGGACTATTTCTCTTCAAGTACAGATAAAATATTGCCTGCAGGATCTTTAAACCATGCTATATTAGGACCTTCGCCCTGTAAAATTCCTTTTTCGTCAGTCTTTAAATCAGGTTCATTATAAATATCAAATTTTACACCTTTACCAGATAATTCTGCTACTGCTTTTTCAACATTTTCAACAGGAAAATTAAGAATTGTAAATGTAGCCGGTGCATGATTAGTCTTTGAATATATTAAGACTTTATTTCCACCGGTAAGATTTATTTGTAATAAGCCCTTCATCACCGGAACATCTGAAACATCCAGCCCGAGCATACGGCTGTAAAAATCTCTAGCCTTCTCAATATCATTAACTGAGAAACTGCTGAAAGCCTTAACTTCTTTAAGCATTATTTTGCTCCTTCCTATTTTATTTTTTTATTGTTCACTAGTATCAACTATGTATGTAGTCAATTCATCGATCTTACCTCCTCTTAAATGGTAAATATCGCAATAAGCAGGACTGTCATTCTTAGCTCCTTTACTCTCAACCACTACAAAATCTCCTTCGGCTATTATATTCTTGATGCTGCATGAATGGGAAGCATCTTCAATTTTGGTTGAAGACTTCTGCCAAAGCTCCATCATTTCAAACGCAGAAATGAAATTACTTTTACCACTTATAGGGGGCATTCCGACTATATTCCACCGAATATCATCAGCCAGAAGCTCTAAAATAAAGCCATTATTTTTTATTGTAAATTCTTTAATAATTCTTTCAATAATTTTTTTATTTTTTATTGACATAAAATGTATCAATTAAAACATATTTATAAGAAGAGAAATATTTCTTAAATAATGAGATTCTTCACTTCACTTCGTTCCGTTCAGAATGACAATACTTGTATAACTTCACTTAAAAATAAGATCTAACGAACAATTGCGTATCAAAAATAAATTAGTATTTCTATTTATGGAAGGTGCAACTACGTCAATTTCAGGGGCTAAATGCGACTAATTTTTATTTGCCACAAACTCACTAAGAACGAAAAGATGCACAAAGTTCTTTCCTTTTAATTAAACTCCAGCCAAATTTCCATCTTTTAAGCTAAGAAATATTTGAAATCGAATCTGAGGACTTTTTTAATTAGAGGTAATAATAAGTATGGCGAAAACAAATAACTTCATACCTGTGACTATAATCATAATTAAAATATCTGATTTTATTTGCAAATTAGGATAAATATCGCCAATAGGCCTTATGAAGGTGTAAATACGGCAATCATAGAGGTTGATTGCGACAAAGCTATTTCATAAATTCACTTCCATGTTCCAAAATATTTATTTTACATAAAAACATTAATACAGCTACTGTAATAAATTTTTGTTTAACATAAAACCCATAATTAGAGAGGAATAATGAAACACATATCAATCATTGTAACAAAGGGAGCTATATTAGGCAATATAGAAGGACCGAGACAAGTATTTGCGGAAGTTAATAATCTTATGTCGAGTTCAAATAAACCGCCTCTGTTTGAAATTAACCTGGTTGGTTTATCGAATGAATCCCAATTAAATGATGGATTATATACAATTTCGACCAGCTTATTAACAGATATAGAAAAAACCGATCTTATTATTATTCCTGCTATGTATGGTGATTTAAGAAAAGCAATTGAACTTAATAAAGACTTTATTCCATGGATACTAAAACAGTATAAACTGGGTGCTGAAATTGCTAGTTTATGCCTTGGAGCATTTTTACTTGCTTCTACAGGGCTATTAAAGGGACGAAAATGTGCAACTCATTGGCTGGCTGCGAATGCATTTAGGAAAATGTTTCCGGATATCCAACTGGTCGAAGATAAAATTATAACCGATGAACAAGGGATATATTGCAGCGGTGGAGCATATTCATCATTAAATCTCATATTATACCTTGTAGAGAAATTTGCCGGGAGACAGGCTGCTGTTTATTGCTCAAAAGCATTCCAGATCGATATTCAAAGAGACAGCCAATCACCTTTTATAATATTCACCGGGCAAAAAGAACATGATGATGATTCTATAAAGAAAGCTCAGGAATATATAGAAATCAACTTTCATGAAAAAATGACAGTTGATCAACTTGCATCTATGGTAGCTTTAAGCAGACGAAACCTTGAGCGAAGGTTCAAAAAAGCTACCAGCAATACTGTTACCGAATATATCCAGCGTGTTAAAATTGAAGCTGCGAAAATGAGCCTGGAATCATCAAGAGAAAATGTAAATGAAGTAATGTATAACGTTGGCTATCAGGATCCCAAAGCATTTAGAATTACTTTCAAACGTATTACAGGTTTATCTCCCATTCAGTATAGAAAGAAATATAACCGGGAGCTTACAGTATGAATTTATCTCATTTATAAAAAATCAAAACAGATGCTATCCCTTGCGGAGATAGCATCTGCAATCTTTTGATCATACTTTATTTATCTCTTAATCTATAACTCCTTGAGGGACTAAACTTTTTGAAACGGAATCTACTACCTTATTTTCTTCAACAATTGTTTTAGCCGGATTTGTAAACCGGGCAAGCAATGTATAAACAACCGGTACAATAATTAAGGTTAAGAAAGTTGAAAAGAACATTCCTCCAACGACAGCTAAACCCAGCGGTCTCCTAGATTCTGCACCTGCTCCTAACCCAATTGCAATTGGTAAAATTCCAAAAATTGTAGCAAACGAAGTCATTAAAATAGGTCTTAACCGGATTGTTGCCGCATTAACAACTGCCTCAGTAAATGATAATCCTCTGGCCCGCTGCTGGTTGGCAAATTCTACAATCAAAATTGAATTTTTTGTGACAAGTCCGACTAACATTATGAGTCCAATTTGAGAATATATATTGAGGCTTTGTCCAAAAATAAGTAAAGTTAGTAAAGCTCCGAAAATGGCAAGAGGTACAGAAAGGAGTATAGTAAACGGATGTATAAAGCTTTCAAATTGCGCAGACAATACAAGATATATAAATACTATTGCCAATATAAACATAAAATATAAAGCAGAACTTGATGATTTGTATTCTAATGATTCGCCTGCATAATCATGCTTAATATTTGGCAGCTTTTCCTGCGCAATACGGTCAAGATCATCTAACGCTTCACCTAGAGTCACACCAGGTGCAAGATTTGCCGAAATTGTTGCTGAACGTACCCGGTTATAATGGTTTAATTCCTTTGGCGCAACAGTTTTCTTAACTTTTACTACATTAGCAAGCTGTACCAGACCTCCAGTACTGCGTATATAAATATTTTGTATTTCATCCGGAGTAGCTCTGTATTCAGGTTTCATTTGCAGCATTACATCATACTGTTTAGTCCCTCTCTTAAAATCCGTAACTTTCCTTCCTCCCAATAGAGTTTCAAGAGTTGAACCAATGTCTGTCACCGATACTCCCAGATGTGATGCACGTTCACGGTCAATATCTACATCAAGCTGCGGTTTATTCAATCTAAGATCGCTGTCCATGTTTATTAAATATCCCAACTTTGATGCTTCCCCCATCATGATACCAACTGACTTGTTCAATTCATCATAATTGTCAGCCTGAAGAACATACTGAATGGGATTAGAAAAATTTGCACCAAGACTTGGCGGATTAATAACAAATGCTAATACTCCAGGAATTGATATTAGCTGGGGGAATAATTCCTGTATAATTTGCTGCTGCGACTTTTTCCTTTGGCTTCTAGGCTTAAGATTTAGAAACATAAAACTATTCGTAACACTACCCGGTCCTCCGAAACTTAATCCGGTTGCAGTAAAAAGCCCCTGAAGTTCGGGTAGTTTTAATAATCGATTTTCTATTTCTTTAACATAACTGTCTGTATATGCTAATGTTGCACCTTCCGGAGCAATCACAATTCCAAATCCTACTCCACGATCTTCCACCGGAACAAGCTCACTCGGCAATAACCTGAATAGAAGTACACCGAGAATAATTGCCGCAATACCGCTTAAAACCATCAAAACTCTGTGGCGTAAAGTCCATCCCAGAAGTTGAGCGTAAATAATATTTAACTTATCAAAGAAAGTATCGAAGGACCTTGAGGCCCAACTTTTACTTGCACCATGTAGAGGTCTCAGGATCTGAGATGATATCATAGGAGTTAATGTCAAAGCAACAAACCCGGAAATTAATACAGCTACAGCTACAGCAATGCCGAATTCATTGAAAAGTCTACCAACATTTCCTGATAGGAATGCCAGCGGAATAAATACGGCAACCAAAGCAATAGTAGTAGACACAATTGCAAATCCGATTTCTTTACTCCCATCTATCGCTGCCTGCCAACGGTTTTTACCCATTTCCATATGGCGGTAAATATTTTCAAGTACCACTATTGCATCATCGACAACTAACCCGATGGCCAGGACCAGTCCTAATAATGTTAATATATTTATTGTGAACCCAGCAAAATAAACAGCTGCTAAAGATCCTATTATGGATATAGGTATTGCTATAGAAGGAATAATTGTTGCCCGGAAACTCTTTAAAAACGCCAATACAACAAGAATAACCAGAATTAAGGCAATTATTAAGGTCTGTTCAACTTCGGAAATAGACTCTTTAATAAATTCCGAACTATCATAAGCAATATCCAGTTTCATCCCTTCAGGGAGCAGTTTAGATAATTCGGGTATTTGTTGCCTTATTTCAGCGGCAACATCCACAGTACTTGCCTTAGACTGTTTTACAATACCTAAGCCTATTGCAGGCTTTCCCATCCAGCGTGCCACTGATCGTTCATCTTCAGCCCCAACTTTAACATCCGCTACATCACGGAGTCGAACTATGTCATTCCCCTTTTGGGAGACTATTATAGAACCGAATTCTTCCGGTGTAGTTAAATCTCCTCTAGTACGGACTGAAAATTCACGCTTTACTCCTTCAACTCTACCTCCAGGAATTTCTGCATTTTCTTTTCTTACGGCTGCCTCTATATCCTGAGAAGTTAGTCCGTAAGCAGCCATTCTCAGCGGATCTAACCACACCCTCATAGCATACTTTCTTTCTCCTCCGAGTATTACAGAACCTACACCGGGCATTCGCTGAATTTTTTCTTTTAAAATACGGTCTGCAAAGTCAGATAGTTCCAGCCCGGAATGATGGCTGCTATAGAGAGCCAACCAAACAATTGCCTGTGCATTT
The DNA here is from genome assembly GCA_963740945.1 of uncultured Bacteroidota bacterium. GTDB lineage: Bacteria > Bacteroidota > Ignavibacteria > Ignavibacteriales > Ignavibacteriaceae > CAVQBP01. The sequence goes on along the minus strand of CAVUGE010000017.1, from coordinate 62,954 downwards.
GCATCTACTTTAGATATTACCGGATCATCAATTTCCTGAGGAAGATTCCCTCTTACACGTGAAACTCGATCCCTAACATCATTTGCAGCTTCATTTACATCACGGTTCAGTTCAAATTCGATTGTAATTACAGAACCTCCTTCACTGCTGGAAGAAGTAATGGTTTTAACTCCTTCTAAGGTAGCAAATTGCTCTTCAAGAATATCAGTTATTTCTGTTTCAATTACATTTGAACTCGCACCCCGATATAAAGAAACAACAGAAATAACCGGAGGGTCTATGTCCGGATATTCCCTGACAGGCAGCTGTGTGAATGAAATAATTCCAAAAAGAAGAATTGCCAAACTCATTACTGTTGCAAATACCGGTCGTCTTATTGATATATCACTAAGTTTCATCTTTAAAACTCCAACAATAATTAATAATAGTTATTCGTTAATAGTTAATAGTTGTGCCAACTTACTTTGAATTAACCGGCATTACCTTGGCTCCTTCAAATAGCTTTTGATGACCGGCAGTTACTACCTCCATACCATCTGTCAGTCCATTAACAACCTCTACTATTTCAGGTGTCTGAAGACCAAGTGTAATAGGCACAGCAGTAACGCTGCTGTCCTTTTTGACTACAAAAACAAATGATTGATTTCCGTTAGCAAAAACTGCTTCGTTTGGGATTGTCAGAGCATTTTGTCTTTCATTTAAAACAGCTGATACATTTGCCGACATTCCGGGATGAAATTTCTGACCGGGATTTTTTACGCGAGCTACAATGTTTATATTCCGGGTCACAGGATCCAGCATTGGCTCAATAGCTATTATTTTCCCGTTGACTTTATAATCCGGAAATATGGTTGAGGAAACTGTTACATCTGCATTCCTTTTTAACTGTGCAAGAAAACGTTCAGGTGCTGAAAAACCAACTCTAATTTCATTCAAATTTGCCAGCTCGGTTATTGCTTGTCCGGTCCTTAAAAAAGTACCAATACTAACTTTTCTTGTACCGACTATTCCATCGAACGGAGCTACTATTTTTGTTTTACTTAATCTTGCCTTTGCAAGTTCGTAATTGGCTTCCGCTACTTTCAAATTTGCAATTGCATCATCTAAATCCTGAGGTGTTCCCGCATTCTGATCCACAATCGATTTTATTCTTTTATAAGCTGACGTGGTTTGAGTAACTAATGCTTCTGTCCGGTTAACTTCGGCTGATAATTGGGAATCATCAAGATGAGCAATTAAATCACCCTTTCTGATATAACTTCCCTCTTCAAATGGAAGACTGATTATTGCTGCATCTATTTCAGAAACTATAGTAACACCTTCAATTGCCTCAACCGTACCGACTGCTTCGAATTTATCGGCAACGTATTTTGCTTTGACATCAGCAACTTCCACAGGTGTTGGCGGCAATTTAAATCCTGCTGCTGCTGATTTTTGATCCGAACAGCCGCTTGTTAATAAAATAAGAAGCACAAATAAAAAATGAAATATTAAAAAGTTCTTTTTTCTTGTTTTATTAAGCATAAAACTCTTCCTTTCTGTTATCAAATAAAACTTTATTATTCTCTTTCAGTTTGAGGGATAATAACCTGACGTTAGTTGTTTTAGATCTGAAGCAGCCTTTACAGTTTTAACCAACGCTTCTGAATACCGCTGCTGTGCGACGGCAAAATCTTCGCTTAATTGCACTAATTCGAAAGCTGTTATTCTGCCATTTTGAAATTCAATCATCCCGATCCTAACCTGTTCCTGTGCTGCATCCACTCCATCTCTCGATACTTTTAAACGTTCATTGCCATGTGCTAATTCCCGGTAAGATGTGCGGATTTGTTTTTCAAGCAGCCGGGATAATTCGATATAATTTTGTTTAGCGTATAATGCACCCGCCTCGAGGCGATCTTTTTCACCTAAACCGCTTCTTAAACCTATAGGTAACGTAAACTCAACCCCAACGCTCCAGCCTGGAAACTTGCGTTTGAAAAGCTGTGAAAGTAGATTGCTGAAACTTCCGCTGCTTGTTGTTCTCAAAGTATCGCCCCCGAAAATTACATCCTGTGAAGTTCCACCTAAGCTGTTGCTAATAAGTGACCCTACTAGATCCACTTGAGGAAGTGCTTTCCATTTTGCAGCATCTACTGATGCATTGGCAATTTCAATACTATTCTGAGCTGCTTTTAAATCAAGATTATTGTTTAATGCATAATCAATAAGATTATCGACCGGTTCAATCGGGAAATTACTAGGCGGATTATCTGCTGCTAAAAACCGTGAATTATCCTGTTCAGGCTTTTTTCCTATTAATACTATAATTTGATCTGATTGGATGTCAAGCTGTTCTTCTCTATCAATCAACAGCAGTCTTTGTTCCGCCTGGAAGGTTTTTGCATTGGCAACCTGGTTTGGACCTGCTAAACCTGCTTTTTCATGCAATTGAGCTTCCTTTAATAAGGCCTCTGCACGTTCCAATGTTAATTTTTGGACTGCATAATCCCGTTCAGCTGTATATAGACTCCAATACGCCTGTTCAACTGCAGCATTTGCAGCTAATACTTCCTGATCAAATCTTGCTCTAGATGATTTAACGTTTAACTCAGCTTGCCTTAAATCTTTACGTGAAGAGACATCAAATCCGGATAGTAATGGCTGTCGCAGGATAATCGCTCCAAATGCATCGTATTCAGGATTTAAAAAAGCAAACTGCGAGTTTGTTTTTAATTTTGTAGTATTTAATGACAGTTCCAATCTTGTTCCTACAGGTAAATTTAAACGTATACCGGTTGCTGCATCAGTCTGTTGTGTAGATAATACTGAGGCACCTGAGAAAAAAGATGCTGCCGGGATTTTTTGATCTTCATAATTTATATTGAAATAAAATTCCGGATCAAAGCTTCCTCTTTCTCTCTGTAAAGTTCCCAAGGCGCCTAAATAAACTGCTTCGGCTTGTTTAACCGATGTTGAATTATTTTTAGCATATTCCTCTGTTTCGAACAGAGATATCGGCGTTCCCTTTAAATTATTTAGAATTGTTTGAAGAGCACTATCGGGATTAACAACTGTTTGTGCATTAGCTGTTACCCAAATATTGAAAATCATAAGGAGAGAAATAGATAATATTACTCTGTAGATTATTCGCATATTTATTCCTTATTCTTTTATCCGGATTATTAATTACTATACTAAAATTAATGTCGCCTTATTGATCATGAAAGGTGTAATTACGGCAGATTTAATGGTTAATTGCGACAATACTTAAATAAAGCATCAAATTTTATCTGCAAAAAAAATATAAAAAAAGGGCTGTTATTTGTTTTTTTTATAGTACCACTTTCTTTTTACCCTGACCACTTATTGCAATGGCTAATAAACTTTTATTATTTATGGATAAATTGTTTATTAGAAGGTTCTAAAAACTATTGGTATAATTCGGGAACTTGAAGCGCAAATATAGAGAAATAAAAATTTAATCAATATTAGGATAAAATTATTTTTGTATCCATTTTTATTATTTAGTTTAAGACTAATTCATGAATTAGTCTGTTATATTCTATTGTTGTGACAAAATACCTTGATGATTTCTTATGATAAGCTAAAACTAATAACTTGACATTATCTTTTTTTGATGTGATCTCTAGCATATGCGATGCAAATATTTATTTATGGGATATAGGGCGTATGTGGAGCGTATCTGAAGCGTATGTGGAGCATATCTGAAGCGTATGTGGAGCATATCTGAAGCGTATGTGGAGCGTATGTGGAAAGGATCTGGATAGTATTTGAGCCGTCTTTGAAAAATCAATACTAATTGATTACTAAAATGCGTACCCTAAATATCTGATATAAAATAAAGACCAAACATTGATGACTCTTTGAGTTTAAATTTTAATTTTCTAAATTAAATATCAGTTAAGCGGGATAAAATTTCGGGAAGTACTAATAAATACCAATTATATAAAAGCAAACATAATTCCAAGCCGTCTAACATTTGATTAATAAATGAAAGAAACAAATTTTAAATCTGAACGTCTTTCAAGAACCGCAAAAATAATATTGGAGGGAAGAATAGAGCATATATATCCCCTATTTGGTCCTATAGAAGAGACAAAATGGGCAGTTGGTTGGCAGCCTGTAATAATTTATTCCCAATCAGGTAAAATTGAAAAAGGGATGGTTTTTTCAACTAATGCTCATAATCATCACGAAACTGTCTATAACTGGATTGTGTCAGGATATGAACCGAAGGATCATCATATTGAATATACTGTTTCTACTCCAAATAGATATTGGGTAATAAATATTCAATCTAATATTTTATCTGATGTTAAAACTGAAGCAATAATTACTTATACCTATACTAGTCTTAATTCACTTGGCAATGAAATAAATAAACATTCAATTGAAAAAATATTCGAAAAAGATCTGAAAGACTGGGAAGAAGCTATAAATCATTATATTAAAACCGGAAACATCTTTAACTAATATGATTACTTATTTAAGATTTTTTAATGGAATACATATGGTATAATCATTAAATGACATGAACTGAAAATGAAAGGGGCTTTAGTATTCCGAATATATTTGATTTTTAGTATTCAAAATATTTGAGAATATTATATTTATTTTCTAATTTTCAATTACCCGCCGCAGGTAAATAGTTAAACCGGGTTAAAGTGCAGAATAAGAATTCCTGAATTATTTAACTTAAAAATTTTCATAATATGGAGATCATATCATGCGCAGCAGCAAGAAATCCTCAAGCAATCAAAGCCGTAGAAAATTCTTAAAAACTAGTCTGGTTGGCGGCATTGCAGCAATATCACTCCCTCAATTTTCTTTTGCCGGGAAGAAGTATTCTCCACCGGCATCTCCTTTTGAAATACCTTCTTCAGAATTAGAGGAAATTACTATTTCAGAAATTGCGGAAGGATTAAAATCCGGAAAATATACGGTGCGTTCAATTACTGAAAAATATATCTCACGGATAAAAACAATTGACAAAGACGGCCCTGCAATTAATAGTGTCATTGAATTGAATCCTGATGCTTTGGGAATTGCAGATGCACTTGATAAAGAATTAAAGGAGAAAGGTCCGCGAAGTCAGCTGCATGGAATAACGATATTAATTAAAGATAATATAGATACAGCAGATAATATGCAGACAACTGCTGGTTCATTTGCACTACTTGGATCAAAACCACTAAAGGATTCTTTTATTGTAGAACAACTACGCTCAGCAGGAGCGCTTATTCTTGGGAAAACAAATTTAAGTGAGTGGGCAAATATCCGGTCTTCACATTCTACAAGCGGTTGGAGTGGACGCGGCGGTCTAACAAAAAATCCATATGCATTAGATAGGAATACATCCGGTTCAAGTTCCGGTTCAGGAGCCGCAGCTGCTGCAAATCTTTGCACAATTGCTATAGGTACCGAAACAGATGGCTCTGTAGTTAGCCCATCTTCAATCAATGGACTCGTAGGAATTAAACCAACTGTTGGTTTGGTAAGCCGTTCAGGAATCATCCCTATTTCTCATTCGCAAGATACTGCCGGTCCTATGGCAAGAACTGTTAAGGATGCAGCTATTTTACTGAGTGCAATACAAGGAGTCGATCAGGAGGATTCTGCAACTAAAGACAGAGATAGAAAATCTTATGAAGATTATACTAAATTTCTCGAAATTGATGGTCTCAAAGGAGCAAGAATTGGTGTATTACGTAAATATTTTGGCTTTCTCCCTCAGGTAGATGTCATAATTGAAAGTGCTTTAGATGTTTTAAAGAAGAAAGGAGCTATTCTTATCGATCCTGTAGAAATAGACTCGATTGGCAAGTTTGATGACACAGAGTCGACTGTTTTATATTATGAATTAAAAGCAGATATGAAAGCTTATCTTGAAAGGCGTGGATCAGGGACACCGGTTCATTCACTTAAGGACATAATTGATTTTAACATTGAAAATGCTTCGAAAGAAATGCCCTATTTTAAACAGGAATTGTTTCTTAAAGCAGAAGAAAAGGGGCCTTTAACAGATAAGGAATATCTTGACGCACTGGAAAAGAATCATCGTTTGACCAGAACAGAAGGAATTGATGCAGTTATGGATAAGTATAATCTCGATGCGCTTGTCTCTCCTACCGATAGCCCGGCCTGGATGACAGATCTGATAGATGGAGATCATTTTCTTGGCGGCAGTTCACAATTGGCTGCTGTAGCAGGGTACCCTCATATTACAGTGCCCGCAGGTTTTGTTTTCGGACTCCCTGTGGGAATTTCCTTCTTTGGTAAAGCATGGAGTGAATCTGTTCTGCTTAAAATAGCCTATGGTTTTGAACAGGCTACAGGAATTCGGAAACCACCCGGTTTTCTCCCTACGGCAAATTTGAATTCGTAAGAATGTGGAATTTCAGATTTTTGGATATTAAATGCAACTAAATTGTCTGTTTTGCATTACTGATAAAAAGCTGCAGACTATTGAACGAATTTGAGCTAATAAATAAAATTAAAGAGAAACCGGGATTATTCTCTGAACTTTTCAAAATATATTATAAACCAATTTTCGGTTATATTTTCCGGAGGACAGGCAGTTTTGATGATTCCGCTGATATCGCAGCAGACACATTCTTAAAAGCTTTTACACATATCAAAAATTTCTCTTATAAAGGCATTTCCATAAAGGTTTGGCTCTATCGTATTGCAATAAATGAACTGAACCAATTTTACAGGCATAAAAAAAAGCATAATACTTTATTTGAAAGACTCAATTTCAATAAAAATGAATTGTTTAAAACTTATTTCATTCAAGATAAAGAAAAACTTGAAACAGAATTTGAAAAACATAATCAGTTTATGTCTGTTCTTAAAGCATTAAAAACTCTGCCAAATAAATATCAGGAGCCGATTTCTTTGAGATATTTCGAGGGATTTGATAATAAAGAAATTGCTGAGATATTAAATATAAAAGAAGGAACATTAAAGTCATTATTGTCTCGCGGGTTAAATAAATTACGTAAAGAATGCAACCAATTTTAACTTTTTACATTATTGAATAGAACAATGGAAGATTTTGAAGAAAAATTAATGAAAATTAGTAAACCGGAAATTTCTCAGTTAAAGCATCAAGATTTACTGGCAAAAGAAATTATAGAGGCTAAAGATAAATCTGTTCTAAGCTGGTGGTGGCTGAGTATCCCTCTTTATGTATTATTGGCATTTTTAATGAAAACTCTTTATATGCCTAATACAACATTTCTATCCAATATTCACGATTTCTCAGAAAATCAGTATTTATTATCCATACTGCTGTTTTTGTTCCTGCCTATAATCTTTATCTTTATTAATTTTTTGAGTATAAGAAAAATTTATTTCTTATCAGGCAGTCCAAGAACAATCGGTTTTTTGAAGGCAATTTGGTTCAATATTATTATAATTGCCGCCTCAGTTTTAATACTTATTATTTATTCACTTAAATAAACGCAATATGAACTTACACTGGTTTAAACGTTTTGGAATATTCTTCATACCGAGAAGCATGATCGGCTGGATGATTTTTATAGGCGGATTGGTATATACCGTTTACATTTTTATTCATATCGACAGCAGATCTCATTCGGCAAGTGATACACTTATCAACTTTTTCTTCTATCTTATAATCATCGGAGCTGTTTATACAATGATCGCTTACTTTACAAGCAGAGGATCAGAGGGATAATAAAATAGAGTTGAAGTTGAAAAAAGCAAAGAAATTTACTTCTATTTATTTTTTTGTCCCTTAAGTTCTCATAATTTTTATATCAATTCCATTCCTTATTCAAATATTCAAATTAAATTTAAAATACCTGAATGAAAGGATATTTTTTATTTAAATTACTGTTGTATAAAAACATTTTTAAATATTTAGGAGAAAAAATGCGACCTTATATTCTGGCTGAAAATCATTGGAAGGATATAAAAAATTCAAATATTGATCTGGTAATTCTCCCTTGGGGAGCAACTGAAGCACATAATTATCATCTCCCTTACGGTACAGATATCATTCAATCGGAGCTTATTTCTGCCGAGGGCGCAAGACTTGCTTATGAGAAAGGATCAAAAATAATAGTGTTACCGGCTGTCCCTTTTGGTGTGAATACCGGTCAAACCGATATAATTCTTGATATAAATTTAAATCCCAGCACACAATCTTTAATTCTTAATGATATTATTGAAGTTCTTAATTTTCAAGGAATATATAAATTTCTCATCGTAAATAGTCATGGCGGTAATAATTTTAAGCAGATGCTGAGAGAATTGGGTCTTAAATTTCCTAAAATGTTTTTATCTACCTGTGATTGGTTCAAATCTGTTAATAAGAAAGGTTTCTTCGAAAATGATGGAGATCATGCTGACGAAATGGAAACAAGTTTATTGCTCTATCTAGTACCTGAACTCGTTCTCCCTATTGAAGAAGCCGGTGAAGGAAATGAAAAGAAAATTAAAATAAATGGAATGCGAGAAGGATGGGCATGGACCGAAAGGAAATGGTCATCTATTACCGAAGATACTGGAGTTGGCAATCCTCGAAAAGCATCAAGAATAAAAGGTGAAAAGTATTTCAAAGCCGTAACTGAAAAGTTAGCTCAATTGTTTATTGAAGTGGCTAATGCCGATTTGGAAAATCTTTATTAGCAGTGTTAATTTTTATTTTATACTATAGATTTATGATCAGAGATGATTTACTCCAATATATTTGAGGAAATTAAATGAAAATTAGTTATGCTTTATTCATTATTGTATTTTTAGAATCTATCAACTTTGCAAATGTTCATGATGAATCTCACCTTTCAATAACTAATTCTTCAACTGAAATTATTATCGCAGCCCAGCCGGAATTTCATAAATCATTTGGACTGGCTTTTCCTATAACATATATAGTTGATTTACCAATTGGATCGGAAGAGCTAAAAGTTTGGGAAAGGCACACAATTTCTGAAAATTGGATGAATTTAATTGAAAAAAATTCTCTCGATACATTTAATGATATTGAAGCTGTACGTTTTGACTATACAAACAGCATTGCATTCATTTCTTCTGGTTTCAGCGGTATAAGCGATTCAATTTATTTAAAGGTTACTGATAAAGATAACAACTTAATTTCGATTACTTACAAAGGAATTGCAAAATATTATGATAACCGGGAGGCTGCAGTAACAATTACTTTTGATGATTATGCGGATTGGACTTCCTCGATGATATCTCCTTTAACAAACTTATTCAGATCTTATGGCTTATATATGACCGCTGGAGTTATAACTTCAGCTCAAAATACAACAAGTTCAACATGGCAGCAGATTCAGCAGGAAGTTAATAAAGGGAATATTGAAGTAGCCTCCCACAGCAGAAATCATCCACCTACACCATACGGCCGAAGTGCCGTAAATGAAATTGAAGGATCATATAAAGATATAATAGATAACCTTACTTTGCCTCCGCTTTATAATATAAACAATAAAGAATATGTTTATACATGGATTGCTCCTTATGGTGATTATGATGAAATTGTAGATTCCTTATTGGGAGTAACCGGTTATCTAACGGCACGATTATATAAAAACCTCCCTTTGGATGACCCAAGAGAGTATATTTACGGTGATTCAACTTTCAGCCAATGGGATATTAATAGAAATCATTTTGAACCTTTTTTTCCTTCTGTTGAATTAGGCGCACCTTCATGGGGAGGCGGTGATACAAGTATTATATCTCTTAATAACCTTTTTGATACTATTGTTTCAAAAGGCGGAATTTATCATTTAATGTGGCATCCGCAGGTCCTGTTTCCTGATATCGATAAAGATTATCTCAACAAACACCTTACTTATATAAGCGGTCACAAAAATATATGGTATGTTTGTTTAGGTAATCTCTATCTATACCACCTAATTCAAAGTCAAAACATTGAGGGGAATGCTACTTCTATTCTTGCAGGTAACTCATCAAAAGGTCCTGCAAATTTTAATCTTATGCAGAACTATCCGAATCCATTCAATCCTGCTACAAAGATTAAATTTATAGTTCCGGAAAGAAATCATATAATAATAAAAGTATTTAATATTTTAGGAAAAGAAGTCTCGGAAATTATAAATTCTGATTATGAACCCGGAAAATATGAAATCACATTTAATGGGGAAAACCTTTCCAGCGGTGTTTACTTCTGTAGAATGCAAGGAGGGAAATACACCAAAACAATAAAATTGGTTCTTCAGAAATAAAAATTTTTCATTTTTAGGCTCAACCACCAGTTTTTAAAGAGAAAAATTTTTAGCCATACTAAACTATGGCTCAACCAGAATTTGCTTTTAAACCGGTAGTTGAGACGGCTTTTTTAAAGAAAATCGAATAATTTACAACCCTATCCTTAGCGGAATTACTTAATTAGCTTAACCCCGTCTTTAATTGGAGCTGAATTTAACAATCTGCTTATATTCGCACTCCATGTAGAATATATAACTCCAAGCATATTAGGATTATCCTGTTCGAGTGAATATGTTAGGAATGCATTTGAAGCTACTCTGTTCCGCCAGGTTGTCGGCAGTACTTTAAATCCTTTTTTTAGAAACATTGGTATTGAAGGATATGTATCTCTTGTTTCATAATGCCAGTCACAAATAACAATATCTTTCGGTATCATATCAATTGCTGCAGCAGTACAATTCTCCGAAGATTCCCATGCTCCGTATTTATATTTGGTGCCGTCAATTAATCTATCTCCCCACATAAACATTTGCAACCCTCTTTTTTTAACAATATGATTATAAAGATCATTCACAGCTTGAGCAAATAATTTAGCCGGCCATATTTTATTTGTATTCACCGCAAGAGAATCATTTAGCAGAAATACTTCATCCATTCCTACATGTATTCCATCTACATTAAAAGCATCAATTAGTTCATCAATCAATGTATCAACTATTTCATAAACTCTTGGATTTGTTGGATCCCATTCCCTGCAGTATATACTATCATTATTTGGATATGCGCCTGGAGTAATATCCAATTCCGGATATTTTGTCAGCAAAGGAAATGTCTCATGTGCCCATGATTGGTGCCCTAAACTCTGGAATTCAACTATCAATCTTATATCATTATCCTTACATATCTTTGAAAATTTCCCTGCACCGTCCGTAGTAATGTTCTTATCTCCCCTTCTTAATTCAGGATGAGATTTAAAATCAAAGCTGTAATCTACTTCCAGAAAAATAACATTAATCCCCATCTTTGCAAGCTGCGGGACAGACATACCTAATGTATCTAGAGCATCATCATCATTGTAATTAAGCAGATGTACTGCTATCCATTTTTCTCCTTCATCAGGACAGGTTTTTGCGGTTAGAGGGTTGAATGAATAAAATAAAAAATAAAATATTACAACTAAAATAAAGTTTTTAATTTTCATAATAGGCACCCTTTAATTAATAGTAATTGGGAAGTTTTAATTATTTATTCTACTACAACTTCATCAGCAAAAAGCCACGCTTTTTCACCTGGTGCTTTATGCCATGAAGGGCAGTACCCGGTATTCTTTGCAAATATTTTTATAAACCTGGCATTCTTGTTTGCTTGTAAAGAGATCTCTCTTCTTTCAGTTTTCATATCCGGATTATTATTATTCACATCAATTTTACCTAGTAATTCATAATTAATTCCGTCGCTGCTTATAAAAAATTCTACATATTTGGGTAAGAAGATATATGCATTCGTATTATTAAGAAACCCGCATGAAATATTCTTTATAAATGTTAGTGTATCCATATCAATTACAGCGTCCAAATCGTTTACCAGAAATCCCTTCCATTTACCATCTCCATAACTGGAAGAACCTTTAATTCCATCTGTTAATCCATATTCTCCCGCCGAATATTTATTCTCGAATGGATATCTGAACTGGACATCCCTGCCGAGAGCTTTGTGTATATAAAATACGTTATCCGAGACCCGGTTTATTAATTCTCCGTTTTCAAAAGCTGAAGCCTTTATTTCTGTAGTTGAAGTTAATTCAATTGGTACTCTGTATTCTGATGATTCTAAAGTTGGGTTGCTGCCATCAGAAGTATAATAAATTTTCGATGAATTTATCTCATTATTAAGCTCAACTTTTAATCCTAAAGTATCTTTTATAAGCTGTGATTTTGTATAAACATCGAATACGCTTGGAGAATAATTTATACCCGAGAATTTATACCTTTTTATATGAGCAATTATTCTTTGAGAAAAGTCTTCCCAATTCTTGAGCGCTCCCGAAGTCCATGCAGTCTCTGAAAGAGCGGCTATTCTGGGGAAAAGTTGATATTCGGCTCTTGCATTTGACGGCAGGTTCTCTGACCAGAGACAGGCTTCAACACCAATAATATATTTCTGTTCATCTTCTGACAGTTGCTGCGGCACCGGATTATATGAATATACTTTCCTTAAAGGGAGGTAACTTCCAAAAGGATCGGGTTCATATTTGGGATTACCCTGGAAATAATTGAAGTACAAATATGTATTTGGAGCCATCACAACATCATGCTGCTGCCTCGCAGCATCGATTCCTCCCTCTTCACCGCGCCAGGACATTACGGCTGCATTTGGTGCCAGGCCACCTTCCAGAATTTCATCCCATCCGATTACTTTTTTACCTCTTGAGTTCAGAAATTTTTCAATCCTGTGAATGAAATAACTCTGCAGCTCATCCTCATTCTTTAATCCTTCATCTTTCATTCTCTGCTGGCATTTAGGACATTCATGCCAGCGGTCTTTGGGACATTCATCTCCGCCGATATGAATATATTCGGAGGGAAATAATTCTATTACTTCCGACAATACGTCCTCAAGAAATTGAAAAGTTTTTTCATTCCCTGCACAATATACATCTTTAAATATCCCCCAATTTGTTCCAACTTCTATAGGTTTGCCCGTACATGATAGTTCCGGATATGCTGCTAAAGCTGCTGTTGAATGACCAGGCATCTCAATTTCAGGAACTACGGTTATATACCGGCTCTTTGCATATGCAACTATCTCTTTAATATCATCCTGAGAATAATATCCTCCGTATGGGATTCCATCCTCCAGGGTTCCCGCTCGATTAGAACCGATTTCAGTTAGTTTTGGATACTTTTTTATCTCTATTCTCCACCCCTGATCCTCAGTTAGATGGAAATGGAAAACATTTAATTTATACATAGCCAAATAATCAATATATTTCTCTATAAATTCCTTAGTAAAAAAATGTCTTCCCGTATCCAGATGCATCCCTCTCCATTTAAATTTAGGAGCATCTTGAATATAAAGATTGGGAATTGACCATGCAGTATTTTCACCGTACTTAGCTCCTAATTCATCTGATGGAAATAATTGCAAAAATGTCTGGACAGCATAAAACAGTCCGTTTGGCGAGCATGCTGTTAGGATAGCACTATTATTTTTAATTTCAAGAGAATAACCTTCAATACCGAGAGAATCAGCACTATTATCTATTGATAAAACTAACCTGTTTCCCGAAGATTTTGACATACTATCGGATAATGATAGTTTAATTCCAGTTAGACTATATATCTTTTCAATAAGATATTCACAAATTTCCTTTGTCTCAGTAGTTTTGGGTTGAATAATGATTATAGTGTTTTTTGTAAAATTGTAACTACCTTCAATTAATTCTACTTTTTCCGGTTTTGGTATAACTGCAGTAACTCCTTGAATTTGTTGAGGCAAACAACTAATTGAGCAGATGAAGAAAACTATTATTAATGTAAAATATATATGCATTGTTACCTCTTTTTAGAATTCTTGAAAAGTTCTTTCTTTCTCTGAAGGATCCCAATATTTTAAAGAGTATACCTAAAAATAATATAATTTCTTATCAACCTAAAAAATTGAACCATGAAATTTTAATTTCTTTGTTAGATTAACTAAATTTATTCTATAAAAATGAATTAATGTTTGTTTCAAATGCCTATGAATACGGGGAAATCAATATTTCGAAAATGAAAAGTCAGAACAAAGTTGTTTTTGTATTATCAGTTATACTCGGAATAATGATTATTCTGATAAGCTTATTAGGTTTGTTTGGAAAAAATATTTATTCTAATGAAACAGTTAACTGGGGAGTTCAATTATTACTACTGAAGAAAAAAACTTTAGGTCTTTTTTTAACCCCTGTAATTCTTGTTTTTACAATTCTAATGGATATAACAATAGCAGGTTTAATTATTTTGATGAAAATAAAAGGATTAGAAGCAAACTTGTCTATTTCTTTTATAATTAGTTTATTTACGATTATAAGTACGTTTATGTTGTCAAAATTTTTAAATAGTATAAAATTCTAATTGATCTAGATAGAAATAAAGTAAAGCTTTGATTTAGAACAATTCGAACATAAAAGTTTAGTATTAAATTAAAATTGTTTTATAATTCTAAAAAACGATAATATTTTATTATGAAATATAGAGAATTAAGCAATACGGGAGAAAAATTATCTGCAATAGGATTGGGGTGCATGGGAATGAGCCAATCCTACGGTGAAAGAGATGATGACGAATCAATAGCCACTTTAAATCTGGCATTGGATCTGGGAATAAATTTTTGGGATACATCTGATTTTTATGGTCTTCACCATAATGAAGAATTAATTTCCAAGGTTTTATCTCCCAATCGTGATAAAGTTTTTATTGCTACTAAGTTCGGAATTCGTAAAAAAAATGACGGAAATCTTTTTATTGATAATTCTCCCAAATATATTAGAGAAGCAGTTGAAGGAAGTTTAAAACGATTAAATGTCGATGTAATAGATCTTTATTATGCCCATCGAATAAATCCTAAAGTACCTATTGAAGAAACAGTAAATGCTATGGCTAAATTAGTCACGGAAGGGAAAGTCAGGTATTTAGGTTTATCAGAAGTATCGATCTATACTTTACGTAAAGCAAATAGAGTTCATCCGATTTCTGCCCTTCAATCTGAATATTCGGTTTTGACCAGGGATATTGAAAGACAAATTTTACCGGTCTGTAGAGGGTTAGAAGTTACTTTCGTACCTTTCAGCCCTATTGCGAGAGGCCTATTAACCAATACTGTAAATAAAGATAACCTTCCTGCTGAAGATATGCGCCGTTCGCTTCCTCGTTTTGATGATGAACATTGGGAAAATAATAAAAAGTTTGCTGAAGCGTTTGCAGATTTTGCCGCTCAAAAAAAATGTAAACCGGCCCAGTTAGCACTCGCTTGGGTTCTGGCTCAGGGTGATGATATAATACCAATACCGGGAACTAAACATAAGAAATATCTTAAGGAAAATGCTAAAGCTGTAAACATAAACTTGAGTCTGGAAGATTTGGAAAACATTAATGACCTGATAAAACAATATCCAAATGTCGGTAATCGCTACAATGAATCATTACAAAGACTGGTAAATAGATAATAAATTTAGTTTAATTAATAAATAGTAAATGTTAAAGAAATCCCTGATATATGGTGGAATTGCTTTAGTTGTAATAGTTGTCATTCCTGTGCTTATAAAAAATTATAGCCTCCTTAAGGAAGAAGATACTGATAGTGAACCCCAAACAAAAATTCAATGCAAGGCTTTAACTACTTCCGGAAATAGATGTAAAAGACAATCACTTCCAGGAAACGAATATTGCTGGCAGCATCAAAGTTAAATTAAACTCGCCCATCGAATTAACTTTAAGAATAGTTAATATACATTAATCAACTATATGCTTGAAAATTTTTTTGAAATTAAAAAGAATAATTAACCGAAATAATTTCTTAAATATATTCTTATTTTGAAATTATTGAGGAGCGGATTTAACTTTCGATTTGTATACATCATACCAGTCACCAAAAATTTGCTGGTATGGAAACGCATAAATCCTTCCCCCAAAACCAATCATCCTAATAGTAAATGTATTAACCTGGGTTACATCAATAGAATTAAATATATCTGTATTTATTTTTAGTCCATATTCTGCTGCAAGACCGGCTACATATTTTTTTAATCGTTTTCTCAACTCAATACCCTTTAATATTTCTATTAAATTATCTTTAATATTCACAAAAGATGTATCTATAGGTTTATTGGACTTTCGTTTATCAACTAATTTTATTAATGCATAACCATCCTGAGTTTTGATAGGACCATACAAATCACCTACATTCATTTTATCAGCAGCCTTACCTATTTCTCCATGAGTAATTACAGGGAAATATCCTAAATCTCCCCCTCTTTCTCTTAATGAATCTATTATAGAATATTTCTTCGAAATTTCTTCAAAAGACGTTCCTTTATTTATTTCTTTAAGGGCAGCTTCAATTTTATTAAGGCTGTCAACTAAAATCTCTTTTACATTAACTTCATCAGGATTATTTAAAATATTATTATTCTTTGTATAATACTCATATGCTTCGGCATCTGAAATTGAAATTGAATCATAGATTATCTTTTCCAGCTTCTGTGAGAGATAATAATCCTCCCATATTTTCCTATCATTTTTCACTGCAAAAAGATTTTCAATACCTTCATTATAAGCTGCACGTACCAGTAATTCGTATTCTATATAATCTTTTACATATTTATTTAATACCATTATCAATTTATCTATGTCTGATGTATCCATTTTAAATGAATTAAATTTCATTTGTGTTAAGAATTCTTTAACTGTTTCAGGATTCTTTTCAAATTTTATAAAAGGTTTATTTAATGCATTTTGATCCAGTGAATTCATAATATCATCAAAATCATAAGAGTCTAAAATTATCAATGAATTATTATCTATTTTTTTTCTTTCCTTAATTTTAGCATCAATTAACCTTGCTATTTCAAAGAAAGAATTTTTATCTACTTCAACCTTTTGCTTATGCAAAAAATTATAAAGAAAATCATTCTCAAGTTTATTCGCCTTCCGGTCTACGATTATCTTTTTTAATTTAGCTTTCATATTATCGGTATCAAAGACCGGGTTATCAATTGTTCTAATCAATTTAAATATATACCACCGCTTTACTGCTTTTAAGGGTTCAGTGAACTGACCTGGCTTCAGATTGTATATAGAGTCTTCAAGATTTTTTTCCAGAGTTCCGAAAGTAACCGTGCCCGGGGTTTTTTGTTCCTCATACTCAGGTCTTTTTTTAATTAGAGTATCAATTGGATATCCATTTTTTAATTCTTCATATAATTGTTTAATCTCCTTTTCATCTTCGGAATATACATATTTAACTATAAGTAATTTTGAATACCTTTTTTCTGCATTTTCCATATCGTCAGATGTAACTTTTACTTTATCGGATATTTTATTCCTGTAGTATGCATCCCTGACAAATAATCGCTCCATATAACTTAAAATATCTTCGATTTCCTTTGCAGTATCCAGGTTCATCATTTTTGCTTTTTGAGCCAGGAGTTTCTCTGCAATTAAGGTATATAAGAATTCTCTTTTAATTTGCAGAGTATCATCTTTTGGATTTTTAATAGGATGGGGGCTAAAATCAAATCTGTCTTTAAATTCTTCAGCAGTAATATTTTCACTCCCTGCCCGTGCTACTACACGGTTATCATCTATTTCATTTTGCTGAGAAAAAAGGATTGAACTGAATGTAAGGAAAAATAAAAGTAAGAGAATTATTTTCATAAAACAATATTAAAGTTCAGCAGATAAAGTTTCAAATAAAAAATTAATACCAATTTAGCTTCAATTCAATAAAGAATTATCTTGTTATACATACTAACTGAGATTACTCAAATATTATCCTTCTGAAATATATTTTTAAGCTGAGATGTGAAGATGACATCTTTAAAACAAAAACATTTTCCAGTTATATTAAAAAAGAAAGTTCAGATAAAGACCTATTTTAGTAAGTAAAGATGTCATCTTTAGGATATTGATCCTTGTATAACTTTAGTTGTTAAAAAAATTTATTTCACAACTTCAAAAGAAGCAGATAAAAGGTCAACAGAATTACCCCCGATCATAATATCAAAAGTTCCTGGTTCGATTATGGTTTTTAAATCTTTATCCAGAAATGATAACATATCCGGAGTAATAACAAACTTAATTACCTTTGTATCTCCGGGTTTCAAAAGAACCTTTTCAAATCCCTTTAACTCTTTTATTGGCGGTGTTATACTTCTAACTCTATCATGAAGATACAATTGAACAACTTCTTCACCTTCAAACTGCCCCGTATTTGTTACATCAATGACAGCGGTTATTGAATCATTTGCAGCAATTTTAGACTTATCCGTTCTTATATTTTTATAATTAAAAGTTGTATAGCTTAATCCGTATCCGAATGGGTAAAGAGGTGTTGTTGGGGAATCAAGATATTTAGAAGTAAACTTATTATCTGGCATTGCAGGTCTTCCGGTAATTTTTTGATTATAAAATATGGGAACCTGTCCTACTGATCTTGGAAAAGTTGCCGGAAGTTTTCCTGAGGGATTATAATCGCCGAACAATACATCAGCTATAGCATTCCCTGCCTGATCGCCTAAAAACCATGTTTCAAGAATTGCCGGTATATTTTCGGCAATCCAGTCAATTGCAAGTGGTCTGCCATTCATTAAAACTACTACTACAGGTTTTCCTAATTTAGAAATTTCTTCAACTAGTCTTTCCTGTTTACCCGGTAAATCCAAATTAACTCTGCTTGAGGCTTCTCCACTCATTTCCCTGGATTCTCCTACAGCCATTATAACTATATCCGATTTATTTGCAGCTTCAATTGCATTCTTGAAATCTACTTCACTCGAATCATTTATGCTGCATCCTTTTGCGTAATTAATCTTCGTATTTGAGGAAACCTTGTTTGATATGCCTTTTAAAACTGTAACTATGTTATCCGGACTACCAGCAGCAGACCATCCTCCCATAGGGTCTGTTTTATTATCAGCCAATGGTCCTATTAATGCAATTGAACCAATATCCTTTTTAATCGGAAGAATATTCTCCTTATTTTTTAAAAGTACAATAGATTCTCTTGCTGATTCTCTAACTATACTCTCTCTTTTCTCATGACTAATTATATTTTTCTTATAAAATAGTGTATCAACATACGGGTGCTCAAATAATCCTAACTTTATTTTCACACGCAAAACTCTTTTAACTGATTCATCAATCTTATCTGTGGTGATTAAGCCATTATTAACAAGTTTTTCAAGGTTAGGAGAATAAGCATCACCGGAAATAGTATCACCGACCATATCAACATCTACTCCTGCTAAAAAAGCTTCCTCTGCCGCTTCATATTTATTTTTTGCGATTCCATGAGTTGTCAGTTCACCTATAGAATTATAATCACTTACGACAAGACCTTTAAATCCCCAATCATCCTTCAAAATTTCTGTTAATGTATGATGGTTTGCTGATGCAGGTATTCCGTTAAGATCATTAAATGCACTCATTATAGTAGCAACCCCTGCATTGACTGCAGCTTTAAATGGAGGCAGATATATTTCTCTTAATGTTCTTTCTGAAATATCAACAGTGTTATATTCTCTTCCGGCCTGAGCAGCACCGTATGCAACAAAATGCTTTGCACAGGCGGCAATAGACCACGGATCATTCAAATTACTACCCTGAAAACCTTCGACTCTCGCAGCTGCCATAATACTTCCTAAAAACGGATCTTCACCGGCACCTTCCATTATTCTTCCCCACCTTGGATCCCGTGCTATGTCTACCATGGGAGCAAACGTCCATCTTGTCCCCTGAGATGCGGCTTCCATCGCTGCTAAATGTGCATCTTTCTTTGCAATATCCGGATTCCAGCTTGCAGCTTCACCAATCGGAACCGGATAAATTGTATAATATCCGTGAATAACATCATGTGCAAATATCAATGGGATTTTCAGATTGGACGCCATTGCTATTTTTTGCAGCCTATTTATCTCGCCCGGTACCCCCGTCCCGATTAAAATCGAGCCTACTTTTCCATCCTTTATAAAATTCTCTAAATATTTAGGTTCTCCTACAATTTGTATTAATTGTCCAATCTTTTCTTCTAAACTCATCTTTGAAAGCATACTGTCAATTCTCTTTTCAATAGTTTCATTAGTAAAATTAGCTGAGCTAATTTGCTGAATGTCCGTTAATGGTTTATATATATCTGTCTGACTAAACAGACAGATTGTAACCAAAATAATTAGTAATACTGTTTTCTTAATCATAATATTTAATTAAGGTGACATAAATTTAATTTTATGGAATAAAAAATAAGAAATATTTTTTATTGTGATTTAACTTTTCATCCTAATATACAATAATTTTTATAGCAACATACTATTCAATTTCCATATCCCATATTGAATATCCCCATTCCGTCCCTCTTTGAATAAAATTGAACTTCAAATATTGTGTATCCAAACTATTGAAACTGATTTTGTCAGCACAGCCATCACCATTTGTCTCTTTATATACCGATCTCCAATTCACGTTATCATTTGAAGCAAGAATTTCATATTCTTTGCCGAAAGCTGTTTCCCATAAGATTACAATCTGATTTACTTTCTGTAACTTTTTAAAGTTTATTGTAATCCATTGAGGATCCTTCCATTCACTTTCCCAGCGTGTATTAAAATCTCCATCAAAAGCCTTGAAGACATCACCTGAAGATGCTTGAATATTATCATTTTCAATCTTTAACAATTTCTTGGTTTGTTTTGTATGCTCTAAAAACCAATCATAAAGTTTAGGATTATTATAAGTTTCAGTCCAGGAATCATGACCCGCATCCGGGTAAACGGTATATTTAACATCCCCCTCATATTTTTTTAATGCATCTACCATAACTTCAGCATTACGTATAGGAACTACATTGTCTTTTGCTCCATGGAATACCCATACAGGAATTCTTCTAATTTTATAAGCTTTCTCCGGATCTCCCCCTCCACAGACTGGGGCGATAGCGGCAAACCTTTCCGGGTATTCTTCTGCAAGAGACCATGTTCCAAAACCGCCCATACTTAATCCGGTTAAATAAATCCTATTTGTATCAATACTGTAATTTTTTATTATTTCATCTAGAAGTGCATTTAATGTTTCAATCGCCCAACCGTTAGACCACCTTTCACCTTGCGGACATTGAGGAGATACTACAATAAATGGGAAATTGTCTCTTCCTTCAATTATTTTAGGTACACCATGTATTTTTACAGTTTCAAGATTATCTCCTCTCTCCCCTGAACCGTGAAGAAATAAAATCATAGGCCATTGTTTCTTCCGATTAAAATAATCTTTTGGCAGGTATAATAGGTATTTATAACCAACTGTTTTAGTAATAGTTTTTGAAAATTGTTGCGGTTGTTGTCCTGGCATTAAAGTTCCCGTTTGATTAGTTGAAGAACAGCCTGTAAACAAATAAATAATAAAAACTAAAAAAAATTTAATATATTTCTTTATCATTTGTTCTTAACTAAGAAAGAATATATTGACCCATTTATATACTGCCGGTAAAATTAAAGGAATTATGATTCATCCTATTCATTATATTTGAAGGCGGCCGCTTATGTAAAAGCTCATTTGCCATAAACTTCATATATGGATCCATAACCAAGCTTTTGTAAATATTCGGGGAAATAAACGTTATCCTAAGGTTCCGGTGCATCATTGTCTATCACACCATGTTTACTTGAATACTGTCCCGTCAAAATTGAGGTTCTGCTTGGTGAACAAAGAGATGTTGTCACAAAAGTATTCTCAAATTGTGCACCTTCTTTTGCCATTTTATCCATAGCCGGTGTTTTCAAAAAAGATGATCTCCCTTCTCCTTCTTTACCTTTAGTCATAAATCCCATAAAGTCATATCGATGATCATAACTTAAGATAAATATTATATTGAGCTGTTGTTCATCTGATATTTTTTTTACTATTATTTCTTTCGCATCGGAAGGTTGTTGGTTAAATACATTACTGAAATTTATAAGCGGAATTGTGGCTGCAGAAAAGCTTAAATTTGAAATAAACTTTCTTCTCGTTAAACCGGGGGATTTATTTTTCATCCTTTTTTTATAATTCAATTATTAATAAATTAATTAAATCCTAATTTTTTCAGACCTGTTTTAATAACAGGATCTTTCATCATATACTTCCATATGAAACCATTTCGAAAATTTTCAATCATCAAGACAATGGGGCCTTCGTCAATACCAAGATAATCTGAATCAAACCATTCTATTGTTGGATTAAATGCATCTACAAATCCGTATTTGTTCCATAGACCTTTATCCCCATACCGTTCTTTCATCGCTTCCAAAGTGGGTATAACAACTTCCGGAACAAAAGCAACTGACCCGGCTGCAGCAGTAGGAGCAATGGTTCCATCATCGTCATGAACAATGTCTGGTCCGCTAGTACCCCTTGCAGCGTAATCATGAAACTTCATACCATCTTTATCAAATTTAGAACCTGGTCCATCACACGCTGTTAATCCCCACGTTAAAGAGTCATATCCCTGCCACCTTTTCGGATTTTGCATCGCGTATAATCTTTGAGTTAAAGTCGCACGTCTTGAGTTTTCAAAGTAGTCTATACCTTTTTCTTTCATATATCTGTCATATATTCCCCTGAAATCAACAAACAAATGGGAGTATTGATGACCGAATAAGGGAGGAAAAATTACATGTGCTAATCTTGGATAAGGTTCATGCCATTGATAGGTTTTGAGCCATCCATCATAAGATTCACGGTACTTTATATAGCCGCTCCCAGCTGCTATAATTTGTAAAATTAACCCTTCATTATAACCGAACCATCCGTAATCCGCCAATCCTTTTTCAGGGCTCCAGGCCATGCTTATTAATCCGGCAAATTTATTTGTATCTGGGATATTCATAAAATTCCAGTTGACCCTGTATGTTATAGAATCGGCTAAATCTCTAATTTTATTTTCATTCATGTTATTTCGGCTGTAATACTGCCTTACAAATCGAATACCCGCTATCAATAAACCGGTATCTATCGAAGATAATTCACATGACCATTCCCTTTTCCCGGTATTCATATCAAGAAAGTGATAATATAATCCCTCATAGCCAGTCGCTAACTGATCACTGCTCTGTTCTGAATTCATAAAAAATTCTAATGCTGCAAGAGTTCTTTTAATTGCATCATTTCTCGATATCCATTTGTGTTCTGCGCCTATAGCCCAAATAGGAAATGCAAATCCGACTGCTGCTATGCTTGCAGGTGAGTCTTTGGTAGAACGGTCTTTGACTAATCCGTTTGCTGGATTGCATTCATTCCAAAAATATAAAAATGATCTGTATTGAAGAGTATCAAGAAACTTTCTGTCTGATAGACTTAGATTATACCTTGTTTTGTTAAGCTGGAAATTATCGGAGTGTCGATATATTTCATGTTTATAAGGAAATAAAAATAATAAAAGTATGAAATAGAATTTAATTTTATTCATATTTCCTTTTATAAAGACACATGCCGATTATAAAAATAACCGGCACATGTTGTGAGTACCTAAACTAAAAACCAACTCCAACAGTAAATCGATGTGTTTGATCTAATCTCCCGTAATCAGCCCATGCATAATCAAATCTAAGATTATATTGATCATTTAGATTCAATTTTACTCCGGCTCCAAGTACAAGTCCCCCTTCTGAATCAGTTAAAAATAAATCCCGGTATCCGCCGCGCAGCATAAAATTATTAAATATAACCCATTCACCTCCTACGTCTACACTTTCATTATTATCATTCGGATGGAGTAAATCAGCAGATATCAAAAATCTATTCGATTCATCAAACTTTATCGGATATGAAACACCTACTCTGAATATGGTTGGTAATGAATAAGAATCAGTTCTCAACTCAGCAGGAAGTTGATCATTTTGTCCGTGTACTGCAGGGTCTTGATTATAATCAACATAAAGGTCCCGTCCATCATAAGATGCTCTAGGTCCGAAATTCAGAAGGCTGGCACCAAGTGTTAATCCGCCGTTTTCAACTTCATATTGGACTCCTAAATTAATACCGAAATTATTTAAACTGCTATGCCAGATGTTTTCTGAAATATAATTAACCAATATGCCGATGGAAACTCTGTCGGTAAGCATCAAGCTAAAACCAAGTCCCATTGCAAAATCTGAAACCGTGTATTGTTCACCTGTGCCAAGCGGTTGATTTACTGTACGAACATCAATTTTACCGGAATTTAATGAAGTAGCCTGAAATGAAATTG
The DNA here is from genome assembly GCA_963740945.1 of uncultured Bacteroidota bacterium. Taxonomy (GTDB): domain Bacteria; phylum Bacteroidota; class Ignavibacteria; order Ignavibacteriales; family Ignavibacteriaceae; genus CAVQBP01. The sequence goes on along the minus strand of CAVUGE010000017.1, from coordinate 38,759 downwards.
TTCCAAGGTTCTCAACGTATAAGGATAAAGCGGCATAATCATAAGATATATCAGCAATCCAATTAGAATATGTAAATTGAACATCTGAACTTCTCAAACGTCCTGAACTAGCCGGATTATAATATAATGAAGATGCTTCACCGAAAAGTGAAGTTCCTGCATTACCCATAGCACCGACTCTGGCACTCGGTTCAATTTTGAGAAACTGACCTATTGTAGTACCTACCTTTGATTGTGGATAATTTGCAGCCGATAAAATTAATATCAAGAAAATGATATATTTTCCGGCTTCAATAATAAATTTTATTTTTGTAAATAATTTAATATTCATAATATCGCTGCCTTATTTTATAATTGCAAATTTTCCGATGTATGATCCGATATCCGGTGCTTCAACATGAAAAATATACAATCCCGGTGCAATTTCCAGATTATCTTTAGAGCGTAAATCCCACGGTTCATATCCCTGTAACCCGTCATGGTACAATATTTTTACCAGTTCACCATTTACCGTATAAATTCTGATGGTGCAGGTTTGGGGAAGTTCTCTAAATTCAATCCTTCTTTCCCCTCTACCGGATACTGCAAATCTTTGCGGTTCAAAACTAGCCTGCCCTACATAAGGATTAGGTACCACGTAAGGTTCTTTAAATTCCTTCTTCTCTGCAGTTTTATCAAAGCTTTGAGCCATTGTAGTAAATGTAAATACATCACCGCTTGAATATGGAATATTAAGGAGTAAATTATAAACATCGCCATCTCCCGGCGGTTGTATATTACCGCCAGTAGCTGTATCATTAACATCTATCCGCCAAGTTGGTTTTAGACTGTTAGGTGTTTCCCTTTGGGCAGTTAGAATCTCTATAAAATCACCTGAATTTGAGATAGTTCCCGATTTATCAACATCCCTAAAACGGAATTTTAATTTCATATCACCTGCCGGATCTTTAGCAATTACCTTAAATTTAGTTGGTTCAGATGGTGCACCTATTGCAGCTACTGAAGTGTCTAATATTCCATTGCTGAATATTATTTGAACATTATACGGGTAACCGGGCCTTTGTAAAGTTATTGGCAAACTAGTAGCATACCTTGCGGTCAATTTTAAATTTGTTTGGCTATCCGAAGTAAATCCTGAATTTACCGAATCAACTGAAACTGTTTTAGGTGTACTGATTATTGGTAAGATACCATCGGCAGCAGGACCTGTGGCCAATCCTTCAAGATCATACCCCAGACTAAATAAAGTATCATTGCTGGTTTCATCAACCATCGAATAGTAATTCGCTCTTACTGTATCTGCCTGATTTGTAAAGATAATCTTAAATGTATGGTTATCAGGTACAAGACTGGAATTTTTTATTTCTACACTAACATTTCCCGTACCTATGCCTTCGGAATGCTGGAGCTGTAAAGCTTCCGCTGGTTTAAAGCCTAATGATAAAGCATTTGGAATTACAGAAACAACATTTTTAGGTAATATAGTCCCTCCTCTTAGAGTTTGACTAACAGTAATAGCATTTTCCGAAGGATATATAGCTAATGAATCCGAACCTTTATCATAAGCAGCTACAGCATAATAATAAGTCTGCCCGTTGGTTACAGCCGTATCCGTAAAGGAATGGGCTAAACCATTATCTGTACCCAAGTAGTAAGCAACTCCTTCAACTGTAGTCTTCGAAAATCCGTAATTTCCATCCTTCTCATCAAATTCGACAAGTGCTTTACCATTCCCAATTGGTCCTGAACCTGTCGCTGTAACAATTATTTGAGGATCGAGAAAGGTTGGATCTGTACTACGGTATATTCTATAACCTTCGAAATCATTTGTATTCGTCAATTGATCAAATGCGGTTTCTGCCTTATTATCCCATGTTAAAGTTACATAATGATCTCCAGCAAATGCATGAAGCGTTGGTGCAGGCGGAGGAACAGCAAATTGATAATTTGCCTTATAAATCTGTGAAACTACTCGGGTTGTGGTTTCAAGTTCTCTTAAGTCTCCACCGTAACCTAATGCAATACTAAACCTTTCTCTTTGACCGGCTTGTAAATTAAAAGGACCGGATGCAAATAAAAATCCAATATTATAATTTAAAACCAGCGGATTGTCAAAAGATGAATCAGGATTAGAAAAAAGTGCGTAGAGTCTTTGCGGCCAATGATGGCCGTCATCAAAAAACACTACATTATCAACTGGTCCTACACCGTTTCCAGCCCTTATTCTATTCATTTTAAATCCTGTTAAGCCAATTTGATCTGATTCATCTATATCGGTCCTGTCAAAATTAGGCTCACCTTCGGTAGGTTTTCCATCATTTTCACCGGTATCATGTGTACCAAAAATACCATCAGCACCTGTATCATGAAATTTTGCAACCCAGTCCATATCCTCATCACCTGTCCACCATACTCCTTCTTTAAAAGCTAATCTATCTTCTAATTTCCCAAAATATGATTCAAATTTTGTCATATCATAATGTGACTGAACATAAGCCCTTATATTATCCTGGCCCGTTATTTCCTCTCCTGGTCCGCTGTCTCTTCTTTCATCAGTTATACCATCATCATCATTATCTTTTCCATCAGTCGGATTTCCCGGCGTTTCAAGGTAAGAATAACCCAGATATCCTGTTTTACCCCTTGTCCCGTCTCCGTAATTATCCCATGTATAAACAAGATTTAGTCCTACTTCTTTTGTATAAAATGCATTATCATCATCAGATTCTGGTATTCCCTCCGGTCCGATTCCTTCACCACCTACACCGGTATCATCGTAAAAACCAAAAATAATATTATTATTATAGTCTGTGGTACTCTCATTCGAAATATCATAATGGGAAAATAGGACATTACCGGCCTGAACATTAGCCCATTGAAAATTTCTTTGTTCAACACTTAATCCTAAGCCTTTTCTTGATGGATCCCGGCTGTCAGGCACGAAATTCCAGGCATCGTAATATTGATCATCATAAACATAATAACTTTCTTGATCGGCACCTGCAACTTTTCCGAAATATCCGTCCCATGATCCCGGCCAGCCAGGATCATCCGGATCATTTAATTTGTCATACCACAAATCTGGCCATGTACGGGGATCGTTACTTATTGCTGGAGATAAACCCGTGTTAATTGTCGGATCCGGTTGAAAGTATCCAATCCAATTACTTCCCATTCGATATGAAGGCCTTGGCTCATAACGCATCACTCGGTTAAAATATGGACTTTGTCCCTGTCTTTCTCTATAACCTGTCTCCATTATATACGCTTGTGCACCATTTGTTTGATTAATCTTTGCTAAAACATATGGCGTATAACCATCACTATAATTTTGTCCTGAGCCTTTTGGCACCTCAATGGAATGAAAAACTGTAACATCAACATTTAAAGGATCCGGAGGGTAATCTCCTACCATTCCGAAGTTGTAAAAAAGTGTTCGAATATTATTTGCATCGTGCGTACCCTCTCGTTCGGCATCTGCAGTACCTCTTATTGAATCAGGTATGACAGGTAATAGCTGCTGGCTGAACAGCTTATTAGAGAATAATACCGAAATTGTTAAAAGTATGATTGTTTCTGTAAAAAATAATCTTTTCATATAAATCAAAATTTTAGATTTTTAAGAATATAGGATTATTTAGTCCCGAAAGAGATACCTAATTCTATTCGCCTTGGATTGTTGTATCTTGCAGGGTTAAGTAACTGTGATCTGTCAACAGAAGGAGTTAAAGAATAATCCGGACTCCCGGTCCCTGCAAATACAAATCCATTTACAACATCTTCATTAAACAAATTATAAATTCGTGCGAATATACTAAATTGGATAAAATCAAAATTGAAGAATTTTTCTGCTCTTAGGTCAACTACTATATAGCTGGGTTTATTTCCTGCATTTGTTTGTAAATCAGCAGTAAAACTTGCCGGACCTATTTGAGGAGTAAACCGTTCACCGCTTCCGTATTTAATAATTGTACTAATAGAAAAGTTATCAGGCACATAGTATATTGCAGTGGCATTAAGCGTATGACGCTGATCCCAATTAAATGAAATATCTCTCGGCCGCGAATCCTTACCTGCTTGTGCTCTGTTTGCTGTTTCTCTAGGATCACTCGAATTACCTCGTGCAAATTGAAGTGTATAATCAATTGATGTACTTATCGGACCTATCGCTCTTTGCTCAAATGATAGAGTAATACCATCTACACTTCCAAAGTCTACATTGGTTAATCTCGGGTATTCTGCAGCTGTATATGTGCTCACGAATTCAGTTCCAAGTAAATCACGAATATCTTTATAGAAAAAAGTGAGTTGTAACCCAATTACATCTGTTAAAGCCTGCTTTAATCCTACTTCATATTGAACGGTAAATTGCGGTTTTAAATCAGGATTCCCCATTACTCCATATGTAACTCCCCCTACCTGGAGATCTTTTAATATCAAATAATTCGAATTATTATACAGATCACCAAGACCTGGCATCTGATAAAAATGGCCATAGGAAAAATATATTGAAGCGCTTGCTGTTAATGGAAAGCTAAATCCGAGCCGGGGAGCTACTGCAATTTTTTTTGTGGTGTTTTTAAGAGAAGTAAGAGGTGCTCCTTTAATAGAATTTGCAGGATTTTTTAAGTCTGTAGGTACATACGCATTTGCATCAAAATATTCCAGTCTTAATCCTGCCCTTACCACAAGATCACCAAGCTCTATTCTATCCTGGATATATGATGCAGCTTGTGTTGGGTAATAAGTTTCAACCTTCGGATCTTCCGGGTTTACTCCTATGTGAGGCAATAAGATTTGAATTCCGTTTACACTGGTTTCTTTTAAAAATCCCGGACTGCCGAAAGATAGCTTATATATTTGTCCTTCTGCACCTGCTTCAATAAAATTTGCTCGGTTAAACTGCCAGGTAAAATCACCTTTAAATACCCCTGAATTTGTTTTTTGTATAAAACGGTTTAGACTAACTCCCTGAACAATGGCACCGTCTGCAAAATTTGCATCGCCTATTGGTGCTCCAGCTGTCAAATATCTGGGATCAAAAGCATCTTTATATTTATACTCACTGTAGTCGAAATAATTCTGCCGGATGTCTATCTTGTAGAACATATTATTCGAAATGGTATGCGTAAAATCTATTCCATGTGATATAGATATGGTTTTTCTCTCAGGTAAACCATCCGGATTTAATCTATATCCAAAATCATCTGAAGGATTTGTAAATCCAAAATTATTAATATAATTACCGATTAATTGATAACTTATTTGGAATTTGGAAAAAGATTGGTTGGCTATTTTAAATTGTCCGCTCCATTCTTTATGAGTGTTCAAGGCAACCAATTTATTATCACCGGTTGGATTAAGGATTCTCTGTTCGAAGTTACTTGAATCGGTTGGTTCAAATAGTCTATCCCCAAATAACCAGCCGTCATTTACGTATCTCCTTCCGCTTATAAAAAATGTTGTATTGGGAAGCGGAATCGGTCCACTTAATGTCATTTGATAATTTTGAATTTGTTTGGGTTTAAAACTATCATTATTTGGATATCTTTCTTGATCCGTTGTAAAATAGTCTCCGCTGTATACTTCACCCGATACTAAAAATCTTTCAGAACCGGATCTTAATACTGCATTTACAACTCCGCTCATCGCTTGACCGTACTTTGCATCAAAAGTTCCGCTTATTACCTGAACCTCCTGGAGCACTGATTTATCCAATGTTAATGTCGATGAATTATCATAAGGATTATTGACTGTAACTCCATCCACCTGGTACTGAACTTCACCGGTTCGTCCGCCTCTAAAATGGACATCGCCGTTTGCATCTGTAATAACACCGGCTTGTAAACCCACTATTTCGCTTAAACTCTGTACCGGCAGATTATTAATTTCCTGCTTGCTGACTGAAGCAACCGAACTTGTTTGATTGAATTCTACTAAAGGCTTTTGTGCCGTTACTGTTACAGCCTGCGTTTCAACTGATTGCTCATTCAACTGAGCATCAATTTCTGTTGTTTGATCAGGCACAACATTAACCTCTTTTACAATTTTTGACTGATAACCTACATATCTGAATTCCACAGAATATGTGCCAGTTCTTACATTTATTATATTATAATAACCATCAACATCAGTGGCTGCCCCAAGGTTAGTTCCCATTATTAAGACATTTGCACCAACCAATGGTTCACCATTAGTATCAGTTACTTTTCCTTTTAGTTTTCCTGTAGTTTGTGCATAGTTGACACTGCAAAAGATTATCAATAAGAGAGTAATGTAGTAAAAGATATTATTTTGCCAATTCGTTTTTATTTTAAGCATATAACACCAAATGTTAAATATCGATACTATCCCTCAAGGGAATAGTATCGATTTTATTATGTTACTTCAATAATACCATTTTTCCTGTTTTACTTAAAAATTCATGTCCTTTATCACCGCTTAATTTAATTCTATACAAATAAACTCCCGAAGCAAGTGAACTTGCATTAAAGCTATAAACATGCAAACCTTGTGTCTGATGCAGTAAACTGATATTTGATACCTGCTGCCCAAGAATGTTGTAAATTAAAAGGTTTATCTGTCCTTCATGAGGTATGGAATAACTTAATTTAGTAGATGGATTAAATGGATTTGGATAATTTCCATATAAAACTATGCTTTCAGGAAGTATATTATTTTGATCCTTAACATCTGTAAAGACATTCCCCATATACATCCAGGCTGTTGGGCCTGCACCTTTGTCTGCTTTGTAAAACCATGTTCTTGAGCCGTAGTTATTCGCTGGGTCATCAAATGAATCCGCATCTAACAGATCTACTCCTCCGAATAATAGATGATCTCCAAGATCCGATGCATAGCCTAACTTTGTAAGATCAACTTTAAGTTCAACCGTATATCCTACATCAATATCACCCATATCATTTACTGTCCCGTTCTTTGTCATACCCAGTGTTGCTGCACCCTGCTTAACTAATGTGTCCAGATCTTCATCCGCTTTAGGATTACCGGATGAATCGAAATCTGCTAACAAATTAAGAAATACCATCTGGTGATCAAGGTTAGTAGAATCTCTTAAACCAATAACAAGTCGAACTCCATCCTTCTTGTCAGGTGTAGTATAATCACTCTGAATTAATTGATCTTTTACATCAGCAGACAAATATAAATAGTTATCTTTGTAGAACATTTTAATTGTAGCTTCTCCCGGATCCAAAACTTCCGGAACCGGATTAGAATTATTAATATTTAATTCCAGCCAGCCGCTCATATATTTTCCAATGCCGGGGTAACTGTGAACATTAGTGGTATCGCCATATTTAATATTAAATGTATAAGCTCCTTGCCATACTGCATCTGATAAATCTCCATCAATTACAGGATCTGTATCTTTTGCACCATCCGGAAGTACTACATCGGGTTGAACCTGAGGGACTGGTCCCGAATCAATGGTTACATTCGGGTCAATCATTACCCTGCCAACATTATCATTTTGATCGCTCCATGCATGCTGCCAGTAAGCTCTCCCTACAGATCTCTTCAGCGGATTGCTTTGGAAATACCAGTCACAATCATAAATACTTATATTTAATCCTACAACATCACCGCCAGGCTGCGTTGTATTGTACCCCAAGGAATCTAAATTAATTCGCATTTCAAATACATACCCCGTATCTGGTGAACTATCATCGTTAGATGTTCCCATAATATCATATCCCATATCCCATTTTGCAGTTTCGGCAGCTGTCCGTTGATTTCTGAATTTTCCATGATATCCGAATAAAGGTCCTGAACCAACTCCGCCTCCAGTAGTTGTATCTGTAAATAAAAATGTGGGGAATATTTCTTCACGGCCGACCGGAATGGTTCTTATGTCTTTTACATTCATTAAAATGCCATCCCACCACGCTGGACCAGGCCAATCATGTCCATCTATAGAGGAATCAGGTATAACAAAAGCAATATATAATTGATTATTTTGAGCAAGAAATTTTAATGTGGCGTGAACTGAATCCGGGTAGCCCAATGTATTGGCAAACCCATCAGTAGACCAGCCGCTGGTAGGAATTCCTGAACTTTGACCAAAAGTAATATGTATTGAATCCGCTTTGGCCCATGATGCCTCATCTAATTTACCGTCAAGGTTAATGGTTTCAGTAGTTGTGCGTGCCCAAACAACATCCTGTCTGGCAGGTGCTTGTGCTTTTATGCTTGCTGTGTATAAAAATAGTAGAAGACAGATACTAAATAATAGTTTCATTGTTCCGTTCATTATAGCCTCCAATTTATTTTAATAAAATAAAAATGACTTTTTTATATTTTTTCCTTTTCTATTGAACCTCCTTTTATTTTCAATTTAAGTCACTGCATCCGCATGAACCACCTATTTTTAATTCTGTAGATAAGGTTTCCGAGTAAGGTTTATTCTTATCTACTTTTCCATTTATCATATTTAGAAGAAACTGAACTGATTTCCTCCCAAGCTCTAAAAGAGGTACGTGAACAGTCGTTAATCGGGGAGTTAAAAACTGACTTAAATAAATATCATCAAATCCTACTAAAGCAATATCATCCGGGATTTTTAATCCTAATTCAGCAGCCGCTTTATATGCTCCAACCGCCATCATATCGTTTGATGCAAATATTGCATCAGGTTTTTCCTTAATTCCCATAAGACTAATAAATCCCCTATAACCGGATTCAACACTAAAATCTCCCGGTACAATCAGCGATTCGTTTATTGGAAGATCTAATTTGATTAGAGCCTCTGAATAACCGGCAAATCTTTCATCTGAATCGCAGTTCCCATTAGGCCCCTTGATCATCCCTATTTTCTTGAAACCGTGTACTTTTACCAGATGTTTAATATTATTATAAGCTCCTTCAAAATTGTTTATTTGAATATTAACAATATTACTTAAATCTTTGCATGCATTAATTAAAACAACCGGTCGTTTACTTCTAAGTACTATTTCGACAACTTCCTTATGCATTTGTGGAGCCATTAGAATTACTCCGTCTACTCTGCCGCTTCCCATAAATTCGACTAAGGTTTCCATTATATTTCTTTGGCTGTGTGAACTGGAAACTAGTACATACCAGTTTTGGCTGTAAGCTTCTTCATCAATTCCATGGATAATATCCATAAAAAATTCACCAACTAAATCAGGAAGTACAACCCCTATTGTATCTGTTGCTTGCCTGGATAAACTGCGGGCTATTGGATTTGGAATGTAGTTAAGATTGTGTGCAATTTCCAGGATTTTCTTTCGGGTCTCTTCTCTTACAAGATTATTTCCGTTAAAAGCCCTTGATACTGTCGCAATTGAAACCCCAGCCCTTTTCGCGACTTCATTAATATTTATTTTCATTATTAAATATTAAAATGTAAAAATTTTTATAGGCAATTCTTTTTTCTGCTTAATTTGAGTAAACGCTTACAATTCAAAAAAAACTTTATTGTAAACGCTTACATGATACAAAATACAATTTTATTTGTCAAGGATAATTTGTCTATAAATATCATTTTTGTGATAATTATCCTTTCACACTTCCCATCATAATGCCTCTTATATAATACTTCTGAAGTGCTAAGAAGACTATTATTACAGGTATAATGGTTATTACCGAACCTGCCATCATCAACTCAGGATCTTTGGTATGTTCTCCCATCAGATTTGCAAGTGCTACTGGAAGTGTGTACATCGAATTATCCGTTAAAGCTATTAATGGCCATAAAAAATCATTCCATGTTGTCATGAAAGTAAAAATGGCAAGGGTTGTTAGGATCGGTACACAAAGAGGTAATATAATCAAACGATATATTTCAAAATCACTTGCCCCATCCATTCTTGCGGACTCTAATAAACTGTCCGGGATTGATAATGCATATTGTCGAATCAAAAAAATTCCAAAAATATTCGCAAGACCTGGAATTATAATTGCCATATAGGTATTTATGAATCCTAATTCCTTTAACATTAAAAAAAGGGGCAGCATTGTTACTTGAGCTGGAATTACCATTGAACTAAGAAGAAAATTAAATAGCTTATTCTTCCCCTTGAATTTGTATTTCGCAAAAGCATAACCCGCCATAGAATTTAAAAATAATGAAATGAGAGTTACGGCTATGGATAGGAATAAACTATTTAAAAAATTTCTAGTGATATTCAACCGTAAAAATAATATTTTATATTGAACTAGTGTAAATTGATCAGGGATAAACCGAGGCGGATAAGTGCTGGCATGCCCATCAAGCATAAATGAAGCCGATACCATCCAGAAAAACGGGGCAAGTGTTACCAAAGCAGTTATTATTAAAAATATATAAAGAAAATTTTTCTTCATCTATTCAGTCTCTTTTTGAAGTTTTAATTGTGCAATTGTTCCGATAAAAATGATGAAAAAAAGAACAAATGCAATTGAAGCAGAATATCCCATATGCCACCATCGAAAACCTTCCTGATACATATACATTACAATACTAAGTGTGCTGTTCAAGGGTCCTCCCTGTGTCATAATATAGGGTTCGGCAAAAAACTGGAAAAAACCTATCATGGTAATGATACTAACAAATACTGTAGTTGGAGCTAGCATTGGTAAGGTTATACTCTTAAACTGCTGCCATCCGTTTGCTCCTTCAAGATTAGCTGCTTCATATAAATATTCAGGGATATTCTGCAGCCCTGCAATAAAAATTATCATATTATATCCGAAATTTTTCCATACAGACATTATAATTATTGCAGGCATCGCCCAATCCGGGTTACCGAGCCAATCAATTACTTTTATTCCAAAAAAACTTAAAGTATAATTTAACAAGCCGAATCCCGGATTATATATAAAACGCCATACTATTGCTACCGCTACTAATGTTGTTACAACCGGAATAAAATATGCCAGCCGGAAAATTCCTTTGAATTTAATTAGCTTAGAATTTAATAAAATAGCTGCACCAAGTGAAACTGCAACAGAAATAGGTCCCGCTACTATAACGAAATAGAACGTATTTTTTAATGCTGTCCAGAATAATGAATCATTAAAAAGGTTTAAATAATTCTGAAACCAGGTAATTCTAATGTTGGAGTAATTACCGAGTGAATATATATCGAAATCTGTAAAACTGATTAAAAATGCTGCAATAACGGGAATAAAAAAGAAAATAAATATTGCAATTAATGCCGGAGCAAGAAAAAAATAAGCCGCAGAAACCTTATTTTTGTTTTCAATTTTCATGAATCAACTTATTAAATCTGATTTTATTGTCAATTCCAATTCTAGATCTTTTCTTTTCAATCCGAAATTTTCCCAAAGTGACGATAATGCCAGAATTCTGAAATACGTAATCCTCTTATTTTCTGCTCAACATCCACCTTCGCTTTTCAAGTATCTTATCAACATCTTTATCCAGATCAGCTAATGCTTTATCAACAGTTATTGCACCCCGCGCTGCGAATTCGAGGTATTGCTGTAATTTTGAAAAGACAATCTGTTCCCATTCCGGGATTTTCGGAGTAGCAACTACATGCTGGAACTGTTCATAAAACGCCTTCATATATTGATCATTTTTTAATGATGAATCATTCCATGATTGTTTTACTGCGGGTAAATCATTCAGCAGCTTATACAATTCTATTTGAATTTTAGGCATAGACAAATACTCAAAAAATTTCCAGACTTCTTTTTTATGCTTCGAGCTTTTGAAAATAACAAGACTTGAACCACCGGCTAAAGAAATTCCTGCAGTGGAATCATTTGGACCCGGCAATGGTGCTGTCATCCATTTATCCGCCAAATCCCCTGTCATCCATTTTTTAAATTCCGGAATATTCCACGGACCGGATATATACATGGCTATATATTTTTTTGCAAAGGCTTGATAAATATTTGGGACATCTTGGATTCCCATTGGTGATAAACCTTCTTTATAAAATTTAATTAGATATTTAAAAGCTTCTTTAAATTTTACATCACTAAAATTTCCATATCTTTTATTATTCTTTAATAGTTTAGCCCCGTTTTGTAAACCAAATATTACCGGTGTTGCCCATTCATTTGTTGCCAAATAAATTGCGTATTTCGCTTCTTTCTGTTCAACAATTTTTTCTGAGGCATCAAAAAGCTGCTGCCATGTTTTGGGTGATGAGTTATAGCCTGCTTTTTTTAGAATATCAGTTCTGTAAAATAATATTCGTGTATCGATATACCATGGTATTCCATATACAAGACTATCGATTATATTTGTATCCCAGATCCCGTCAAAATATTTATCTTTATTGATTTCATTACTTTGTTTTATTAGAGGTGTAAGGTTTTCAATTGCATTCATTTGAACAAACTGTGGTACCCATGTATTGCCCAGTTGACAAGCATCGGGAGTATTATTACCTGCATATGACGAGATGAGTTTTTCCTGAGCTGCCGTCCAGGGCATCATTTGAACTTTTACTTTTATATTCGGATTTTCTTTCTCAAATTCGGGAACTAATTTTTGAACTGTTTCTCCCTCTGCACCTAATCCCCAAAAGTTAATTTGTATATAAATTTTATCTTTATTACTGCAGCTTGAGAAAAAGAAAAATAATATTATTACTAATAAAAAAACTCTTAGCATTTGGTTTAAAATCATTTCTCCAAGGCCATTTTACCGGTTAAAATTTCTCCATTTACCTTTAATGTATATAAATATACTCCTGATGCAACATTTCTTCCATAATCATCCTGTCCATTCCATTTAACTTCATTTGAACCGGCATTAAGCTGTCCGTCAAATAAATTCCTTACTTCCCTTCCTAAAATATCATATACTTTCAATTCAACATTTAGCCTTGAAGGTAAATTAAATTTAATGATGGTAGAAGGATTGAATGGATTGGGATAATTACCAATTATTTTATAAGAAGCTATATTATTAGTTTGAATATCATTCACACCGGTTGAAATAGAATCAGGCACGAACCCGATGGCATCAAGCATAGTTTGAATTTCTGGGTTTGCCATAAAATTTTTCCAAAGCAATTGAGATCTGTAATTTTCAATCATATCTATAATTGGACCTTCATCTATTGCAATATAACTGCCGGCATACCAATTTTGACTTAGATTAAATGCATCAATAAAACCATAAGTTCCCCAGAGCTTACCGCCATAAACATAATAAAAACTTTTTAATGCTCTAATTGATTGTTCAGGCGTATATGGCATTGAAGAAAGTGCCGCAGTAGGTGAAATAGTCCCGTTATCGTTAGTAGGGCTTTGTGCACCATATCCCCATGGATTATCACTGGCTGTTAAACCCCATGTATCAGCATTATAACCAGGAAAATTTTTAGGGTTATTTGAACAATAAGCCTGATCAATAAGTGTATAATTTCTGTTATTAATAAAATAGTTTGTATAGATATCTTTTTTATCTCTAGGATCAAATCCCATAAAAGAATAATGAACAAAAAATAACGGTCCGCCGTAATCCCAACCAACAAATAAAGGAATCCCGAAGAATGAATTTCCATTTTTATAACTTGAACTGCTGGCCCATCCTTTATAATATAAACTTGCAGGTATAGGGTGAGTAGGAGAAGCAATTGCGAGGAGATAAGTAATCATTGTTTCATTGAAACCTTGTATCGGAAAGTTCATATCCCAATTATAATTTTGAGACCAATGCCAATACAAAAAATCACCATTATCTTTTCTATACCAATCCCATTCAACAGATTCCCATATTGAAGTTATAAGATCCCTAATTTGGTTTTCATCTGAATTATCTTGATTAAAATATTCACGTACAGTTAATAATCCTTCCATCATATATGATGTTTCTACAAGGTCTCCGCCGTCATCTTTTGCACTAAAAGGAATTACCTTCCCGGTGGTTCCATTCATCCAATGGGGGAACGCTCCATGAAATCTATCAGCTTTGGTAGTAAGGAAATTTAAAATAGTCAGCATTCTTGCAACACCTTGTGCCCTGGTAATAAAACTTCTTTCAATTCCTATCGGGATTGCCATCACGCCAAATCCCGATCCGCCAATAGCACAAGTTTCACCGGAACCTAATCTCTCTCGTGCCAATCCCGATACCGGATGAGCATAATCCCAAAAATATTTAAATGTAGCTCTCTGAACCATATCAAGCAATACGCTGTCAGACGCACTTGTAGTTGATGCTGTAACTACTTCACTTAAAGCAGATTCATTCCCGCTTGAGTCGTATGCGGAAATTTTATAACTGAGTGTTTTGGGAGGAATACCTGTCTCATCAATATAACTTGTATCAGATCTGGATTTAAATCCAATAATTTCATAATCACTGCCGCTTGATTTGTAAATTCTATATCCCGCAAGATCAGTTTCAGTATTTGGATTCCATGATAAATTTATATTTGTATTTGATGCTGAGGCAGTTAACCCGATTGGAACTGAAGGGGCTGTCGTGTCAATAGCTCCCGTTGCTGTCATTCTAATTTCATCGAGATAAATTAAATGCAACCCGCCATCTGAAAAGCCCTGACCGAAATAAATCGTTTTTATTTTTGTGAGGTCTGCACTACCAGGATTTTGAATAAAAATGGAAAGCGGAACCGAGACTTTTGTCCATTTATCTTTCTCAATTTTATTTATATAATTAGCTAAACTTTGTTTTGGTGTTTTTACGTTTTGTATATCTTCAAGATAAATTGAAATTAAAGAAGCCGAGTCAACAGTTGTTCCGGTATAAATTTCGAATGTAATATAATCCTTTCCTGTAACATCATGAGCTGTCCAGCCTTCTTCGGCAACTGCAATTCCCCAATCGCCGCCGGCAGCAGATTTCCACATTAATCTTAATGCGTTTGTTCCTGAATATTTATGATTAACATCTACAGGAAATTTATTATCGTTAGCAGTTACAACCGTGCTTCCATTTTGACTAAATCCGAAGCTGGGATCGTAATAATTATCATTTGGACTGTCACTAAAAAAAATATAATCCTGTCCAAATGTAAAACCGGCAAATACTAATAAGATTATTAAAGTTGTAATTTTTTTCAAGAGCGCTTCCTATTGATTAAGAGTTCCCTTTCAATTGAATCATGATGTTGCACTTAATCCCCAACTAATAAAAAGATAAAATCGTTTCTTGATAATATATCTCCATCTCCTTCTATTAATACTATTTCCATTTTATGACTTCCAATTTCAAGGTTATCAGGTATAATAAAATTAAATTCCTCATAATTTATGAAGGTTATATCATCCTCTTTTATTAAAATTGAATTAAAACAATCATAATAGTTATCATCGATATAAAAGTTCAATTGACATTCATTACTTGTTCTATATAAGTCATTAATTAGATAAATATCAAATAATAATTTTGTGCCTCTAAAATATTGTTCTTGTCTTAAATTAATAGAAATATAAAGCGGCTGGAAAGCTTTTTTAAGAGTATAATATCCCTTTTTAGGTTGAAGGTAATAATCAACTACAGACCAGGTTATTGAGGGCCAGCTGTCAACAAACATAAACTGAAATATTCCGGTAATATCTCTAAACTTTTTCCTTCTATAAAAATCAATTGCAATTTCTAAAAGTTTTGCTTGATAATTTTGAGAATTGTGAATAAATGTCTCTATATTATCCCCCATCTCAATTTTTGCAATATTAAAAGTCTGATCTCTCTGAAAATTATGATATTCCCATTTATCCCGGTTTGGCGGGAATAAGTCTTTTTCTGAAATAAACTTTTTCAATGAGCCATATTCCGGTAAAGCTTGAGCACCAAATTCGGTTACTAGAGGACCCATTGGCGCTGCTGCAAAATGTTCCATCTTCCCCCAATACCAACCATCGTATGCATGTTCTTCATAATTGGATGATTGTCTGATTATTCTTTGACTGTCTTCGTTTTTAACAGCTTGAAAAAGTATTGGATCTAAAGAATAGGATTGTTCTCCAGGTTCATTGTGACAGCACCACAAAGCTATTGAAGTATAATTATAAAGCTGGCGAACCATATCCTTAATTTGAGTAACTGCATTATCAATAAATTCAGATGAATCATCATAAGTCCACTGCAGGCTGAAATCCTGCCAGACTAATATTCCCTGCCTATCAAACTCCTCATAAAGTTCTTTCCTGTTTACATGAGCATGTACTCTGACTATATTAATATTTGCTTCCTTCATCAAGTTTACTAATGTCAAAATTTTTTCATCCGATAAGCTGCTTAAATATTGCTCAGGAATTATATTTGTTCCTCTTAAAAAAAGTCTTTTTCCATTGATGAAAAATTGTTTCTTTTCATCCAGATAAACTTCCCGTATTCCGAAATTTATTTTTTGCTCTTCAAAAAATTTGGAAGAAATTTTTATCTTATAAAGAGCCGGTGTTCCAAGATCAAAACACCACCATAGTTCCGGATTTTCAATTTGAATTGAATAATTAATTTCATTTATCGATGGAATGAATTCAATATCGATTTTTTGATTTTTATTTATTCCTGATGGGGAAATAATATCAAACTTAAGCGGTATTTTCAGAGGGGCCTGAAAAGAAGAAATAAATTTTATATTGAAAAGAAGATTGGCAGCATTAGTTTTATGGTTTATATTTGAAGATATTTTAATAGAATCCACATAAACAGGATAGCCGTATTTAATTAAAACATCATTCCAGATACCACCGGTATTCTGATCCTGTCCATGTTCATATATTCTTCCTCCAGGTCTGCAATCGTGATGATTAAATATACCTTTTATTAATTTTTTCTTTGATGGCCAAACTTTATATGGTTCCTCAAATGGAGAAGTTACTTTTACAATTAAAACATTATTTTCATTATTTAAATTTGAATCAATCCTGAACGTGAATTCCTGGAAATAACCTTCATGGTGTCCTATATATTTCCAGTTTAACCAGACATCGGCAAAATAATCTATACCGCAAAATTTAAGTATTTGGATATCGTTTGGTTTTTCGGTAAAATCTAAATTAAATTCTCTGATAAACCAGACAGACCCGTTAAAACTATTTAATCCTGCTAATTGCCAATTATTTGGAATTGACATTTCTGAAAAAGAACTTGAATTATCATATTTTTCTTTAACCTCATCAATGGAAAATCTTCCATCTACATCAGTTAAATATTTCCAAACACCGTTTAGCAGGAATGAAGTTATTTTTTTGTTAATAACTTGAGATTTAGTCTCTTCCATCTAATACTTTTAAGAATTTATTTCATAAATACTTTAATAAAGGTTCTTTCTTTCCTGCTGCATTTTATTATATTTGAATTTACTTTAATACCATCAACTTCCATATATTCTATTCCATATGAAGAATGATTCTCATTTAAAACATCAATATGATAAACAGTATTTCTGAAAGTTCTTTTGATTGAGAAACTGCTCCATTCTTCAGGAATACAGGGATCAATAATTAAACCTTCGGATACTGCTCTTATACCCAATATCCAATCAACAATTACTTTTTGCAGCCAGGCAGCTGAACCGGTATACCATGTCCAGCCCCCTCTTCCATAATATGGAGATCCAGGACCATCAATATTACCGGCAGTTACGTAAGGTTCTACAAAATATTCATCCGGATTCATTCCATTATTAATAGGACTAATTCCCTTAAACACATCATACATAGTTTCCGGATCCTTCAATAATGCATATGCCCAGATAGTCCATACTGCTGCATGAGTATATACACCTCCGTTTTCACGCCGTCCGGGAGCATAACGGGAAAGGTAACCGATATATTTATCCGGTTTTGAATAAGCTGGATAAAGTAACAATGGCCCATTTTTCTTGATTAGATGCTTTTTAACAGATTCCATAGCTGTTTTTTTATTTTCTTCTAAACCAATATCACTAATAACAGCCCAAGTTTGTGCATTTAAGTAAATCTTCCCTTCTTGATTTTCTTTGCTTCCAATTTTTTCTCCTGAATCCTTTGTTGCTCTATAATACCATTCTCCATCCCATGCATTTTTAGTAAAAGAATTTTTTAATTTTTCTGCTTCACTTTTTAATTGTTCTAATCTTTCTATGTCTTTTCTTCTTTTACATACTTCCTGGAATTCTATAAGGATATAATAAAAAAATTCCGCCAGCCATATCGATTCCCCTTTCATATCTAAACCAACCGCACTTAAACCATCATTCCAATCTCCAGCACCAATTAATGGCAGATTCCGGTCACTGTACCTGCTTAAAACTTTATCTATTGATTTCAAAGAATGCGTATATAAGGATTCCGTCATTTTGGGATGATCGTAATATTCCACTTCTTCATCAACAAAATCCAAATTATCTGTTTCTTTCAAATATTGAATTATTAAAAAAGGGAGCCATAGAAGGTCATCTGTCATTTTTGTTTCGAGCCCGGTCTCTGTAATAGGATGCCACCAATGCAATACTGTACCGTCAATAAACTGATGCCTGGCATGCAGTCTAATTTGCTTTGCAGTATGTTTCGCATCTAAAGGTAAGAATATAAGGCTGTCTTGAAGCTGATCTCTGAATCCGAATGCTCCGCTCTGCTGATAGTAAGCCGTACGTCCCCATAATCTTCCCGCTATAGCCTGATATTTTAACCACTTATTAACTAAGAGATTCATTTGTTCATCCGGAGTTTTGATTTCAAGTTTATCAAATAAGTTGAGCCACTTCCCTTTAACGGCTTTTAGAGCGTCATCAATATTTTTTGAAGTTTTATATTTTTCAAGTATTATTTCAATTTCGTTTCTGTTTTTTCCCGCTCCTAAATAATAATCAAATCTTTCATGTTTCCCCTGACCTATTTTAAAGTTTATTTTTAAACTTCCTATAGGATCATTCCAGCTTCCTGTAAGTCCGCTTAAAGTATCTTTCTTTAATGCTGCCGGATCTGCAAGGTGACCATATTGTCCGATAAAAGATTCTTTTTCAGTATCATATTCATCAACTTTTTTGTTTGAGGCAAAGTATCCTAAATAATCGTAATCAATATTCCAGTGACCACGGTCTCCCAAAGGTATTTCCCATAATTTTTTTGTTGCAAGAATGCTATTAAGTTTTTCATCAAAGGAAGTCACAATGAAGGTTTTATGAAATTCCCTATGATGATCAGCTGAGGTACCAAGACACCATTCGAAATAAGTATATAAAGAAAGATCGATTTCTTCATTTGTTTGATTTTCTATCTGTATATCCCAGATTTCAAGATTGTCTTCATTGGGAACAAAGAGTGTAAATAAAATTTTTATCCCTTTATATTCAGTTTGAAAGGAGGTATATCCAAAACCAAAGATACACTTGTAGGAATCCGGTTCCTTTTTAATAGGAAGTACAGTTGGGCTCCATACTTCACCGGTCTTATTATTTTTTATATATATATATTTCCCCCAATTATCTTGAACAAGATCCTGATGCCACCTCGTAATTCTATTAAATTCGGAATGTGTAAGCCAGCTGAATCCGCCCCCTGTTTGTGAAATTACAAATCCATAATCCCCGTTTGTTATTACGTTAATCCACGGTTTTGGTGTTTTGTAATCCTTGATAATATATTCATTTCCGTCATCAGAAAAATAACCATACTTATTCTCAAATTTACTTTTCAAGATGCGGCCTCACAGAAATCAACTAAATAGATATGCGGAAAAAATTCAGCCGGCGTTTATAAATGCACCGGCTGAAATTGAATACAAAAAAATTTGGGAATTGAAATTATTTCAAAAGCATTAGCTTTTTCGTTGCTGAAAAATTTCCGGCAGTGATAGTATAGAAATACACACCGCTACTTAATTGATTAGCATTAAATTGAATATTGTGCTCACCCGCTTCAATTTGATTATTAACTAATGAAGCAACTACATTCCCTAGAACATTATATACTTTAATTGTAACAAATGATTTTTCAGGAATAGAATAACTAATAGTTGTTGATGGGTTAAACGGGTTGGGATAATTTTGATTCAATGCGAATGAAATAGGTTTGGAAGTACTCACTTCAACAGCTTTGGAATATTTAAAGCCGCCATTAAAATCGATCTGTTTCAATCGATAGAAAAATTTACCGCTTACATTCTTATCAAGGTAAGAATATTTATTGGCGCTTGTTGAAGTTCCATGTCCGTTTACAATACCTATTTGTTTAAAGCTGATATTATCGGAACTTCTTTCAATGGCAAAACCTGAATTATTCGTCTCAGTAGCTGTACTCCATGTTAATTCAACACCTTCTGAATTTGTGAATGCTGCAAATGAACTTAATTCTACCGGAACCGGAGGAGGTGTAAATTCGATCATATCAAAATAGTTTACACTGCTGTCAGTTCTGGTTGGAGGAAAATCAGGAATAATAGTTATTGTTTTTACTGTTTTTCCAATATCCGACGTAAAATCAAATGTCATTTTCTCCCATTGATTAACTACAGAATTGGAATCAAAGTGATCCGCTCCAAATCCGTCACCTTCATATTTGAAATCTACCCGGGAGATTACATTTTTATAAACTAGTAATGTGGGATGAGCGTTTTGAGCCGTAATAATAAATGGAGTTATTTTGTTATTGAACATCCCTGACCAAGGATCGGCATCCTTTCCAACAACTAATTTTGCAACATGGGCAGTGGTATTCAAACCGGACATGTTAGGATTAACTACTACTGAAAATTGTGCTTTATCAGGTTGAAAGAGAGTCCACCCTGTATCTTGCGCAGTCGTTTCGAAATCCCAAACAGGCTGAGCAAAAATTGAAACAGAAATAGAAAGTAAGAAGAGTAAAAATGCAAGCTTCATATAAACCTCCTTTATATTATAAAACGAAATGTAAACGCTTACATAACAATCTAAAATATATAATTTTCAATGTCAAGAAGAATTTCTAAGAAATATCTATAAATTTAAAGTTGTTGCTTAAGATCATATATCAAGAATTTTAAAAAATAAAAAAGCCGGCTGGTTTCCCGGCCGGCTTTTACGCCCTCCGCTATATAAGTCTCAAGGACAATGCCATATTTTTAATAACTTCTTATAAAGAATTTCAAATGTTTCTCTTTACTAAGATGTTCTGAAATATTTTTATTGTATTAATATATTACACAGTGATTCTTGCAAACTCATTAGATTAGCTATAATTTAAACGGCATATTATTTGTCAAATTGGTAAGAAATAACCATATTTTATTTACCAGAAAAGTACAAATGGGAAAAATAATAGCCGTCGCCACGCCAAAAGGCGGTGTGGGAAAAACAACAACTGCTTACAATTTATCTTATGCGTTTGCTTTGAACGGCAAAAAAACTCTTTTAATTGACGCTGATCCGTCTGGTTCATGCTCATCTGTATTTTATGATTTGAATTTCAACGGTGGAATTTTTGATATCTTTAATTATACAAAACTATTAAAACACATCATCCATGAAACAAATCAAAAGAATCTCTTCTTCATCCCTTTTAAAAATATTTCCTTTCATGATGAAACCAGACTATCAAAACTTACTAGTAATGCTTTACTATTTAGAAATCAATTAAAACCTGAAGCAAATTTTTATGATTATATAATAATAGACTGCCCTCCCTATCTTGTAGGTATGACATCAAATTCCTTAATCGCTGCTGATTCAGTAATAATCCCGATTCAACCTAGTCCTTTTTCATTAAAATCTATTGCAAAAATGGTTGATCATATTGATTTTTTAAAAAGAAATTATAATCAGCATCTTTCAATTGAAGGAATTCTCCTTACATTCAATGAGAAAAATTCTACTGCTTCCTTTAAAGCAAAGAAAAATCTTATCTTGAACTATCCGAATCATATATTAAGGACTATTATTCCTAAAAATACAGATATAACAAATGCTTTCTTCTCAAATCAATCTGTTATATCTTATAATGTTACCGCAAAATCATCTATTGCTTATATGAGACTTGCTCAGGAAATTCTGGAAAAGAATCAAACAAGTTTCAAAAGTATAAATCACCAATTAAATAAAATAAATAATAAATCATTTTAGCTATGAGAAATGCAGAATACTATATAATTTCAGGTAATAACAAAATGTTATTAGGTAATTTCCTTGGAGCTGTCTTTGATTTTACTAAGGCAAGCATGTTGAATCCGGATTTACCGCAGCCTTATACAAGCAGAGCCGCTGCAAAAATTGAACTTCATGATTATGAAGGTGCCATTGAAGACTGTACGGAGGCAATAAGACTTCATTTTAGAATGGATATGGATGAAGAAAAACATCCGAATCTATACAATAATGAAAGCAGAAGAAGGATTAATCCAATCTATGCAAAATTATATTCTATGATTGGCACGGCAAAACTTATCCTTGGTAATACTGATGCAGCCATGATAGATCTGAATTCTGCCAGACTTTTGGGGAATAAAGATGCCATAGACATTATTAAAACATATAGCAAGTAAAAAATTTCGGGATCCTTTTGAGTATACTTTCATAGGATCCCTTTTAATTTTTTATTAAAACTCAAAAAATTTTAATCCCCAGTCCAATTAGAACGACCTATTCTTAATCTTATTTTTCCCTTAATCTTATTTTTCCCTTAATCTTATTTTTAATCCTACTCTTATTCGTAATTCTAATCGTAATCATAATTCCTGCACATACTCTAATCGTAATCGTATAAATCCAAATTAAAAGAAAATTATATCCAGACTCTTATATGAACACGCTGTGAATACGCATTGAATACGGTATGAATACGCATTGAATATGCTATAATTATGAATAATTATTCTTATATTATGATATTTATGGACTTCATATTTAAAGCGAATAAAAAAGTTTAAATAGTAAAACGTCAGTGAACGGTTAAGTAAACCCTAATACCCTTTATATTTACATCCCATTCACATAGGTATTACATTAAATAAATTTTTTTTGTTTTATTTTAATTTGTATTTTAAGCCTCATAAAAATTTGTTTTATTCAATACCGGATATCAAAATACTATTCATATCAATTATTATATTGCAATAATCATTTTCTGTAATGAATTAGGTATCTTTCTGTAGAAAATGGAATTAGCATTTATTAAATCTCTCCCAAAAGCCGCTGCTAAATACAGCTACACAGTTGCATGGATTATGGTAATTCTGTCCCTTTTAATGACTATTATGTTCTGGGTTATGGTCAAAGAGGAGAGTCATCAAAACGCTACTGTCCGGTTCGACTTTCGTGTTCAGGAAGTTGTAACTTCAATTAAAAAACGGCTGATGGCATATGAACAGGTTCTCCTGGGTGGAAGCGGCTTGTTTGCTGCTTCAGATGAAGTAAATAGAAGAGAATGGAAAATTTACGTCGATAAATTGAAGATCGATCAGAATTATCCTGGAATCTTGGGTATCGGATTCTCTAAGGTTTTATCTCCTTCTGAAAAAGATAAATTTATCAAATCTGTCCGGAAAGAAGGTTTCAACAATTTTTGGATCTGGCCCGAAGGTAAACGGGATATTTATACTACTATAGTTTTTCTTGAGCCTTTTAAAGGAAGAAATCTGCGAGCTTTCGGATATGACATGTTTACTAATCCAATAAGACAGAAAGCTATGATAGAAGCCAGAGATAAAGGTATCACATCTATATCAGGGAAAGTTACTTTAGTTCAGGAAACAAGTAAAGATATTCAATTTGGATTTTTAATGTATGTTCCTATTTATAAAAAAGATTTACCTACTGATAACGAAGAGGAAAGACGCAAAGCTTTAATAGGTTATGTTTACAGCCCCTTTAGAATGAATGATCTAATTGAAGGTACTTTGGGTGAACAATTTAAAATTCTGAATCTCGCTATATTTGATGGCAATATAGTATCTGAAAAAAATATGATGTATACTAGTAATTCTGCTGATTCAATTCCCGTTAAAAATCAAAATGGAAACTTTATTGAATCTAAAAAAATTGATTTTAACGGGCATATCTGGACAATTAAATTTACTTCTCTGCCCGGATTTAATAAGACAATTGATGCTGAAAAAGCATGGATTGCTCTAATTGCGGGCGGCGCTGTTACTTTATTATTTTTTACTGTGGCTATTTCTCTTACTACTACTAGAAAGTTATATAAGAAAACCGAGCAAATATTGGAATCTACACGTGAAGGGATATTTGGTATAGATCTTAAAGGGTTTTGTACTTTTGTGAATAAATCCGCTGTTGAAATGTTGGGTTTCGATCCTGTTCAAAGCAGTGAAAATATTCATGAATTAATTCATCATTCTTATCCCAACGGAGAATATTATCCTATTAAAGATTGCCCGATTCATAAAGCTTTAATTGAAAAAAATGATTGTATTAAAGATGATGAGGTTTTTTGGAAAGCCAATGGTACTTCTTTCCCGGTTGAATATTCATCTAACCCTATCATTGAAAATGGTGAAGTTAAAGGCGGCGTTGTCACTTTTACCGATATTACCGAACGTAAAAAATCAGAAAAAATAATTGAAGATTCATTAATGGAAAAAGATATTTTACTCAGGGAGATTCATCACCGGGTAAAGAATAATATGCAGATAATTTCCAGTTTACTTAATCTTCAGTCCTCATATTTTCATGATAATGCAGCAGTGGATGTTTTTAGAGAAAGCCAAAATAGAATTAGGTCAATGGCTTTAATTCATGAAAAATTATACCAGACTGGAAATCTAGCCGCTGTGAAATTAAGGGATTACGTTCAGGACCTGGCAACCCATTTGATGAATTCTTACAGCCTTGATCCAAGAAAAGTTAAGCTTTCTTCCGATATTGACAATGTTTCACTCGGTATTGATACAGCTATTTCCGTGGGTTTAATTGTAAATGAACTATTGTCTAATGCATTTAAGTATGCCTTCCCTAACGGGACTTCAGGGGAAATTAAAATATTATATAAGCCGGATAATGAGAATAACTCTACTTTGATCATTAAAGATAATGGTATTGGGTTCCCGGAAAATATTAACTTTAGACAAACAGAATCGCTCGGATTGCAATTAGTTAATACTCTCGTTGATCAGCTGGAAGGTAAAATCGAATTGAATAAAAACGGGGGAACTGAATTTAAAATAGTGCTTCCTAACTTTAAATAAATACTGCCAATTTAACTATTGCAACATGCTCTTGCTCCAGTTTATTTTCCAGCACATGTGAAAAAGAGCAAATGATATTTCAACTTGGTTAAACTATATTTACAGCAAGTTATGAATAATTTAAGAAACTATTTCTAGAGAGGGTCCGATGGACAAAAAGGCAAAAGTTTTAATAGTTGAAGATGAAACAATCACGGCATTAGGGATAAAGAAAGATCTTGAGAAATATGATGATATTTCGGTTGTGATTGTTAATAATGCTGTTGATGCCGTTATTACTACCGAAAAAGAAAAACCGGATTTAATTGTAATGGACATTATGTTAAAGGGAAAACTTAACGGTATAGATGCTGCCGGAATAATATCCGGTAGATTTAATATCCCTATTATTTATTTAACTGCCTATCAGGATGATGAGACTTATTTAAATGCCTATCTGACAAATCCTGTTAAAATCATTTCCAAGCCTTACAATAAAGGAGAATTATTAGATACTATAAATGGAGTTTTAGTTAATTAATTTAATAATTAGTTTTTTAGTGAATTGAAAACTTTAATCATAATTGAAATCGGGATTCATACTGAATCCTGTTGGAAAGCAGCACTGTTATGAGGAAGGTTTTTCTGAATAATTTCATTTGCCAATTCAAGGTAAGCTATCGAACCTTTTGATTTTACATTAAAAAGGATTGCCGGTTTACTAAAAAATTCAGATTCAGTAATCGCTACATTTTTAGGAATAATTGTCTTGAATAAATAATCGGCAAAACTTTCGTCCAACTTCTCATTTGTCATTGCCCATGCTTTTGTATGGGCTTCATACATTGTCAGTAATATTCCTTCAATTTGAAGTTTAGCATTATAATTTAATTTAATTAGATCTACATACTTTAGGATTTTCTTTAATGCAGTGATTGAAAATTGTCCCGCTTTAACAGGGATTAATAATGAATCTGAAGCAGTAAGAGCTAAAGTTGTTAATCCTTTTAAATATGGCGGACAATCAATAATAATAAAATCATAGATCTTTAATTCATCTGCATTAAGAATATTCTTAAATATATTAGTATTATTTGTTAACCTATTTAATCTTTCTTCTCTTATTAGGTTTGAAAAATCTGAAGGTATGATTTCGAGATTACTTAAATCTGTTTGGTGTATGACCTTCGATATATGGGTCGTAAAACTTATTACATCAAATATATCTCCCTGAAAATTATCGGGATTAAAGCCCAGGTAATTTGAGCAAGCTCCAGAAGTATCAAAATCAATTAATAATGTCTTTTTTTCCGCAACCGCTAAACTTGCAGCAAGATTTACCGCAGTAGCAGTTTTCCCAACTCCCCCTTTTGGAACAGCAACAGCTATTGTTTTACCCATTTTATAGAAACTATTTATTACTCTAGTTAATTTGTGATAAATTCATTCTTAAAACTTCATCTGAATATTAATTAAAATGAAAGTTCAGTTATTATTTATAAAAAAATTATCAAAATCTTGATTTTAGTCTACAATAAAAATAATTTCCATCCTCATTATTTTTATTACTATTGCAAGGACGAGATTGGAGGCTAGTTTATTAAATCGTTGCATAATATTGTGAATAAAAATATTATCAGGAATATTATTCACTCCAGAATTTAAAAAATATGAAATATTTAACTTAAAAACCATGTCAGAAGAAAAAGAATTCAAAAACATTACCGTAAACCGTAAAGCTAGGCATGAATATTCTGTTTTACAAACTTTTGAAGCTGGAATCGTTTTGCTTGGAACGGAAGTTAAATCATTAAGGCAGGGTAAAGCAAATCTCGTTGATAGTTATGCAGCATTAAAAAATGGTGGGGTATGGTTAATCGGAGCTCATATTAGTGAGTATACTCAAGGTAATATAAATAATCATATTCCTACTAGAGATCGTAAATTGCTTCTGAATAAAAGTGAAATTAGAAGGCTCATTGGAAAAGTGAAAGAGAAAGGGCTCACTTTAATTCCCCTGCGTATGTACTTTAAAGAAGGAAAAGTTAAAGTTGAACTTGCTTTAGCAAAAGGGAAAAAGGTTTATGATAAAAGAGAATCCATTGCTAAACGTGATCTTCAGAGAGAACAGGAACGGAAAATAAAATTTTAAATGAAAAATTATTATACTATTTTACAAATATCAATATTTATGATTTTTACTGATGTCTAAATTAAAATTTCCTCCGATTACTGAACAAATTGATTTAATTAAAAGGGGAACATTTGAAATTATCCCCGAAGAAGATCTTATAAAAAAATTGGAGAGAGCAATTGCTGAAGGGAAGCCTCTCAATGTAAAGCTTGGCTGTGATCCAAGTAGACCCGATTTACATATTGGACATTCCGTTGTTTTACGGAAGCTCGCACAATTTCAGTCTTTAGGCCATCAGGCAATTTTAATTATTGGAGATTTCACCGGGATGATAGGTGATCCTTCCGGAAGAAATGTTACCCGGCCTGCGCTTTCTTTAAAAAGAGACTAGAGAAAACGGGCAATCATACCTCGAACAGGCATCTAAAATATTAAATAAAGAAAAGACCAAAATTGTTTATAATTCTGATTGGCTAGGGAAAATGAATTTTGAAGAGGTTATTAAATTATCCTCTAAATATACAGTTGCCCGGATGATTGAAAGGGATGATTTTACTAAAAGATTTAAATCCGGCGAACCAATAAGTGTTCACGAATTTTTATATCCGCTTGCTCAAGCAATGGATTCTGTTGCTATAAAAAGTGATGTAGAATTAGGCGGGACCGATCAGAAGTTTAATCTTCTCGTTGGAAGAGATATTCAGAGAGAATATGGATTGGAACCCCAAATAATTATTACAACCCCATTGATTGTAGGTACCGATGGTATCGAAAAAATGAGTAAATCTTATAATAATTATATAGGAATTTCTGAAAGTCCTCAGGATATCTTCGGTAAAACTCTTTCAATTCCTGATAATTTAATATATAACTATTTTGAACTTGCTACCGATATTTCAAATGATGAATTAAAAAATAGTAAAGCTGCAGCTTGAAGAGCATTCAATAAATCCAAGGGATCTTAAAAGAAAACTGGCTAAAACATTAGTAACCATGTATCATAATCAGGATGCCGCAGATCAAGCAGAAAAAGAGTTTGATAGAATATTTATTAAAAAAGAAATCCCGGAGGATATCCCTGAATATCATTTCGAAAACAAAATAAAAGAGATCAATATTTTAGATCTGATAACTGAAGGTAAATCTTGCCGGTTCAAAAGGAGAAGCGAGAAGACTGGTCTTACAAGGAGGAGTTTCTATCGACGGTGAAAAAATAACCGATATAAATTCTAATATAAACTTAACCGGTGAACAAGTGCTTAAAGTTGGAAAAAGGAAATTTATAAAACTAAAAATATAATTTCGGAAAGGAGATGAAAATTTGTATGTTCCTTCAAGAATATTTTTTACAAAAGGGGTAGGGAGACATAAAGAATATTTAAGTTCTTTTGAGCTCGCATTGAGAAACGCAGGTATAGAAATTTGTAATCTGGTTTCGGTAAGCAGTATCTTCCCGGGTAACTGCAAAAGAATAACAAAAGAAGAAGGTCTAAAAGAATTACTTCCCGGACAAATTACTTTTACTGTTCTTGCGCGGAATTCTACAAATGAGCCCAACCGTTTAATCGCCTCTTCAATTGGTGTTGCCCTTCCTGCAGATAGTTCCCAGTACGGCTATCTCTCCGAACACCATCCCTTTGGTCAAACAGAGAAAGTCGCTGGTGAATATGCAGAAGATTTAGCTGCTACTATGCTTGCCACTACTCTCGGTGTCGATTTTAATCCTGATATCGATTGGAGCGAAAGAGAAAATATTTATAAGATGTCCGGAAAAATTGTACGGTCCTTTAATATTACCCAATCTGCAGAAGGCGATAAAAATGGTTTATGGACGACTGTTATTTCAGCCGGAATTTTACTTCCTTAATTATATGGAAATAACTTGTATACTGAATTCACGTTCTGGATTATATTTTCAATTATTGCTGCCATTATTATTATAATTGATTTATATGCAACCGAACATACAAGCGGTAAATTAGGACTAAAAAGAAGTATAATTTGGAGCGGTGTCTGGATAATCACCGCTCTTCTTTTTTGTACTTGTATTTACTTCTTTTTAGAAAAAGGTCATCAAAGAGGATTTAGAATTCTTAACCGGGTATTTAATTGAATATTCCCTTTCTGTTGATAATCTTTTTGTATTTTTAATGATTTTCAAAGTAATGGGAATATCTCAAGCCAACCAGCCCCATATCTTAAAATGGGGAATTCTAAGTGCTGTTGTTTTTAGAATTATTTTTATTCTTATCGGCGTGGGACTTATAAACCTCTTTCATTTTGTAATATATATATTCGGATTTATTTTATTATACGGCGCATATAAAATGGCATTTGGAAAAAATGAAGAAATAAATCTGGAAAAACACCCTGTTGTTAAATTCATAAGAAAATACTTTAATGTTTTACCTGATTACGAAGGGAAAAAATTTTTTATAAAACAAAGTGGAATAATTTACGCAACTCCTATCTTTTTAACCTTTCTACTAATCGAATCTTCCGACATTCTTTTTGCAGTTGATTCAATTCCGGCAATTATTGCAATAACAAGAGATACATTCGTAATTATTACTTCGAATATTTTTGCAATATTAGGATTGAGAGCTTTATACTTTACTCTTTCTGGATTGGTAGACCTTTTTGCCTATTTAAAATATGGTGTTGCACTTATTTTATTTTATGTCGGGATGAAAATGCTAATATCCGAATTACTTCCATTACCTACCTCAATTTCACTTGGTATTATAGGATTCATATTGATTGGATCAATTATAATTTCGGTTGTAAAGAATAAAAGAAAGAAGCAAGAATAATATTTTTGTTTTCACCTTAGTTAACACAAACTCACCTGAATGACGGAAACCTTATTACCTTATATTTTGTGTAATGTACACCCTACCGATTCTTTTATATTTTTCCAAAAAATTCCCTTTCATTCCATAAATATGAATTAGTAATGCAATCGTTAAGCCTATAAGCATCGGCTCAATCGTGTTTAATATATCATTTAGCTTGAAATTTTCTCTTATAATAAACCAGATAATACTTCCCGCTGAAGCCAGTATCATCTCTAAAACAATGGTTCTGTTTTGAACTCTATACTTTGGATAATATGAACTAATAACCGGTAATATTATTCCCGGAATACAAAAAGAACCTACAGTATACCATATCTCAATTACCGAAGGGATAAAGTAAGCAAGAATTATTGATAAAATTCCTGAAATAATTAACCCCAAAATAGTATAAGGTTTTAACTTTCTTTCATCCTCATTCTTATTCAACTTATAAATGAAATCTCTCCCTATTGTAGTACCGCTTAGAAATAAAAAGCTGTTAAGTGTTGACATTATTGTAGCAAACAATGCTGCATAAAAAACACCTTTTAATCCGGGTCCTAAAACTTTTTCAGCCAAAAGAGGATAAGATTGAACCGGCTGGCTGATACCAGGTAAAACAGCTCTTGAATATAAACCGGTGCTTGTAGTCAAGAAATCAAATAATGCCCAAAAAATTATTGAAATTAAAATGCCTCTTACAGCTACATCACCTGATTTTGCAGCATAGCATCTTTGATGAAAACCCGGATCTGCAAATGTCCATAAAGCGATTAAGTACCAGACAATTATAAAAGTTGGTGAGGCTCCTCCGGTTATTTCTAAATGGGAAGCTGGTAATTTAGAGGTAAGGAATTCTATCCCTCCGTATTTAGAAAAAGCAAATATTAGATATAAGAATGAATCCGCCGAACATTACAAAGAACTGGAATGAATCTGTATAAACATTTGCCTTAAAACCTCCTTGAAGTAAATATGCAATTGAGAGAATTAACCCCAAAATTAGACTAATCAATATACCCGTGCCGAAAATAAGCGATATCAAATTGGCTGTCATTAATAAATAAGGAGCGGGAGAAACTAGTACAAAAACAAATACAGCAGATATTAAACCTGCCTTTGCTCCGTAAACTTCAGTTAACTTATCAGGAATTGTAAATAATGAAGCATTTCTTATTTTTTTTGCTAAAAGTAGGGCAAATAAGAAAGCAAAAATGTAGTATGGCAGCCCTTGAGTAAACCAGCTTACGAGGCCATATCTATAGGTAAACTCCCCCACCCCTAAAATTCCACCGTACCAGGTAGATACATTTGTTAAAATGAAAAGAAATAATCCTATTTTTCTTCCGGATAATAAGTAATCATCGGCTTCAGTACCCGATTTTCTTCCTGAGATAAAACCTATTGTGATTACAGAAAAAAAGAAAATTATAATTATAAGTAGATCTGAAGTGCTAAAGGAGATCATATTTTTCGACAGTTTTATAGTCTCTGATTATAAATATGATGCCTCCCGATATATTTATTTTTGTTGAATTATAAAGCGCTATATTGCTCGTACTTTCTTTCTCTCCAAAAGGAAGAGAAATATTTCTCAAAGGATATTTTAAGTCTCTTGAATCTATTTTTGTTTCTTTACTAAAGCCATATAGAGAAATTGTCTCTCCCGGACTTGTTTTTAATTTTATACTCCCTGTATATGGGGTTAGAATGGAATTCTCTGCTATAATTCTGAGCTTAATTCTATTGAAAAATTTTATTACTATTCCAAGATTACAGAATGTGTGGTCAAGCCGGTTTCCTGTAACGCCTAATAAAATGGATTCACTAAATTTTCCCTTTATTGCAAACTTTAGACATTTTTCTACATCGGTATCATTCTGTCTTTTTATTTGAAATATTTTTGAATCAGGTTTGAATTTATTTAGTGTTGATTCGTGTACCGAATCCAAATCCCCCATTATATAATCAGGAATGATATTTAATCTCTTAGCACTGTTGGCTCCGCCGTCTGCACAAATTAAGGTTGAATAGTTATTCTTCTTAAGATATTTTATAATAGATTTTTGGGGAGACCTTCCATTTGCTAAAATAATACATTTTTTCATATCGGATATATTATTTCAAATTTTCAAAATGTCTATAATCCAATCTGTACTCCTGCTAAGAAATTTCTTTCAGCCGCAGGGAAAAACTCAGCACCAATTGCATTTGCTGAATATAATTTATCGAAAATATTTGTAACCTGTAAAAAGATTTTACTCGGATTGAGTGTGCTGAAAGCTTTAAGTGAATAACTTATATAAAAATCTGCAGTAAAATATGCATCATTAACATTATCATCATAGCTTATAAATCCCGGAAACTTCACAAGGTATTCCGAAAGCTTTGAGTCGTAATAATCAGAATAGAATTTACCCACATATCTTCCTTTCAGTTGTATGAATACCGGTTCAGCATTATAGCTCAAACCTAAGTTAAATAAAATATCAGGAAAACCGCCGATTCTATTGCCGCTTAAATTAATTAAATTATCCGAATCAATATAATAAGTACCATTATTAACATAATTTTTACTGAGAGTTAGGTTGGATAATAATGATAAATTATAGGGAAGCTTTATAGACCCGGAAAGTTCAACTCCTCTGTGGATAGTACTGCTCATATTCCCTGTAATTGGCTGTCCGAAAATATCTAATTTTCCGTTATTAACTATTTCATTATCAAACAACATATAGTATAAATTTATAGAAATATTAAAATTCTTCTTAATTATTGAATATCCAAGTTCAAAATCATTCATCGTTTCCGGCTTTACATATGGCTCAGAAAAGTTGTAAGAACCATCTTCATTTTGCACAAATTGCGGTGTAGATCCCCATATAGATTCTTCTCCGGAATAATATGTTCCTAATCTCGGTTCTCTAGTGACTCTTGAATATGATGTATAAATATTTTGCTCTGGATTAAATTTATAATTAACACCGATTCTTGGATTAAAATATAAACCGTCAATAGAAAAACTGTTATTGTAAAAATGTTCATTATTAAATCTATATTTATGATAGGCAAGCTGAACTTCACCTAAAAAGTTCCAATTATCATTTAATGTATATGTTTCATGAATAAATCCATTAATTATATCTTTTGCACCATTAAAATAATAAATATGGAAATCCTGAGATAAACCATCCGGAAGATTTGAAGCATAGGCTATATTCCCCCAATGTATTGACCTGTGGATTCTGAATTCACCTCCAATAATTAATTGACCATTTTGATGATTGTAACTTAATTTAGGTATCCATCCATATTGCTTATTTTCAACCTCAGCTTTAACTAATATACCGGATGGATTCTGACTAGGGTGAAAGCCGTATTGTGAGGTTAAATGTAATGAAGTTGTGTCTAAACCGGTACCATCGTAATCAAAGAATCCATCTCCTGTTACCAGGAATAGTGCAGAATTAAATGTCAATACATTACTCAATTTTAATTCATTTAACAATTCATAATGAGGCTGGGAAAAATTTTCAATTTCATCAGGTCTTCTGTCTACGGTATATGAAAAAGAGTCAGCTTGAGCATTAGTCTCCCAGTAAGAATAATTGGCTCTTCTTAATGTCTTATCTTTGACTGCAAATTTTGGCAGCCCCTTATAAGCTAATCCATCGGCAATTGGCCCTCCGTAAAAATTGAATTGTGTAGTTAATTTTTTATCATATCTCACGGCAGAAATATAATACGAATTAAATTTTACCCATGATAAATTTCTATACCCGCTGCTTAATATCTTTGATAATTTTGCACTTATAGAATACTTATTATTAATTAATCCGCTTGATATTGAGATAGAATATTTGCGTACGTTATAGCTCCCTAAAGCTGCAGACAAATTCACCATTGGGTTATTTGAAAAGGATGATGTAATAATATTTATCGAGCCTCCGATAGCAGGGTAGCCAAAAACCCCCGAACCTGCACCTCTTTGAACCTGTATTAAATCTGTGCTTGCCAATAAATCCGGGAAATCCAACCAATAGACATTATGGTCTTCCGGATCATTTTGAGGTATACCATTTATTGAGACCGAAATTCGTCTTTGGTCGAAACCTCTTATACTTAGATAATTGTATCCTATACCGTTTCCATTTTCCGAATAAAAAGTAGTTGAAGGTAGTGTACTTAAAAATTCAGGTATATCCTGAACCGAATACTTCTCTTCAATATCCTTTCTTTTTATTTTACTGAAAGCTAATGGTGTAACTCCCTCCTTCCCGAGACTTCCCTCAATTAAGACTGTTTGAGCAGGAATAATTTTAGGCTCAAGATTTATCGTGAATCTTCCGTTATTATTTATATCCTCGATAGAAATTACCCTGGTATCATATCCTAAAAATGCTATTACCAGATGAACATTCGTGATATGATATTTAATACTAAAATTCCCAGAACTATCGCTTGCAGTACCAATGGTAGGATTTTCTTTAATATAAATATTTGCTCCCGGTAATGGATTGCCCGTTTCACTGTCTATAACCTTCCCTTTAATTTGGACATTCTGACAAAATACAGCAGAGCAGTAAAACAAAAAAAGAACAATTAAGCATTTCATTTTTTTGAATCCTTTCAAAAAAAAAGCCGTTTTTAATCCGAATCGCAAAAGCGGAACGGAGAAACGGCTAAATCTTAATTATTCTTTAACCCGTTTCCCTACGCTGGCATTACCCAGATCAGGTTTTAGGGTTTATTCTCAGTTATTCCGGTTATATCCGAATAACACCCCTAACGGCCTTCATTATTTTTTATGAACTATTTTTAATTTCACTAATTTACTAAAAAATAAATAAAGTTATATATATCTCGCAGCTATCTCATTAACCTCTAAAACAAAGGCTAACATCGGACTTCCAGTCCGGTGCAAAGCTTAACCCCTCAACCAAACCACACCCCCCTCAATATTTTTAACACCGAAGGTGTGGCATTTTTATAGAAATACGTAATAACAATATACCACAACCCCGAAGGGGTGAAATATTCCCCCTCCCATACTCTAGTCCAGTACCTCGGTGATTAAACGGAAGGTATATAACAAAAAAAAAGCCTGCCCCAAACTTAATCTAAGGCAGGCTTCTTAAATATCAATAATTTATCACTTTATCTTTAACTTCTGACCTGCAACAATCGTATTCCCATCCAGATGATTTATATATTTCAATCTTTGAACTGTTGTATCGTATTTCTTTGCCAGGCTGTATAAAGTATCTCCATTTTCTACAATATGAACATAAGTGGATTTATTGCTAACATTTTCAGGCAGATCGTTTATATCTGAATTTGAATAAATTTTTAATGATTTACCCGCATAAACGACATTCCCACTTAAACTATTCCATCGTCTGATATCAGAAGCACGGACTTTGTATAACTCTGCGATTTCACCAATAGTATCACCCTTCTTTACCCTGTAATAATTTACATTGGCGGAAGTTTTAGTTGTATTGTCACCCAGAGAAGATGTATGTTCATCAGTAAATATTGTTAAGGAGTGTCCGGCAATTAATTCGTTGCTGCTCAAATGGTTCCATCTTCTTACTTGGGCTATCGAGACTGAAAACCTCTCGGCTAATTCACTGATGGTCTCACCTCTTCTAATTCTGTATCTGAATTTTGTTGTCTTATCTGATCCATTGTCATTTGTAGCATAAGTAGAAGCCGGTTTAGTAGTACTTATCTTCAACCTTCTTCCAGCAAAGATTCTATTGCTTCTAAGATTATTCCAATCTTTGAGAGAATTAACATCCACACCGTATTTGGATGCAATAGAATTAAGATTTTCACCTCTGCGTATTCTGTGATATACCCAATAATTACTGCTGACAGTACTGGTATTGGTAATAGATTTTTCAACAGGTGTTTGATTATCCAGGCTTGCATAAAAATCTTTTTTATCTTCCGGTACATAGATAGTCAAAGTTTGTCCAACATTTATTGTCTCAGTGTAAGAAATATTATTCCAGTTTCTTATATCGCTCACACGGGTATTAAACAAATCAGCTATACCTAATAAGCTGTCTTTTTTCTTTACTCTGTAATTTACAGCAACTTTATTTGGAGGGACAACTACTGTGCTGGAAGCAATATCTTTACTATCAGTTTCATTACTGGTTTCAGCAATTGTATTATTATTGACGTTATCTGATTCGTTTTCATTTAATGCTATAGATTCATCCCTGTCCCCTGATGAAGAAGCACTATCCATATCTTTATTTAAAGCTAAGTAAGGAGATACATATCCACCGGATGAACTATCATCATCATCGGCTGATTCCACATTTGTATTATATGCAAAATCCTTAGTGGAAATATTATTGTTTACAGGAATTTTAAGAGATACTCCGGGATAGAGCTTACTTCTTATAGAAATATTATTTGCATCTGCTAAGTCATGGGTTGAAACACCGTATCTGCTGGCAATCCTGGAAAGGGTTTCACCTCTTCTGACAGTATAAGCAAGATAATAACTTTTTGCTGATTCAGGGATATTAACTAAATTTGAAGCTAACTGCTGGGACATTCCAACCGGAATATTAAGAGGATAACCACCGGGAAATGAAGGAGGCGTACTTAATTGTGTTAATTCCGGGTTCATATCCTGAAGTGTCTCTAAATCTGTTCCTGTTGAACTCGCTAGGTAGTTCAAAGAAATTGCATCGTTAACATTATAGGTTTCATATTGAACCGGTTTCTCGTAATTAATATTAGTAAAGCCGTACTTTTCAGGATTCATTCCTATAAGGCATACAGCAATATATTGCGGGACATAACTTCTTGTTTCTTTGGGAAGATATTTGCTAATTGTCCAAAAATCATTTGATCCTGCTCTTCTCATAGCTCTTGTAATTCTTCCTTCTCCGGCATTATATGAAGCTAAAGCAAGATACCAATCGCCGAGATCACCGTATAGATCTCTTAAATGTTTTGCAGCGGCAAGTGTAGCTTTTTCGGGATTTCTTCTTTCGTCATAGTAGAAATCAGACTGTAAGCCATATAATTTACCGGTTGATTTCACAAACTGCCATAATCCAACTGCACTTGCCCATGAACGGGCTGTAGGATTCAATGCACTCTCAACCATACTAAGATAAGCTAATTGCTTCGGTACCCCAACTTCAGCAAAGATTTTTGTCATCATAGGGAAGTATTTACCCGACCTTTCAAGCCACAATTGCATATGGGGTCTTCCTTTTATAGTAAAATAATCAACCCATCTATCAACTATCGGATTAACTTCGAGGGGTATATCTGCAGGTATTATTATTGACTTTGTTTTTTTATTCTTCTCCAAATCCATTGATATTTCAGGAAGATTCTTCCCCATCCATTCTTCCAGTGCGGCAAATGAAACTTCTACCGGAACTTCGGGTAATCCGTCAACATATTTCCTATAATCATCTATAATAGATTTTCCAAGTTCTACATATGCTTCATTGTCTTCAATTCCAGGATAGTAGCTGAGGTTGTTTATAATCCTCAATGATGATTCATACTTCTGAATTGTCTCAGAAGTAGGGCTTTTTTCTTGACTGGCTAATGCGGCAACATAATACTGTCTAGCCTGTTCAAGCATTTCTGAAACGATTCCTCCATTTTCTACTTTTACCGGTTTTTTTTCGGATTTATCGTTTTTGGTAATTTCTTTATTTGCTCCGCAAGAATAGAGGATCAAAGTAAATAAAGAAATTATCACAAGCGGTAAGAATTTTTTTCCCATTAATTCTCCATATTTTCTATTTTTTGATATTGAATATAACAGTTGATAATCGATTTATCAAGTAAAAAATTAACTAATTTAGTCTAATTTACTTTGTTATATATATTTAACTAAAATTTTTCTTCTTATAAGGGGATATTCCCATGCTTTTTTGGGGGGTTTTTATCCACTTTTGTCTTCAAAAACTTGAACGCATTTATCAATTTTATCTTAGTTTCCTTTGGTTCTATAACGTCATCAAGGTAACCTCTTTCGGCAGCAATGTAAGGATTAGCAAATTTTTCGATAAATTCTTTAAGTTTTTTCTCCAATTCTATTTCCGGATCCTTCGCTTTCGATATTTCCTTTTTGAATATAATTTCAACGGCACCTTTAGGTCCCATTACAGCAATTTCGGCAGAGGGCCATGCAAAATTAAAATCACCCCTTATATGCTTGGAATTCATAACATCATATGCTCCGCCGTAAGCTTTTCTGGTAATAACTGTTACTTTTGGAACCGTGGCTTCGCAAAATGCATAAAGTAATTTTGCACCGTGTTTGATAATTCCGTTCCACTCCTGTTCCGTACCAGGCAGAAAACCGGGTACATCTTCCAAAACCAGAATGGGTATATTAAAAGCATCACAAAACCTTACAAATCTGGCTCCCTTTACAGAAGCATTAATATCCAGAACTCCGGCTAATACTTCAGGTTGATTTGCTATAATGCCGATTGTCATCCCACCGATTCTTCCGAAACCTACTATGATATTATCTGCGTAATTTTTATGAACCTCAAAAAAATCATTATCATCAACCAGCAGATTTATTATCTGCTTCATATCATAAGGTTTATTAGGATTTTCGGGGATTATTCTACTTAAACCATCATCCGGCAAAAGTGTTTCAAAATCAAACACTTTATCAACTAAAATGTCTCTATAGTTGGACGGGAGGTAACCCAATAATCTTTTTACT
>CAVUGE010000016.1:0-41054 GCA_963740945.1 uncultured Bacteroidota bacterium | reverse complement strand
ATTTTTCAGTAAAATGAACATTTTTAGATTTATATATCTTAATAATTGTATTATTAAGAACGAAATAAGCACATGGATACGGAGACAGACCTCGAACCAGGTCGTGAATTTCTTCTGCAGTTTTATTCCAATCAATACGAGTAATTTCTTTTGTTATTTTGGGTGCCGGAGAAGACAGCGTATTATCCTGGTTTTTAAGTTCAAAATTACCTTCTTCAATTAGATTAATCGTTCTTAAAACAATCTCAGAGCCTAAAACACTTAATTTATCCTGTAAAGAGCCGAAATTATCATCGGTATCAATTTCAATTTTTTCCTGCAGTATTATATTTCCCGTATCAACTTTTTCTTCAAGTGCAAAAGTTGTTACTCCGGTTTCTTTTTCACCATTAATTAAAGCCCACTGAATAGGTGCTGCACCTCTGTATTTGGGAAGAAGAGAAGCATGCAAATTAAAAGATAATTTTTTAGGAATTGTAAATACTTCTTTTGGTAAAATCCTAAAGGCTACAACAACAAAAACATCGGCATTATATTTTTGCAAGTCCTCAATAAAATCTTGATTTTTTAATTTCTGCGGCTGCAGAACTGGCAGATTATTTTTTACAGCAAATTCTTTAACCGCAGTAAAAGAGACTTTCCTTCCCCGGCCTCTTTCTTTATCTGGAGCGGTTACAACTGCTAATACTTCGTGTTTGTTTTCGATTAGACTATTTAAAGAAGGGATTGCAAAGTCAGGTGTACCCATGAAAATTATTTTCATCTCAACTGATAATTTATATCATCTGTAACCGGATATTCGATTTCAACTTCTCTATTTTTAATTTTAATTAAAATATTCTTAAACTCTTTTTTAGCTTTTTCATCAAAATAATCAGTAAATAGTATTCCCTGCAGGTGATCATATTCGTGCTGAAGAACACGTGCAAGCAAACCATCTGCTTCAAGGGACTGCTCCTTCATATCCGAATCAAAATATCTTATTATAATATTTGAAGGTCTTTCGATTTCATTCCGCACATAAGGTATACTTAAGCATCCTTCTTCAATAAAAACTTTTTCTTCAGAACGAAATGTTATTTCAGGATTTATAACAGTCATCGGTTTATAATTTTCATACCCTTCGACAATAGAAACGTCAATAACAAAAATAGCCTGATTAACTCCCACCTGATTGGCTGCTAAACCTATTCCATTCGAATTCCTCATAGTATCAAACATATTCTTAATTAATTCTATTGCATTGAAATCTACATCTTCAACACAGTCGACTTTTTTCCTCAGGATCTTATCACCGTAAATGGTGATAGGTAAAATAGCCATTAAAAAACTCCTAATTATTATTAATCTTTATGTAAGGTATTTTATATTAAGGATTTGAAAAAAGCAAGTACAAAAATAAATAAAAAATTAAGGATAATAAAGTTCCTTTGACAAGCCTCTCATAAGGGGAAACCTACATTTAACTGGATAACTGCATTGAATCCGCCGGATTCGATGAAATTATTCATCGGCTGGGAAGAATTTTCACTAACTGTTAACTTCGTTCCATCATCTAAATCGAAGTTCATCTATTGAAAAAACTGTATAAGCAGCAAGTCCTTCAATTGAAATATATTCGTCAATCAATTGCAGGATGAATCCTGTGCCAATCGAATACCCTACTTTTGAATCACTCTTAAATTCTTTTATATCGGTAAGAGAACCGGGAAAATTTTTTGTATTAGTAAAAGTAGCTTTATTAAAAAGTAATGCCGCATCAATCACTTTCCAGCTTACTGCACCTGTAATAGAAGTCCCTACATCCAATCCCACACCCCATGTGTTTAATCTGACTTTGTAACTGGAGTTGGAAGACCCAAACTCTGAAGTAATTTGAGCATCTTTACTTTCAATCAATGATTGATAAAAGCCTTTGGAAGTTAAGATGAATCTCGTAAAATGTGCTCTAAAGAAATTAATTCCCAAGCGGTATCCGGAAGCTGATCCGAAATTACTCATTGGAGCATTTAAGGAATCGCCGTTAGTTTTGTTAAAATCTGCTACATAATTATTTAATCCGTCTGCCTGATACTTCTGATAGCTGTATCCTGCAAATCCTCCCACAAAACCAAGACAGCCAAAGCCGAAGGTTTGAGCATTAACTAATGCAGAGGATAAAAAAACAATAATAATAGAACATTTAAGAATAAATTTTACCATAGCACCTTTGCCAAATAGTAAAGACCTATTACTCAATTAACTGTTACAATATATGAATAATAAATCAAAGATATTCAATTAAATCATTAAAACTGTTCCTAAATTTTATCTTCTTTACTCATTGCAAATTTAAATAGAATTGCAGCTAAAGTGATAAACATTACTAAGGATAATATATCACCGCCCGCACCAAGGCTGTGGGAAAAGCCCGTATTTATCTTGCTCAAAAATGAAATGTCATTTCCTTGTGCATCTTTTCCTACTGTCCAACCTATTAAGATAGCAATTAAAATACCCGTTAAGGCTCCGCCTGCAATTAACCCTGAACTAAAAAGAGCTCCCGGACCTGTTTCTGATTCTGCATTTGCGGATTTTTTTCTCCTATCAACAAACCATTTAACCAATCCGCCAACAAAAATAGGACTTGTAGTGGATAACGGCAGATATGCTCCAACAGCAAAAGCTAAAGAATTAACTCCACCTAACTCCATCACAGCTGCAAGTGCCATCCCGGAAATTACCAAACCCCATGGCAGGTTCTGGCTAATTAATCCTTTTATCACAGTAGCCATTAAAGTTGCCTGGGGTGCGGGTAATGGTGTTTGATGGTGAGGTGTAATAACACCAATGCCTAATGTATTTTCCAAAAGTAAAAGAGTGAAACCAATTGCCACAACTGATGCGAGAACCCCAATAATTAAACCTATTTGCTGTTTCAATGGGGTTGCACCAACTAAAAACCCCGTTTTTAGATCCTGAGAAGTAGCTCCTGCGTTAGCTGAAGCTATCGCAACAATTGAACCTACAACCAAAGCTATCGGCTGGTAAAAATCACCCGTCCATCCGATTCCAACAAATATTAATGATGTAGCCATCAGAGTAGCGATTGTCATTCCTGAAATAGGATTTGAAGATGAACCGATTAAACCTACTATTCTTGATGAAACAGTAACAAAGAAAAATCCGAAGATTACTACCATTATCGCGGACAAGAAATTTGTTGGAATAGTTGGAATTAACGCCATAAAGATTACAAGACCAATACTTCCAAATACAACATATGGAATAGGTATATCTTTCTCTGTTCTTATTTTTTCAGTACTAGAACCTTTTTTTGATTCGGTAAGGTCTTTAAATGAATCACGGAAGGCATTAACAATTGTTGGTAAAGAT
Organism: uncultured Bacteroidota bacterium; assembly: GCA_963740945.1. Taxonomy (GTDB): domain Bacteria; phylum Bacteroidota; class Ignavibacteria; order Ignavibacteriales; family Ignavibacteriaceae; genus CAVQBP01. Next base: position 37,679 of record CAVUGE010000016.1, on the reverse strand, counting down.
TTAATCAAGGTAATGATACCCCCAAAAGTTACTGCGCCTGCTCCTATATATCTTATATAATTATTCCAAATTTCCGATGCGGACATTTCTGAAATAAGCTTAGTACCCGGTTGTACAACTGTTGTTAAGCTGTCTCCAAAAATTGTAATTAAGGGTATTAAAGCTAACCATGATAAGACACCGCCGGCTACCATAATCCCTGATATTTTAGGACCTATAATGTATCCAACTCCTAAAAGTTCCGGAGTGATCTCTCCATTTATTGTTCCGTTAGGCAATGCTGAATGCCGCCCGAATATATGTTCCGGAACATCATTCCAGAATCCAAGTATTGACATAAAAAGTTTATATAAGAACGCGATCCCTAATCCATAATATACTTTTTTAGCTAAATTCCCTCCTTTTTCTCCTGCTATAAGGACATCGGCACAAGCAGTACCTTCCGGATAAGGCAGAACTCCATGCTCCTTTACAATTAATGATCTTCTCAAAGGAATCATAAATAATACCCCGAGTATTCCTCCGGCTAAAGCTAAAACAAATACCTGAAAATACTGAAAGTAAGCCCTGCCTCCAGGCAAAAATAGTAAAGCAGGAATAGTAAATACTACACCGGCAGCAACAGATTCACCTGCTGAACCTATAGTTTGAACAATATTGTTCTCAAGTATTGTTGAATTTCCGATCTTTTTGAATACTGCGATTGCTAAAACAGCAATTGGTATTGAAGCACTGACTGTTAACCCTACTTTTAAACCAAGATAAACAGAAGCAGCACCAAAGATTACTCCGAAGATTGCCCCGAGAATAATTGCTTTTGGTGTGAATTCGGGAATAAATTCTTTTGGTGAAATATATGGTTTAAACGAAGTAGGGGTTGAATTGTTTTCTGCCATTCGTTATTGCTCCTAATTTGGAAAAGGAAAAATTAAAAATAATAAGGAATATTTGAATAAAGGAAGTGAGATGCAAGCTTTTTTATGATTGAATTCCTCATATTTAATTAAAATACCATCTTTCTCATTCCAATATGGCAAATTGCAAAATCATATTTAACAGGATCAACTGAATCAAACTGTTTTAAGTTTTCAGTAATCTCTTCTGCCATTTTCCAGCTTATGTTTTTTCTACTTGTGAGATTTAAGGAAGTACAGATTCGTGCTACATGTGTATCCACCGGAATAACTAATTTACTTTTTGGAATTTCATGCCAGAAGCCGAAATCAAGTTCATCTTTTCGAATCATCCATCTTAAAAAAAGATTCATCCTTTTGCAGGCACTACCTGTTAGAGGATCAGCAAACATAAAACGAATACCCGGTGTTATTTTTTCATCCGGAAAGCTTTTTAAGAAAAAATTAGAGAACTTAGATAAGGGCAATTTTAAATTTAATTCTCCGGAAAAATCATAATAATTTTGTAGAAATATTTCTTTGATTCCCTTTTCTCTATCTAAAGCATTATGAAGAACCTCAAAAAGAAGCTTAATATCTCCGGATGTATAAAACCGATGCACCAAATCGCTAAAATATCTGTTTATTTCTTTTTTACTCATATTTAAGATAGAATCATAAGGATGAACTCCTAAAATATTTGTTATGCGATTTAATGTATTAACTATCTGGGAAACATTACCATAAGAAAATATTGATGAAATAAATCCGATTATTTCAATATCTTCTTCATCTTTATACAAATGCAGAAACTGAAGAGGATCCGGTGAAATATGTGACTTGTCAAAGGCTTTATAATGATATTCCAATTTTTGTTTTAGAACAGATTTTCTCATTAAAATAATTTTTCCGGATTTATTTAGTCTTGGAATGTAAAATTATATTTTATTTGGAATAAATAGCCTTTTAAATTTACTTAAATTAGCGAACAAATCTATTTTTTCAGCTTAAATATAAAATTATTCTGTTGTGATATAAAATAAATCGGATTATGAATCTTTTGTATCTTTTTTGAATCGAATGACTTCAAATAATCATTATTTAGATTTTAAAAACATGATATTTATAAAATCAGGAGACTTAAATGTTATTCAAGCAGATTCGTTCGGCGGACGGAACAGGAACATTATCATACCTTTTAGCTGACGAAAATACAAAAAAAGCCATCCTTATTGATCCCAATATAGAGGATGTTCAAAAATTTCTTTTTTTAGAAGAAGAAATGGGAATTAAAATAAAATTTATTATTGATACACACACACATGCCGATCATATTTCCGGTGCCGGAGAGTTAAAAAAACTTACCGGTGCTGAAGTTATTATGCATGAAAAGACAAAAGATAAGTGGAAAATCGTCGATGAAGGGGATAAATTCGGAATTGGAGATATTTTAAGAGCAAATGCAAAAATCGAAATGGATAAATACATTAATGATAATGATATAATTGAGGTTGACTCATTGAAATTAAAATTCCTATACACTCCGGGTCATACAGATAATCATATAAGTGTACTTTGTGATGATAAATTGTTTACTGGAGATTTACTATTGATTGGACAAGCTGGAAGAAGTGATTTACCCGGCGGCAATCCCATAGAACAGTACGAAAGTCTTTTTAATAAAATTGTTTCTCTTCCCGGTGAGACCAAAATTTATCCGGGTCATGATTACGAGAATAATGAATATTCATTTCTGTCAGATGAGAAAAGAAAGAACCCCTTCCTTGAAAAAAGAACCAGGGATGAATATATATTATTTGTAAATGAATTTTTCCCACCGGTTGCGGATCTTCAAAATAGCGGAAAAGTTACTTTGCAGTGCGGGACTAAACGAATTTCCGTATCAAATGAGAAATTCGAGAATATTTCCCCTTTGGAATTGAAAAAAATGATGGAAAATAATCCTGACCTATTTTTAATGGATGTACGCGAACCTTATGAACTAATGGCTTTCGGTGCTATACCCGGTGTATATAATCTTCCAACTAGCCAGATCTATTCAAGAATTAATGAACTCCTGGGAGAACTTCAGGGAGATAAAAATAGTCCGGTAGTTGTAATTTGTCAGAGCGGCAACAGGTCTTCCGAAGCTGCTCATTTTCTTTATTCTCAGAATTATAAAAAAGTATACAATCTCAAAGGCGGAACGGGCGGATGGGTGATGAATGGCTTTGAAGTCGAAAGACTGCAAGGAGTATTCAAATAATGGCAGAATATTTTCTTATTGGAATAATTGCCTTTTTTGTTTCTTTGATTTCTGGAATGCTTGGGTTAGGCGGAGCTATAATGCTAATCCCCGCGTACCTGTATTTACCTCAACTATTCGGGCTCAATGAATTGGGAATAAAAAATATTTCAGGAATGACCTCAATACAGGTTTTTGCAACTTCGTTGCTGGGTATGTTATTTCACAGAAAGAAAAAAGCTTTTAATAAAACAGTAGTAATGACCATCGGAATCCCTATAGTAATAAGCTCTTTTGCAGGGGCATATTTATCAGGCTGGGTAAATCCAAATTTAATAGTTAGTATCTTTGCACTGATGGCAACAACAGGTGCAGGGTTAATTATTTTTGTTCAAAAAAATGAGCCTGCAAATGGTGAAAGATTGATTGATTTTAATAAATTTACTGCAGTTTTAATTGGAATTGCAGTCGGCTTTTTTGGCGGAATGGCAGGCGCTCCCGGAGCATTCCTTCTGTCCCCTCTATTAATGATTCTTTTAAAAATACCTATCCGTATTACAATCGGTTCAACTCTTGGAATAGTCCTTCTTGCTTCTTTTGCTACAAGTCTAGGTAAAATAAGCTCCGGACTTGTTCCTTTTGATTTAACTGCCACAGCTATTTTATTCTCTATTCCCGGTGTATTTATCGGTTCTAATTTAAGTCATAGATTTACTGCCACAACTTTGCGCTGGGGATTAGCAGTTATAATTGCTATAATGGGATTAGATATATGGTTTCAAATTCTTTTTCAATAAAAAAGGGAAATATCAAATGACTCCTTCTCAAATAATAATATACACTCTATTAGCTTTAATATTGTTCACAGTAATAAAGAAAGCAATAAATAAAAGCAAAATAAAACATTATAATGCCGGTGAAATAAATAATAAAATGAAAGATAGAAGTATCTTGCTTCTTGATGTAAGAACTGAATCGGAAAGAAAAGCCGGACATATTAAAGGCTCTCTTCATATACCATTAAACCAGTTAAACAGCAGGGCACCCGAATTGAAAAAATTTAAGGATAAAGAGATAGTCTGTTACTGCAGATCCGGAAACAGGAGCCTCACAGCGGCATTAATGCTGCAAAAGAACGGCTACAATGCTGCAAATTTAAGAGGGGGAATATCAGGATGGAGCTATTAAAATCCAAATTGATTAGAAAGTGGAGTAAAATAATCTTACCTGTTATCATCGGTGGGGCAGGGGGTTATCTTTATTATCATTATGTCGGCTGCGTAACCGGTACCTGCCCGATTACCGGAAATCCATGGTTAAGTACTGCTTATGGTGCATTTGCCGGTTCTTTGTTTATATCAATAAAATCAAAAAAAAAGGGGAAATGATAATTGATAAAATCTCAAACATTTTTTTCTTTATCATATCTCGGCAGCTGGGCAAGAATTAGCTTTATTTATTTAATTAAGTGTCTTGCTAATAAAGAGATCCCTATTGCAAATAAAGATGAGAGGAGGGTTCCAACTAAAACATATTCGGCAAATTCTTTTTTATCAAGCTCTTTAAACCTTGTAAAACCTTTTGCAGCTATAATTACACTTATAGCTGCAAATTGATTAATAACAACAAAAAACAAAATTAGTATTCTTTCAAGCATTCCAATCACTCTTCCGGCATTATATTCCTTTTCATCCAGTTCCCTATCCCCTTCATCATTTATTTGCGGTGTTAATGAAAGAGCCTCAAAAAAATATCTTATTACAAAGTTCACTTCATTCATTAAAAATAAAATAGCAGCTATAAAAATATTTACTGCTAACCAGCTTGGAGCTTTAATCGATTTTAATGAGAAAAAATAATAAGAAAGGCTTTTAATAAAACCCAGCAGATTTTGATTGAAATTTATTGAAATGTGGGGAGATGTAAAAAATCCTATTAAGATTATAATTAGCAGGAGAGATAAAAATCTTATTAAGTTTTTATTAACAAATCTTTTTTCCAGGAAATAGAATAAAATATTAATACTGATTAATAATACAAGGAAAATTAATAAAAATAACACCGGCTTAAATACTAATAGAAGAATCACTTCCAAAAATGACAAATAAAGAACTTTCTTAATCGAAATCGGATTATCTCTGAATAAGAAAAATAATCGCACAAACATTACAATATTTAATGTATAATAAAACTGCAAATAATTATTTCAAGGATTGATTAAGATTGCTTGTCATTTCTTTTGTTAAATCCATAATAATCTTTAAAGCACCGGCATCAATATTCTTATAAACTGCCTTATCCGTTATTTTTAGTTTTTTTGCAATTTCCATAACGCTGAATTGTTGATATAATAATGACAATATATTTAACCTGGACTTTTTCCAATTGTTAGAAAGGTGAGAGATTAAAAAAAGGCTTTGTTTAATAATTTCCTCTGCCTGCAATTCATCGGCAGTTACGGCAAATAAAAATCCGGATTCTTTTAATCCGTTTAATCCGTTCCGGGCATTATAAAACGCCGGCCCATCCATACCAATTGCCTGCTTTTTATTTATTTTAGTGGTTATATCTCCAGCCCCCAGAGAAAACCTTATTTTAAGCGGGTATACACCCGAACTAATCTGCCAAATATGGCTGAAAATAAAGTCGGCTTTATTGTATACGGCCTGAAATTCATCCCCTAGAGTAATCGTATAAGGTGATAATAGATCTCCATTATTGTTCAGTTTTTTGAAAATATTATTCAATCCGGATTGAACTTTTGCACGTTCCGATATGTTTTTTGAATCGACAATATCTCCAATCAGAGCTATTTTTTTCATTATAATCCAGGAATAATATTTCCAAAAATAAACTTATATCACATAAAATTCAACTGATTCAGTTGAAAAGTGAATTTTCAACCAATTTAGTTGAAAAATTAATATTCAACTAAAATGGTTGATAGAGAAAAGCATTTATCTAATAAGGCTTATCATCTCTTTAACTGCATCATTAATCCCTACTAATACTGCGCGTGCAATTACAGCATGCCCAATACTTACTTCATCAATATCTGCTAATTCCCGAAATATTTTTATATTCTGGTAATTGAGACCATGACCGGCATTTACTCCCAATCCCAATTTCTTTGCGTGTTTTACGGCGATTCTTATTTTTTCAAGTTCATCAAATTGTTCTTCTTCTGAAACGGCATTTGCGAAGACCCCTGTATGAATTTCAATATAATCGGATTCTATTTCAGCGGCTGCATTTATCTGTTCAAGGTCTGGTTCAATAAATAATGAAACTTCAATCTCTGAATTATGAAGCTCTATAATAGAGGTTTTTAAAAGGTCTATATTATCGATCACATTAATTCCCCCTTCCGTTGTAAGCTCCTGTCTTTTTTCAGGAACAATTGTTGCCAGTTCCGGACCAATATCACATGCAATTTTGATGATCTCTTCAGTAGCAGCCATTTCAAGATCAAGCTTTGTTGAGATAAGTTCTCTCAAAAGCCTAACATCCCTTTCTTTAATATGTCTTCGATCTTCTCTTAAGTGAACAACAATTCCATCTGCACCGGCTTGTTCCGCAATTAAAGCGACAGTAACCGGATCGGGAAGATTTTCTCCCCTTACATTTCTTAAAGTTGCAATATGGTCAACATTTAATGAGAATCGCATTTCAGCCTCAAAAAATTTGTTTAAAAACATGAATTAGAGATAATAACCCGACTCCATAATTGTCGGCTTTATATCTAAGAATCGAGATAAAATCGATACTAAACATAACACACGCATGGGTAATAACGCAATAAAAGATTGAACGGGTTCTAAATGCTAAAACCCCGAGTGCTAATCCCGCAATAATTGCTCCAAAAGCTTCTAAAACGGGTTTACCATTATGTAAAATTAGAAAAGGGATCATCTGAATAAATATTGCATAGTATCCAAATTTCTCTTTAAGCCCGAAAAGCATGAATCCTCTCCAGACAAATTCCCATGCGATAAGATAAATGAAAAGACCTAGTTCAAAAATAAAAAAAACATTCCATGAATCAATTGATGTTTTTAATTGAGGGTATGCGGAACTAAATTCCGGCAGCGCTGAAGCAAACCATATAATGGGAATCATTATGCTTAAAAATATTAAAGATATTTTAATTCCTGCTTTATAATCTCCTGCTGTAACACCGTAGTTTTTAATTTTTTCCTTAAGAATAATCTTAATAACTAGCACCGGCAGTATAAAAAAAGTAAAAAAGTCGCCAATGAACCAGTAGAGATATTCAATTAAATATACATGCGGGTTATCCTGCAAAGAATCAAAAATATTATATCTGAAAAATCTCCTGGATGTATAGTACCATGAAATAGTCTGGAGAATAGAGACAGAAATAAAAATAACAATTACTTTTCTATCGAGCTCTTTTATTTTAGAAAATAGGTATTTTATTTCGCTTATTAAGCGGAACCGGTTCTCTTTCATTAACTTATATTAAAATAAGATGTAAAATAATTCTCTTTAATTTTTAAGCCAAATTTTCTTTGAAAATATTTTGCTTTAGTATATGCTGAAAATATTGACAAATTTTAATGAGAATATTATATTAGCACTCACCTTTTTAGAGTGCTAATAACATTAAAATAAATTCTTATTGGAGGTTAAAAAATGGCTAAAATAAATTTGAAACCCTTGGCAGATAGAGTAATTGTAAAGCCAATGGAAGCAGAAGAAAAAACTAAAGGCGGAATTATTCTACCGGATACCGCTAAAGAAAAACCGATTGAAGGGACCATAATAGCAGTTGGCCCCGGCAAACTTACTGAAGATGGAAAACAGATAAAATTGGAAGTTAAAGAGGGAGATAAAGTTTTGTATGGTAAATATAGTGGAACTGAAGTCACTGTTGAAGGTGAAGAATATTTAATCATGCGTGAGAGTGATATTTTTGCAATTATCGGTAAATAAATTTGAAAATAAAATATAAGGAGGATATATAATGTCATCTAAATTAATTGAATTTGACAGCGATGCCCGCAGTAAATTAAAAAAAGGCGTTGATAAGCTGGCAAATGCCGTAAAAGTTACTTTAGGCCCTAAAGGCCGTAATGTTGTTCTTGAGAAAAAATTCGGTGCACCAACCGTTACTAAAGATGGTGTTTCAGTTGCAAAAGAAATCGAACTAGAAGATGCTGTCGAAAATATGGGCGCTCAAATGGTTCGTGAAGTTGCTTCCAAAACCAGTGATGTTGCCGGAGACGGTACTACAACTGCTACTGTTTTAGCTCAAGCAATTTACCGCGAAGGATTAAAGAATGTTACTGCCGGTGCGAATCCAATGGATTTAAAAGAGGTATCGATCTGGCTGTTAATAGCGTAGTAGAATACTTGAAATCAGTTAGCCGTGATGTTGAAGGAAGAAATGAAATCGCTCAGGTTGGAGCTATTTCTGCTAATAATGACAAATCTATTGGTGATCTCATTGCAGATGCAATGGAAAAAGTCGGTAAAGATGGTGTAATTACTGTTGAAGAAGCAAAAGGAACTGAAACTGCATTGGAAGTCGTTGAAGGTATGCAGTTCGATAGAGGCTATCTATCACCTTATTTCGTTACTAATACCGAAAGTATGGAAACCATTCTTGAAGATCCCTATATCCTAATTCATGATAAAAAGATATCCGCTATGAAAGACCTTCTTCCCGTCCTTGAAAAAGTTGCACAGCAGGGAAAAGCTATGCTGATAATCGCTGAAGACCTTGAAGGTGAGGCTCTTGCTACTTTAGTAGTTAACAAAATTAGAGGTACTTTGAAGGTTGCCGCTGTAAAAGCTCCGGGATTTGGCGACAGAAGAAAAGCTATGCTCGAAGATATAGCTGTTCTAACCAACGGTACGGTTATCTCCGAAGAAAGAGGTTTCAAACTGGAGAATGCAACTATTTCCTATCTTGGTACTGCTAAAAAAGTAGTTATAGATAAGGATAATACTACAATAGTTGAAGGTGCCGGGAAAACCGATGATATTAAGAAGAGAATTAATGAAATAAAAGCTCAGATAGACAAAACAACTTCTGATTATGATAAAGAAAAGCTGCAGGAAAGATTAGCAAAACTTTCAGGCGGTGTCGCAGTATTAAAAATAGGCGCATCTACTGAAGTCGAAATGAAAGAGAAGAAAGCACGCGTTGAAGATGCTTTACATGCTACACGTGCAGCAGTTGAAGAAGGTATTGTTTCCGGCGGCGGAGTTGCTTTTGTTAGAGCAATTACCGCTTTAGACAAAATAAAAGGAGATAATACAGACCAAACTACCGGTGTAAAGATAATTCAGAAAGCTCTTGAAGAGCCGTTAAGACAAATTGTTAATAATGCAGGTATTGATGGCTCTGTTGTTCTTCAGAAAGTAAGAGAAGGTAAAGATGATTTCGGATTTAATGCCGCAACTGAAACTTATGAGAACTTGATGAAATCCGGAGTAATTGATCCTACTAAAGTAACCAGAACCGCTCTTGAAAATGCTGCATCAGTAGCTTCACTACTGATTACAACTGAAGCAGTTGTTTATGAAAAGAAAGAAAAAGAAGCCCCGATGCCACCAATGCCAGGCGGCGGTATGGGTGATATGGGCGGAATGTATTAAGATATCGTTCAATCAAAAAAAAGGCGACTTCTTCAGGTCGCCTTTTCTTTTTAAACTTAAATCAAACGTACAAATTAAAAAGATATTTGATAGCTTAACTGGAATCCTTTTAAGTAATCATAATTCATTTGAGGTATATAAACCGTCTGCTGTTTTTCATGATTATCATTTGAAATGAATAAAAGATCTATCTGGGTATACAGCCAGACAGCTGCTAATGCAAAAATACAAATGTTTCTTTTATGAAATGCAGTATTATAGCTGTTATATTTGGCTAATATTGGAGAGGGGTCAGTCTGATTCAGATATTCTTTTCTACGTTTATTAGTATCAAAAATAAAATAAACAGTTGAACCTAGTGTTGCCAGAGTTAAAGTGGAAAATACCAGTCCTTTTGCAGTATACCCCTGCTGGAAATGCCCCCAGCCCGGAAATATTAATGATAGTGCAACCGCATGTTTTAGACTCTCTTCGGAATTAATGTTTCTTACATATTGGGGAACATAAACCGTATCGCTTTTAGCTGCTTCAATTCTTTTTCTCTCTATTTGTTCTTTACGAAAATTTTTCTTTATTTCATTGAAAAATGTCACAATTTTCGGTGAGGTTTTAGAAGAATCGAGATTATATGTTGAATCCAGCTGTAAAATTTGCCTAAAGCTATATCTCGCAGAATCATCCTGGTTTATGGAAAAATGGGAGATTCCTTTCATTCTATAAATTTCTTTCAGATTAGCTTTGCTAATAGTATCTTTTCGAGCTAAGAGCAGATTAGCTCTATTTATCACCTTTTGGTATTCAAAAGTTTCGAATTGCTTTTTTAATACTTTTAGCGAATCTCCGTTTACCTGACTGAAAGAGTTAATAGAACAAATTAATAAAAAAGTACAAGTGATCCAGAATATTTTCATAAAAAGAAATTGCAAGTGGTAATTTCTAGAAATCTAGAAATCAGAGATATAAAATAAAAGAGTTTAGGTTTTATAACAAGAGATAAATGAAAAAATCTCCTTTTTAGTAAGGAGTATTTAGATATACATCTTGAGATGAGAAAAAAGTTCTAAATAGCAAAAAAAAACAAATAATAAATAATAAATAACAAATTACAAGTTTTCCCTTTAATTGGCGGGTGAATCTTCTTTTTGAAAATTATATATGTATTCAATGGTTTCTTCCGCCCCTATTCTTATTGTAGTATCCACTTTACCGTAATTTGGATTTGTAATTATTAAATGATACCATCCGGGAAAGAGAGCTAACGGTTCGCGCAGAGGGGTGGTACCATATAATTTCTTATTTAAGTAAATATTCCCCCATGGATTTACTTTACAAATCAGATGACCTACCAAATTGTTAAAATTGATAGAAATGGAATCGGTCTTATTTGACTCAATTCTTATTTTTCTGGAATATGCCGGAAATTCGGGATGGACAAGTCTCAAAGTATGTATTCCTGCACTCAAGTAAATGTTTTTTGAAAGCGGTGTAGTATCAAATTTTTCATTATCTATATAAACATCAGCCCATGGAAGGCACTCAATGAAAAGCTGACCACGCATAACGGCAGTCACGTTTTTCGTATCTTTTATCTCAACTTTCGGTTCGGTAATTATAGGTATATCTAAAGGGGCTAAATGGCCCTCATCTTTACGAAAGAAATATTCTCCGGTATTACTATTTGACCTTGGAATTTCATAAATAAACGAATTCCTTTGTGAAATGATATCGGTACGAAAATACAAGAAGGCAAATATTGAAATTAATATTATTATAGGGAGAGAAAAATAAAATGCTTTTTTACTCCTGCTTTTATAGTATATTTCTTTAGTAATCCGGTTTTGGACTTCTTCCTCCACTCCCAGCAAATTCAAAACTTCAGCGGCTGATTTTGCTCTATTCCTAATATTTTTTTGAAGCATACTTTGCAATGCCTGCTGAATATTTTCCGGAAGATTTTTTATTTTATCCAGGATTGAAGATACATTATAGTTGAGAACTTTATTAATGGTTTTGCTGATGTCTTCACCCAGAATAGGATTTTCATTTAGAAATAACTCATATGCAACAATACCGGCTGAAAAAATATCTGTTTGGGGGGTGAGCTCTTCTCCTCTTATCTGCTCGGGAGACATATAGCTTGGCGTTCCGACAATAGAAGCTTTTTGAGTCAATGCAGTATCATTTATAACCAATGCCAAACCGAAATCTGCAATTTTTAATTCAAGATTGGAATTAACCAATATATTTTCCGGTTTTATGTCTCTATGAATAATCCTGTTTTGGTGAGCAACGTTCAAAGCCTTTAATAATTGAATCAAAAGATATGTTTTTTCATCTATGCTAAAATTATTGAATTTAATAATGGCGCGTAAATTTCTGCTTTCAAAGTACTCAAAAGATAAATAAAAGAAATTTTGATAAGTACCAAAGTCCAGTACTTTAATAAGATTTGGATGATCAAGCCTTGCTAGAATCTTGGCTTCCCTTTTAAATCTCCCTAAAACAGTCTTATCCGAGAGTTCATCGGTATTCAGAGTTTTAAGGATTATTTTTTTTCCCAGATATATATGCTTAGCAATATAAACCGAAGTATTAGTGTCTTTTTTAAGACATTCAATAACCTCAAACTTCTCGAATAGAATTTCTGTAGAGATATTATTCATTTACGTATAGTTTATTCTCTTCTTCCAATTCTTTGAGTTTTAATTGAACCCATCTGACCGAAACACCCAGAGATTTTGCAGTTGCAGTTCTATTCCCGTCAAACTCTTTTAATCTTTTATTAAGTATTGTCTTCTCAAGTTCCCGTAAAGTTCCGCTAAAGTTTACTTCATCGTCATCTTCTTCAATAATTATGTGTTCAGGCAATAATTTATCCGAATCCAATAGAATTAGAGCTCTTTGAATAACATTTTCCAGCTGCCTGACATTTCCCGGCCACGAATAACTTTCTAAAATTTTCATGACTCTGGAATCAATATGAATTTCTTTGTCGGAATACTTCTTTATAAAATATTTTGTTAGAAGCGGAATATCACCTTTCCTTTCTCTCAAAGGAGGTATATTAATCGGGAATACATTTAATCTATAAAAAAGATCCCGCCTAAATTTATCTTCTTTTACTAATTGCTGCAAATCCTTATTAGTAGCTGCAATGACTCTTGCATCAACTTTTATTACTTCCGTATCTCCTAACCTAATAATTTCTTTATTCTGAAGCACGCGTAAAAGTTTAGCTTGCAGCGCAATTGAAATATCTGCAATTTCATCTAAAAAGAAAGTCCCGTTGTGGGCAACTTCAAAAAGGCCTTTTTTATCTGTATTTGCACCAGTAAATGCACCTTTTTTATATCCGAATAATTCGCTTTCAAGTAAAGTATCCGGTATTGAACCGCAAAATTGAGCTAAATACGGTTTATCATTCCTTAAACTCAGATTATGAATCGCTCTTGCTACCAGTTCCTTTCCGGTGCCGCTTTCTCCTAATAAAAGAACCGATGCATCTGTCCTGGCAACTTTGTGAATCAATGCAGACATTTTCTTGATTGCTGTACTTTCGCCTATTAATTCCGAAATCTTATTTGAAGCCTGTAATTGATTCAGGAGAATCAAATTTTCTTTCTGCAATTCTTGATAACTTGTTATTTTATCCAACGAAAGCGAAACCAGGTTAGAGAAAAAATCCAAAAAAAGGAGATTTTCTTCTGTGAATTCTTTTCTATTTATCCTGCTGTCCGCTAAAATAACTCCCCATACTTTGCTATTGCGGATTATAGGAACACCTAAAACAGATTTGATGTTATGTATTTGAATACTTTCAAATTGCGAAACATTAGGATCGCTTTGAACATCATGATATAACATAGGCTCTTTCTTATTGATAACCTGCTGCAATATTCCGGAGGAAAAAGTGGAAATATCACTAATATTTTCCTTATCAACATTTCTGGCAGCAATTATAATAAATTCCTGATTCTCTTCATTATACTTTACAAAAAGCCCGCGTTCTGCATTTATGACTTTAATGATCAAATCCAGAGTTTCTTCAATTAAAGTATCTTCATAAACTGCTGAATTAAGAGTTTGACTTATTTGATATAGAGTTTCAAACTGCTCTTTAGTAATTAAACGAATATTTTCTATTTTATCTGTGTCGTAACCTATCATTTGATTTTCTTATTTTCTATTTATATGGAATCTTGCGAGTTGGGCTTTGTAACTATCTAAGAATTGATCAACTACTGAAACAGCCCACGAATAATCCCCCTGTATAAAAGTTGTAGTATCGGTTATTGCCAGACTATCCTGGTCGGGCTGAATATTGTCCTGTGTAAAAACCGTTAGATTGGCGGCATTATACACTTCGACTTTATATGTAAACGGATAGCCGGCATTAAATTGATTCCAGTGTAAGCTTGCCGGTATTGAAAGAGAATCATTAATCGGTGATACAATTTCAGAACCGGTCTTAATTACACGTGCAACTTTATTGCTGCCTACCAAAAATACCCTATTTGCATTATCAATTACATGAACATCAAAATTATAACCGACAATTTTTTCCATGTCGTTAATTTTGAGGTCGGAGGTAGTGAAGCTTGCCTGGTATACTTTACCTACTAATGTCAAACTGCCGGTAAAATCCATCATCTCATTCCGTATATAAACAGAGTCAATATTATTATCACTATCATTAATTTTAATTTTAAAAACCAAATTAGCGCTTTGATTTGCAACCAAGGTTGTCAGAGTAGATTGATTTATCACTTCGGAAAAAATCGAATAACCGTCCAGAGTCGGGATTTTATTTAAATTAACAATTTGCGTTGAAATCTTCAGTGTATTATTCCATTTCATGCTTAAAGTATCAGGGGTATATCCATCCTTTTTAAAAATTAATAATCCGTCAACCGGTTTTATATTATTTACAGTAAAATTCCCAGAATTATCTGTTTTAACCACAATGTTTTCCGGAAGCCAGAATACTGACACAGACGGTATTCCCGTAAAAGGAGCACTTAAAGATTGTACCGTACCTTCAATTTGCCCTAATGTAGGTTTTATTTGTACTAAATCGGACTTAGAACTATTCGGATCAAGTGGATTATCTCTCGGTGCATTGCATGAAAATAAAAACACAGCTATTAGGAACAGATATAATTTTTTAATTAAGTTTTTTTTATGCACCATATTTTATATAAAGAAATTTTCGATAAAGATTATAATTTATAAATAAATAAATAAATAATTTAATTATGTATTTAAAACTTGTAAAATGCAAAATAATTATATATCCAATTTTATGAAATGTATAAATTAATGAGCATTAGCTGATATCCTTTTCAATAGTTGGTATAGATATAATATCCTGGATCTCATTATCTTCAACTATTATCCCGCTGAGTTTATTTCCTGTATATACGGAAGTATCTATATATACCGAATTATTTTCTTTATTGTAATACACATCCTCCGTGCGCGTGTGTCCAACTACCTGCAGTTTCCCTAAATCAACTAATTCATCTCGTGTCCATAAAATTCCATGTTCACTCGTTAAGCTTAAATTTACTATTTTATCTAATTTTTCCAAATTTTCTTTGTAATTATGCGGGAGATTTGACTTATAATATGATGATATTCCTGCATGAGATATAAAGCACTCTTTTAAATCCAGAAATAATGAAGAATTTTTAATAAACTCTATGTGCTCAGGAATTTTATCCGCTCTTTTTTCATAGGAAGCCGTTGTAGTTTCAGAACCATTATAAATCCAGGCATTTCCTAATATGCTTGTTGGTTGTTCGATGAAATACATGAACATATAATCATGATTTCCGGGTGTAAATACAATATTTTCATTTTTAATGAATTCAATCACTTCAAAACTATACTTCCCTCTGTCGACTAAATCGCCAACAGAGTATATCTTAATTCCGGGATATTTTGTTTTGATAACCTTAACTAATTCTGTTAAAGTATGGAAACAGCCATGAATATCCCCAATGACGGCAATCATCTATCACTATTGGATTGTGCGAAAAAAATTACTTACTCCAATTTAATTAAAAATATATAGAATTCTATAATTTTAAACCGGCGTTATGGGTTTTTTACCTTCTAAAACATTTATTACATTTAATGCAGCTATTTCAGCCATAGCTTTTCTAGCATCTTCAGTAGCACTTCCAATGTGGGGTAATAATATGACATTATCTAATACTAAAAGCTCGGGGTTAATATCCGGTTCATTTTCATAAACATCAAAGCCGGCAGCTAGTATTTTCTTTTTTTTAAGAATTTTTATTAATTCTTTTTCATCAACTACTTCCCCGCGCGCTGTATTAATCAAAATAGCGGATTGTTTCAGCAGCTTTAAATTTACTTTATTTAACAGATGATAAGTCGCTCCATTTAAAGGAACGTGAATAGAGATGAAATCCGAATCTTTTAAAAGTTTATTAAGAGAAACCTTTTTTGCGTTTGTTTTTGTTTCCAAATCTACTTTTTTAGACCTGGAATAGTATATAATATTTGTCCCGAATGCCCTGGCTCTTATTGCAGCAGCGGTTCCTATTCTTCCTGCCCCGATAATGCCGAATATTTTATTTTTTAATTCAACTCCCAATAGTAATTTAGGTTCCCACCCTTTGAACTTTCCGGAACGGATTATTCTCTCCCCTTCAATCACCTTCCTGGCACATGAAAGTGCTAAAGTTATTGCTAAATCGGCTGTGGAATCTGTAAGTACATTCGGTGTATTAGAAACAAATATCCCCTTTTTCTTAGCATATTCTACATCAATATTATTATAACCAACAGCATAGTTGGAAATGATTTTACATTCTTTCATTTCGTCAATTATACTTGAGTCAAATTTATCACTTAAAAGGGAAATTACTGCGTCGGCATCTTTAACATTTTTCAAAAGCTCGTTTTTAGTAATGGATTTATTCTTTCCGTATACTTTAATTTCATAATTCTTTTTTTTCAAAAGGCTTGCTGCAGCATCTGAAATTTCACGGGTTATAAATACTTTCTTCTTATTGTAATTGTCTTTCATAAACAGTTATCCGAATAGTAATCTAACAATAAAGACTGCACCCAAGATGCCGGCAACATCGGCTATTAAACCGGCAGGTACAGCATGACGGGTATTTCTAATATTTACTGCTCCAAAATAAACAGCCAGCACATAAAAGGTTGTTTCAGTACTTCCAAAGAAAGTCGAGACTAAAATTCCAATAAAAGAATCAGGTCCATGAACAGATATTATTTCCGCCATAATTCCGAGAGAACCACTTCCCGACAATGGTCGCATTAATGCCATTGGCAAAGCTTCAGCCGGCATTCCGATAAAATTTGTTATTGGCTTGAGTATATAGATAAGCCATTCCATTGCACCGCCGGCTCTGAATATACCTATTGCCATCAGCATTGCGACAAGATATGGTATTATTTTTATTGCAATATTAAAACCTTCTTTAGCTCCTTCAACAAATTCTTCATAAACCTTTACCTTCTTTATTGCACCGTAACCGATAAAAACAATTATTAAAAAAGGAATAGCAATAGTTGAAAAGATCTGAATTATGCTCTTAAATAAATCAGGAGATAGAAATCCGAAGATTGAACCAAAAACTTTATTAAGTCCTGTAAAAAAAAATAAAGATAATAATAATACTAAAGCAGCAAAAATAAAGAATCCGCGTAAATTACTTTTTATCCAGTTTCCAAACACTCCTTTTTTTATCGGAAATTTTTCAAGAGTCTTAGCGGAGACTATACCTGCAATTGTGGCGCACAATGAACCAAATAATGAAGTTCCGATTATTATAGCCGGTTCCGAACTGCCGGCTGCTGCTCTAACTGCAATTGCCGTTGCAGGAATTAATGTCATTCCTGCCGTATTTATAGCTAAAAAGGTAACCATTGCATTAGTGGCAGTACCTTTATCGGGATTTAACCTATCCAGATCTTCCATTGCTTTTAATCCGAAAGGGGTAGCAGCATTCCCCAAACCGAGCATGTTTGCGGAAATATTCATTATCATTGATCCCATTGCAGGATGATCGGGCGGAACATCCGGGAAAAGCCTTCTGGTAACCGGTTTAAGCCAGCTTGCAATAATTGAAATCAAACCGGCCTTATCCGCTACCTTCATCACCCCCAGCCACAATGCCATAATTCCAATTAAACCTAAAGCAATCGTCACAGCCGTAGATGCATTATCTAATGCAGAGTTTGTTACATCTTTTAATTTTAGAAATGATACCTCTTCAAGATTTATTTGTGATAAGGCCGTGCTGTCATTTATAATCCTGCTAATTTTAATTGAACCTGTTAAATCATCTTTATTCCCCGAAGCACTTGCCATCTCCTGCCATATTTCCGGAAATGAATTATCCACAGTGAAATAAATACTTTTTTTATTTTCAATTTTATTTTCCGAAAGCTTGGCAGGGAAGATTAAATCTTTGGGAATCTTTGTTTGATAAAGTTTATTAAATTTATCTGCATTTACCAGCAGATTTACATTAATGCTTTTTCCTTGATTCTTATTATATGGTTCTTTAAAATGAACTATAACCTGGAGCGGTTCACCGTTTTTGAATTTATTGTCAGCTTGATTCACAATATCGGTAGAAATTGCTGCCCCTATCCCCAAAATTAAAAGACCCAGCCAGATATAATTCAGCATTAATCGGTTCCGTTTTCTTCTGAAATATATTTAGTAACTGAAGTTACCCATGAATAGGTATTTGAAAGATGACATCTTTTTTATTTAGAATTAAGGTTTTATCATTCAATCTGTTCGTCAAGAGCCAAGATTTCATCGGTATCTATTATTAGCGCTTTATTTAATTTTATTAAACTCTCATTATCATCCGGATATTTTTTTGAATAATTCTTCTTTAATTCGTCCAGAAGTTTCTGCTCTTCAACTTTTTTTACAGAACCGGAAATAGAGATAGACATTAAACGGTACTGATTAGCAATATCTTTTCCATTCAGACTTTCATTTTTTAATATAATGAAGCTGCCGTTGATGTCTAGATTAATATCCTCGTAAATTTCACTTTCATTGTTAAAAAGGACATAAATATTTTTATCTAAATATAAAAATGTCGTTGCTGTTTGAACCACTTTTTCGTTTTTCAATGTAACAGCAAGTACTCCTACAAAATTCTCCAGCAATTCTTTTTCTATAAATTCCAGATCCCTTATTTGAAACGTTTTTTTCATAAATATAGCTTCCGATAAAATATTATTTTAATATCCTTTTTAATTTTTAATACATTTGCCGTTTATTGCAAAATAACATTTCCCGCAATGGTTTAGATCCCTGGGGAATTCGTTATTTCTTATTCTGCTAACTATTTCTTTAATTTCATTACCGAATTGAATAATTTCTTTCTTATCCAATGTTCTGGTAACAAACTCATCAGGATGCTTTACAAATAAAAGCCTTAACTCAAAAATATCAAAATCCGAAAATAACCTATCTACAATATATGAATAAAATTTTAATTGATTTATATACATTGACACTCTTTCAGGTATTTCATCTTTTTCAATGTTATCTGTTTTGTAATCAACGATTGTTATTTTCTTATTCTCAAAAATGATTTTATCGATTATACCATATAGGAAATAATCACCTTCTTCTTCTTTAATATAAATCTCAAATTCATTCTTAAACTGCTCCTTCGTTTTCAAATATTTAAATATTTCCGAACTATATAAATTTTCTAAGTCAGTGACAATCTCTTTAGCAAAACCGGATAAGGATTCTTCATTTTGGTTTGAAAATTCAATTTCATTTTTTAATTCTCTTATTGTGAAGTTTTCGATTAAATCAAAAGAGAGCTCATTCTGTAAAACAGAATGTATTATTTTTCCCTTTATATCAGCAGAAATATTCTGTTCTTTTTTTTGTTCATCAGTCTCAGGGTTCCCCGTATTAATGTCTTCTTTATTTGAGAATTCAAAATATGTACTGTCTGCGTTGCTGCGAAACCAGTTTTTATATTGATTTAATATTGGAGAAAATCCAAATTCATATGTTAATTGATACTTTAACGGACATTGTTTGAATACCGATATTTTCGTTGCAGATACAATTTCATTTTCAGATTTATCTTCTACTTTATACACACTTATTTTTTTCTCTGATTCATTTTCCTCTTTCTCTTCTTTATTCGGCAGAAAACTTTCAATCTTTTTTATCACAGGAATGTCGAAAGAAATTTCTCTTTCAATATCTAAATATTCGTTTCCTTTTTTTTCAAGCAGTTTTAATTTTTCATTTAACTGAAATGACGGAGGATTAGATTTAAAATCGAATATTTCCGATAGCAACCCTATAAATGAATCCTTTGGATAATTCTCTTTTTCTTCTGCCGAAATAAACAGATAATCTTTTGCCCTTGTTACACCTACATAAAATAATCTTTTCAATTCGGAAATATTTTTTTTAGATGATATATAATTTCCTGCACCGATTATGGGAGCCGGCTGGTATTCTGAGAAATAATTCTCATTTACCGGTAGTTTTGTAAGTATTCCTAATTTTTTATCCACAAATATTTCTTTTGATTTAATTCCGGATGACATACTGCCTTCATCACACTTAAACAAAAATACAACCGGGAATTCCAAACCTTTTGCCTGATGAAGTGTCATTATTTTAACCGAATTTGATTCATCGCTTACGGCAGCCTGAGCCTCATCTTCCATTTTGTCAATTGAATCCTTCAAAAAATTTACATAATCATAAAGGGTACTAAATCCCTGTAAAGAAAAATTAATAGTAACTTTTATCAGCTTCTCTATATTAGCTGATTCCTGAACCCCATTCGGTTTAGCAGCAAGCACTGGAAGAAAACCGGTTTCATTAAGAATTTTCCTTAATAGAACCGGAATATCAATATTGTTTACTAAATTGATGTTCTCTGAAATTATATTTACAGTATTTTTATAATTAGGTTTTCCAACGGAATAATTTTGAAATTTCTGCCAATAATTATTTCCTTTTTCTAAAGAGATCTCAAAGATTTCGGAATCAGAAATTGAAAAGAAAGGCGAACGTAAAATTCCAATCAGCGCAGTGCTGTTATTATTATCCAGAAGAAAAGAAAAGTAGTTAAAAATATCGTATATACTCTGTTTCTGATAAAAACCTTTTCCTCCAACTATAGAAAAAGGTATTTTATATTTTACAAATGTTGTTTCTATCTCATTAAAATTCTTTCTTTTGCGGCTGAGGATTGCTATATCACTCCACTTTAATCTTTCTTCCGGTTTAGGATCATTTACAAGGTTCAAAATACGTTTGGCTATTAATTCGGATTCTAATTCTTGTCTATGCTTCTCTTCGTTCTTTTCTGTTATTAATATTTCAACCTTTCCTTGAATATCACCTTCCCTTGCACAAACAAGTTCCGAATGTTCAACTTCGTTAAATATATTTTCCTCTATCTTAGAATTAGAAAATAATTTTCTAAATAAAAAATTGGTAAAAACACATAGATTGGGAGCCATCCTGAAGCTTTCAGGTAAAGATAAGATATTTTCTTTCCCGCAGGATTGCTCAATTTCCTTTTTAGTTCTAAAAAATACTTCAAGTTCAGCATCTCTGAACATGTAGATGCTCTGTTTTTCATCCCCCACTACGAACAGATTCCCTTTCTTTAAATAATCCAGGATTGGAAGGAATATTTTATACTGAACTTCATTTGTATCCTGATACTCATCAATCATTATGTATCTAAATTTTTCTGATAATGATTTCCTGATCTCTTCTTTTTTTAACAGTTCAAAAGAAATTAAAAGTATATCTTCGAAATCAAGGAATCCGTTCTCCCTCTTTTTTGCACTGTACAATTCAAGTGTCTTATTGAAAAAATAGATTAATTCTTTACCGAAATGAGCAAGCTCCAGTTCGATTTCACCGTGATTAGAGTTAATTACAAAATACTTCAGTTCATTGAAAAATTTTTCTGTTAATTGTACATCTGCTTCTAATTCATAATCATGAGTATTTAAATAACCGGTTTTCTTTATTGTATTGGCTTTTGTACAGATTTGATTTTTAAGTTCACTGAATAACTTAAGTACATTTTCTAAATCATTTTCCGCAGATAAGTCAGAAATAGTTTTCTTTATATTTATGGCAGTAGAATTTAGGGGTTTCTTAAAAAGGATAGAGTCGTTAATCTTTTTTACGGTAGCTAATATATTTTCTTTCTTTTCCGGAAAAGATACGCCGAATAAGATAGTTTCGGCTAATTCCAGGAACTGAATATGAAACCTTTTCGTAATTTCTTCTTCCGGGTGTTTATAGATTTCATCATATAGATTTAAAACATTCTTCCTGTTTTTAATTAATGATTTCAGTTCCCTTGCAAATAATGTTTTGGAAGTAAATATTCTGATTAGATATTTTAATCTCTGCTCATCTTCTTTTCTTAATAACGATTTTTTAATTACTTCTTCGATAGAAAGTTCTATTAATTCATTTGATGTCTGCTCTTCAATAGGAATAAAATTAGCATCTATGTCTGCTTCAACTGGGTTTTCTTTAAGAATATCGATACAAAAAGAGTGTATTGTTGATATATTTGCAGATACAAGCTGTCTCCTGAGATTTTCTAATTTTCTTATTAGCTTTTCATCGGTAGTTGAGTCTATTCTTTCGTCAATTTGCTTTGCAATTTTATTATATAGTTCTCCTGCCGCTTTATCCGTAAAAGTTATTGCAGCAATATTTCTCAAGGAAATATTCTTGATTCAAAGCTATTTCAAGATAACGTTTTGATAATACAAATGTCTTCCCGGAACCTGCATTTGCGGTAAGAGATGTGTGACTCCTATAATTTAAAGCCTTTATTTGGGAAGGGGTTAATGAAATCATTTTTACTATCCTTGTGCGCTCTTTGGAATTTGAAGCTCGAAGGTAGTTCCTTTTCTCGATGTTTCCAGCAGAAATATTTTACCGTTAATTCCTTCCAAAAATCTTTTTGCTAACTTTAATCCTAGACCCATACCTTTTTCTTTAGTTGTAAAATTTGTATCGAATATCTTTTCTTTGGCTTCTTCAGGAATACCGCTGCCGTTATCTTTAACTGAAATTATAAAAACTGTATCCTCACTATTCACGGAAATTTCAATAATAGATGCATTCGCCTGAATTGCATTTCTTACCAGGTTAATAAACAGCCTTCTTAATTGTGTTTTATCGGCATCAACAACTGCAGAATTCACATTTGTATTTACGTTTATTTTAATTTTCTCCTCAACAAAAAGATTAGTTGTTTCATTGATAGTATTCAATAGGTCCAGGGTTTCAAGCTTCAATGAAGGCATTTTAGCAAAACGCGAAAATTCCGATGCAATAAGGCTGAGGTTCTCTATCTGGTTCAAAATAGTCGAAGAAACCTTTTCAAAAATGGTATCAAAGTTTTTCGTTTTATCTTTGTATGAGATTATCAATTGCTGAACCGCCAGTTTCATCGGTGTTAATGGATTCTTTATTTCATGTGCAACCTGTTTAGCCATTTCTTTCCAGGCATTCTCTCTTTCCATCTCTGTAATTTCAATCTGATTTTTACGGAGTTCTGTGGTCATTATATTGAAACTCTGAAACAATTCCCTCATTTCTCCTTTCTCTTTATTATTAAGCTCTATATTTAAATCACCATGAGCTACAGAATCGGTAGCCTTGGTGAGACGTCTAACCGGTGATGAGATCCTGTTTGCCAGAATTGTGCTTATAATTATAATAATTATTGCAGCGAACGAATAAATGCCGAATAAAAATACATCAATATCTATAGTTGAGAAGATAAGCTTGACTTTATTGAATGCATCATTCACACCTACGATAAAATCTCTTCCTTCAATATTAACCTTTTTATAAAAAGAATTGTAGGTATAATTTTCTATCTTTTCTTTTGTTAGATATTCCCGGTATGTAAGATAGTAGAGATTGTAATATGCCTGAGGGTTTAAGCGGGAATCAAACAATCCCGAGTTATAATATTGTTCTTTGGATGAATAAACCTGGTTTGTAAAATCATAGATGGAAAATGAAATTCCCGATTCTTTACCTGAATAATAGAATGCATCAGAAAAATTCAACTGAGGATTTTCTTTTATCAAATAACGGACATTATTTACTATGTAGTCCGATCTCTCGCTTAATTCTTCAAATACTGCCGCCTCACTCCTCTGGTCTACTATCTGACGATTGTATATCGCCAATATGATTACAGGTAAAATTGAGACAGATAAAAAGGCTATTAGAAGCTGGATTCTAAAGCTATATTTGAAATTCCTTATATTAACTAAGAACAGAACAAAAAAGAGACATATTATAATTAAACTATGAAGTATAAATATTTTAAAGAAATTAAATAAATTCCAGGAGATATCCTTCTCCCTTAATGCAGCAACTGTCAGATTTGAATTATTATCGGAAAATGTTTTCAGTACATAAGCAAAATAAGTTTCCCCGCTTAATGTTAACCTCATCCATGCATCATTATTTTTTTCAAATTTCTCATTCAAAACCGGTTCAATTTCTTCTGTAGACGGATAAATATCGCCGTATACTTTTATCAGCCTCCCTTCCGAAAATTTAAATATTTTTAATTGATTTATATCTATTACATTGTTCAGATAATTTTTTTTTGATTCAAGGAATTCAGGAATACTATTGTTTATTATATCTTCTTCATTCATTTCTAAAATAGCAGTTATATATCCAAGCCTGACACTATCTTTCGTAAAAGGAATGATGCCAAAAAGTAAATTTTTACTTGCACCTTTTTCACTGCTGTATTCGATTAAAAAAGGTTTATTAACCCTTACAGAATCGAATCTCTTTTGTAAGGAAGTAAAATTTATATTTGCAGGAATACTTGCTTCTAGTCCCACAGAAAAGGAACCTAATAGTTCACCCGAATTATTGAGAATCTCAATTGATGAAGTTAGGGATTCTTTCTGCAGCGAACTGTTTGCCCATATTATAAAGGATATGGCATCATAATTTACATTAGTGTTGGAGAAAGCTTCTTTAATTTGTTCATTCTCATTTGCATTTGTTAGGGTCTCGTTTATAAGAAATCGGAAAAGATTATCGTTGGGTCTGTTCATTTCCAGGGCTGTGGTTTTTAGTGAATCTTTTTCAAGCTCCAGGTTGAAAAAATTCAGCAGGGTTATTGCTATAATTGATGCGGTTAACACCGAATATACAAAATTATATACGGAATTAATCTTTATGAATGCACTGTGATAGATTAATATGAAGATTAATGTTACAAACACAAAGCTTAATACCGGAGTAGTAAGCGGTTCTTTTTGTACAATTATAAAAATGTAACCCGCAGCCTGAAAGAAAATGAAAATTAAAAGGAACCTGGCATTTAATATCTTCCTTTCCGGTGAATAGAAAAATGGAATCGTAATGAAAATAAAACAGGATAGAAAAATTACTGAAGCTAATCCGAGCATTAAAATATTTAGATTCATAGCAAATGCCGGCAGGTTGGGTATAATATTCGGCTCTTTAAAATATCTCAAAGATGAATCAAAAATAACCGATTTCAGCGCTGCAGTTAAACCTCGCAGAATCAGGAAAAAAAGTATTGAAACCGGTATAATTATAAGGTAAAATATCGAAAGCTTTCTTCTTCCCCTTTTTTCACTCAGATTATTTTCTAAATATTCCGATAAATAACGGAATGCCTGGATACTGATTATTAGAATAAACAGGTTCGATATAAAAAACTCAATAGGTGATTTTACTATCCCGCCTCCGAAAGCAGATGAGAAGTATGAAGGATCCGCTAATGAGCCCTCGATTATATTAGAAGGGAATCCTAAAAAGAATAGTATTGCTCTGAATAAAACCAGGTAAAAAATAACTATTGTGAGTTTTAGGGAGCGGTACTTTATCCTCCTGAACTGTCCCTTAAATCCTAAAGCAATAAATATTAAAGCAAAGATCACTAAAAACGATTGAATTTCTCCTACTGTATCCCCTATTAAATTTTTTGATATATTTAATGAAGGTTTTATAAATGTAACTGCTGCAATTTTATCATTTTTATTGTTTAATAGTTCAAACGAAAAGCTGGTTTCATCATTCTTTAATGGTGCAAGTGAGCTGTAATCTATATTGAACTGGGTTAGAAATTTATCTGAAAGTGTTTGAGAAAAATTAACATCCCGAAAGTAAGGATTTTGTAACAAATATTTCTTTTCAAATGGCTTACTTACAATAAAATAAAAAAGATCATTCTGGAGTAAAAGTGTATCGGTGTATGAAAGATAAATATCAAGAGATGAATTATAAAAATAAACCTCTCCGGCGGGGAAATTTAATGGGAAAATATCATATTGAGGTATCGCTATACTCTCATTCCATGCTATTAATCTTCCGTTTGGAGCTACGATTTCAATAGAATAATTATCAAATTCATTTGAATTTACTAACCGTACCAGTGAGCCGTAGGAATTCTCTCCGGGTTTTAAAGTATCAGCTAAATTACTCTTTAATTTACCGGCTGTTTCTAATAAATTATTTTCATTTTCCTTAAATAAACTTTTAACCGATGACTGAATGGTTTTAATCTTTTCTTGCTGATCTCTGCTCCAATTTGCATCTGCATTATTTAACAAGAAAGGTTTAATAAAAATAGATAAAACCAGCAGCAGTAAGAAAAAAAAGGCGACAGCAAAATATTTTCTATCACCTCCCGGACTTTTAATTATTTTTTCAAACATTAATTGATTGTAATCTGTGTTATCTTCCAGGTATCCCCTACCTGTTTCAAGGAAATATAAACATTAGCCGAATCCCTTTTCCCCCTGAAATAATATTTATAAATTCCCGTCGCATAAGGAAGATTATCATGTACTTGAATGATTTGAAAATGGAACGAAGTAACTTTATATAGATTGAAAAAATCTTCCAAAACATAAAAAGCCTGGTTGGAGCTATAATAGCCGCTTATCCCGTTTGATAGACTTAAATATGTAGGTGTATTCAAATAACCGGATATTTCCGAAACATTTTCCGATGATATCCCCGATTCAATATTGTTAAATATTGACAGTGTAATATTATCCTGCTCTTTGCTTTCGCCTTTATTAAAATTCTGGAATTTCTGCTGGGCAAATGCAGTATTCAGTAACAATAAAATACAGGAATATAATATAAAAATCTGTTTTTTCTTTATCATTGGTGACCTAAATTTAACTAATAAAATGCTGTAAATCTACAATCAAAATGTCTTCAAAGTATATATTAAAAATCAATCCATCTTACTTTGAAAGATGACATCTTTACTTTTTAAAAATTAAGCTTTATTCTGACTTACATTCTAATAATAAATTGAACATGATTTTTCTTTTTAAAGATGTCATCTTTAAATAAAAATATTTTTATATAATTAATTCACCATTGTTATTATATACTCCTTTTAAAGAGGAAATGTCACACTTCGCAATGTTTGGTGTGACATACTTTCCTCCTGCCTCCTCAGAGAAATCATCATGAAGAAACCGGATGTTTCCTGCTTCTTATTAATGTTCCTCTTGTAACATGCTTTGCTTTCAATAGCGGCTCACCTTTAATTAATTGGAATGCCCAATCAAAAACTACCCTGTTTCCTGAAATATTCGATACTCTTATTTTTGCATAGTGATTATCAAACGTCCATATTACATATGTATGTCCAACTTCTACAGCTTCACTTCCGCTTGGCGACCACCCTGTTTCAGGAGCAAAAGGAATATCATAAATATCCTGAGTTTTACCCATATCCTGTATCTCGGTATCATCATAAACGTCCAGGTAATATTCACCATTATAATATTCTACAAAGAAGTCTGTCGAATTATCATAAAACGGAACCACATTATAATCTGTAAAAGAGAAGCCTGAATTGTTAGGATTATATAAAGTATCAAAGACAGCGGCATTAAATCCTTCAGGTCTGGGTGCAGAATACACTGCATCATAGCTTAAATCACTTTCATTTCCGTTGTAGTCATACGCTGTTACTGCATAAAAATATTTATTCCCGTTGACGGCATCTCTATCAACAAAATATTCATTGTTTGATGTACCGATATATTCATATTTTCCGTCATAGGTATCACTATAGTATATATTATATCCCTCAACATCACCCTCCCGGTTTTGATTCCATGTTATTTCCGCTCTATTGTCTCCGTTAAAAACAACAAGTCCGGTAGGAGGAGATGGGGGCTGTGTATCATAATCATCATGATGATGATACGGATCATTTATTCCGCATGAAATAAAGATAAATGATATTAGCAGCGATAAGTATATTTTTATATTTAACATCTCCGGTATCCTTTTTAGTTTTAAGAACTAATTTCTTAAAGACCAAAACAATGCCAGTTAAATATCTTATTTTTATACGATAATGGAGGGATTATACAGGAATGTGTATTGATAATTGTACAGTTTTGTATACTATTCTAAGTTATAAATATCTTTCAAAATTTAAGGCCCCAAATCTCAAAGTAGCTTCAACCCACAACAGACTACAGACTACAGACCACAAACAAATATTAAATTCTCATTAATTCATCATTAATAAACATTTGTCCTTTATTAATAACACCTATTGACTTGCCCGTTAAAAGCTTCTTATCGAATGGAGAATTTCTTGATTTGCTTCTAAATTTATCAACGTTTACCGTCCATACTTCCTCTAAATCCAATATTGTGAGGTTAGCATTTTGTCCGGCTGCAATTTTAGGTACCGGGATATTTAATATTTGTCTTGGATTTATAGACAGCTTTTCGACAATCATTTCTAATGTTAGGATTTTTTTATGATATAATTCCGATAAAGATAAACCTACCTCCGTTTCAAGTCCGATAATACCGTTAGGTGCATATTCAAATTCGGTTTCCTTTTCTTCAGGAGAATGAGGTGCATGGTCACTGGCTATACAGTCTATAGTTCCATCTTTTAATCCTGCAATGACAGCATCAACATCTTCTCTAGTTCTTAACGGTGGATTCATTTTAACATTTGTATCATAGGTTTTAACAGCATCATCGGTAAGAGTAAAATGGTGGGGTGTTGCCTCTGCAGTAATCTTTATTCCTTTCTTTTTTGCCTCTCTTACCATTTCAACAGCATTTTTAGTGCTTATGTGAGCAATATGAATTTTCCCTTTTACATATCCTGCTACTAAAATATCTCTCATTACAATTATATCTTCAGCTATAGAAGGTATAGGAGAAAGTCCTAATAATGTTGAATTGATGCTTTCATTCATTGCTCCTCCTCCAAGAGATTCATCTTCGCAATGTTCAATGACCGGAACATTATACATGCTTGAATACTCAAATGCTCTTTTCAACATTCCGGCAGTTTTTACTGCTACTCCATCATCGGAAAATCCTACTGCTCCCGCTTCAAATAATTCCGCCATAGGAGATAATAATTCACCTTTTCTTGCTACAGTTGCTGCCCCGATTGGATAAACATCTACAAGATTATTAGCTGCTTGTTTTTTTATTAATTCAATAACCGGTGCCGAATCAATAGCAGGCTCAGTATTGGGCATACATGCTATTCCCGTAAAACCACCTTTCATAGCACTTCTGCATCCTGTTTCAACAGTTTCTTCATCTTCCCTGCCTGGCTCTCTTAAATGTACATGCATATCGAAGAAACCGGGAGTAACGACCTTTCCTTCAAGCTCAAATATTCTTGCATCATTGGCATCTTCTTTATCCAGGTTTCCGGTTTTAGAAATAACACCGTCAACTATAAGTATGTCGGTTTTTCCACCGGACTTTTCCTGTTGAGGATGAATTACCTTCACATTTTTCAAAATAACTTTCATTGAATTCCCTTTTAATTTAGCGTGCCTAATAAATACAGGACTGCCATTCTAATGGCTACCCCGTTTGTAACCTGTTTTAAAATAATTTGATGCATTCCATCGGCTACTTCAGAAGAAAGCTCAACACCCCTGTTTATTGGTCCGGGATGAAGTATCAAAATATCCTTTCCGTTTTTTGCTATCCTCTCTTCATTTATCCCGAAATACTTTGCATATTCTCTAATGGAAGGAAAATACTCTCTTGCTTTTCTCTCTAGTTGAATTCTTAGAACATTTAAAACATCATTTTCTTGAATTGCTTCATCAATATTATAAATTACATTAATACCCAGATCATCAATATACTTCGGGATCATTGTTGAAGGTCCGCATACCGAAACTTTAGCACCCATTGTTTTTAATCCGAATATATTCGATAGAGCAACCCGGCTGTGCGCAATATCTCCTACGATGCAGACTTTTAATCCTTCAATCTTTCCGAATTTTTCACGTATGGAATACATATCCAGTAGTCCCTGTGTAGGATGCTCATGTATTCCGTCACCCGCATTTATAATATTGGCATTACAGATTTGAGTTAAAAAATAGGGAGTGCCGGCGGCTGCATGTCTAACAACAACCATATCTACTTTCATTGCTTCAATATTTCTCATTGTATCTTTTAAGGTTTCCCCTTTGCTCACACTGCTGGCAGATGCAGAAAAATTAATTGAATCGGCAGAAAGCCTTTTTTCTGCAAGCTCGAATGAAATCCTTGTTCGAGTTGAATTTTCAAAAAAAAGATTTACAACTGTTTTACCCTGCAATGTTGGTACTTTTTTTATCGGTCTTTCCAATACTTCCCTGAAAGTAATTGCAGTATCAAGTATCAGTTGTATATCCTCTTTAGGCACATTTTGTAAACCTAATAAATGTCTGTTTGATAGAGGCATATTTCCTTTTAAATTTATTTTTATTGCTATATTGTTTTATTACTTTTATCGCTATGTTTTTAGAAAACCTCCGGGGTTTTGAAAACCCCGGAGGTTTGAATTATTTACTAACATTAATCAAATAGATAGCATCTTCGCCGTCTATTTCTTCCATCTTAACTTTAATTTCTTCATTAACGGAAGTCGGGATATTTTTTCCTACATAATCAGCTCTAATTGGGAGTTCACGATGACCTCTGTCTACTAAAACAAATAACTGAATCGAACCGGGTCTGCCTAAATCCATTAATGCATTTAATGCCGAACGAACTGTACGTCCGGTATATAAAACATCATCAATTAGAACAATATCCTTCTCATTTATATCGAAAGTAATATTCGAAACAGATACTTCAGGCTGCTTTAGGCGCATTCTAAAATCATCACGATATAATGTAACATCTAAAATTCCGAAAGGAAGTTCCTTATTCTCAATCTCTTTTATCTTTTCCCAGACTCTTTTTGCAAGATATTCTCCTCTGGTTCTCATTCCCATTAAAACCAGGTTATTGGAGCCTTTATTTTTCTCCAATATCTCATGGGATATTCTGGTTATGATTCTCTTCAGCCCGGTACTATCTACAACTTTTGATTTTACGTCCATATATAAAAAATCCTCCGTTCCCTTCTATCCGGGATTGGAGGTCCTTCTTTGTTGATTCTATTTTCATTCCTTTTCCATCTCTCAGGATAGATTTAAAGGTTCGGTTAATTATTGATCAAACTTAAAATAAATTAAATTAAAAGTAAAGAAAACAAGATAAGATAAAAGTAAAATGATACGAGTTTACTTAGTACGACTTTTTTCTTTTTACTTTTTTCTTTTATCTTTATTAATTAGCCCTTTTTACAAACGGCTTAAGCTTATCTTCAAGATGCTTTTTGGGAACTGCTCCGATTATTGCATCACGAACCTGACCGTTATTAAATATTCCCAGAGTTGGAATGCTTCTAATTCCATAACGATAAGCCGTAGATTGATTTTCATCTGTATTTAATTTAACAACTTTTACTCTTCCATAATATTCTTGTGCAAATTCGTCAATTACTGGAGCAACTGTACGGCAGGGTCCGCACCAGGGAGCCCAGAAGTCAACTACTACCGGCACATCTGACTTTAATACTTCCTGTTCAAAATTTAAATCATTTCCTTCTATAATAAAGTTCATTTTTAGCCTTATAATATTCGTAAAAATTTACATCTAATAAGATCGTCATTTTTACAAGAAGTTTCAAAGCCAAAATTAAGCTATTTATTTGATTTTGAAGCGTTTTTCCACTCTATTCGTGAGTACTCTCAGAATTTGGTAAATACTCTCATTAAATTATTTCTAATTAAAAACTTTCCATCGAATAACATTGGTATCCCCTGACCCCCAATCCCATCTTCCACTTAAATAAATAAAAGATATAAAAAATATAGTCTGTGATAGCTTGAATAATAATGAAAGTGATATTATTTGATAAGAAAAAAGGTTAACAACAAAAATAACCGGAATAAATATATGTGATAAAAAGAGCCGAAAAGTACGAAGCTAATTTGCCTACCGTATTTTCCGTTTTATAATAGGTATTTATATTTTCCATTCTGTAGTCAAGGTTATTAGGCAGAAAATCTTGTTATGTACACCCCTATTTATGGCTTGAAAACTTCGAGTTCGATATTTTTTAATATCTTATAATGTTTGATATTTGATGTTAATAATTTCAATCCATTCGATATGGCCGTTGCCTCAATTAATGCATCTGCAAGAACAATTGAATGGCTCAAAAAATTTTGTTCTACAAAAAACATTGCTTTAGTTGAGATATCTTCATTTATATATAATATTTTTGCATTCCAATTTCTCATAGTTTTTCTTAATAAAGTAAGTTCTCTTTTGTTTTGCATTCCCTGTACTAATTCCATATAACTAACAACGGATATAAAAAATCCATTTTGTTCTTCTATTACATGATAAGCTTTGGGATTTCCTCTCATATACCATATTAATACATCAGAATCAATCATTAACATGGAGTCTATCTTTCCTTAAGTTACGAATGTATGCATCAACATTTTTCATGTCTTTTCGATTCTTCCAAATCCCAAACAATTCATTTTTTGAATCTTTATCTTTTTTAGACTCCTTTAAAGGGACAATTTTTGCATAAGGTTTACCTCTGAACGTAATAACCACTTCTTCTCCTCTGTTCACTGAATCCAGTATTTCTTTTGTATGAAATCTTAATTCTTTTGCGGATGATTGCATTTTTTCACCTTCTATAGTTTATACTTCAAAATATAAACTTTTAATATTGCAAAATCAAATATATATTATATACTTTTTTTCTGATCATTTTTAATTCTGATTCACTCAGATGTTGTCGTGGAGTTGCGCTTACATTCAATAGTTTCCGCTACGCTAAAGCTTCCACCTAAGCAAAACTTCGGCGGACAAATCGCGGAACATGCATTCCATAGCTATTTGATTGTTCGTTTATGGATAAGCTTCAAGTCCGGCTTTCATTGCACCTTCTATTGTTCCATCGACAAGTTCTGCACCAGGAAAGAACCACTCATCCGGGTCGTATGTATCTCTGCTATATCTATAAATTGCAAATCCCCATTCATCAATTTTACCATTATATTTTAAGCGGCATATCGGGCTGCCGCCGTATTCTACTCTGTCTAAATATAAATATTCACCTTTATACCTTGTTATATAAAAATGATTTTTATTCTTTATATTTCTTTTATTAAAATCATCTACTATTCTTGCAACTTCATTTTTTACTTCAATTGGTATTTCTATTTTATTCTTTTTTTTATTCAATTTTCTCACCTTAAATTATATTTGAAATTCATCTCGAGCAGCGTAAGTTAATAAATTATTTTTACCGGTAATGTAATAATTTTACTACTTATACGGAATGAAAAATTTAAGAATTTATCTTCATCGCTCGGCACTATATCCGGCTGAACTGAAAGTAAAATATTATAAGAAATATCATCTTTATAGACAGTTGATACAATAATTTTCTCGATGTCATAGTTTTGATTCAAAGAATAAAAATAACTTAAACCTAAATATTGAATGACTATAAATGACTATCGAATGTCTAAAAAATGACATTCTTTGTTTTTCTCATACATTACTCCAATTTCCAACATTCCAACATTCCAAAACTCCAACATTCCATTTTGCCTCCTGTCGCATTTGACCACTTAGTTTGCCGTAATTAAGTATTTCGCATTGCGTATATCGAGGGTATATTTACAGTAGAAACTGACAATAATAAATGAGAACAAATAAAACCAAAAACAATAAAATAAAAAAGGAGCTGAGTTATGCAAAAAATAAATCCATTCCTGTGGTTTGACGATAATGCCGAAGAAGCAGTTAATTTTTATGTTTCTACCTTTAAGGATTCAAAGATTAAAGGCACTACCAGGTATAGTGAGGCAAGTTCTAAAGCTGCCGGAAGACCGAAAGATTCAGTTATGACTGTAGCTTTTGAACTTTTTGGACAATCTTTCACAGCAATAAACGGCGGACCCATATTTAAAATTAATCCTTCCGTTTCATTCATTGTAAACTGCAAAACCGGAAATGAAGTTCAAGAGTTGTGGGATAATTTATCTAACGGAGGTACGGCATTGATGCCGCTTGATAAATATCCTTTCAGCGAAAAGTACGGATGGATTCAAGATAAGTATGGAGTATCATGGCAATTAATTCAGGCATCGGGAGATTTTCAACAGACAATTATTCCTACACTAATATTTACCGGTAATATAAGCGGCAAAGCTGAAGAAGCAATTAACAACTATACCTCAATATTTTCCGATATAACTGCAAGCGAATCCAAACTCATTAGCGCTTTCCGTTACAGCCCGGACCAAAAGCCTGAAAAGGAAGGAACAATAATGTTTGCCGATTTCAAGCTTGACGGGCAAATATTCGCAGCAATGGATAGTGCACGTGAGCATAAATTTAATTTTAATGAAGCAGTTTCTTTTGTTGTTAATTGTGAATCACAAAGAGAAATTGATTACTTCTGGGATAAGCTTTCTGCTGTACCGCAGGCTGAAATGTGCGGCTGGCTGAAAGATAAATATGGATTGTCTTGGCAAATTGTTCCGGCTAATATAGGTGAACTTTTAAGCAGTAAAGAGCCGGGAAAATCCCAAAGAGTAATGCAGAAAGTTCTTCAAATGAAAAAACTTGATATTGAAGAGCTGCAGAATGCTTGAGGAATGTCATTGGTTAGTTGTCATTAGTCATGGGGGGAATTACATATCCAAACCTCCGGGGGTTTTCAAAACCCCGGAGGTTTTTTTTAATTGCTGAAGTTTTTCTAATTGTAGATATTAATAAGCATCTTTTCGAAAATCAATTGACAAAATATATACTATTTTTTCTATCTCATCTATAGCATAAAATAATCTATACCGGCCAATTCTATATCGCCATAATTCCGGATTATAATCAATTAATTTTTTTATGTTGTTTCCCCAATGTGGTTCATCTCTTAATTGGGGATAAACATATTGATGGAGTTTTTTCTCTACAAAAGATTTTTCATTTTTAAGAATTTTATCGATTTTCTTTATAAATTCATTAGTCTCGAAAATTTTATAATTACCCAACTAAATTTCCCTTTTTTGATTTCATGTCGGATATACCTCGTTTAAGGCTTTTATTTAATTCAGAGTTATTTCGTATTTCTTCCATTTCGAATTCATTTACAAATACATTTTCTTCAACAAACCTATTTACCGCTGTTTCAATAAAATTTGAAATAGGTCTATTATCCCTTTCGGCAAGTTTTTTATATATTTTATATTTTTCATCACTTAAGCGAAGCGTTATAGTTTTTGACATATTTACCTCTACGAATTATTTTACTTCAATTGTATTCTAATGTATTCATTTTAATTAAATTTATCAAGTAAAGATGACATCTTTATCATGTTCTAAAGATATTGTATAAGTAGAAGTTTATTAAAACATTAAATATTTACTTTTATTATAAAGATGTCATCTTTTGCCGCCCCCGCAATTCCGGTAATTTAAACAAAATAAGTTTATACTATAAACCCGGTAACAGACGCCAGTCAAAGATTCTCCATAAATGTACCCTAAATTCATCACTCAACACTAAAAATCCCTACGAAATAGCGTAGGTTTTCGACAATTTTTTCACTTCTAAGCCCCTCAATTCCTCTTGAGCCTATACTTACCCTTCCTTTTTTAAAATCCACCCCTTAAATCGATTTTCAGGTTTTCCACCATCTGCGAACATCTGCTTAATCTGCGTCATCTGCGTGCTATTTGTTTTTTTCAAAATTTTTTATCATTCAGTGATAAGATTCCCTCCATAACCTGAAATTATTAAAATATATTTTTCTTAGAGCTGTCCCTCCTTTAAAATTTAATTTCTCTTTGAGATATCTATTATTGGATATTCCCCTTAACACCCATCCGATTACATAATCTTTTTCAATTTGAGTATCGCGAATGCCAAACCTGCCGGCTATCTTTTGTATTTCACCCGGTTTAATCATTTCTTAAGTCTCAATTGATTTTAATACAGTACCAATTCCGGCATTATCTATAATTTTCCATTCAGTTGCTTAGAAATATCACTGAATGTTTATCAACTCTTTACTATATTTATTAACCTAATATTATAATTTAATGGAAATTAAAAAGGAAAACATACAGGTAACATCTTATCTAATAGGTCTTCACTCTTTCCATAAAGATCATAATTATGGGAATTATAAAGCAAATCTAATTAACGATATTCAGTCATTCCTAAACTTAAATTTTGACATATTAAAAATTGGTGGTCTGGATATTCTTAAAGTAGGGCTTGAAGATTCCTTTGAAATTCGTTTAACACCAAATACAATTATTTATCAGGACAAACTTGAGTTTGATGAAATAACCTCAAATGCAAAACAATTATTAGATATTTGGCTTAAATATTCACCAAATGTCAAACTCTCTTTAATTGGTTTTGTTATTAATTTTGATATAACATTGGAAAAGCTGGTTGAAACCAATCGTTTTAGATTGAAAGAACAGTATTTCAAAAATTTTCGTATTGGTAATAAACTAAAAGGTATCGATTTTCGTTTCAATTACTTATTAAATTATAAAGGTCACGATTATAATGTTAATCTTTCAATGATAGAGAAAGACGACAAAGATTATATCTTACAAGGTACGGTTGATTTTAATGAAACTTCGGAAAATAAGGTTAATGGTTTACCTAAGGATGCTTGCGATAGAGTTTTTTCTGCAGCTAAAGATTACTTCGAAAATGAACTCTTTCAATTTTTTAATTTAAAAGAGGATTAATTAAACTATGGAAAACATAGAAATTAATAATCGACAGAAGTATCTTGTAGAACTACTTGGAATACAACAAAATAGTTCTGGCTCAATATCAAGTTACGATTTTAATTTTCCTGTTACCAGCACTCCGATTAATTATGAACAATTAATTAAATCCGAAATCAAAAAACAATTAACTCCGATCAAAGAAACCCAGAACGAAGCAATAAAAGATGAAATTAATAATCTAAGAAAGATTTATTCAGAGAACTATCAATTAAAAAAGAAGCTTAACAATATTAATACAATATTATCCTTCAAGAAATTTGAAGCCGATTGGAATGGGAATGGAGCAGAACCGTTCTCTGAAAATATTATCCAAAAAGCTCTGGATTTTATTAATTTACTAACATTAAGATTCCAACCTAACGTTTTCCCGACAGGAAGGCAGAGCATACAATTAGAGTATGAAAAATCAAACGGGAATTATTTGGAAATTGAAATCTTTGAGGATAAATATTCAGCTTATTCTGAAATTAATAACCAAGAGACTGAATATAAATCTATTTCTATCAATGATGCCATAAAGTTAATTGATGAGTTTTATTCCCGAATCTGATATTCAAGACAGCGAAATATTGTATCGTGCCATTCATCCAAGTTTCTGGAATCATGAAGAGGATAGACCTACATCCGCACTGTTTAAAGATAG
>CAVUGE010000015.1:0-73454 GCA_963740945.1 uncultured Bacteroidota bacterium | reverse complement strand
CATATGTCCCGCATATTGTCAAAGGATATTTGGAGAATGGTACCAGGAAATTTGTTCCCTTTAAATTTAAATCTATTAATGTGGGAATAGATAAAAGAGTATTTAATATTGTGAAGAGAGGTATGTACCTTGTAGTAAATGGTTCCGGAACTGCCGCCGCAAGTAGATTGAGTGAAATAAAATATGCAGGTAAAACCGGTACTGCTCAAAATCCTCACGGAAAAGACCATGCTCTGTTCATTGCTTTTGCTCCTTTTGATAATCCTAAAATAGCTATTGCCGTGGTTGTTGAAAACGTTGGTTTTGGTGCTACATATGCCGCACCAATTGCAAGAGATATGATAAAAGCTTATTTATTAAAAGATAAGATCAAAAAAGAAAATGTTATTCCCGATATTAAAACTAAGATAATAGGTGCCTCACTTGCGAATTGATAATAAACTTCAAGATAAATTCGATTTTTACCTCTGGACCCCTGCAGTTATTTTGATTTGTATAGGACTGGCTGCTATTTATAGTGCTACTCTAAACAATCCTGCTGCAAATAATAATTTTGAAAAACAGTTTATTTGGGCTATCGTCTCTATAATTATTTTTTTTATCGCATATTCCATCCCCGTAAATTCTTATAAGATGATCACTATTCCTTCTTATTTGCTCTCTCTATTTTTATTAGCAGTGGTTGTAATAATTGGCAGGCGTGTCTATGGAGCTAAAAGCTGGCTCGACTTAGGTTCTTTTGGATTTCAGCCTTCGGAATTTGCTAAAATAGGTACCATACTGGCTATGGCTGCATTTTTAAGCAGAAGGAATACAAATATTGAATCATTTTCTGATATCATTATTGCTTTAATTATCGGATTTATTCCCATAATATTAGTTTTAATGGAACCTGATATGGGAACTGCATTAGTTTTCATAGGTCTAATATTAACTATGATTTTCTGGAAAGGAATAAGCCTATTCGGACTTTTCGTCGTCCTTTCGCCAGGTTTTGTTGCACTCGCTTCTTTATTTGGACCATACTATCTTTTCGGAGCCTTGATCATTGTTGCTGCATCTTTATTCTTTTTAAAAAAGATATTTTCTTCAGCGGTTCAATCCTTGCACTTAATATTGGTGCAGGATTTTTTGCCGATTATGTATATAGTGCATTAAGCCCTCATCAGCAAAGAAGAATACAATCCTTTATCGA
This sequence comes from uncultured Bacteroidota bacterium, assembly GCA_963740945.1. GTDB lineage: Bacteria > Bacteroidota > Ignavibacteria > Ignavibacteriales > Ignavibacteriaceae > CAVQBP01. The sequence continues at coordinate 72,259 of CAVUGE010000015.1, read as the reverse complement.
CCCTTCGGCCGATCCTTTAGGTGCCGGATATAATGCTCTGCAAGCTAAGGTTGCTATCGGCTCAGGAGGTTTACTTGGTAAAGGCTTTCTGCATGGCAATCAGACTCAACTGCAATTTATTCCGGAACAGTGGACTGATTTTGTCTATTGTGTTATTGGAGAAGAGTTTGGATTTATTGGTGCCGTTGTTGTTATGGTTCTTTTTTTCATTCTTTTTCTAAGAATATTAAGGATTGCTGCAATAGCCAAAGATGAGTTTTTGAGTTTGACTTTGATGGGAATACTTGCCGTTTTTATAATTCATTTTGCAATCAATATTGGGATGACCATTGGCTTAATGCCGGTAATAGGAATTCCTCTTCCTTTTGTAAGTTATGGAGGAAGTTCTCTTATCGTCAATATGTTTATGCTTGGCATTGTCGGGAATATATACAGAACAAGAAAAAATTATTCATAAACATTTCTAAAGTTTAATTGAAATATTCTTAATCCTAATTATTACCGGAAGGAATAACTATGATTGCTTCAGAAAAATTAAGAAAAAAAAATAATGAATTGAAATTTATTTGCGTTGGCTTAGATACCGATATAAATAAAATCCCTTCCCATCTCAAGACTTCAAAGAATCCTGTTCTGGAATTCAATAAAGCTTTAATTGATAAAACATACAGTTATGCAGCGGCATATAAATTTAATTTTGCTTTTTATGAGAAGTTTGGACCACAGGGTTTCGAAACATTAAAACAATCTATCTCATTCATTCCTGACAATATTTTAACAATTGGTGATGCTAAAAGAGGTGATATTGGTAATACTTCAAAAATGTATGCTGAGTCGGTATTCGAATTTTTTAATTGTGATTCAATCACAATTAATCCCTATATGGGTGAAGATTCTATTCTACCATTTCTTGAAAATGAGAGTAAGTTGAATTTTATATTAGCTTTAACCTCGAATCCCGGAGCCGCGGATTTTGAGAAACTTAAATTAGAGAATAATCAGTTATTATTTCAAAAAGTTATTGAGAAAGTAAAAAGCTGGAATAGGTATAATAACTGTGGAATTGTTTTCGGCGCTACTAAAATTGAGGAATTGAAAGAGAATATACAATTATTTGACAAAATGCCTGTATTACTTCCCGGTGTTGGAGCACAGGGTGGTAATCTGAAAGATGTTGTCACCCTATTTAAGGAAAACAATAAGTTTGAGTTTCTAGTTAATATAAGCAGAGGAATTATTTATAAAAGTATTGATAAAAATTTTGCAGATGCTGCAGAAAATGAAATAATTAATCTTAATAATATAGTTAAAGCTATTTTAACTTAATAAAAAATTTAGGATATTGTTTTAGTTATTTATAATTTTTCTTATAAATCAAAGGGCGTAGTAAATTGTTTAAAGAAAAATTTAAAATCCTCTCTAATAAATTCAAGTTTTTTTCTTTAAGAAAATTATTCATAAATAGTACTTTTAATTTTGAATATTAAAAATAATAGTCAGGGGAAGACAATGTCTGAACAAAAAGTGCATGAAAGGTTTTTGTATGAAATATGGAAAAATCGTAATTTCAAAAAAAACCTTATTACTAAAAGTGGAGATCAGATTGAAGTAATTGATACAGGTACCGAAAATAAAGAGCTTAGCGGGCCTGATTTTAAAAATGCCCGGATTAAAATAGGGAATATTACATACCTTGGGGATGTCGAAATTGATAGTTTCCAAACCGATTGGAAAATGCATGGGCATTATTTTAATAAAAAGTATAATAAGGTTATTCTGCATATCTTTTTTGATAATGATGGAGATAGAGAGTTTGTTTTCACTCAGGACGGCAGAAAAGTGCAGTCTATTTCTCTTGAAAGTTTTTTGAATAAAGACATTAGTTCTACCCTTCAAAAAGCAATTCTATCCGAAAGAAAAAATCGAAACTATATTATCCCTTGTTCCGAATCGAGCGGCAATATTGATGAAAAAATAAAATTAGACTTCATTTATGAATTGGGTTTAAATAGATTTAAGAAAAAATGTCTGAATCTGATTTCACGCCTTAAGGAGTTGGCATATCTTAAAGAATTAAATCTGAAAGAACCCATTGTTCGGTATGAACTCGATGATAATTTTTATAGTCGAAAATTTACAAATAAAGATTTTACAAATATCGCAATATGGCAGCAGCTTTTTCATGAGGCGATTTTTGAAGCTCTAGGATATTCAAAGAATAAAGATATTATGCGCAGCCTGGCAGAAGCTGTTAATATCAATTTCCTTGAAACTTTGAAAGATAAAGATAATCTGGTAAATATAATTGAAGCAGCTCTATTTAATATTTCCGGTTTAATGCCTGATATTTATAAATTACCCGATGAAGATACCGCTGAATACACTAAACACTTAATTCAATATTGGACTGATTTGAAATCTAAATATGACGGAAGAACTTTTAAATTAGAACAATGGTATTTCTTTAAATTAAGACCACAAAATTTTCCTACTATAAGAATAGCCGGCGGATCAAGAATTCTATATAGAATCCTTAATCAGGATATGATTGGTAAATTGATTAAAAAGACTGAAACAACGTATGACTATAAAAAATTGGTAGCCGTTTTTAGAAATCTGATTATTGTTAAAGGTGAGGGATTTTGGAAAAAACATTTCGTTTTTGAGCAGCAGGCAAAAAAAGATATTAAATACTTTATCGGATTGTCGCGTGCCGATGAAATAATAATTAATATTGTGCTTCCGTTTCTTGCTGTTTATTTCGAAATTTTCGGAAACGAAACTCAAAAGCAGAAGATTATCAAATTATATTCAAATTATTATCAGGTGAGTGAAAATCATTTAGTTGAAGAAGTTTCATCAGCATTAATGATCAATGATGCTTGGAAAAGAAGTATACTTTATCAGGGAATTTTGGATTTATATCGTAGTTATTGCTCCAGAAATAAATGCCTGGATTGTAAAATTGGAGATAAAATATTTTCTTAATTATTACTTGTTAACCGCTGTATATCATCCCTTATTTTTGCTGCTTTTTCATATTCTTCGGCTGCAATTGCTTCCTTCAATTTGTTTTGTAAAGAAGCAATTTTAGCCTCTTTAGTTTTCGGAATTTCTTCTTCTTCTCTAAGGCTTTCTCTTTCTATTCTCTCTTCTTTCCCCCCTTCTTCGGAAGGTAAAAATGCCGCTGCCTCCATTACTTTTTCAGCTACAAAAATTGGTGATTGCGTTCTTACTGCAAGTGCAATTGCATCACTTGGCCTGGCATCAACTTCATTTGTTAATGCTGACACCTCAAGTATTATTTTTGCGTAAAATGTATTTTCTCTCAGTTCGTCGATTACAACTTCCATTACCGCAGCACCAAGATTATCAATCATATGCTTTAGAAGGTCATGGGTTAATGGTCTTGGAGGTTTAATTCCCTCTATTTCAAGTGCTATTGCTTGAGCCTCAAAAGCTCCGATAATAATCGGTAGCCTTCTATTACCATTTATTTCTTTTAATAAAATGGCGTAAGCACCACCCGTAGATGGACTGGAAGATAAACCTAATATCTCACATTGAATTTTCTGCAATTAAACTCTCCTAAATCATTGTGATTTAATTTTTTTAATCTCTTTAGTTAAAGTTGGTAATATCTCAAATGCATCTCCAGCTATCCCAAAATCAGCTATACTAAAAATTGGTGCGTCCTTATCTTTATTTATGGCTACAATATATTTTGAAGACGACATTCCTGCGAGATGTTGAATAGCTCCGGAAATACCGCATGCAACATACAAAGTAGGGGATACTGTTTTGCCTGTCTGTCCTACCTGTTCTCTATGCGGCCTCCAGCCTGCATCAACTACTGCTCTGGATGCTCCCACTGCCGCTCCAAGTGAATCCGCAAGCTCTTCAACTAAATGGAAGTTTTCAGGGCTTTTTAGCCCTCTTCCACCCGATACAATTATATCGGCTTCAGCAACATCCAATTTACCTTCTGATTTTTTTATTTCTACAACTCTTGTTTTAAGATTTATCTGGCTAACTTCTTTTTCTTCAATCTCAAAGGATGAATTATTCTCTGATTCAACAGGCTTAAATACATTCGGTCTAATAGTATAAATTTTCCTTTCGCTTTTCAATTTTACGTCAAGCAGGGCTTTACCTGCATATATAGGACGCGTAGCTATTATTTCACCATTAGATACATCTAATTTAGTACAATCCATAAGTATTCCTGCGTCTATCTTGCCTGCAACATGGGGAGCAAGATCTTTCCCTAATGCCGTATTTGAAAATACCATATATTCGGCAGAAATACTTTTAGCATAATCGCTGATAATATCTGCATATGCTGATGTTGAATATTGTGTTAAATTATCATTTTTAAATTGAATTACTTTTTTTATTCCATATTTAGATATATCATTTAAATTCTCAAGATCATTTCCTATCACCACGGCTTCCGGTTCCAGGTTTAATTCTTGCGAAAGCCGGTAAGAAACTGAAACAACTTCAAAAGCTCCTCTTTTAAGTTTTCCTTCTCTCTGTTCTAAGAAAGCCAGCAATTTTTTTGACATAAATAAGCTTCCTATATTACTTTAATTTCATCTCTTAATACTCTTACTAATTCAGGTACTGCAGATACATCAGTACCTATTATCCTTCCGGGCTGCTTTGCAGATGGTTTATGAAGCTGCAGAACCTCTATATAATTATCAGTTTTTTTTGCAGGCTTCTCCTCAATTACCTTTTTCTTTGCCGACATTATCCCTTTCAATGAAGCATATCTCGGTTCATTTAACCCTTTTTGTGCCGATATTATTATTGGTAATTCACTTTCAACAACTTCTTTTCCCCCTTCTATTTCTCTTTCTGCAGTCACTTTTTTATCTTCTATTTTAAGATCTACTACAACAGTTATACAGTTATATTCTAAAATCGAAGCAATTAATTGGGGTACAATCGAATTGTCGTAATCGACTGATTGCTTGCCGCAAAATACAATATCACTTCCTTCTGCTTTAATTTCTTCTGCTAATGCCCTGGCAACGCTGATTGAATCACCCGGTTTATCCTCCTTTAACAATATTCCTCTATCCACCCCCATTGCAAGCGCTTTTCTTATCGTTTCTTTGTTGCTCTCGTTTCCAAGACTTATCGCAGTAATCTCACCTCCAAATTTTTCTTTTGTTTTTAGAGCCTCCTCAACAGCAAATTCATCGTATGGATTAATTACATAGGTTACTCCATTTGTATCAATCGATTTTTCATCCTGTCCTATTTTGATTCTTGTAGCAGTGTCCGGTACATGATTTATACATACTGCTATTTTCATTAATCCTCCATTTTAATTCTTTTATTCTGATAAAAAATATAAACATACACCGCTATAAAATCAAACCAATCTCATGTAATAAATATCATATAATCCGTAGATTAACTGAAATAAAAATTTCTCTTTATTGTCTTTTCAAAATTACTTAAATTTTATTGTTATGGAAAAAGAAATTACGCAAAACCCGGATATTGATGTTGTAACTGAAGAAGATACTACTATCGCGTTAGCTAGTAAAGTAGTTCTGTATAATGATGATTGGCATTCTTTTGATGAAGTTATCACCCAGCTTATTAAAGCAGTCAGATGCACCTTTGATGAAGCAAAAAATTATGCTTTTGAGGTCCATGTTAAAGGGAAAGCCATTGTATTTGCAGGTTCTTTGAATGATTGTTTGAAGGTTACTTCTATTCTTGAGGAAATTGAGCTTAATACCCAGATTATTACTTAAGAAACCCTAATCTCTGTCTCTTATTGCAATTGTTTATGCCTCCTCATATCCATATATTAGCAGTTCTTTTTTTATTATTGTTTTGATTTTAATCAATGGGCTTTGAATTTCATTATGATCGGGAAGTATATTTCGAACACCAGGATTTGAATGCTTCGAAATATGTCATCCCTTTTATTGAAGAAAAAAAAAAGATATCTCCCGGATTTAATGTCCTTGAAATTGGCTGTGGCGAAGGGGGTGTTTTGAAAAGCTTTCTTGAAAAAGGCTGCCGGGTTACTGGCGTAGACTTAAGTGAATTTAGGCTGAGTATCGCTAAGAAACTCTTTGCTGATGAAATAAAATCAGGTAAAGCAAACTTTATTTGTGACGATATTTACAATCTTGGTGATAAATTAAAAGCAAATTTTGATCTGATTATCCTGAAAGATACCATTGAACATATTTTTAATCAGGAAAAACTAATGAAATTCCTTAAATCTATATTAAATAAGGATGGGAAGATTTTCCTTGGTTTTCCTCCCTGGCAAATGCCTTTTGGGGGGCATCAGCAGATAAGCAGAAATAAAATCTTTAATGTGCTGCCTTTTATTCACCTTCTTCCAAATCCCTTTTATAAGTTTATCTTAAAAACCTTTGGAGAAAATGACAACTTAATAAATGCTCTTTTTGAAATTAAAGAAACCAGGTTGTCAATTGAACATTTTGAAAAAATCATTAAAAATTCCCGGTATAAGATAGATAATGTGAAATTTTATTTAATAAACCCGATCTATGAAATGAAATTCAAATTAAAGCCAAGAGAACAATTTAAGTTTATCTCCCGCATTCCTTACTTAAGAGATTTTGTAACCACAACTTGTTATTACTTAATCAGTACAAATTGAAAGAGACGATAAGATATGAAAAGTAATCTAAGAAATATTGCTATTATTGCTCACGTTGATCATGGTAAAACCACATTGGTAGATCATATGTTGAAACAGACAGGGGCTTTTAGAGATAACCAGCATGTTGAAAAAAGGATTATGGATTCCAATGCTCTGGAGAAAGAAAGAGGAATCACAATTCTTGCTAAAAATTTAAGTGTAAATTATAAAAGTACTAAAATAAACATTATCGATACGCCTGGCCATGCTGATTTCGGAGGTGAAGTAGAAAGAACTTTAAGGATGGTTGAAGGGGTTCTGCTTCTTGTTGATGCTGCTGAAGGTCCGCTTCCACAAACGAAATTTGTTCTTAAGAAATCCCTTGACCTTGGATTAAAACCTATTGTTGTTATAAATAAAATTGACAGGAAAGATGCGAGACCGAATGAGGTGTTAAATGAAGTATTTGATCTTTTTGTCTCCCTTGGGGCAAATGAAGATCAGCTTGACTTTCCTTTTGTTTATGCTGTTGCTAAGCAGGGAATTGCAAACCTTAATCTTGAGGATGAAAATAAATCTTTAACTCCATTATTCGAAATAATTATCAATAATGTTCCGGAACCTAAAGGAGACCTAAGTTTGCCGTTCCAGATGCTGATCTCTGCTATTGATTATAATGATTATCTCGGCAGAATAGGGATTGGAAGAGTTCAGAATGGTTCATTGAAAGTTGGCGATAATGTTGTCTTAATTACTAAAGAAGGGAAAAAAATAAATTCTAAAATTACTAAGTTATATGCCTTTGAAAATATTAAAAGGATTGAAGTTAAAGAAATATCCGCCGGGGATATCGGAGCTATAGCAGGACTTGAAGATGTTGACATTGGAGATACCTTGGCAAGTCCTCAAAAGCCTGAGCCTCTTCCTTTTGTAGCGATTGATGAACCGACTATTACTATGAATTTCATGATTAATAATTCTCCCTTCGCAGGTTTGGAAGGAAAGTATGTAACTACAAGAAATATTAGCGAAAGGTTATCTAAAGAATTAAAATCTAATGTAAGTCTTAGGGTTGAAATAACAGAGTCCCCGGATGTATTTAAGGTTAGCGGGAGAGGAGAATTACACCTTGCAATATTAATTGAAAATATGAGACGTGAAGGTTACGAACTGCAGTTAACTAAGCCCCAGGTAATCTTCAAAAAAATTGATGATGTTACATCGGAACCTATAGAACATTTAATAATTGATGTCCCTGAGGAGTTCGTTGGTGTGGTTATAGAAAAGCTTGGTAAAAGAAAAGCCGAGATGAAGAATATGATTACTTTTAACGAGAATACAAGACTGGAGTTTTTTATCCCGTCAAGAGGTCTTATTGGCTATCGTGCCGAATTTACGACTGATACAAAGGGAAATGGCATTCTACATCATAATTTTGAAAGGTATGAACCATATAAAGGTGATATTGTTCATAGACAGAGAGGAGCAATAGTTGCAATGGAAAATGGGATTGCTTCTGCTTATGCTATGTTCAAGCTGCAGGAAAGGTCCATATTTTTTATTGATCCGGGAGTTAAAGTCTATGAAGGGATGGTAGTAGGTGAAAATTCAAGAAACAATGACATGCATGTGAATGTTACAAAAACAAAACAGCTTACTAATATGAGAGCCTCAGGTGCTGATGAAGCTATCCGGTTAGAACCCCCTATAATTTTAACTCTTGAACAGGCAATTGAGTGGATTACTGAAGATGAATATGTTGAAGTTACTCCTGAAAGTATCCGTTTACGTAAGAAATATTTGACCGATCAGGATAGAAAAAATGCGAGGCTGGCCGAAAAACAAAAGGCGGATGCATTAGCATAACCTTTTCTATAACTCTCTGCAAATAAATAGAATCTTTTCTCTAAATTCTTTAATTTAGTTTCTAAAAATAATGGAGAAAAAATGTCTGCTGATGTAATAAAAGATCTGGAACCTAAAACCCTGTGGCAACGATTTTACGAGATTTCGCAGGTGCCCCGCCCTTCAAAAAAAGAGGGTAAAATTGTCGAACATATGAAAAACCTATTAAATAAACTGCATGTTGAATATACTGAAGATAATATTGGCAATATAGTCGCAAAAATACCTGCAGCTGAAGGATATGAAAATACACCCACTGTAATTCTTCAAGGTCATCTAGATATGGTATGCGAAAAAAATAAAAGCAAACAACATGATTTTGAAAAAGACCCTATCGATTTAATTAAAGAAGACGGCTGGATTACTGCAGATGGAACGACTCTTGGAAGCGATAACGGTATTGGTGTTTCGGCTGCTCTTGCTGTAATTACAGATAATTCTGTTATACATGGACCTCTGGAAATCCTATTAACTGTGGATGAGGAAACCGGTATGACCGGTGCAGGTAATATTGAACCCGGATTTATTAATGGAAAAATTCTCCTTAATATGGATTCTGAAGAAGAAGGGACTTTTTATGTGGGGTGCTCCGGCGGTATGGATACTGTCGCTGAATTTAAAATCGAGTACCAAGATGCTCCGGATAATTTTATTCCTTATGAGTTAACGATAACCGGATTAAAGGGCGGGCATTCAGGACTTGATATAGTTCTAGGACGGGCAAATGCTATAAAATTATTAGCAAGATCATTGAAAGAACTTGAGCAATTTGAGTTCCAAATTTCAAAAATCAGTGGAGGCAGTTTAAGAAATGCTATTCCTAGAGAAGCTGAAGCTGTAATTTTAATCAAACCCGATGATGAAGCCAATGTTAGGAAGATTACTGGAGATATTAAATCTCAATTATTGAATGAGTATAGAAAAACAGATAGTGAATTAAATATCGTATTTAAGAAGTTGGATGAAAAACCTGCTGAAGTATTTTCTAAATATTTTGAAAAGAAAATAGTTAATACACTATTGGCAATACCGCATGGTGTAATTGCTATGAGTCAGGATATTCCCGGTTTAGTCGAAACATCAACTAACCTTGCTACAATTGTAATGAATGACAGCATTTTAAGAATTGATACAAGTCAGCGAAGTTCAATTGAAAGTGCAAAACGTTATATAGTCGGTAATGTTAAAGCTGTTTTTGAATTAGTAGGTGCACAAATTAAAAATTCCGATGGTTACCCGGGTTGGAAACCTAACCTGGATTCTAAAATTCTTAAAGTTTCAAAAGAAGTCTATAAAAATTTATTCGGCAAGGAACCGGAAATTAAGGCAATACATGCCGGATTGGAAACAGGGCTGCTCGGGGATAAAAACCCTGGTCTTGATATGATTTCTTTCGGGCCTACTATAACCGGCGCACATTCCCCTGATGAAAAAGTGAATATCGAAACCGTTGAAAAATTTTATAAACTGTTAAAAGGAATTTTAAAGCGAATTGCAGAGCCAGCTTAAATTCAGGTTCATAATAGAATAAGAACTATTAAAGTTAGACGTTAATTGTTAATGGTTAATCGGAATAAACTGACGATTAACTATTAACTTTTAACGATTAACAAATCAAATCGCTTCCCTGTAAATACACTTATCACAATTACAATATTCATAAATCTCATCATAACCGTAATCTATTGTTAATTCTTCCCCCTTTTTTATATCCCTGTAAGCAATTAGGTTTAAGCTGCTTTCATCTTTGTCCGTTACATCACAGTTAAAATTGCATTGATGATTTATATATTTTATTTTCTCTGTCTTAGAGGTATCTATATAACAATTGTCATTTATCCAGAATATGTAAACATTATTTTCTTCATTCTCGCGCCTAACACATTCTATAGCTGAAATAACTTCACCTTTTATAACCATTATTGTTTCCCCTTCATGAATATCAATTGATGTAAATAGTCCGTTTCCATGAATATCCGATTCCTGTACAAATATATAATTTTCCTTAGTACCGGACTTGGCTTTTTTATTTATCATAAATAATTCTTTAAAAAATAATGATTATAGATATGGATGCTAATTTAAGTTAATTCAGTTAACTTTGAAAGTTAATTAGTCCGGTTTTTAATCACATTATTTCGTTAGAATTAATAAATATGAGCTTCCTCTTTTTTTTATTTTTCTAACTTATTAACGATAGATGAAAAGATGACATCTTTATTTAGAGAATCTTTGTTAATTTTTTAATTTAATGTAAATTCAGACGAAACAATATTTTTCAATAGTAAAGATGTCATCTTTCAAATACCAATAATAGACGGTTAACTTTAGCTTATAGAAATAATTAATTAATTAAATTTTCTAATTTGTAACGAGGTACAGTCTCGGCTCACTTCTGAGGGCAATATTATAATTGGGCTGTCTTAACAATAAGACTATTAAACAGTAAAACAAAAAAAAATAATAGATCATAACAATTGGATTCTTGCTTTTCCGGTTTTTTGATTAAATAAATAATCTTTTATAAAAGAGAAAAGAATAATGAAATTAAAACCAAAAAGTATTTGGAATTTTATCAAAGATGTATTTGATAAATTTATAGATGATAAAGCACCCAAACTAGGAGCAGCTCTTTCATTTTATACTATTTTTTCCCTGGCTCCTTTATTAATTATAGCTATTTCAGTTGCCGGTTCAATTTTCGGAAGAAGAGCTGCAAGAGGTGAGATAGTAGGGCAAATAAGATCTCTTATTGGAGATGAAGGTGCTAGGGTCGTTCAGACTGCGCTAAAAAATGCTCATCTTGGGCATGAAAGCGGGATTGCATTAATTATAAGTATAGTTACATTAATTATTGCTTCAACCATTGTTTTTGTTGATCTCCAGGAGTCTCTCGATATGGTTTGGAAAGTTAAACCAAAACCGGGAAGAAGTATGATTAAAGGTCTATTGAAAGACAGGATTCGTTCTTTTACAGTTGTTGTTGGTACAGGATTTCTCTTGTTAGTGTCCCTAATTACAAGTGCTATTATTTCAGCTTTAAATAATTATATCGCCGAACAATTTTTTGCTCTGCCTATATATTATCTGCAAATATCTAATCTTTTAGTTTCACTTTTTATAGTTTTCCTTCTTTTTATGATGATATTTAAATTCTTACCCGATGTAGACATAGAATGGCGGCATGTTTGGGTCGGCGCGCTGGTTACTGCTGTTCTTTTTGTTCTTGGGAAATATCTTATTGGCCTTTATCTTGGTACTAGTTCTTTGAGTTCTACTTATGGAGCTGCCGGTTCATTGGTAATTCTTCTTTTATGGGTTTATTATTCAACTCAAATATTTTTTTTAGGTGCGGAATTTACCCAGGTTTATGTTGAAAAATATGGGGAAGGGATTCAACCTTCAAAAAAATTCATGAAATACCATGACCAATCTGCTGCTGTTGAACCCGCTGATAAGGTAATTAAAAGCTAATCGATTGGAAGTCCCTCCAGTTTCATAATTTTGAGAGCATTTGTCGTTGGACTTGCTCCGGTAATTATCTTGTATTTAAATATCATTTTATCTCCTGTTATTTCTTCTTTAAAATGATAATTAGCTGCAAACGGAGTTTCTTTCTCTAATCTGATTAGTTCTAGATCATGCGTTGAGATTATACCTGTGCAGTTTTTCCCTGCAATTGACTTTATATATGATCGGCTTCCGATTAATCTTTCGTAGTTATTAGTTCCCTTGAATATTTCGTCAATAAGAAAAAATACCGGGATATCATGTCCCTTATTTATTTCATTTAGCAGTTCTTTAAGCCTTTTTACTTCTGCATAAAAATATGATATACCGTCTACAACTGAGTCGGTTATATTTATTGATGTGAAAATTCTGAAAAGGTCTGTTTTTAATTCTTCTGCATTTACAACACCACCTGCAAAAGCCAGTGCCAGATTTAATCCTATTGTTTTTAAAAATGTGCTCTTCCCCGACATATTGGAACCGGTAATTATGATCACTTCCCCTTTTCTCCTTATTTTGAAATCGTTGGCGATATTATTTTGAAAGGGTATTAAAGGGTGTGCAATATTCCTGGTTTCAAAGATGTTTCCGGTTTCAATTGATAAACTTTTAATTTCCGGAAATGAATAGTTTGGGTTTAAATAAGCAAAATTTGCAATCGATATTAAAGCTTCGAGCTCATACCATTTATCCAGCCACCCTGGTAATAGCTGCGATAGTTCAGATTTAATCTTTTCAAATTTATAAGCCTGGAAAAAATCCCATGGGAATAAAATATTTAATAAAATTCCTATTAATGGATTCTTTTGGAGACTGAAAATAAAAACAAGCCTGTCGATTTTTTTGAAATATTTTGAAGGAGCCTCTTCTTTGATTATAAAAGGAGAACAAAAGCTTTTCAAATTTATATTATTCCCGTATTTGTATTCTTCGAGAAACTTTAAAATCACATAAAATTTCTCTATGTCATCTTTTATTTCTTGAGACCTGTCAAAAATATCTTTAATATATTTTGAGTTGGTATAATAAATAAAAAGCAGTATTAACAGAGAGATCGGCCATATCGAATTTATAATCCCGAATATGCCTAATAAAATAAATAACGTATTTACAGAAATGATAATAGAATATTGAAGTAATGCTTTTTTTAATTTTATTAAATTGGATTCTTCTGTTAACCATTTCAGCATCTGGTTTCCATGTGACTCTTTTCGGGTAACTAAATTTGAATTTAAAATTAGCTTTTGACGGAACTTTGTTAACGGAATTAACTCTTTAATAATTCTCTGACGGTGCAGTATGTCATCGTAAGAAGGAGAGGGGACAGTCAGCCATTTTAATAACTTCAGGCTCCCTTCCTTAGTAAGGGAAGAATCCAGTAACCGGTGAATAGAATACTCTCCCGAAATGTTCAGATCAAATTCGAAAGGATGCTGTGTATTCGCTCTTTCATTTCTCCTTAAAGGCAGATTTTGCCAATCGATTTTTATCCTTGCAAGATTTGTTTTTTTTATACTTATCCATATTCTATGTCTTTTTAACCCGTTGTCAATTTCATTGTGGAACATTGTTAAAATACCCAAACATATCAAAAATACCGAAGTAATAATAATAACAGCCCAGGTGCTCAAATAAAAAAAGGAGATGAAAAAAGCTATTATACCTGTCAAAAGAATGCTAGCCTTTATGGAGCCTAAATTTCTACTTTTTGATTCTAATTTATTTAATCTTTTTTGAAATCTCTTGACTTCGTTCTCAATTTCCTGAATTCGTGATGTTTCTAAGCTCATTATTTTTAATGAAATATGAAAAAATTTGTTATCTAAAATAAAGATTTTTTTCTCAGAATTTTATTTTAAATTCAATGAAATCACTAAAAGCTACTTTCTTTATTCGAAGTTAAGTAACTCGAAATTCCATTTCGAGTTAAAAGAGGGGAAGTGGTATATGAATTTAGAGAAACGGAGTTTCGCGTTACAAATAAAAAACCCGGCTTTTATAGGGGGATAAAGCCGGGTTCAAAAAGAAGCACTTCTGTTTTAAGCCATAGGCTTAAGACAGATAATGAATATTACTTCATTAGTACCATCTTCTTAGTTTGTCTAAATGAGCCTGAGCCTCCAACTGCTTGAGCTTCAATTGTATAGAAATAGATACCTGAAGACAATTGAACTTCGTTGCTGTTGGTGCTGAAAGTAACTTCGTGATTACCGGTTGGTTGTTCGGAATTAACAAGAACTTTAATTAACTGGCCGGTAATATTGTAAACTGAAATCTTAACATTGCTTTCAAAAGGAATTGCATATTTAATAGTTGTTGACGGGTTGAACGGATTCGGATAATTCTGGAATAAAGAATATTCCTTTGGTCCCGCAACAAAAGCAACTTCAACTTCTTTTGAATACTTAAACGAGCCATCAAGATCAACTTGTTTTAATCTATAAACTGCTTTATCAGCATTTAATCCACTAACATCATCTTTGAAAGAATATTTAGAGAATTGACTTACGGTTCCGTTACCTTTAACAAAACCAACACTCTGCCAGGTATTTGAAGTCTTTCTCTCAACCTGAAATCCGTTATTATTGGTTTCGGTAGCGGTTTCCCATTTCAAAGTAACACCGTCAGTTCCTGAAACTGCATTGAATGAGGTAAGTTCTACAGGTACGGTGCTTCCTAAAGCTTTCATAGCTTCGGAAAGAATTCCGATGGTATATTTGGCATTGTGAACACCCATACTCTTATCTTCAGATACAAAGTAATATGTGTAAATACCTTTAACAACATTCGGTTTGTTCTTAATTTTTAATGAATCAGCCATTCTGCTGACAACCGCACCACTTGCATCATGCGGCAATAAAGCTGCGAGGTTAGCAAGCATTCCGGCAACTTCAGTTTGAACTCCTTCAACTTTTCCATTTCCGTCAAGGTCAGAACTTGCTTGAATATCATCAAATGATGTAATAGGACCGTGACATGGGACGCAGCCAGAAACTATATCTTTATCAGCGCCGCCTGTTGTATCTATTAAGCTGAACTCATGATTTGGAGTTGGTGTAGCACCACGATCTGCCATATGGCAGGTAACGCATGCATCTTTAACCGAACCATGTGTCATTAAACCATCAAGAGTACCATTCCCATAATCGTAAGCATTTCTGCCTAAATACATATCTGCTTGTGGTCCATGATGTGGTCCATAACGATCTGTAAATCCATAATAAGGAGGAGTGTCAGTGATAGCTGTTCCTATATCTTTACGTGATTGATGGCATGTCATACATAATTGACCATTGCCGCCTTCTGTAACGCTATAACCATTTTGTAATTTAACCGGCACTATTCTTAAACCAAGGTTATCATCACTAACTACATGAGCCTCGTGGCAAACAGCGCAAGAAATTGGTGTAGCGTCTCCATTTACCCATTGAGGAGATGTTGGGTTGTTTGCATATTTATAATATGCAGTACCACCATGGCAGGGAAAACAACCTGTATTTGCTTCTAAATGCGGTAATGTAGCATGAGCCGATGCGTTATAATAATGTCCGACCATATGATGGGTCGGAGCGTCATGGCATTGGTTGCAGACACCGGCATCAAGACTTTTGCTAATCATGTTTGGATTACCATAGCTATCCTGATGAGCTGAAGCAGGACCATGGCAGCTTTCACATCCTATAAAAGCAACTCTAGCAGCTTTTGCATTACTAGGATCGTTTAAAAGATTCAATGCCGTCATATCATTTGTAGGGATTAGATATGAGGTACCGCTTTTAGTAAAAGTTTTATACCATGTAGTATCAAAACCACTTGCTTTAGCCTCATAACCATAATTTCCGTTGGCAACATTTGGTGACCAGCCCGTAGTATGGCATTTAATGCAGCTTGGTCCATAGGTTCCTTTGTATAACCCATTGACATTTGCTGCTTCAAGTTGTCCGGTTATTCCTTCCTGGAAAATTTTAGCATGAGCACTTGCCTGCCATTTAGGAACGACAGTCTGCCAGTCTCTTCCGGATGTAAGGTCATGACAAATGCAGCCGAGGACCTCACCATCTTTATATCCTCTATAAGTGGCTGCTAAAAGTGTATCCTGCGCAAAAGCACCTCCGTTTACTTCAACTTTTACTATATAATATCCTATTGAATCAGGAACGAAGGTAACTTTTTGATTTGAAGTACTGCTTAGTGCAGTAGCAGAACCTGCAGGCTGGGAAACAAGAGTCCATGTTATTGATGTAACTCCTCCTGCTGTATCTGCAGCTAAATAAACTTTCATTCCTTTACCTACAGTCTGTAATCCGCTGTAAATTGGAAATGTATTTGCGGGTATTGTTCCCAGTGTACCCGATGATTGTGCATCTCTTTTAAGCTTTACAGTTTGAGCTGAAGTTTCACCCAATGTAAAGAAAAACAGAAGCAAAATCGTACTAAAAAAAGTAACGTATTTCATAAAAGCCCCATAATTAATAATTAGTTCGTAAATCCCAAGCAAATTCCGTTCCTATCTAAATTGTGTGATATATATCAATTTTATGAATTTATATTTAGTATTTATAAATATAGTTTCTAAAACGAAAGAATCTGTTTTCATGATTTTATTATAATTGAGAGAATTTAGGAATGACTGTTGAATATTTACACTCTTTGTATGGTAATTCTTTTAATATTATTTTTTAGAATTCGAATAATTTTGAATTTAAAAATTGGTGGAACCTTTGGATAATACATATAAATCAGCCGGTGTTGATATAGAAGCAGGAGATGAAACTGTAAAAAAAATTAAAAACTTTGCAAAATCAACTTTTAATAAGAGTGTTTTGTCCGATATTGGATTGTTCGGGGCATTTTATGAATTGGATATTTCCAAATATAAGAATCCGGTTCTCGTTTCAAGCGTTGATGGGGTAGGCACTAAATTGAAAATTGCATTCAGTATGAATAAACATGATACTGTTGGACAGGATCTGGTAAACCACTGTGTTAATGATATTGCAGTCTGCGGCGCCAGACCGTTGTATTTTTTAGATTATCTCGCCTTTGGTAAATTATTTCCCGATAAAGCTGCTAAAATAATTGAAGGCTTTTCGATTGCCTGTAAACAGAATGAATGTGCCTTAATCGGAGGGGAAACTGCCGAGATGCCAGGTCTATATGATGAAAATGAATATGATATATCAGGAACCATTGTTGGTATTGTTGAGAAAAATAATATTATTAATGGTAAAGAGATAAAAAAAGGTGATGTGTTATATGGATTTTCATCAAACGGTCTTCATACTAATGGATACTCCTTAGCAAGAAAAATACTTCTTAATAAATTCACTTTGGATTCAAAATTTGATGAAATAAGCGGTACTCTCGGTGAAGAGCTTTTAAGAATTCATAAATCATATATGAAACTTATTACATATCTTTCTTCAGAAATTAAAGTAAAAGGATTCTCGCACATTACCGGCGGAGGTATAATTGGAAATACTAAAAGAATTCTGCCGGAAGGTTTAAGTCTGAAAATAAATTGGTCGGCCTGGGAAATGCCTTTTCTCTTTAGGTTAATACGGGAAACAGGACACGTAAATGATGATGAAATGAGGGCTGTTTTTAATCTAGGTATTGGCCTGGTAGCTATTATTTCAAAAGATGATAATGATCGTCTTTTAGAAATTTCCAGGGGATTAAAAGAAGATGTTTATTTTATCGGTGAAGTAGTATGACGATTTTGAGCTAAAAATCTTTTCATTCAAACTCCGATAGTTTCTTTCAATATAATTCAGCTTTTCATAATAACTATCATCTTTAATAATTATAAAATTTTAATAAAAGAAGTTACCGGAAAGTAAAGATGACATCTTTAAGAAAAAAACATCACCTTCATTCTTATAGTAAAAAGTACACCCGGTTAAAACCTTATAGTAAAGTATTAAAGATGTCATCTTTCAAATGCCGATTAATTTTTTCTTCTCACGCATTAACCATAACTTCCCGGAGTTCCATTCTCTCCTAAATTTTACATTAATATTTTTTACCGGTTTAATTTACTGAAACTACTAAAAATTCGGTTTTATACATTATTATACGGTGCATAATATTTTTGCAATTATCGACGAAATCATTATAAACTTTAATGTTTTTTAAATATTTCAGAATATAGTAATTACGGCATACTTTTTGCTGTTTCCACTTCGAGGTCATATATAGATTGTGTCAAAACAAATATCAAGGATTAGAGGGATTCCCGGTATTAACAATAAGTTCTTTAGTTAATAGTGGAATAGTTCTTTGATTCAAGTGTCCTAATAAATAAACCAAAATTTTATTGCTCTTTAGTTAAATAAAAACAAAGAGGACTTCTATGCAAGCCGAACAAAATATCTTGTTAGGGGGAGATGATTTAATTACTGCAAAAACTATCAAAGTATTCATTGAAAAAAATGATGCCAGGGTAATTAAAATAGTTGAAACGGGAGAAGACTTAATCACATCTGCATTATACGAATATCCTTCAATGATTATTACCGATATTTCACTTAAAGGTCAGTTAGACGGAATAGAAGCGATAGCCCGTATTTCTGAGATTATGGATATTCCTTACATTTTTATTACCGGCTATTCCGATTATATACCTTTAATCAAAAGTTATAATTTACATCCGTTCAGGATATTTACAAAACCCTTTGATTTAAATTTATTAGTCAAAGCCGTTAAAGAAGCGTTTAAAACTTACTCCGAAATCCCAAGCTACTACGTAGGCTGAGAAATGGTCCGGTGGAATGATGGGAAATTGGAAGCTGAAGCCAGAGTGGTTTGGTAGAAAATTTAAATCCAAAAATCAAAATGACAATAATCAAATAAATTTCAATATTTAAATCCTAATTCAAACAGCCATATGCTTGATCAAATGCTAGAATAATTTAGCCCCTGTTAATCCTCTATTCTAAATCGAGTATAACTCCAAGATAAATCCAAGGTAACTCCAAGATAAATCCAAGGTAACTATCTAAGGTTTATCCAAACTAAATATCGGAAAAACTATAAATGACTGTTGAATGACCATCGAATGACCATTGAATGATAATCGAATATATTGAAGAATTTTTCTGTTCCTAATTGAATCCCAAAAAATTAACCATTATTTTAAAAGATTGAAATTAATTATTTTCTTTCAATTAACAAGAAATGAATTCTTAATTCAACTGAAATGGAGTAGACATGTCTAAAAAAATTCAAGACTTACTTGGTGCGGATGCTGAATCGCTTTTTACTTATAAAGCTAAGTTTCCTAAAGAACAATTACATCTTCCGGGACCTGATTTTATTGATAGAATATTTTCACAAACCGACAGAAATATAAACGTATTAAAAAATTTGCAATGGATAATTTCTTCAGGTCGATTAGCCGGAACTGGTTATGTATCAATACTTCCGGTAGATCAGGGAATTGAACATAGTGCAGGGGCTTCCTTTGCGCCTAATCCTCAATATTTTGATCCTGAAAATATTATAAAATTAGCCATTGAAGGGGGATGTAACGCTGTTGCATCAACTCTGGGTGTTTTGGGAATGTGCTCAAGAAAATATGCACACAAAATTCCTTTCATAATGAAAATCAATCATAATGAACTTTTAACCTATCCTAATAAATTTGATCAAATAATGTTTGCAAATGTTGAACAAGGTTACGATATGGGTGCCGCTGCAGTAGGGGCTACCATATATTTCGGATCCGAAGAAAGCGCAAGACAGATTGTAGAAGTCAGCGAAGCATTTCAATATGCTCACGAGCTGGGTCTCGCTACTATCTTATGGTGCTATCTTAGGAATTCCGAATTCAAAAAAGATAAGGATTATCATGTTGCTGCTGATCTTACCGGACAGGCAAACCATCTCGGTGTTACAATTGAAGCCGATATTATTAAACAAAAACTGCCTGAAAACAACGGCGGGTTCAATGCTATAAAATTTGGTAAGACAAACAAAAAAGTTTATACCGATTTATCTACTGACCATCCTATCGATCTTTGCAGATACCAGGTTATAAATAATTATATGGGTAGGGCTGGATTAATTAACAGCGGCGGCGCTTCAGGTGATAATGATTTCGCCGAAGCTGCTAAGACTGCAGTAATTAATAAACGTGCCGGTGGTATGGGTTTAATTTCTGGAAGAAAAGCATTCCAGAGACCAATGGAAGAAGGTGTTAAACTGCTTAATACTATTCAGGATGTTTATCTTGATAAAGAAATAACCATAGCTTAAATCTTAACTTTAAGAGGTTGTCTACAAACTATTTAGACAACCTCTTTGTAAAATTCTAACTACCTTTAATTATTATCTAAGGCTTTTCCTTCAGCAAATAATCAGCAATCTTTCCCAATTCTTTTACTTCGATATTTCCGAAAGAAGGCATCATAGTGTTAGGATATCTTTGCTGATATTCCTGAAAACGGCCCGAAGACATGAATGAAGAAGGATTTCTGAAATAATTTATTAATTTATCTCTGCTCCAATTCTGCGAAATGTTTTTCAATGCAGGTCCCATTTGTGTGCCTGATAGATCAGTACCATGACAATTAACACATCCTAATCTTGAAATTAATTCCTCTGCTGTGGCATTCTGTGAAGTCATTCCTGTTTGCGGTAAAGGACTATTTTGCGTTGTATTTGTTTCTTGTTTACTCTCTTGTGTGGCTCTTTCCAGTAAAAATAGAAGTACAAATAATACTAAAAAAGCTGCTACCCATATTTGAGGTTTTGTCATTGCTATCCGGATTTTAATTCTTCAATATTCTTTACAATTTTGCCTCCCCAAAATAAGGAATTACAACGATATTATTAAATAACCCCATAACAATTTTTACCGTAAATGTTGGTAATAATTTTTTAATTAGCAATAACTTTATAGCTCTTAAAAAATTTCGATTTTTATAATTAGAATTTCCTCCTGGGTAATTTTTCTATGGTTTTAGCTCCAGAGGAGCGAAATATTATTAAAAACAGAATGACCCGCCACAGATATCCGCACTCCATTGGAGTGCTATATTGCAGAAAAGGTTTATTTCTGACAATCAAATGACTATTGAATGATCACCGAATGCCTGTCCCGTGAAGCTTTAACGAAGCAGGAACAATCGAATGCCTGTTATAGTCTGATTCGAACAATAATTCGATTTCCATGTTAAAGTCAAAATTACAGCACAAATTATTAATCCAATTGCAATTATTATTGAAGACATGATTATTAGATTTCCATTTATATAATTATTATTTATAAAATTCAAAGAATAAACATTAATCAACAAACAATTAAACAATTTAGCAATTAAACAATTTATCTTTTTGAGTGCTCAATGAAATAAAATTGTAAAAAACCATGATAAAAGAAATTAATTATGAAAAAACCAAATAAATTAATAAACGAAAAAAGTCCTTACCTTCTCCAGCATGCATACAATCCCGTTGATTGGTATCCATGGAGCGAAGAGGCATTTGAAAAAGCAAAAAAAGAAGATAAACCCATATTCCTTTCAATTGGGTATTCTACATGTCATTGGTGTCATGTAATGGAGAAAGAATCCTTTGAAGATAACGAAGTTGCCGCTTTAATGAATGAATTATTTGTTTCGATAAAAGTAGATAGGGAAGAACGCCCCGATATAGATGGAATTTATATGACTGTCTGTCAGATTCTTACCGGCAGCGGTGGCTGGCCCTTAACTATTATTATGACACCCGATAAAAAACCATTCTTTGCGGGAACTTACTTCCCTAAGGAAGAACGGTTCGGCAGAATTGGAATGATGAGCTTAACCAGGGGAATTAGTAACGTTTGGAAAAATAAAAGGGAAGAGATATCCAAATCTGTTGAACAAATTTCCACAGTTCTTAACTCAGAAATATTTAGAAAAACCGGTGAAGAATTGAATGAAGGAACTATGGATAAAGCATTCAATAATTTTGTAAACAGATTTGATTCTGAAAATGGAGGTTTCGGAAATGCACCCAAATTTCCTACCCCTCACAATCTCCTTTTTCTTCTTAGATACTGGAAAAGAAAAAATTCCCACAAAGCTCTTGAAATGGTCGAGAAAACATTAAACGAAATGTATAAAGGCGGTATCTATGATCATATAGGATTTGGATTCCATAGGTATTCAACGGATAAAGACTGGCTCGTTCCTCATTTTGAAAAAATGCTTTATGATCAGGCGCTGCTCACAATTGCTTATACGGAAGCTTTCCAGGCAGCAAAAAAAGATATATATAAGAAAGCTGCAACCGAAATATTAGATTACGTATTAAGAGATATGACTTTACCTGATGGAGGATTTTATTCAGCAGAAGATGCCGATAGTGAGGGAATAGAAGGGAAGTTCTATTTATGGAAAACAGAAGAGATAGAAAATATGCTGGGTAAAGATGATACAGATTTATTTATAAGATTTTTTAATGTTAAAAATGAAGGGAACTGGCATGATCCCGTACACGTTGAAAATACAAGAACAAATATTCTGCACCTTAAACATGATATAAATATAATAGCAGAAGAATTAAATACGGATGAAGATAAACTGAAGCAGACTATAAAAACAATAAAAGAGAAATTGTTTCACTACCGTGAACAAAGAATCCATCCTTTTAAGGATACAAAAATATTAACTGATTGGAACGGACTTATGATCTCCGCATTTGCTAAGGCTGCTCAGGTATTTGATAAAAATGAATATTATGAAGCTGCGGAGAAAGCAGTCTATTTTGTCTTAAAGAATTTAGTTAATGACGAAGGAAGATTACTTCACAGGTTTAAAGATGGTGAATCAGGGATACTTGCAAATGCTGATGATTATGCATTTTTTATTTCCGGTTTACTTGACCTTTATGAAACAGGCTTTAATTCAAGTTATTTAAAAACCGCAATTGACTTAAACAGTGATTTTATAAATTATTTTTGGGATGAAGAGGAGGGAGGATTTTATTTCACTCCAAATGATGGTGAAAAATTACTTATCCGCCAAAAAGAGATTTACGATGGTGCGGTTCCTTCAGGCAATTCGGTTGAAGCATTAAACCTATTAAGGATTGGAAGAATTAACGGGAATACCGATTATGAAAAAAAAGCTTCCACTATATTTAAAACTTTCTCAGGAATAGTTGAAAATTCACCTCATGCTTTTACTCAAGCACTGGCTGCACTCGATTTTGCTTTAGGCCCTTCAAAAGAAATTATAATTTCCGGGCAGAAAAGCTCTCCGGTTACTAAAGAAATGTTAAAAACAGTAAGAGAGAAATTTATTCCCAACAAAGTAGTTATTCTCAGTACAGAACAAAAAGACCAGATGGAAATCATTTCACCCTCACTGAGAGAATATACTCCTCAAGATAATAAAACGGTAGTATATATCTGCGAAAACTACAAATGCAATATGCCCGTTACCAGCATAGCTGACTTAAACCAGCAGCTTAACCACTAAGACACTAAGGTCACTAAGCCTCACTAAGAACCTTCCCGTAAATAGCATTAATTAACACAATTAGTCCCCTTGTTTCGAATTTTGAATTTATATTTTAGTATTTATTTGTTTTTTGTCATTTGTAAATTGTAATTTAACCACGTCTCCACCTTCCCCTTAGTGTTCCTTAGTGACCTTAGTGCCTTAGTGGTAAATCCTCCCCTCAAGCTTCTCTAACTCCTCTTTCAGCCCTTCCGGCAGCTTATCTCCGAATATATTGAAATACTCCTTAATATCTTCTACTTCTGCCTTCCATTTGTCTTTGTCAACTGAGAATAACATCTCCATTTCATTCTCAGAAATGTCAATCCCTGAAATATCAATTGCGCCTTTTGTTGGAATATATCCTATTTCCGATTTAATGGCTTTGTCATTATGGTTTTCTGTCCTCTCAAAAATCCATTTCAATACCCTAATATTTTCTCCAAATCCCGGCCAGATGAAATTTCCGTTCTCATCTTTCCTAAACCAATTTACATAAAATATCTTAGGTAATTTTTCAGCGGACGATTCTTTGCCGATATTAAGCCAATGTCCGAAATAATCCCCCATATTGTATCCGCAGAATGGAAGCATTGCAAATGGATCATGACGTATTTTTCCGACTACTCCATCTGCAGCAGCTGTTCTCTCTGATGATACGATAGAACCAAGAAAGGTCCCATGCTGCCAATTGAATGCTTCATATACTAAAGGAATTGTATCTTCTCTTCTTCCGCCGAATAAAATAGCAGAAATTGGAACCCCTTTAGGATTTTCCCAATCAGGATCAATAACAGGGCATTGGCTTGCTGGTATGGTATACCGGGAATTAGGATGGGCTGCTTTTTCTTTACTTTCCGGTGTCCATTTATGCCCAAGCCAATTCTTAAGCTTCTTAGGTAAATTATCCGTCATTCCTTCCCACCAGACATCTCCCTCAGGAGTCAGAGCAACATTTGTAAAAATAGAATTCTTCTCCATTGTATGCATTGCATTTGGATTAGTTTCGTATGATGTTCCAGGTGCTACTCCAAAAAATCCGGCTTCGGGATTAATTGCATATAACCTTCCATCACTCCCGAATTTCATCCATGCAATATCATCACCAACAGTTTCAACTTTCCAGCCCGGTAAAGTGGGCTGCAGCATTGCTAAATTGGTCTTCCCGCATGCACTCGGGAAAGCTCCGGCTATATATTTTTTCTTCCCTTCCGGATTTGTTATTGCTAATATCAACATATGTTCTGCAAGCCACCTCTCTTCTTTTGCCATGAACGATGCAATTCTTAATGCAAAACATTTTTTACCTAACAGTGCATTCCCGCCATAGCCGCTCCCAAATGACCAGATGGTCCTTTCTTCAGGAAAATGTACTATATATTTGTTTTCCTGGTTACATGGCCATGGAACATCATTATTGCGGTCCTCCAGAGGAACTCCCACAGAATGAAGACAAGGGACAAAATTTTTATTGCCAAGTATATTTAAAACTTCTTTTCCGATCCTTGTCATAATCCTCATATTACAGACTACGTATGCAGAGTCAGTAATTTCTACTCCAATATGAGATATATTTGAACCAAGGGGACCCATGCTGAAAGGAATCACATACATAGTTCTACCTTTCATACAACCAGTAAACAATCCTTCCAATATCCCTTTCATTTTTACAGGATCTTCCCAATTATTCGTAGGACCGGCATCTTCCTTTTTATTGCTGCAGATAAATGTCCTATCTTCAACTCTCGCCACATCAGATGGATCTGATAAGGCAGCAAAACTGTTGGGACGTTTATTCTCGTTTAACCTGACAAATGTGCCGTTCTTGACTAATTGCTCAGTTAGTTTATTATATTCATCATCTGAACCGTCACACCAATGAATATTATCCGGTTTACACATTTCGGCAATTTCATTTACCCACTTAATTAATTTTATGTTTTCTATTATGGCATCAAGCATAATTATCCTTTAAGAATTAAAATTTTATGAGCTGAACTTCACTTTGTGTAAGCAGGCATTTTTGTGCCTGCACAACCAGAGCTTATTTCAGTATGCAGATGTGAAGCATAACTAAAGATTACCAAAGTCCGGATTATCCGTGGCTAAGGAGAGTAGGATTATTTTTAGTAATTATACCTTTTTAAGCAAGCTCATTCAAATATTAAAAAAAATGTAAGTATTTTTATCGAAGAGATAAATTTATTTTCTTATTTATTTAAAAATAACTAAAATTAAAAGAGCATACAATAAATTAACTCATTTTGACTTCCTATATTCATAACTATTAACGCAGTTAAATATAATGTTTGGTGTCTCATTTGAAATTTCTATATTGTTGTCATTCTGAACGAAACGAAGTGGAGTGAAGAATCTCATTGTTTAAATTTTATACTATTTTGATATACTTCTCTCTATTATTATAAAAAATTTCACTTTGCAAGATGTGAGTTATTTGCAATGTTTAATTCCGGATATTACAAAAAAATATTCAATAGGTTATTGTGATAGAAAAGATTTTACGAAAATTAGGTTACAAGACCATTAAATTTTTTCAGGAGTTCGGTCAGGTAGCAAATTTATTTTGGGGAATTATTAAAAGTTTCGCTTTAATTCCAAGAAGTAGAAAAATCATTTTCTATCAGATGGAGCATATAGGAGTTAACTCACTTCCGCTTGTTCTCATTATTGCAATATTTACAGGTGCAGTTGCAGCCTGGCAGGCTGCTTATCAGCTCAAAGGTCTGGCACCATTATCCTTTTTAGGAGGCGCTACCAGCAGAGCTATAATCACTGAACTTGGTCCGGTATTAACAGGTATTGTAATCGCCGGAAGAGTCGGTGCTTCTATTGCTGCTGAATTAGGAACAATGAAAGTGACCGAACAAATTGATGCACTCGAAACTATGGCTATAGACCCTGTAAGATATCTCGCCATGCCAAGATTTCTCGCTTCGGTTTTAATGATGCCCGTTCTCGTGATGTTTGCAAATTCTATTGCTGTCTTTGGTGCATTTATCGTATCTAATTATTTTCTGGGTGTCTCTTTTGACGTCTTCTTTCAATCCGTAAAAAGGTTTTTTGTTTTTTCCGATTTAATAGCCGGACTCGTTAAAACAGTCTTTTTCGGCGGTGTTACAGCTCTTCTGGGTTGCCATATAGGTTTTAGAACTCAAGGCGGTGCAGAAGGTGTTGGATTATCAACAATTAGATCATTCGTTATGTCTGCAGCATTAATTCTGATTTTGGATTATTTATTATGGATGCTAATGTTTTAATTCCTATTTAACAATTATTAAACTCTAGGATGAACGAATTCCATTTAATTATGCTTGTTGTCGTATCTGCATTAGTCAGTTCTTTCGGAACTATTGTCGGTTTCGGGGGAGGTGTATTTATGATACCTATTCTGGTTATTATTTTTAATATACCTATTAACATTGCCGTTGGTTCTGTTATATTTGCTTTATTTCCTGCTGCCGTAATTTCTTCTTATTTCAATATCAAAGATAAAAAAGTCGATTATCAAGCCGGAATAATCCTGGAAATCCCTACAATGGTCGGAACAGTTATAGGAGCATTGCTTACTAAAATACTCCCAATAAAATTGATAGAAATAGGATTCTCTTTAATAATCTGTATGGTCGGAATTTTCAACTTAAAAAATACTGAAGAAATTAAACACGTTGATAGAAAAGATTCCTTTTTTTATAAATTAAATTCAATTGGACCTGGCATCATTAAGCGTTCCAAATACGGCGCTTATAAAATCAGCTTTTTATTAAGCGGGTTATTTGGATTAACTTCAGGGATAATAGCAGGGTTTCTTGGTATTGGCGGCGGATTTATGAAGACTCCTATAATGGTTAATGTTTTTAACCTCCATCCGATTATTGCTACTTCTACAGCGCTTTTCATGATCATGTTTACAAGTCTTACAGGTTCTATTAGTCATTATTTGCTAGGCAACATTCATTTCAGATACGCCGCTCCTATAGTTATCGGATTTATAATAGGTGCTTTTGCAGGTAATTTCTGGGGAATAAAAATAAAAGGGAAGACAATAAAGATTTTTATCGGCATCGGATTAATCCTCGCCGCTTTATCAGTGTTGATATACTCTTTGTTTAGTATCTAAAGATTAACAAAGAAACAAAGATGACATCTTTAAAACAAATTAAAAAATCTTACATTATTTATTGAAAAGTTATAAATTTTAGAAAGTCTTTTAAAAAACAGTAAAGATGTCATCTTTTTACCTCCGAACCAGATTTATACTCTAAAAAAACCTTTCCCTTAGTATTTTAATACTTTTGGGATTCCCAATGATTGTGAGCCTATCTCCGCTTTCTAAAACCGTACCTCCTTTTGGAATTATTATATTTTCATCCCGGCTGATCATTGCTACAAGTGTATCCTCAGGGAGTGATATTTCCCTTAAAGCTTTATCGAGTAACCCGGATGTTTTATCAGTTCCGTTTATTACTAATGATAAAAATCTTTCATTATGCAGCAGAGTTTCTTTTAATTCCTGCTCACTATTTGCTTTATACCAATCTTTCATAAAATCATCATCATCAACTCTCCCTGCTATTTGAGCCAAAATTCGCAAATGCTGGGAAGGATTATTTTCCGGACTGACAAGGAAAAATATTGCATTAACTACCTGAACTTCTTCTTCTTCCTGTGTTAAGGGATTATAAACTTTAATTTTAACACCAGATTTAGAACGGACTAAAATCATAATGGCTTTATCAATTCCCTCTGATCTGAAATGAGGCAATGCAACTCCATGTGTAACCGGTGTAGCTCCAATCCTTGTCCCGTCTAGTATTTGAGTAGCAATTTCTTTAGGTGTAAAAGGAAGCAGTTTTGATAAAAGTTTTGAAATATCTTCCACAACTTCTTCGAATTCTGATTTATCAGTTAAATCAACAACATGACTTTCTGTTACAATCTCATCAAATGGATCATCTTTCCGCAATCCTTTTTCTTTCAAGATCCCTCTTAATTCACTATCAAGGGCATCATAACGCTGATGCCCGAGCCTTTCAAATACATGGAAAATTGCCCCGCTTCTTTTAACTTTGCTTTTAGCATAATATTCAAACCATAAAAATCCTATTAAAATTAATCCTGAAGAAAATAAAATGGGCACCCACCCCATCTCAAATATTAAAACCAGGGGAGCTAAAATTCCAATAATCTGCATCCATGGATAAAATGGAGATTTATAACCGGGATCATAAGACTGGATTCTGCTTTCACGCATAACAATAACAGCTAAACTTGATAAAGCAAACATCAATAGCTGAAATGCACTTGCCAGTTTTGCTATTCTAGCGGGATTAAATATCAAGATTGCTATTATGATTACAGCAACTGTCAGAATAATTGAAACAAAAGGAATCCTGCTTTTATTAAGTTTTCTTAAATACCTTGGAAAAATATGGTCGCGGCTCATAGCAAGTGGATATCTTGATGCACTCAATGTACCTGCATTGGAGACAGAAATAAAAGCAAACAAAGCTGCTATTGAAAGAAGAATGGTGCCTATCTTCCCAAATATAATATTCGCAGTTGAAGCTACAGGTGTCAAATTTCCTTTCAGTTCTTCCATCGGAAGAACTCCAACCATTATTGTAGTTCCAAGTGCATAGATTATTAAAGTTGTAATTATCGATAGAATTACTCCCAGAGGAATGTTTCGTTCCGGATTTTGAACTTCTTCTGAGAGACTGGCAACTTTAGTTAAACCTACATAACTAACAAATACCAACCCGGCAGTTGAAAGAATCGAACTAAATTCTACATCAAAAAAACCTTTAAAATGTTCTCTATTTATTTCAGGAATTCCCCCTGCAATGAAAATGGCAAGTAGAATTAGAAGACTGAAAACCAAAACCGTTTGAAAACTTCCGCTTTTCTTTGTCCCGAATAAATTAATAGCTCCTATTAAGACAGCAATCCCGATTGAAATTGGTATAATCGGAAGATTAGGGAAAAAAATTTCAAGATATGCACTCATACCAATCAAAGCAAAAGAAACTTTTAGAATTAAAGCAAGCCAGGTACCAATTCCACCTATTGTGCCTATTGCCGGACCAAGTGTTCTATCTAAAAAATAATAAATTCCTCCTGCTCTGGGCATTGCAGTAGCAAGCTCTATTATACTGAACATGCCCGGTATTAATGGAACTGTGGCGATTAAATAAGCTGCAATAAGAGCAGGGCCTGCCTGTATTGCCGCTAAACCGGGAAGTAAAAAGAATCCTGCGCTTAAAGTTGTTCCTGTTGCTACGGAATAAACATCAAGAAGCTTTAATTCTTTCTTTAATCCTTTTGATTTTTTTAATGGTAGCATAAATAAAATTTATTTATTGTTAAGATAACATTTCATCATATCAACTCAAAACTTTCATTTCCCTTCAACCTACATTGCCGTCAGCTTTATCCAACGGTTGGGTTATCCAAAGGTTAACACCGTGGCTTTAGCCCGGTGTTTCTATTATATACGGTAGTCCAACCATTTTCACACTGCTTCTTTAGCAGACCGAAAAACATAAAGCATAAAACATAGAGGCTGACTAAAAAGTGTCATTCCGGACCTGTGCTGATGTAAATCAGTATTGACCCGGAATCTAACCTTGCAATTTTGCGCTGAAAACAGATGCTGAATCAAGTTCAGCATGACAATCTCTACTTTTTGGTCACCCTCAAAAATAAATTTATCTAGCACAGAAGATGAAACAACCATTGTTCTCATAGGGGTTAAAAATACTCATTAAAAGATTAGTGCCTACCTTCAATTTGAATTTTAAATAGATTCACTATATTTCTTATAGGATTTTTTTCTTAATCAATCCCATTTATCTCTAAAAACATAATATTTAAAAATATATGACTAATTTTCTCCCTAATCCATCAACCACTCATATTCGTAATCGTAATCGTGCTCGTAATCGTAATCATACTCGTAATCGTAATCATACTCGTAATCGTGCTTATAATCGTTCTCGCAATCGCACTCCTAATCATACACATACTCTTAAACTTGAATTTGCCCTTACTCTCAAAAACTTCTTCCCATCATAAAATGGAAAAAATATTCAAAAATAAAAATCTCTGGACAATCATACTTGGAGGCTCAAGCGGATTGGGATTAGCATCTGCAGTAAAATTAGCCCGTCACGGAATGAATATCTGCATAGTACACCGGGACCTTAAATCAGACATACCTGAAATAGAAAACAATTTTGAAAAAATTATCTCGGAAGATGTAGACTTTATCTCTTTTAACTCAGATGCCTTAAATCCAGGTAAGCGAACTCAAATTATTTCAGAAATTAAAAATAAAATTTCTCCGGAAGGCAAAATAAAATCTTTAGTTCACAGTATTGCAAAAGGGAATTTGAAACCATTGGTTTCGGAAGACAAGCCTGAATTAAGAAATGACGATTTTCATTTAACAATTGATGCCATGGCAGTCAGCCTATATGATTGGACAAAGGAGTTATTTGAAGCCAGTTTATTCTCATCAGATGCAAGGATAATCAGCTTTACAAGTGAAGGAAATAAAAAAGCCTGGAAGCACTATGCCGCAGTTTCAGCAGCCAAAGGAGCATTGGAGGCAATTATGAGAAGTATTGCATTGGAGTTTGCACCGTTTGGAATCCGGGCTAATTGTATTCAAGCCGGTATTACTGATACAAGATCATTCCGGATGATACCCGGAAATGATAAGTTGAAAAAATATGCATTGATGCGGAATCCATTTAAAAGATTAACAACACCGGAAGATATTGCAAATGTTGTATATTTACTTAACCTCGATGAATCTTCCTGGATAAATGGTACTGTTATTCATGTTGACGGGGGAGAACATTTGGGATAACGCTAAGCACATAGCGCATAGTGGGAATCGCAAAGAGTTAAGCATGGAAAATGTAAACGGAAATGGAAATACAAATGGTTAAGCACGCAAAAATGGAAAGTGCAAGAGATTTAGAGATTATGAACATTAAGGAGATTATTTCGTTATTGCCCTATTCGAAACCGTTTTTATTTGTAGATTCTATTTCTGATGTTAATGAGAATTCAATTACCGGTTTTTATAAATATAAAGAAGATGAATTTTTTTATAAAGGTCACTTTTCTAACTATCCGGTAACTCCCGGAGTTATTTTGATTGAAACTATGGCACAGATTGGATTAGTCTGCTTCGGTATTTATTTACTAAACGATGAGCTCTCAAATATTAAATCTCCTAAAATCGCTATGGTCTCAACTCAAATTGATTTCTTTTTGCCTGTGCTTCCCGGCGAAACAGTGAAGGTAATTTCCGAAAAAATTTATTTTCGATTCGGTAAATTAAAATGCAATGTTCAAATGATGAATTCAAAGGATGAAACTATTTCCAGAGGTACTATTTCCGGTATGATTAAATTATTACAGAATGAATAATAGAGTTGTAGTAACTGGTATCGGTGTTGTCGCACCTAATGCAGTAGGGACTCCTGTTTTCGGAGAAGCTATCAAAAAGGGTAAATCCGGCATAAAATATTTAAAGGAACTTGAAGAACTAAAATTCTCCTGTTGTATAGCAGGTATTCCTCCTGTTTCAAAGGAAATGATTGAAGAATATTTTACTCCTTTGCAGTTGAGAAATTTTAATAGTTCAGGTATTGTTTACGGATGTATCGCAGGAATAGACGCCTGGAAAAATGCCGGCATTAAAATAAATGGAGATACTGATTGGGATAGTGGTTTAATATTCGGAACAGGTTCTTCTGGCGTGGATAAAATGCGCGAAGCAATCTATAAAGTAGATGATAAACAGGTGAGGAAACTAGGCAGCAATACTTTAGTACAAACTATGACAAGCGGTATTAGCGCTTATCTGAATGGTATGATTGGTTTCGGCAATCAGGTAACTACTAACTCTTCTGCCTGTTCAACAGGAACCGAAGCCATTTTAATGGCTTATGAAAGAATTAAATCCGGTAAGGCAAAAAGAATGCTTGCTGGCAGTACATGCGATCACGGTCCTTATGTCTGGGGCGGATTCGATGCCATGAAAGTAATAACTTATAAACATAATAATGATCCGGAAAAAGGCTCCAGGCCTATGAGCAAATCTGCCTCAGGTTTTGTTCCCGGAAGCGGAGCAGCTGCCCTGGTTTTAGAATCATTGGAAACTGCCCTTGAAAGAGGAGTCAAAATTTATTGTGAAATTTTAGGCGGGGCTGTAAACTCCGGCGGTCAGAGAGGGGATGGAACTATGACCGCTCCTAATTCTATTGCTGTTCAGAGATGTATTAAAGAAGCCGTCTTTAATTCCGGAATTAAACCAGAAGAGATTGATGCAATTGACGGACATCTCACCTCTACCTCAAAAGATCCCCTTGAGATAAAAAACTGGGCTGAAGCATTACAGCGAAAAGGGAGTGATTTTCCCTATATTAATTCCTTGAAATCAATGACAGGGCACTGCTTAAGCGCTTCCGGTGCTGTTGAATGTGCCGCTGCCATAATGGAGCTTAATGAACAATTTTTATATCCTTCTATTAATTGTGAAGATATTCACCCGGAAATTGAAGCAGTAATTGATAAAGAAAAAATTCCGAAATATACTCTACACCCTAAACAGTTAAATATTATAGCAAAAGCAAGCTTCGGCTTTGGCGATGTAAATGCCTGCATTATCTTTAAAAAATATAATTAAATCTTATGGAAAAAAAAGAACTACTAGAGAAGCTAAAAACAATTGTAAAACCTTATACTCAAGATGAAAAAGCTCTAGAGAATATTTCTGAGGATACAGACTTTATAAATGATCTGAAAATCAACTCTATGAATTTAGTTGATATTGTTCTTGATGTGGAACAGCAGTTCAACATTGAAATAGATAATGATTCCATGGAGAAAATGCTGACTGTTAAAGCTGCAATAGATATAATTAATAAGAAGCTAAATAATAAATGATCGGTAATGATATAATCGATATAGCTGAAACTTTAGGAAGTAGTAAACAGATCCGGCCGGACTTTATTAAGAAAGTTTTTACTGAAAAAGAACAATATTTTATATCTGATTCTAATAATCCGGAACTAATGATTTGCCTCTTATGGAGCATGAAAGAAAGTGCATATAAAATATATATAAGACAGCTTTTTGAAAGAACCTTATCACCATTGAGATTTCATTGTAAAATTATAAATACAAATGAATCATCATTTTCCGGAGAGGTTAATTATAAAGGAAACGCTTATACAACCTATTCTACAGTCTCAAATGATTCAATATCAACTATTGCATTTATAAAAGATATATTTAGGGATTACCAAATTTGTCATAAAGATATCAAATGCTCAAACAAAGACTATAGAACGCAGCACAATGAGATTTATTATTCTGCAGTAAAAAACTATTCAAAAATATCAGCTCTTTCTCCATCGGATTTATCAATCAAAAAAGACAATTATGGAATTCCCCATTTTTATTATAAAAGCTCCATACTTCAAATACCAATTTCCCTAAGCCACCACGGGTACTACGCATCCTACGCAATAGCCGTCAAAATGTGAGTAACTTTATCTTGGAATGAGCAAGATAATATGTACTTTTCAAAGACTGGTCAATCGGTGCACATATATTTATGTAAAATATATTTGGAGATATCGGGATTATTTTGAAGGCAGAAAGTGAATCTTTGATTTTAATGAAGTGAAAGTGAAATTTTAATTGCTTTGTCAATTTCTTTCATTTTTTCTTCTTCTAAACTCCCAAATTTTGTAATTAGTCTTTGTTCTTTATCTACCGTTCTGATTTGTCCACAATCAACATAACTTGATTCTTTTAAACCACCATACCCTTTTTCAAGAAAAATCATGATTGGAAGCGGTTTTGTTATTTCTTTTGTACTTGAAATAGGTGCAATTATAGTAACAGGGCTAAATTTATTGCCAATATCATTTTGAATAATAACAGCAGGTCTTGCTTTACCAATTTCTTTACTTACAATAGGGTCAAGATTGACTAAATAAATATCTCCGCGAAGAAGTGGTTCAATTATTCCGGTTTTATTCTTTATCTGCATATTTCCATTCTTCCTGAGATTTTAAATAGTAATTATAATTTGCTTTATAACCAATTTCTAATTCTTGTTCGGTTTTCTCTTTTTCAATTTGTTCAATATACTTTTGTAAAGCTTTTCTTGCTAATTCACTTACCGTTTGATTTGTTTGTTTAGAAATTTTATAAATCTTTTTTGATAAGTCTTGATTAACAAAGAAGCTTAATCTTTCTTTTTTACTTTGAGATTGCACTGAAGGCATATAAATTCCTTTCTCTTTTTAATTATACTAAATATGTGTAAATTAATACACATTATCAAGATAATAAACAAAGCAATATTATGTGCTACAAATTAATATAATAAACCTGTGTAACATTGCAATTCAAGTTGATAGATTATTGTTACATTACAAAAATAGGTATGTGTACAGTTTGCCTATGCAGATAGAAATCTGGAAAATCAAACTTAAGTGTAGAGAAATGACATTTGATGGAGGTTCATGTTCTGCTTATAATCCGGAGGGGGACAAAATTGTTTATACAAATTCAAACATAAATGAAGGCGAATTATGGATAGTGAATTCAGACGGCAGCAATAAACATAAACTTACAAAACTTCAAAAATAAACAGCTTATTGTATAATCCATAACAAAATAAAGCTATCGGATACTCAGAATATGAAACTAAATAAAGAAAATATTGAACCGGATAATACAGCAGTAAGAACTGCCTTATGGAGAGCATTGCACGTTCAAGCTGATGCAAATCCTCATATATTTGAAGATGAAATTGGCATGAAATTGATTGCTCCTCCTGATGATTATGATACTACTTATTTCTATCTTGCTCAAAAAACGATCAGAGTTACTGATGAGCATTTTACCGGGAGCTTGGGATGGGAGACCTATAATGAAAAAGGGAAGCATCATACTGGTGCATTCGGATCTACTGGAGGATATACAGCCGGTATTATCTTCGAACGAAACGAAAGGGTAGGAATAGTCGTTTTAAGCAATGTCTCAGCGTATACAGCCCCTAAAGGAAGTTCTATAGAAGATTTGTGCAAAGAACTTTATGGTCCGCTTCCTTTTGATAAACAAAAAGATATTAGAAAATAGAATGATAATATTAATTTCTTAATTATATTGTTTGTCTAAAATATATATTAATGGAGAGATTATATGCTGATTCGATTAATTCCGAAAGTATTCTACAATAAAATGGATGAAGGGCTTGATCTTTTTGTAAATTGTATGGGATTCAAAGTGCTTTACCAGGAAAGTACTTTAGCAGTAGTTGGTAGAGATGGTGCGAAAGCTTATATAGTAGAGAGCCCTGAATATGCAGCCAAGGATAGGCCTGAAATAGCTATTGAAACAGATAATATATATGAAATATATGATGAAATCTCAGCCAGACGTCCTGAAATGCTTCACCCGAACCTCCCCAAAATAACTAAAAGACCGTGGGGAGCACTCGAGTTCTCAGTGTTAGACAAAACAACAGTCTGCATAGTATTCCGCCAATGGCCCGAAAACCCTGCCAATTAAATAAATCGAAAAAGTGAGAGGCTGACCAAAAAGTACCAAAGTCATTCTGAGATCCTTAAAAAGGCTTTGCTTGAATAATTAAATTGTAACAAGACCCCAATTTGTCATACTGAACGCCTGCCAACCGGAACTCTAGTGTAGGTTGGGAACGGAGTGGAGTGAAGAATCTCACGCTTTATTACTTTGCACCATTTAAAATACAAATTGTCACTAGTAGCGGGAGCGACTAGTCCCCTTGGAAAAAATCTCAAAATTCGCCCGCCGGGCGTATAAGAAGTGGCTAGAATTTCATTGCGTTAGGCACGCTCTTTATTTTAATAATAAATCCAATAAACGTACTGTATTTCCCTAACCTTCAAAATATAAATTTCCCTCTTTCCATCAGGATTTCCCTACCTATCCGTTTTCTCGATAATGTAGATATGGAAGACTGACCGGGATTTGAATAATATATTTCTATAGTGGGGCGGTAAAACAAATAGTCCCGGTGAATCCTTGAATTGTTATTTCCACCGCCAACAAAATCAGCATTATTTCCGAAAGCAATGTGGGAAGTACCAAGTGACTTCTCATCTTCCAGCATATTCCCGGTAATATGAGCTCCAGGATTTACTCCAATACCAAGCTCACCAATTACTCTTGCTTCCTCATCAACATTAGTAAGTTCGGCTATTCTTCTTTCTAGTTCCTTGTCGACACTTTCAAACTTTGTAATTCTTCCTTTTGTAACATGAACTTGCAATGGTTCTTTAAGTATACCAACATCTCCGATGCTCGCATCAAAAACTATTAAGCCGGTTGCTTCGGTTTCAAGTGGAGCACAGTATATTTCTCCACATGGAATGTTGATCATTTTACCCGGAATAATTCCAATATCCCCAATAAATTTCCTGCCTGCTATACCAAGGATAATGTCTGTCCCGGCTTCGGTTGTAATATGAAGTTGCACGGCATCCATAAGTTTTTCAATAAGCTTATCAGCAGTTGATTTCATTGCACCGAAATCAACATTAACAGAATTCAGCATCATCTCTTCAGTTATACCGGGCATATGCCCCATCTTTATAAGCTTGTTTTCTTCAACTTTATGAATCCATTTTATACGAAATGGTATTTCTTCCGGAAACGCTTTGATTATGTTAAGAACAATAGTTTTACCAAGCAAAAGTTTTTCCAATTCTGGTGGAATTTCTTGTAATGGACGTTTGTTTTTATCTATTTGATATAAACTTACTGAACATCCTTTACCTTTACCGGCTTCCTTAAATGCTTCTGCTATTCCTTCAGAATAAGTATCAGTTAGAATGAGTATATTATCATTTGTTGAAAGTCTGAAAAGATGTTCCAAAGCCCCTAAAGCCGCTAATCTTTTCTGATAAGGAAGGTTTTGCCAATATTTGAAATCGCTTTCTTCTGAGTTTTTCCTTATTATTTTAATGACTTTCTCAATCATATTTAGTATTATCTTAAAATTATCTTGCTTGAAATTACTGCTTTTACTTTTCTGTTTCAACCACCTAAGGTCCGCATTTAAGCGGCAGCCTAAAACAAGCACGTTACATTTATTACTAATGCCGAAGATTAAGCCGGAGGTGCATAACTTTCATTGGACGCATCGGAGGCCAGACTATTAATTAGAACGACTCATTTGAACAAGAAACTATAAGCTGACTTCCTACTTTAAATTAGGCTCAAATGTTGATAGGAGTACAAATGTTCAATTACTTGTGTTAGCCCTGCTTTTGCCAAACCTATGTTAGGCGTTTGTTGTTTTTCATCAGTCATTTTTGCCCGTTATATTTTGGATCAAAATCCACCATCCATTCAATACCGTATTTGTCTCTAAAACAACCAAAATATGTTCCCCAAGGGCTATCACCAATAGCTCCTTCTATTTGTCCTCCTACAGAAAGCCCATTAAATAGTTTGTCTGCTTCTTCTTTACTTTCTGCAATAATTGCAATTTTGCTTCTGTTCTCATTTTCATTTGTTCGTCCCATGCTATCCGGAACATCATTTGCCATCAACATATTATTTTTACCAATAGGCAAAGCAATATGCATGATTTTATTTTCTTCTTTTTTTTCTATAGGGAATTCGGGGCTTGCAATGTCTTTGAAACGAATAACTTTTGCGAACTCTCCGCCAAATACTGATTTGTAAAAATTGAATGCTTCTTCGGCATTTCCGTTAAAGTTAATGTGTGGATTAATAATTGCCATATTTTTATTTAACCTCCTATAATAATTTATTCTTTAAAAAGCTTCTTCAAAATTGGTTTTGTTACTGTACAAATATCGCCAACAATTAGCGTATTATTACGGTGTAAATACGACAAAATTAGAGGCTGAATACGACAGATATTATTAGTAATAACTGTCAAAATAGAAATTGCCACCAAAGTATAACTGCTACCCAATTTTATATTCCATCGATCTTATTCCTCCAATTGTAGTCCAAAGGATTATTCCTCGGCAGGCTTCGGCATGAATTCCTTATAACGTTATGTGACTTTTATTTTTTTCTTTTACTAATCGAGATATTTATTTCTTTTATTTTTTCGATCAAAGAAGTTATAACTAAATATTATAACCAATTAAAAAGAGTACACCTAAATACCTCCATTCAATAGGAGAATCTTTATCAAAATCTTTAGGATGGATTTTTGTTAGACTTAATTGTCCACGTAGTTCAAATAGCAAAGATGGACCGGAGAATCTTATTTTTTCCCCAATTCCAGCCTCAACTGATGTATTAAATCTCCCTACGTTTTCAGTAACAGTTTCTAAACTACTGGATTGATAATCTGTATAATTTTTGTATTGTGCATTTATCAAATACCCAAAACTTGGTCCTAAAAAAAAATACAAATCCCTTAACCAATTAGTTTGGTATTTTAATAATATCGGAACACGTATATAGCGAGTTATTAGCCTTTGATGAACATTTAATTCGTTGTAAAGTGAACCTTTAATTTCGGTAATGCTATTTTGATAAAGTAATTCACTAAGGAATGAAAAATTCTTTGGCAATTGATTTTCACAAAATATTCCTGCTATAAAACCTAGCGTAAAAGAATTCTCAGCAACCCCACGCAATGATGTTATCTCCCATGAACCTATCCCGCCCTTTATTCCATAAGATAACTTCTCTTGGCAAAAATCTTCAGTTGAATTAAACAATAAAACGAATATTATACAAATGAATAATTTATATCTCATTTTATCCTCTTTTTGATGGCACTAACGACCGCAATTAAGCCGCAGCCCATAACAAGAAACTTTCTTTTATTTACAAATGCCAAAGATTATGTCCCGACAAAGTCGTCGACAAAGTCGGGATGCTTAACTTTCCGTTTACGATAAAGCACAGTTTGCAAAACTATTAATTAATTTGACTACGTTGAACAAGATACTTTAAGCGGAGCATCTACTTCAAAAATCTCAAAAAAGCCGAATGCGTAAAATGCTGTCAACTTAAATTGCATTGCGTTAGCTGCTCTTTAATATTACTGTTTTTAACCCCAAATATTTTTCTAAAGGAAAGAATTCTTTATCATTATGAAGTAATTGAAGATCGTTCTCTACACAAAATGTACCAATTATTACATCTATGGTTTTACGAATTGTAATCCCCTTTTTTCTCAGTTGTCTATAATTATTCGAACTTTTTATCGCTATTTCTTCTCCACAAATATTGAAACATGGGAAATAGCTAAGTATGTTTTTAGCAGTTTCATAATCTTTATCATTTTTGAATCCTTGTAAGACTTCAACTAATATATAATCACCTATAACTACTATTTCTTTTCCTAATATTTCATCAAGTTTTTCAACTTGCCAGTTTTCAGTTCCGTTAAAATAATCTATCAATACTGAAGAATCGACAAGTATCATTTGTCTTGTCTCATTTCATCTAAATTACCTTCCCATTTCAATTTCCCTCTTAATTTCGTTAGCTTACTTTGATTTTTTACTTTTACCAATAATCTTAGGCCTTCTTCAACAACTTCTTTCTTTGTTTTTAAGCCGGAGGTTTTAAGAGCTACTGACATAAGTTTATCATCAATTACAATATTAGTTCTCATTTCTATCTCCAATTTACGTGTGTATCATTGTGGCAAATATACACATATTTAATTAATAATTCACTATATTACTTTTAGCAGATAACGATTTCGGCTAAGGCGCAGCCCATAACAACAAAACCGAATTTATTAATGACTTTTATAATTAAAAAAATCATTCATAGCATTACTACGTTGAACAAAAAACTAAACACGGAACAACAAACATTAAAACACCCAAATTGCCGGAAGCCAAACCAAGCACATCAAGCCAATAGTAGAACTATTGAGAATAAAATTATTTTTACCATTACTTCACCAATAATATATTCCTAGTAGTTTTTGAATAATATGTACTGTTTACACCTTTTAATTCAACAGTATAAAAGTAAACACCCTCCCGTAAGTTGGATGCGTCAAAATTAATTGAATAAGTTCCAGCATTCTGCTCTTTATCAACTGGAGTTAAAATGGTTGTATTATAACTATTTTCAATTGTTAATTTTACCATTGATGTTTCTGGCACTTCATACCTTATGGATAAGGAAGGGTCATCAACTATGGATGATTTACAGCCAAATAATATTGTGAAGAATAATAATGTTGTTAAAAATATAAATTTCATAAATCCTTCTTTATTCATTAATATCTTCTACCTTGTAGCCTAACGAACCGCAATTAAGTTGCAGTCCAAAACAAGAAACTTTTGTTTATTACTTCTGCCATAGATTAAGCAAACTGTGCTTAATCCTGTCCTGATGAAAATCAGGATTTCCGTTTATGTCAAGCACAGTTTGCAAGACTATTAATTAATTTGACTACTTTGAACAAGATACTCTTTGCGGATCATCTATCTGGCGAAGATATTCGTCAATATTTCCTCTTCCTTAAGAATAACAAGAACTACTCACGTGCTGCTATGACTATTGCCCTTTGTGCAATTAAATTCTTCTATGAAAAAACACTCAACAAAGAATTTAATGTCTTTAACATCATCCGCCCCAAACGTGTTTTTAAACTACCGGTTGTTCTTAGCAGGGAAGAAGTGAGAAAAATACTTAAGAATATGCCCTTTTTAATTATAAATTTGTTCTGAATTCGATATCTATTCTTTCTTTTAATATAATCTTTATCAATGATTGATACGGAACATCACGCTTATTTGCTAAAGATTTTATCTCTTCTAACATAGTTTCTGGTAATCGAATAGATATAGTTTTAGTAGATGGTTTTAAATTTGGAAATGTAATTCTTTTAGATTTATCCCAATCGATATAGTTAGTTGAATCAGAATTCGCCCAAAATTCTCTTTCCTCATCCTCATCCTTAAATTTAGGTATCTTTTTTAATTCTTTCATTATATTTTTCTCTTTCTTTTTTATTCACGTCTCTTGCTGATATAACTCTAATCAAATTATTCCTAATTGAAAAAACAATAAATAATAATCTTCCTAAATCTGTTCTACCTAAGACATACCATCTTTTTTCTTTGTCAGATATTTTCTTAGCATCCGGGACAATTATAGGTTTATTAAAAAATACTTGTTCACATTCAGATTTTAAAACCTTATGTTTTAACCAGTTTTTCTCTGAATTACCTTTATCCCACTGAAATCCAGAGCATTTCTCAAATATTTTTTCCATTACGACTGTATATTATGAAGATATACATTAAATTTCAAGTGAATTTAATCAAATATCTCTCTCGACATGGGCTAAGAACTGGGTTGTTAATTCTAGGGGCCGACTAAAAAGTGTCATTCCGGGCTTGACCCGGAATCTAACCTTGTAATTTTGCTCTGAAAACAGATGCTGAATTAAGTTCAGCATGACAATCTCTACTTTTTGGTCACCCTCTGGCTGCCATGCTATGAAATATCTGGCTCAGTATGTCTTCCGGGTTGCTATTTCTAATAACAGAATTATTAAACATCAAGGAGGTTTTGTTACCTTCAAATACAAAGACTCCAAAACGAAGGTTTACAAATTTATAATACTTACTACTGAAGAATTTATCAGGCGCTTTCTGCAGCATGTCCTCCCTAAAGGATTTGTTAAAGTTAGATACTTCGGGTTGTTCGCCACAAAAAACCGGAATCTTCTTAGCATTGTCAGGCAACTATTTGATTCTACTCGCGTAACCAGTAAAGGAAGTAATGATAAAACAGCTCTTATAAATAAGCCCTCAATAATTTTATGTCCGGTATGCGGGAATCAAATGAATTTAGTACTTACACTACAGCGTCTTAATTATTACGATAAGTCTCCGCCTTTAAATAATTTTTCCTTTTTTATAAATGATGAACACTTAGCTATAAATTAAAATCTTAATAGCCTAAATATGGAAAATTATCTCAATACTAATGAATTTATAATTACCTTTGAGCTGGTTATTGAAAAAAATCAAACTTAACCCCTTCAATATCTCTCTTTCGGACATATCCAGGTTTATTACTTCTATATAAATTTTATTGAAATTACAGGTAATAGAGTAAGTC
The DNA here is from genome assembly GCA_963740945.1 of uncultured Bacteroidota bacterium. Lineage (GTDB taxonomy): Bacteria > Bacteroidota > Ignavibacteria > Ignavibacteriales > Ignavibacteriaceae > CAVQBP01. The sequence continues at coordinate 29,515 of CAVUGE010000015.1, read as the reverse complement.
GCTTGCGGCTTAGTCCAACACAGGATTATGCCTCGGCAGGCTTCGGCATGAATCCCTTATAAAGCGTTAGGCGGTGTTTAAACATTCATAATTTTTTTATAGTAACTTTTTATTCTTTCCGTATTCCAATAGTAAATTGGTTTTTATTACTAATTTTTACTTCTTCAGATATTAATTTAACTATCAATTGTCCGTTAAATCCTTTTTTTATTCTATTAGTAAGAAGTATTACTTTTACTTTCGCTGATTTGCTGCCTTTCTCGATTCTAACCGGATTTGGAGTTATAAATACATTATTACCGGGAATAAGATTACTGTTATATGGCACGTCAACATAAAATAATTGTCATTTTTACTTAATCTATTCAATTCTATTTCAAAATTGAGAGTTGTATCAGCACTATTTAAAGGAATAATTATATTCGCTTCTTTAGGTTGCTTTAGAGAAGCTGTTAGATCGCTCATTTTAATATTATTTTTATCCGAAGCTTTAAATCCGTTATTAATGCATTTTGACCTTGCTGGTGAATCTGCAATTTCAAATAACACTTCATTAGGCAGATATTCAAAAGTCTTTTTGTTGAATTCAATTAGTTCTTCTTTACAACGCTGGAAATCATATTCTAAAAAGTCATTTTTAATATCTCCCGTAAATGATGATTGTATATCTGTCATTAAAATTGGCATATCACAATCAAAATTAATCTCATCGAACCGGATTCTCTTTACATCATTTGAGTTATGTGATTTATAATTAATACTACGGTTAGCAATGTCGTAAATTACTTGATACTGTGTGTTACTCTGTTTTACATCATTTAAGACACCGAATGCAAAATCGATTTCGGATTCACTCGAAGGATTGTATTCACGCAAACGCTTTGCAATGTAGGTAAATCTACTGCAAGAACTACCAACACGAAATTTATTTTCTTTTACTCCGCCGAATTCTTTCTGCTGATTCAAATAAGCAAGCATATTTGAATATGTATCATTTGCCAGAATCCGGTACGGCAAATTTTTGTCGGAATAAATATTTTCTTCTCCATTTACATATTCAATGACGATTGAATTTCCGGTGCTGTCTATAATTAAAAAATGACTATCACCAATACTTCTACTAGATATTCTAATTTTTTCCATATTCTTGATTACTTGGTCAATATTTGCTGAGTTATCAAGTTGATATTGTATCCATCCATTTTCATCTATAGCCGGTCGATTATCAGGGCTAGGAAACTTAGTATCATCAAGCCCCATTGATAAAACAACTAATCCCGCTTCATTCATTCCATCGTGTGGTAAGTTTACTCCAGCAACGTTGAATGTTATGCTTCCATATTTTGAAACCCAATGAATAGGTTTCTCGGCATACAATAAAAACCTTTGCCGTTCCATATTTCGTTTGTTTACAAAAATAAAGCCGTCCCCATATTGGAGATCGTAATTAAAACATACTACAGTGTGGTTATTACTTTTAATAGAAAATCCGGTGCATGCAAAATTATATATGTAAGATGACAAAATAATAATCACAAGGATAAATATCTTATTCAGTTTTGTCATTCAATATCTCCTAGATTTAATAAATATTGATCAGAAAATATCACAGAATTAACCGCCTAGGTGTTGCGGCTAAGGCGCAGCCCATAACAACAATGCCGCTTTAATTAGTAAATTTTATAATTAAATAATCTTTCATAACTGAATAACGTTGAACAAGAAACTAAACACGGGAAGACAAACACTAAAACCCCCAAAATGCCAAGAGCGAAATCGCTGTCGCCTTGCAGCCACTTGTTATACGCAAATTCTTACACTTATTCTTCTTAGAAATTTTACTTCTTTGTATAATGGTACACTCCTGATGGATCTGTTAATTCAAATGCTTTAATATTTTCATTTTCATTTATAAATGTAACTAGAATATCGGCGAACTGTTTGAATCTGAATTTATCCTTTTTATAAGGAAGCAATTCGTAATTCGGCTGACCAGGAATTGATAATACTAATTTGTTATCATCTTTAAGAACAACCTTTATTATTGTCCCCGCCAATTCATACTCACCCATATATTTTGCAAGTACTGCAGGATCGCTCATTGAAGCGTCAGCTTTGCGTGTGAATGTAACTTCACCCTCATCAACAGACATTACTATTTTATCTATATCGCCTTGTGGATTTGTTAAATAGTTGACTGACCATTTCCCTTCTATTTCATCGTTGGGAGTATCAAAGCGGTCGTAATGATAATGACTAAGCGGAAGCACAATATGATGGAAATCAAATTGAAGCTGCTCATCTTTCATTGAAATATTTATAACTCCATAAGCTGCATTTTCAAATTGGCCTGTGTAATCTTCCTGCGGATGCGATGGTTTTGTGTCAGGGACTCTATCCATTCCGGCTTTTGATCGCCCCTCCTTACCGGCTTCTTTTCCTTTGATGCGGTCTGCCAATCTTCTTTGACTCCACGGAGTTTCATCCATTCCAAGCAGCCTTTCATAAATATTAAATGTAACTGTGTTGTATAAAGGAGCTGTATGATCGCCGATTGTAAAGACGATCACCCCAATGCTATCGGCAGGCATAAAAGAAATCTGCGAATGGATCCCATTTAGATCGCCGCCGTGAAAAGTAATAAGATGACCTCTGTACGAAGCAGTTTCTCTGGCCATTCCGTAAACCGGACTAAGTAGCTCAAGATAGTCTTTCTCCAGGTTTGTACTATTATCAATCGGGGTTGCCGGAGTAAGTGTTGCTTTAATTATATCTTCGGGAATTATCTGCTTTCCGTTATATTTCCCGTCGTTCATTTGGGCAATTAGCCATTTTGATAAATCGTTTATGTTTGAAATTATTGCACCGGCAGGACCAACTGCCGCAACATCTTCATAATAGGGTATTTGATATAAAATTGTGGTATCACGCTTTTCATTGTAAGGGACGAAATAATCGTTTTGCTTCAGCATATCTTTAATTGAAAAAACTGTGCTGTTCATTCCCAGCGGCTGAAATATTTTTTCTTTTACAAAATCTTCCCAGGTTTTTTTAGTGAGTAGCTCGACAATATAACCAGAAGCAATGTACATCAGATTATTATAGATAAATCCCTGGCGAAGCGGCTGACTTGGCTCAAGGTATTTTAGTCTCTCGAATAAATCCTTCCGTGTGAAATCTGATTTATACCAGATCAAATCGTGACGTGATATCCCGGTTCTGTGAGAAAGCATATCTCGGATAGTAACTGTATTGTTCAGTTCATCGTTGTAGAATTTTATTGATGGCACAAAATTTCTTACTGGTTTGTCCCATTCAATCAATCCCCCGTCGACAAGAAAACCAATTGCTGTTGCAGTAAATAATTTTGTGTTTGATGCTATCTGAAAAAGTGTGTTTGCAGTAACAGGCAATTTTTTATCATAATCCCTGTATCCGTATCCTTTCGAAAATATAAGCTTGTCTTTATATACTATGCCTACACCAATTCCGGGAGCATTCCAATCACTAAGTATTTTTCCCATATATTGATCGAAACCTTTAAGCCGATCAACAATCTTTTTCTCTTGAGCTATTATTATGGAGTTAAAAAAGAAAAGGGTGAGTACGAAAACGATAGTAAGTTTTTTCATGATACACCTCATTTTGTTTATTGCGTATAACGACGTTAGGCACTCTTTAATTATTGATATGTTTGTAAAGTTTAATCCTTAAACAGTAATCAATAATTTATTCTTTGATATTTCTTTTAACTCAAGGATTGAACAGGTAAATCATATCCCAACCAATTATAGTTCCCACAAAAGCACCTATAACAGTTCCAAATATAACACCCCAAAGAGAATTGCCAAAATAAATTCCACCTCTTGGATTAGTTTCTCCCCAACCTGTTTTGCCTATTACAATTGAACTTGTTAAACCGATTATAGCACCTCCAATAATTCCAGTTCCCAAACCTACCCAATGATTAGTATAATTTATTTGTTTGACTTCAGTAAGCGGTATATATTCGTTAGTTATTTGAATATATGTGCATTGTATTATTGAATCCGGCAAAATTTTAATGTTATTTCTTCTTAATTCTGTACCATTTTTCATAAAGATAATAGCTGAAGGTTCTTCATAAGATTTTCCAAAATATTTAATCTCCTTTGTATCTTTCAAAGGTATTTTTTCTTTCTTTTCCTGAATCTGTGTAATTACATATAAAGAATCATCTTTAATTTGTGTACCTTCTAAAGCAGTAAATGAACTATCAATTGTAACAACATTAACATCTCTAATTTTCATAGAACCATTTGCATCATTGTGAAATTTTTCTTTGGAAGGATAATTTATTACTCTGTAAGTTCTGGAGCAGCCTATGAGAAACAGAAATATAATCGGTATAGATACATAAAATGATTTCATTGAAGTTTTCACCCCTCTTTATTTTTAGTGCCTAACGAACCGCAATTAAGTTGCAGCCCAGAAAAAGAAACTTTTATTTATTACTACTGCCGAAGATTAAGCAAACTGTGCTTAATCCTGTCCTGATGAAAATCAGGATTTCCGTTTACGAAAAGCACAGTTTGCAAGAAACTTATCAGAGCACTTACATTGAACAAGATACTTTTTGCGGATCAACTATTTCAAAAATCTCAAAAAAGCCGAATGCATAAAATGCTGTCAACTTAAATTGCATTGTTGAACTAAGCCGCAAGCGGCGGGGAGTTTATCGGCATTCTACCTATTTCATTGCATACCGCTTTTACATAGTATACCCCAACTAAATAATTTCTTTACTACAATCAATAATCTAGCGAGGTATACTATGAACGAACTAATTCAAAGACTTAACGAAAATATGCAACTTTTCGGTCTTTCTCAACGTACTCAAGAAACTTATTCTTACCGTGTGGTAAAATTTATGGAGTATTTTAATAAACCTCTTGATTCCATTTCCGGAGAAGATATTCGTCAATATTTCCTGTTTCTCAAGAATACCAAGAACTACTCCCGTGCTGCTATGACTATTGCTTTATGTGCAATTAAATTCTTTTATGAAAAAACTCTTAATGAAAAATTCAATGTTTTTAATATCATCCGTCCCAAACGTGTCTTCAAACTACCGGTTGTTCTTAGCAGGGAAGAAGTGAGGAAAATCCTTAAGAATATTCGTATACTCAGACACCGTGCCTGCTTAACCCTTATCTATTCTTGCGGCCTTAGACTAAATGAAGGCGTAGGGTTGAAAGTTAACCAGGTTGACAGTAACAGAATGTTAATTCATGTCCAGAAAGCTAAAGGTAACCATGACCGGTATGTACCTCTGCCTGAAGCAACTCTTAAATTACTTAGACTTCATTATAAAACTCACAGAAATCCTCTGCTTGTTTTCCCGGCTCCCGGAAGAGGACAGAACAATGAGTCTACTTCTATTAAACCTCTTCCTGACAGCAGCATCCAGACTGTCTTTAAGAAATCTCTTAAACAGACCGGTATTAACAAGGACGCTTCCGTACATACTCTCCGGCATTCGTATGCCACTCATTTACTTGAAGACGGTACCGATATTAGAATTATTCAAGATTTTCTCGGGCATTCCTCTATTAGAACTACTATGATCTATACCCAACTAACACCTTTGATTAAATCTAATACCTATCAAAAGATAAATAGCTTAATGAAAGACCTCTTTTAGCTCTGCTGCTGTGATTAAGCTATCGGAGATTATTAGGGACTATAGGGATATCTATCTGGCTAAATATTCTAACTCAATGCTTCCTTCACATAAGAAAGCTCTCTTCGATATCTCTGCTTGCCGGACTCCCATTATGGGAGGACAAGTATACAAATGTAATTCTTGTAAAAGCTATCATTACAGCTTCCATTCTTGCGGCAATAGAAGCTGTAATAATTGTCAGAACAATAATGCCAATGATTGGTTAGCCAATAATAATAACCTGCTGCTTCCGGTTAATTACTTTATGATTACCTTTACTTTACCTGAAGAGTTAAGGCCTTCTGCAAGAAGCAATCAAATACTTTTCTACAATCTTCTATTCAACTGCTCGGCAAGAACCATTGACTCCTTCTCATCAAATCCAAAACACATTGGTGCTAAACCCGGATATCTCGGCGTGCTGCATACCTGGTCCAGAAAACTATCCTTCCATCCGCATATCCATTATCTAATTACCGGTGGTGGCCTATCGGTTAACAGTCAATGGGTTAGCTCAAATAATAAATTCCTATTCCCTGTTAAAGCTCTTTCCATTGTCTTTAAGGCTAAATTCCGGGATGGATTAAGAAAATTAAATCCACTATTATTTAATCAAATATCTTCCTCGACATGGACTAAGAATTGGGTTGTTAATTCAATCCCCGTTGGTAATGGATGCCACGCTATGAAATATCTGGCTCAGTATGTCTTCCGGGTTGCCATTTCTAATAACAGAATTATTAAACATCAAGGAGGCTTTGTTACATTCAAATACAAAGACTCCAAAACTAAGGTTCACAAATTTATGAAACTTACTACTGAAGAATTTATAAGGCGCTTTCTTCAACATGTACTCCCTAAAGGATTTGTTAAAGTTAGATACTTCGGGTTGTTCGCCATAAAAAACCGGAATCTTCTTTGCATTGTCAGGCAACTATTCGATTCTACTACTATAATCAATACAAAACCTAATGATAAAACCGCTGCAACAAAAAAGTCCTTGATAATTTTATGTCCCGTATGCGGGAATCAAATGAATTTAGTACTTACACTACAGCGTCTTAATTATTACGATAAGTCTCCCCCTTTAAATAATTTTTCCTTTTTTACAAACGATGAACACTTAGCTATAAATTAAAATCTTAATAGTTCTCAATAAATTATTTCTAAATATGGGAAATTATCTCAATACTAATGAATTTATAATCACGCTTAAGCTGGTTATCGAAAAAGAATCAAATTTTATCCCTTCAATATCCCTCTTTCGGACATATTCGGGTTTATTACTTCTATATAAATTTTATTGAAATTACAGGTAGTTGAGTAAGTCGCTTGCGGCTTAGTCCAACACAGGATTATGCCTCGGCAGGCCTGTCCGGCGAAGCGTAATAATGTAAACCTAAATCAATTGTTACATTGAAGCGAAGACGGGCTTCGGCATGAATCCCTTATAACGTTAGGGCTTACGTAATTTTTATTTACATGAATTTAAAAAGAAAAGGTTAAGAGAGATTCATAAAAAATCTTTCTTTATTAACCTTCTCTTTCACTGGAATGTTTTATTTAGTTAAAACTAATTTTTTAGTTTGAGAAAATTTTCCAGCTCCTATTCTGTAAAAGTATATTCCACTTGCTAAATTACTGCCATTGAATTGAACAGAATATTTACCTGCAGTTTTAAATTCATTTACTAATTCTGCAACTTCTCTACCTAAAATATCATATACTCTTATTACAACTTTTCCGTCAGTTGGTAGAGTATAATTTATAATTGTACTTGGATTAAAAGGATTAGGATAGCTGTTTGTAGAAAATTCTAAATCACCTTTTTGAGAAAATATATTTTGGTTTTGCTTATAATTTATTTCAATGCCAAGTTTGCTCAATTCTCTTTTAGCAAATCTTGTGAGAGATTCTTGTGGAAAATTATTTATTATATTACTGAAATCATTTATAGCTTCATCTTTATTTGAAAGGGAATATTCATTTATCAATCCTTTTTAATATAGAACATTACAAATCGTATTTACATCAACATCATTCGAATTAATTATTTCATCTGCTACTGAAAGAGCACTGGTATAGTCCTGTTTATGATTGAAATAATCAATCATATATTGTTTTGCAACATCAACCAATGGTGATAAGTTTTTATTATTTATTATTGTCGCTAAATATTCTTTCAGCCCCTCATAATCATTTAAACCTTGAAAAATATGGGCTATAATATTCAATGATGTTTTTGCAAAGATAGATCTTGGATTTGATTCAATAAATCCATTAAAATCATTTATAGATTTTCTGTATTGATAAGCATAAGCAGTGTTGTCAATTTTAGTTTTGTTTTTATTTTCGGCATGAATCGATTTAAGCAAATTGGAGTACTCATTGCTAACTTTAACAAAATCATTAAAGGCAGGATCATTATCAGTATTAGTTTCCGCAAGATTGCCTGCCACGCTTCTTTTTTGCATATTACAAACGGGGTCGTTATGAGATATTCCTCCAACATCGCCAAAAGTTGTTTCATAAGGATCGCCGCTCCATGTGTTTCCGCCTGCCTGTATATACGACGAACCATCTGTTCCGGCATCGTATGTATTATTACAAAATTGAACATACTCTATATAAAACCATGATCCATCATATATATCCAGCCCAATGTAATGGTTTTTTATTTCGCTTTCGTCCGCAATATATACATCGCCGCTGGCCTCAGCATCTATTCCTTCATTATTAGTATAGCTTGTATTGTTAATAAGTCCGTAAAAATTTCCTGATGATTCATACATAGACAAAGGATAATCATTATTATCATTGGAGAATTCACAATCTACCCAAAAATTTTGGCAATTGCTTAGATACAAATTGCCATTATCTATAAAACTAATGGAATTAATATCAACATTATTACTGTTTAGTACTGTTAAATTTTTTGTTAGAAATGAGGATTGAAATCCTTGTCCAGAAATTACTATTCCACTTTTACTATTTACAGTAATATAATTTTCATTGCTGAACGTACCGGATGCGATTTTTACTGTTCTACCTGATGACCAATTATTTACTGCTGACTGTATAGTCGAGAACAAACCTTTTAATGTCGAGCCAGAATACAGGTATGCCCTTAATCCATTAATTGGATTACCTTGGTTATTTATTGTTCCACCAGTGGAAATTATATAGTATCTATTACTGCCGTTAACTAAATTAACTGTAGCGGTAGAAGCTATTGTTAACGTAACACCTGAAGGAACACTGACGTTGCCGGACAGTTGAACATATTGAGTCCAGGTTTGACTACTTTGCAGTGTTCCAGATACAGTTTGAACATCATTACCAATACCCCTTGAATAAAAATCATTTGTTATGGTATTTAGATGACTACCATCATAATCAAAGATATCAGCATCTAAGATGGCCTTCCGGTATTGAAGAAAAGTAGAATTTGAAGGGATAGCATCCAATCCATCATATATTATTTCATCGGCAACGGAGGCAGTTAAATCACCGTGTATGTCCCACAAGCATGCGGACCATAGCTCACCACCGAAATGTGGTTCATAAATTCCATAATCGACATCATCATAAATATAAGATGATGCTGTATTGTACGCTGTATAATCCGCAATCCTCGGGTCAGTCATATCCCGTTGATTAATTAAAACACTGTATGAAAAATATTCATTGATTAATGGACGACCTGTAATGCTTCCGGCGAAATAATCAGAATTACCTTCGTGAATTGCTCCGGATTCTGTGTAGACACCAGTAAGATGTGCTATATAATCGGTAACAGCGTGCGTATATTCGTGGTAGATAACCTTATCTTCGCGAGCGGCAGAATGGTAATTAGGTATCTGATCATCGGTAAATTTTATATGATGATCGCTTGGGTAGTAAGCGGTTTGATCAGCGCTAGTTCCATAATGCGCATGGGCTGTTATTTGTGTAAATTTATCGAATCCCATACCACGAAAAAAGGCTGCAACTTTATCCACATGATAATATAAATTTGCTTCATCAAAATGTGTATTATCTGTAGAGTAGCTGAAATCATTATTTGCATTATAAGCTTCATCATAACCATCATTCGCATTCTTATTTAGAATATAAGCATAAGTTCCCTGCAAATATCCGTTTCCGAATAAGTTTGGTAAAGGAGATATTGGTGTATAAGAGCCGTCAAGTCCGGGATGTCTCAAATAAACATTTGCTTGAGATGTACGCATAACATCATCTGTTAATTCCAGCACATTGCTGTTAGAAGCATCAATTATATAACACCAACTATCACCTTCTCTTTCACCAGCTGCTACATGAAGTTCATATGCAAGGTAATTAATATTTTCTTTTGTATATATAATTATCTCGGAAGATAAAGTAAGGTCTTTTAATTTCTTTCCTTTCGGTGGATTTTTTAATGCAGCTTGCAGTGCTTCACCGAATGATATCTGAGGGTTTGTCTCAATATTAATATTCTTATAAAAAGAACCAAGTGCTGTTTTAACTTTTCCATCCGGTAAGACTGTTACTACATATTCGCCCCCTTTTACCTTTACTCCTTTATACCATTGCTGGTATCGAAAATATTGCCTTCCTTTGTTTTCATTAGTCTTAAATAATATTAATGTATCTTTTTTTGTTCTATAATCCAGTAGCTTAGTTATTTCTTTTAAGAATTTAGATGACGATTCTTTCAGATCATTACTGAAAGCAACAGGTTTATAAAAGCTTATTATTTCGGGGGAACCGTTTCTTTTATTCCAGTTTAATTCAATACCGTTTTTATATTTATCATTCAATTGTTGGTATGCGGAAAGCTGGCTCGAATTTGGTGAGACCTGTGCAAAGGAAGAACTAAGATATACTGTCAGGAAGAAAAGAATAAAAATTACTTTTGTTTTCATGACACACCTTTCTTTCTTAATTAAAATTCTTATTAAAACCATATTGAATATTAAATTTAACTTAACGGCTGTTTACACCTCCCGTGTACACTTTTTTTGAAAATTATTTTTAATTATCTTTTACATGCAAACAAAAAAGGCGAACCGTATCAACGGTGCTTAAATCACCTTGCCGGGATGATTTATTTTGTTTGCATATTAAAGGGCGGTGTCGTAGCACCGCCTTTAATTATAATTTCTTATTACTATTTCGACCAATCACATGAAGTAACGGAATCATCATCAATAACTTTATGTAAATTCGTTCCGTCTTTATTTACCATGTATAAATACCATTTTTGTGTACCATCAACTGCATATGCAAGAAATATTATCTTTTTCCCATCTGGTGACCAACGAGGATATATATAAGGCATATTAGATGTATTATTAGTAATTTTTCGTACATTTGACCCATCGGATTTCATTATATAAATATCATCATTTGGCTTCGTACTTATTTCTCTTTTTGAAAATGCAATTTCATTATCTAAGGACCAACTAGGAGCATAAAGTGCCCTGAGGTCCAATGTAGATAGGATTGTCAAATAAAGGATAATCCAAAATAATTATTCTTATTAATGAATCAGGTTTTACACTAAATGCTATTTGGGAACCATCCGGGGAAAACGTATGGCTACCAGCATATTTATCAGAGATTACTTTCCTGCTCTTTCCCTCTGGATCAATACTGAATAGTTTATTATTATAAATTCCAACTTCAGCACCTTGCCAATAGGAAAAAATAATTTTACTTCCGTCAGGATACCATGACATTTGGTTACCGTAGCCCAGTAATATTCTATTACTTCCATCTGAATTCATCACTACCATTTCAATACCGGCTGTTGTTGTTCCTTCCTCTGTATTACATACAGTTTTTTGCGCATCCGGAGACCATCTCCCGTTGTTGTGCCAATATTGCCCGTTTGTTAACTGTTTTATGTTTGTTCCATCGGGATTCATCATGTACAATTGTTCTTTACCGGAGCGGCTGGATGTGAATAAGATTTTGTTGTGGTAATTTAGCAATTCAGGTTCAGTCGTATCACAAGAATTAAGTGATATAATTACTAAACCAATAATTAAGAAATAAAGGTTTTTCATTTTTAAGTGCCTATAGCAATATTTTTTTTTATTTTGATCAATACACGAAGCAATCCAATCAATACTGATAATAATATTAAGTAGTTTTTATGCCCTAACTTATTATTATACCTATTTATCTACCTTTCCTAAATGTCTACATTTAGACATTTCGTGTCTACATATAGCTATTTTTTGAAAAATGCCTACATTTAGCCATTTTTTTGTGTTTATATATAGCCATTTTCTGAGCATTTGATTGTTGAATATGGAATTAAATTGTATCCCCATAATTCCTTAAATGTATTTACCTTAAATTCAAAATAACTCAATTTTCTCCTATATGCAAGAGAATTTAAGGCAAGTGACAGAAGTAGTTAAACTCTATCTCTTTTGATATCTTTAGTTCCAGGATATGAGTCGATGGAGCTTCTTTTAATCTCAGCGAGATCTCTCTGTTTGCTAATTTATGATTGTACTCTTAGTTAAATCGCATATCAAATAGCAGCGAACTGATGGCACCGATTGAATGGTTCATGCTTTTTAATCAGATTGGTGCATATCAGAAAGAATTTTTTTTTCTGAAGATCCTTTAATTCTTTGATGTGCTCGATAATTGTTTCTTTATAGCTTTCACTGCAGCCGTACTTATTAATTTCATAAAGCTCCCGGAGTTCAAGCTAAATCTGAATATAAATTTTCTTCTCTATTCTATAGCACCTAGAACGGTGTTGCTCCTAACATGCCGCCCAAAACAAGAATACAAGTTAGTACCAAACTGCCGATAATTTAGCCCAAGGTGTGTAACTTTTTTTTGTACACACCGGAGGCAAGAATATTAATTAACTATGATGGCTATGCCATGCCCCGGCAGGCCTGTCCGGCGAAGCGTAGTAATGTAAACCTAAATAAATTCTTATATTGAAGCGAAGACGGGGCTTCGGCATGAATCCCTTATAACGTTAGGCTGATTTATTTTATTAATAATAATTTTTTTGTTTCTTCAAAATTCCCAGTAAGCATTCTACAAAAATAAAGTCCACTTGATAATCCACCGGCATTAAAGATTATACTATAATCACCTCGTTTTTTCTCTTCATTAACCAAGGTTGATACCTCTCTACCTAAATAATCATATATTTTTATATTTACTAATCTATTTTTATAAATTGAATATCTTATTGTTGTTATAGGATTAAATGGATTTGGATAATTTTGCTTCAACTCGAACAAAATTGACTTGGATTCTCGGTCATCTATTATCCCTAAAGGGGATTCACTTAATGACACTGAGTAAAGTATGTAATGAGGTGCTTCACCTCCGAATATTTCAATAAGACCAACATTCGGAGCAAAGGAATATGACTTATCTGCATCTCTATATTGTGGAATATCGAAAGACAACTCAATGCACTGAGAATAACTTCTGTTGTAAGTTTCTACTGTAAAATACTTAAACAATTTTACTTCATATGCATATATGGAATCGAAAGATGGGAATGTATAGATGGTTCCATTGTCTTTTGTAAAATCAAACCATAAATGATCAATTCCATTTACTTTCTTCCATATATTACCAACAGGATCTTTACGAATTGTATCAATATGGTCATAAGGATAGGGTACATTCATTCTATAAAGAAAATATTTCATATTACCTATATTTATAGAATCTGAAACATGATAAATAATGATATTTGTTGTATCAAAATCAGTGCAATAAGTCCAAGTATTACCAACCTCGAGCGGAAAATAATCTTGCGCAATTATTTTCGTAAATAAAAGAAATGAAAGTATGATAATATGTTTCATCTTACCCCTCAAAAAATATTAATGAATACTAGTTAAACATGATATAGAAGAAAGATTGAGAAGTATTTCTTATACAGTTTCATGAACTATTTTATTACAGCCTAACCGCAATTAAGTTGCAGCCCACATAGTGGCAATGCCAAAACAAGAAACTTTTATTTATTACTTATGCCAAAGATTAAGTCCCGCAATGCGGGATGCTTAACTTTCCGTTTACGACAAACACAATTTGCAAGACTATTAATTAATATGACTACGTTGACCAAGATACTTAATGCGGATCATCTACTTCAAAAATCTCTGGCATAGCCGTCCCCTTGGGATAAAAAGCCGAATGCGTAAAATACTGTCAACTTAAATTGCATTTTTATATGCAATTTTATTTAATTAATAAGAGTTTCTTTGTTTCTAAAAATTCTCCGGCTGTTATTCTGTAAAAATAGACACCACTTGGAATACCAACTGCTTTCCATAATGTTGTGTATGTCCCTGCACTAATATACTGTGATACTAGCTTTGATACCTCTTGACCTAGACTGTTGAAAATATTTAGTGTAACATAAGAAGCTTTAGAAAGTGAAAATTTTATTGTTGTACTTGGATTGAATGGATTTGGATAATTTTGTTCAAGTGAAAAATGAGAAGGTAACTGCTTCAATTTTTCATCGATTGATGTAATTATTTCAGAAAGAGAGCGTTTCCATACTCCTTCGTTTGTTCCAACAAACAGATTAGAACCTGATATGGAAAGAGAACTAATTATTCCTTTATTTGAACACTCATCGATTGAAATCCAGTTAACCCCGTGGTTTGTAGAATAAAATATGCTATTAAAACATCCGGCAAATATTATTGTATCAACTGCAATAAGAGCTTTAATATTCAAATCAGTAATACCACTATTAACCTGTTGCCAGTTCATTCCGTCATCTGAAGAAATGAATACACCACTACTACGAGTACCAGCATATAAATTTTTGCCGGCTACTGCTATGGATTGGATCAATAAGTCTGACAAACCGTTATTTATTTCGGTCCAGTTATTACCATTATCCGAAGTAACAAAAACACCATCTCCATATAATCCTGCAAAAATCTTTGTACCCTTTACAGCCATGGTGGAAACATCTGCGCCTATGTTCCCTAATCCATTCCTGGCAACAGACCAAAATTCTCCGTTGTTTGTTGAACGATAAATGCCTCTTGAGGTGCCTGCGTAAAGATTTTTTCCACAAACAACCATTGCACTGATGTTCCAATATTTTTGTATACCTGAATCTGATTCAACCCATGATATACCATTATCCTTTGAACGATAAATATGTCCATCCGAATCGCCGGCTAAAATATTTGTATCCACATCGTTATCATAAAAACAAACAATTGAATGAACATCAGAATTTGTTAAACCATCATTGATATATGTCCAGTTATCACCACCATCGCTGGTTACAGAAATTCCATCCCTATAAATTCCTGCATAAAGTTTGCCTCTATTATTTGGATTATTATCCGCATAAAGAACTTGAA
This sequence comes from uncultured Bacteroidota bacterium, assembly GCA_963740945.1. Lineage (GTDB taxonomy): Bacteria > Bacteroidota > Ignavibacteria > Ignavibacteriales > Ignavibacteriaceae > CAVQBP01. The sequence goes on along the minus strand of CAVUGE010000015.1, from coordinate 14,434 downwards.
TATCTGCGTAAATAAGTCCATTATTAAAAGGTACCCAATTTGAACCATTGTTGGTCGAAAGAAAAATACCACCGTATTCAGTTCCGGCTAAAATATTATCATCCTTAACCACAAGCGCCAAAACATTTTTATCTGTTAATCCGGTATTTATACTTTTCCAGTTATTCCCGTTATCAGTAGAAACAAATATTCCTTGAGCCGGGACACCTCCTGCATATAGTTTGTTATTACTTACGGCAAGAGCCATAATTTGATTTGAGACTAAACCTAATATTATCCAATTTCCATCACCTTCAGAATATTGATAGACACCGGTATCAGTTCCAACGAAAAGATTTGTACCATCTGTAGTCATTGTACGAATGCCTTTATCAAGCAGACCAATGTTATTCCAACTTTTACCTTGATCAGATGATTGGAAAATGCCTTCGTATAATCCAACATAGATTTTATTTCCTATAACGACAATAGAAGAGATAATAGAAGCATCCGACATTCCATTGCTGGCTTTCGTCCAGCTTTTTCCGCAATTTGACGATATGAAAAGTCCGTTGAACCATGTCCCCGCAAAAATAGTTGAGTCACTAATTGCAATTGATGAGACGATGTAATCCGAAACTGTACCCGCAGGCTCCCATTCATTACCTTTATTGGTTGAAAGATAAATGCCTTCCCAAGTACCGGCAAAAATGATTGAGTCATTTATAGCTAAACTATTGATATAAAGATTTGCCAGACCGTTACTTCTCGATGTCCAATTTTCTCCATTATTAGGTGATAAATAAACACCAGTACCAAATGAACCTGCAAATAATTCATCGCCATCAATTGCGATACAATGTATATTACCGCCATAGGGCCCATTAGTATGAATCCATTGTCCAAACGATTGGTTCATCATATTAGCTAATAATAATAATGTTATAAGGGACATGGTAACATTTTTCATAAAATTAATCCTTAGTTAGACCTTTAACAATCTCACCTTAACGATTGTTTAAGTGTTGGCTTCTGAGTCGTTAATCCCATTGCCGTCTACATTGTACGCATTCTCTGGGAATCCATCCCTTCGGGAGAGGCTAAATTGGTTTCAGAAAGTACGGTCTTCCCTACAGCCTACATAATTCCCTGTGTACGCTTCAAGTATTTCGTTCACTCCTTTGAGTTCCTACATACCTGCAACACTCGGTAGAGGTGACTCGGCTAAGTCTTTCCTCTTAAGGACTTTCACCTTAACAGAAGCATCAAGCTTCGCTTGACGTACTAACGAACCGCAATTAAGTTACAGCCCACATAGTGGCACTGCCATAACTAGAAACTTTCTTTTATTACCTCTGCCAAACATTAAGTCCCACAATGCGGGATGCTTAACTTTCCGTTTACGATAAGCACAGTTTTCAAGAAATTTATCAGAGCACTTCAGTTGAACAAGATACTTTAAGCGGATACCTTCACTTTACCTGATGAGTTACGATCTTTTGCAAGAAGCAATCAAATTCTTTTTTATAATCTTCTGGCATAGCCATCCCTTTGGGATAAAAAGCCGAATGCGTAAAATGCTGTCAACTTAAATTGCATTATATTGCTTTTTTACATTTATATATTTTTGACTTTTCATTTATTATTGATCAGCCAAAAGGACCTAGAAAACCGCCTGCAATGAATATTAAACCAAGAACTACAAATGTTGCAAGTGATAGCCAAAATGTACCAAAAAATGTTTTTATAATATCAAACCTTTCTTGCATTATTTTATCAATATCTGAAAAAGAAACATTGATTGTTGAAGTATCATTTACAATAATAATTTTTTCATTATCTGCTGTCACTTTGTTATTTTCATTTTCGTCAATTATTAATTCCTCTTTATTATTTAAGATTACTTTAGTTTTAGGATGCTTTTCATTTTTTAAGTAATCTTCTTTTGATACTTCACGAAACGAATAGCAACCTGATATAATAAATGAACAAAATAAAATTGATAAAATGGAATATTTTAAATTAAATTCGTTCCCCATATTTTTATCCTTTATATTGCAATATAACGACGTTGTTTTTAAGCCACCGCCCATATCTGAAAAACAGCTTTGAAAACCAATGCCGATAATTATTTATAAATTTGTTTTATTCACTATATTAAAAAAGCAACTTACTTTTACGACGCAACTTTATAACTAAACAAATGCCGAACAGTTTAACGCGGTCGGCTTGAAAAACTTGTTGAACTAAGCCGCAAGCGGCGGGGAGTTTATCGGCATTCTACCTATTTCATTGCATCCAGCTTTTACATAGTATACCCCATCTAAATAATTTTTTCTACCATCAATAATTTAGCGAGGTATACTATGAACGAACTAATTCAAAGACTTAACGAAAATATGCAACTTTTCGGTCTTTCTCAACGCACCCAGGAAACTTATTCTTATCGTGTCGTAAAATTTATGGAGTATTTCAACAAACCTCTTGATTCCATTTCTGGCGAAGATATTCGTCAATATTTCCTCTTCCTTAAGAATAACAAGAACTACTCACGTGCTGCTATGACTGTTGCCCTATGTGCAATTAAATTCTTCTATGAAAAAACACTTTACAAAGAATTTAATGTCTTTAACATCATCCGCCCCAAACGTGTTTTCAAACTTCCAGTTATCCTCAGCAGGGAAGAAGTAAGAAAAATTCTTATGAATATCCGTGTACTCAGACACCGGGCTTGTTTAACCCTTATTTATTCCTGCGGTCTTAGATTAAATGAAGGCGTAGGTCTGAAAGTTAACCAGGTTGACATCGTCTTTAAGGCTAAATTCCGGGATGGATTAAGAAAGTTAAATCCACTATTATTTAACCAAATAGCTCCTCAAACATGGACTAAGAACTGGGTTGTTAATTCTATTCCCGTAGGGAATGGCTGCCATGCTATGAAATATCTGGCTCAGTATGTTTTCCGGGTTGCCATTTCTAATAACAGAATTATTAAACATCAAGGAGGCTTTGTTACATTCAAATACAAAGACTCCAAAACTAAGGTTTACAAATTTATGAAACTGACTACTGAAGAATTTATAAGGCGATTTCTTCAACATGTACTCCCTAAAGGCTTTGTTAAAGTTAGATACTTCGGGTTGTTTGCCATAAAAAACCGGAATCTTCTTTGCATTGTCAGGCAACTATTCGATTCTACTACTATAATCAATATAAAACCTAAGGATAAAACCGCTGCAACAAAAAAATCCTCGACAATTTTATGTCCCGTATGCGGGAATCAAATGAATTTAGTACTTACACTACAGCGTCTTAATTATTACGATAAGTCTCCGCCTTTAAATAATTTTTCCTTTTTTATAAATGATGAACACTTAGCTATAAATTAAAATCTTAATAGTTCTCAATAAATTATTTCTAAATATGGGAAATTATCTCAATACTAATGAATTTATAATTACCCTTAAGCTGGTTATTGAAAAAAAATCAAATCTTAACCCCTTCAATATCTCTCTTTCGGACATATCCAGGTTTATTACTTCTATATAAATTTTATTGAAATTACAGGTAGTTGAGTAAGTCGCTTGCGGCTTAGTCCAACACAGGATTATGCCTCGGCAGGCCTGTCCGGCGAAGCGTAATAATGTAAACCTAAATCAATTGTTACATTGAAGCGAAGACGGGCTTCGGCATGAATCCCTTATAACGTTAGGCTTACACATTATTTTAAAAGTATAATTTTGTGAGTTAATATTTTTGAATTAGTTTTTAACATTAAAAAGTAAATACCGCTAGTAAGATCATCGGCATTAAACCTAATTTTATAACTTCCTTTTTCTTTTTTCTCATCAATGATTTTTTTTATTTTTCTACCTAATAAATCATAAACTGAAATATTTACATTACCTTCATTGGCAATTGAATATGCAATGATAGTTGAGTTATTGAATGGGTTTGGATAATTCTTAATTATATCAAATGATTTTGGAACTGACTTATCATCTTCAATGGATGTAATTACACCATATTTTACACCATCTATTAGTGCACCGGTTAGATAATATATTCCTCCACCTTCAATATCTGAACGAACTAAACCGAAGCCTTCTGCTAAGTAATCATCCCCTAATGAAAATGGATTTTGAGGAGATGGGTATTGTATTTCAAATCTAATGATTTTTACTTTTGTTGAAATACCAAAAATAACGTCGTTGTAAACATTTAAAACGGTTCCTGTTACAGGGATAGTGTCATTTTGATAACCAATAATCCAGGTATCTCCGCTATCGGCATAAAGTTTATATCTTACATAATTTGAATTGTAATTCAAATTATAAAAATTTCCTAATGAATCAATTTTGTTTCTTGTGTAATTAATGCTGCCAGCTACGTTTCTGCCCCAAATAAATATTTCTTTAGAAATCGAATCAATATATGTTGAATCAATATATGCAGTCCTAATTACTTCGTTAGCTGCAGAACTATATTGCCAAATATCGCCTACATGATGCGGCCAAAAATTTAATGCATTATTTGATTGAGCAAACAATGATATGATATTACTCATGAGCAGTAATGATAGAAATATTATTAATATTTTCATTTAATTATCCATATATCTTTATAAGCCTAACGCGGCGCGTTTTACCCGCCGCCCAAAACAAGTACGCAATTAGAATTGATCTGCCGATAATCTGAAAAGTAATTACAAGGTCCGGGCACTTTGAACAAGTTTACCGAAACGGAGAACCTCTGCCAAAGACTTTTGAAATTCCGAACGCGATTAGGCGGTCGGGTAGAAACGCATGGTTAGCCCAATTTCATAACTCTTTATATTTGCCTGAAATATATTTGTGAATGATACTAGCAATTAATGTTTGATAAGGCATTCCTTCTTCAAGGGATTTTGCTTTTAGGTTGGATAAATCTTTTTCTGAAAGACGGATATTAATCCTCTTGTTTTTTAGCGATGTATTCTTAGCGTATCTTTTGTAGTCGCTTTTCTTTTTATCATTATCTTTTATCGGTTTCCAGTCCCCTTTCTCATAAGATCCCAATAACTCTTTTTCTTCTTTATCTAATTTCATTTTATTTATCCTCGATATACATTTTTGTCGCTTTCCGACTCGGAATTATGGTTTTCAAAAAGACCTTTTCTGCATCTTCAACAAATGGGACTAAATATGCATACTTTTCATATTCTACAATAAAAATATTTTGGTCCTTGTATTTATCTTTATTTGAATTCTCTACTATATCAAGTAAATGCCCAAGTTCGATTTGGCTTACTATTATTTCAAAAGATATGTTTCTTTCTCCCTTGAGCTTTTCATTTTTCTCTTCGTTCCTTCTATTAATTTTGGCTTTTTAGGTATACTGTCTGTATTGCCAGGTCAACTATATTCAACAAACCACAAACAAATTTTTTCTGAGAGTCTCAATACTCAAATCTCACTTCTCACTACTATCTCGGACACAGCTTCGCCAGTTGAGCCACATCAACGTTTGGGGTAATAATATTAAGGGTCCATAGAAAGTTCTCCCGTGCCCCATTTTATTTTATGAACAATTTAATTTATATTGAAAAAATCTAATTTTCAATACAATTCTTTTAATAAAATAGAAATTCTCAAATTCTCAAAAGTAGACGGATATATATCCAATTTCAGAATTTTCTATCAAAAAATTAGATCTATTCTCGTATCCATTTAAGTCCACTGACTTCTGATCCCAGACCTCTGACTTCTGTGTGCCGACTTCTGACCTTCTGACCTCAGACCTCCGACTTCTGATCTCCAACTTCTCTGCCATATGTCGCCGAGTACCTAACCACATTTCCTTCATCATCTTTGGTAGCTGTACAGACTAATAATACTTTCCCGTTGTATCCTGCAAGTTTATTCCTGGTAAACCGGTCAAAATTTACAACTGCCTCCAGTTTATCATCCGGATCAAAATCGGCTTCCGTATAAGTAAACGGCATTACTATATAATAATTGTCATTCTCATCAACAGGGTCAAATCCGGTTATAATCATAAAAATGATAAGTTCTTTTTCATCATCATTGAAGTCTGTTTTACTCCTGAGCGGTGCCAGATTAACAGTAATCCTCTCTTCAGAAACAGCTATAGAATCTACTGCAAGATCAAAGCCGCCGGGTGTAATTATATTCTCTGCAGTCGGTTTTTGCGGATCTGCAAATTGATAATTCCTTTGAATCACTGTATTGTAAACAGTAAGACCTGCTGCTCTTATTTTATTCCAGATTTTATTTAAGTCTTCAATGTCGCTGACAGTCTTTGCAATCCGGGAACATACGGAAAATCTGTTTCTCCCTTTAACTGCACCAGGGCTTTGTGAAACATTGAACTCTTTAGGACGAGCACTTATAATAGTCTCACCGTTCTTTATTCTCGCCGAAAGATTTCCTACTCTCCCGCTTAAATTGCCGAAAGCTGAACCCTCTAATTTAGCCATGATAGAACTCCTTATATATATTGTGAATAATAATTTTATACTAAATAAACGTTCATTCTTACTGCAAAATAAAGCATCAATAATTCTTTGTCACTGTAGTTTTTTCGCAGAGTCTAAAAAGAATGAATCATTGGGGAGTCTGTGTGAATATTATCCGATTTATCTAGCTGCTAATCTATCTTTTCACTAAGCCTGTGGAGGTAGGGTGGAGGTAATATACACGGCTTGAAATGCATTGATATTCCCTTGCTCATATGAATAATTTTAAAGTTCTTCTGGATTTATTATCTGAAAAAATTCTTTTGCTATGTTAAGAAGCTTTTTATCTGATGAAATGAAATAATCTATTTTTGAGTAATTGTTGGAAAATATTGCAGTAGCTAATTGAAGTTAATCGAGTGTGCTTAAACTATATTTTAATCCTAAATTATCAAGTAATTGCATGGCTATATTTTTAATAAAATTGTCTACTGAGATTACATTGAATTTTTGAAAATCCTTATCATATAATTGAAAAACTTCTAATAAATCTCTCTGGTTTATTTCTTTCATCCTATGTTTTTTGAGCAATTCAGAATGAAATTCTAATCGTGTTATATCCGATGTAGTGAAAAATAATTCTTCTGGTATTTTGGATAGATATTTTGTGAATTCGTCTGTACCTTTTTCTTGATGATAAATCTTTATTACTCCACTTGTATCTAGAAAAAGGTTCATTCTTCTTCTCTTTCCGTACTAATTTCATCGGATATATTATCCTTAATTGATTTTGTTAAATCTCTAACTTTTAAGAATGATAAATCGTTGAATTTAACTTTTGGCATTACAATTACTTTGACATCTGTTTCTTCTTTAAATGGTAAATCACCTATTGATAAATATCCATTCTTAATTTTCGCATCTATAATATATTGTTCCATTCTTTTCTTTGCCTTTCTAATTTTTGATCATCAATTTAAGAAAATTCATATTTATTTACACTAATCTCTTTTAAAAGATAGAACTGCTTTGCTTGGGAATGATTATCTTTAAATAACTATACATAAATTTTGTTCCAATCGGAAATTACGCATTTTTTTTACAATCGCAATCCGGGAAAATATACGTTCACCAATTAGAGTTGCTGAAAGTCAGGAATTTTGTCCAAACAAAAAAAATAATCTTAATTCGTTAGACTGTAAACATTCAAGCCTTCAATCTCCCCAATTTTTCCTCATCAACCTAAAGTGCATCACCATGGTAACTCCAAGCTAACTCCAAGGTAACTCCGATAAAATCCAGCCTCCTTCTAATTTAACAACCAAAATCTCCCTAAATATTTATCAACCCAAATTGTCACTCAACGATACATCCAAAGTTAATTAGAGATATTTACTCAATACAATCAATTTTAACTGCCAAAGCTTTAGCCCGGCCGGTCATTCATTCAACTACTCAACCATTCTTTCGAGAAATTATTTAAACACTACCGATACTACCGATTTAGGTAACACTCTAGATTTAGAATAACTCAATTTATTATTAATAATTGGAATATTTGGCAAAAATGTATAATTTTGTAGCTTTAAAAAGATTCACTTTTCAGTTGAAATATTAAAGTTTGAAGAGACCTGAATAAAGAAGTATATATTCAATAATGGATAAAATTAAAATAACATTTCCGGACGGGACTACAAAAGAATTCGATAAAGGAGTTTCCGGTTTTCAAATTGCCGAATCTGTTTCTTCAAGATTGGCTCAGGAGGCTCTGGCTGTTGAAGTAAATGGTAAAGTTAAAGACCTGGATGCACAGATTAATTTTAATGCAGTAATTAGAATCCTGACTTTTGATGACAAAGAAGGAAAGGAAGTTTACTGGCATTCTACTTCCCATTTGATGGCTCATGCAGTTCAGGATATTTATCCGGAAGCAAAATTCGGTGTAGGACCTGCAATTGAAAATGGTTTTTATTATGATATTGATATAAATTCTCATTTGACGGAAGAAGATCTTCAAAAAATTGAAGAAAGAATGAATAAATTGTCAAAAGAGAATAATTCCTTTCGGAGACAGGACCTTTCTAAATCTGAAGCCGTTAGCTTTTTTGAAAGTAAAGGGGATAATTATAAACTTGAAATCTTATCAGAAATCGATGAAAATTCTGAAGGAGTCAGTCTTTATAAAGAAGGCAGTTTTGTCGACCTCTGCAGAGGACCCCATCTTCCTTCTACTGGTAAAATAAAATATGTCAAGCTCCTTAATATTTCCGGTTCTTATTGGAGAGGGGATGAACATAATAAACAGCTTCAGAGGATATATGGAATTTCTTTTCCAAAAAAGAAAATGCTTGATGATTATCTAGTGAAATTAGAGGAAGCCAAAAAAAGAGACCACAGAAGATTGGGAAAAGATCTCGAACTCTTTTTAATTTCAAATACTATTGGCAGCGGATTACCGGTCTGGCTCCCTAAAGGAACAGTATTGAGAGAAAATTTAGAAAATTATTTGAGGGAAGAACAGAGGAAAAGAGGCTATCTTCCTGTCATTACACCGCATATTGGAAATATAAATTTATACAAAACAAGCGGTCATTATCCTTATTATAAAGATAGTCAATTTCCACCCATGCAGCTTGAAGATGGTAAAGAAGAATATTTACTGAAACCGATGAACTGCCCGCACCATTTTCAAATCTATCTTTCAAAACCAAGAAGCTATAGAGATTTACCTATAAGATATGCAGAATTTGGGACTGTTTACAGATACGAACAATCCGGCGAATTAAACGGGTTAACTAGGGTTCGATCTTTCTCAATTGATGATTCTCATATTTTTGTCAGACAGGATCAATTAAAAGATGAAGTCTGCGATGTAATTGATCTGATCCAGACTATTTTTTCCCAGATGGGGTTTACGGATTTTGAATCACAATTATCTTTCAGAGATGATAATGAAGACAAATACGGGGGTGATATTAAATTATGGGAAAGAGCCCAGCAGGAAATAAAAGAAGCCGCCGATCAGATGAAGCTCAATTATCACATTGAGGAAGGTGAAGCAGCTTTTTATGGACCGAAAATTGATTTTATTGTTAGAGACGTTCTTGGAAGAAAGTGGCAATTAGGTACAGTTCAAATTGATTATGTTATGCCTGAAAGGTTTAATTTGGAGTATACAGGGAATGACGGGCAAAAACATAGACCGGTTGTAATTCATAGAGCACCATTCGGGTCTCTTGAAAGATTTATTGGTGTTCTAATTGAGCATTATGCAGGTGAATTCCCCTTATGGCTGGCTCCAGTTCAAGTAGCCGTACTTCCTGTTTCTCAAAACTTTATAGATTATTCAAAAAAAGTTGCTGATGAATTGAAAGCTAATCTTATACGTGTTGAATTAGATGAGCGAAATGAAAAAATCGGATATAAGATCCGGGATTGGGAAACTAATAAAGTTCCTTATATGCTGATTCTGGGCGAAAAGGAAATGAACTCGTCTAATATTTCTGTAAGAAAACATAAAAAAGGTGATTTAGGAAGTTTGTCTTTATCTGAATTTATTGATAATATAAAAGACGAAATTATAAACAAAAAACATTAACAGCAGAGAGGTAGTAATCGCTAAAGATAACATTAGAATAAATGAAGAAATTAAAGCTCCGAAAATTCGTGTAATTGATGTTGATGGTGCGCAACTTGGTATATATACAGTAAGGGATGCTTTAAAGTTATCAAGTGAAAGAGGTCTCGATTTAGTTGAAATCGCACCTCAAGCTCAACCGCCCGTTTGTAAAATTATTGATCATGGAAAATTCAAATATGAACGGCAGAAACGGGAAAAAATTCAAAGAAAAAATCAGCAGACTTCTACTCTAAAGGAGATCCGGCTGCATCCAAATACAGATGTGCATGATTTTGAGTTTAAAGCCAGGCATGCGATTGATTTTTTAGAAGAAGGTAATAAAGTCAAAGTGGTAGTTATTTTTAAGGGAAGGGAAATGGCTTATACGGAGCAGGGTGAAGATTTATTGAATCGCTTTATACTGAGAACGGAAGATATTGCTAAAGTTGAATCAGATATTAAAATGGAAGGCAGGAATATGAATTTAATTCTTGTTCCTGATAAAACTAGGAGTAAAAAGAAATAATATTTCATGGAATGTCTCGAACCTCCGAGGTTTCCAAAACCGCTGAGGTTTTCTCTCAACCAATTGAAACTGAAAAAAATAATTTAAATAACAGGATTAAATTATGCCGAAAATGAAAAGTAATAAGGGTGCAAAGAAAACTTTTAAGAAAACAGCTTCAGGTAATTTTAAAAGAAAAAAAGCTTATAAAAGTCATATTTTGACCTCGAAAACAACAAAAAGAAAAAGAAATTTAAGACACGCTACTCTTGTTTCTAAATCTGAAGAAAAGCGCGTCCGCATTATGGTTCAATAATTAAGGTTTGATTAAAATAAAGAAGGATATAAATTATGCCTCGTTCAACAAATAGAGTAGCTTCTCACCGTAAAAGAAAAAAAATGCTAAAGCATGCAAAAGGATACTGGGGTGCCAGGAGCAAGGTATTTACAGTTGCCAAAAATCATGTAGAAAAAGGCTGGAGTCATGCTTACCGGGACAGAAAGGTAAAAAAGAGAACTTTCAGACGATTATGGATCGTTAGGATAAATGCTGCCGCTCGGATTAATGGTACCACTTATTCCAAACTAATTCATGCTCTTGATTCCAAAGGCGTTAACATTAACAGGAAGATATTAGCAAGTTTAGCTGTTGAGAATCCGTCCGCTTTTACAGAAATAGTGAATTTTTCAGCTAATTAATTTTTTGCCCTCTTTAAATTGAAATTTATAATTATTTTAAAGAGGGTATTATTTTAAATATTTGCAGCACTTCTTATGAATAACGAACAAATTAATAATATAAAAAAATCGTTTGAAAACGATATTGTTGAAGCAAAAGATTCCAAGCAGCTTGAAGAGATCAGAATAAAATATTTGAGCAGGAACGGATTAGTTGCAAATCTTTTCGAAGAATTGAAAACAGCTTCAAAGGAAGAAAAACCTTTTTTGGGGAAAGAATTAAACTCACTTAGAACTTCTGTTACAGAAAAATTTAATTCTATAAAAGAGAAAATTGAATCTAATTCAATATCAGCTGAAGATGAAATTGATTTAACTCTGCCAGGTTTTGCTAATCAAATCGGCAGAAAACATTTATTAACCCAAACTTTAGATGAAATTCGGGCTATATTTAAAGGAATGGGATTTTCAATATCCGAAGGGCCTGAAATCGAATCCGATTATAATAATTTTGAAGCCCTAAATTTTCCGCACGATCACCCTGCAAGAGATATGCAGGATACATTTTTTCTAAGTAAAGACTTTCTTCTGAGGACACATACATCACCGGTGCAAATCAGGGTTATGGAAAAGCATAAACCTCCTGTCAGAGTTATAATGCCTGGAAGGTGTTATAGGAATGAAGCTGTCAGTTCAAGAAGCTTCTGCATGTTTCATCAGGTCGAAGGTCTATATGTTGATAGTGATGTAACTTTCAGCGAATTAAAAGGAACTCTAGTCGGTTTTGCAAAACAATTTTACGGTGAAAACTTAAAATACAGATTTAGGCCAAGTTTTTTCCCATTTACCGAACCGAGCGCAGAGATGGATATTACCTGTTTTCTTTGCAGTGGTAAAGGATGTAGGGTTTGTAAAATGTCCGGCTGGCTTGAAATATTAGGTTGCGGAATGGTTGATCCTAACGTCTTCAAATATGTCGGTTATGACCCGGAAAAATATACCGGCTATGCATTTGGAATGGGAATAGAGAGAATCGGACTTTTAAAGTATAATATTCCGGACATTCGAATTTATTTCGAAAATGATATCCGGTTCTTAAAACAATTTTAAGTAAATAATTTTATAAAAGTTTGTAACCTATAATAAAATAAGTGGTTGTTGATTTTATTTAATATAAGAAAAATCATTATGGATTCTTTCTGAGACCTTTAAAAGGCTTATAGCACTTAATAATTAAGTTCTTGACACGCACTAATTTGTCATTCTGAATGGAACGAAGTGGAGTGAAGAATCTCTCCACCTCTTCATTGCCAATATCTAGAATTCTAGAATTAATGAGGTTGTCACTAAAAGGTAATAATGAAAAGTAATCTTGCTTTTCAGGAGTTAATAAGTTGAAAATATCATTAAACTGGTTAAAAGATTATATTGATTTAAAAGATATACTTGTTCCGGTATTAGCTGATAAGCTTACCATGTCTGGGCTTGAAGTTGAAAGTATAATTGATCAGAATGAGATCTATAAAGATTTTGTAGTTGGATATGTTAAGGATAAGAAGAAACATCCAAATGCCGATAAATTATCACTGTGCATTGTTTCAACCGGGAAAAATGATTTCCAGGTTATTTGTGGTGCAGAAAATGTAGCAGCGGAACAAAAAGTAGTCTTTGCACCTATGGGTACAACTATTCCTAAAGGGAATTTTAAAATTGGTAAGGCTAAAATTCGCGGTATAGAATCTTTTGGAATGATTTGTTCGGAAGCTGAACTTGAATTGAGTGATAATCATTCCGGCATAATGATTCTTAACGGAGATTTAGTAGAGGGAACTCCGGTTACTGAAGCTCTCTTATTAAATGATGTAATATTCGAAATAGGTATTACCCCGAACCGTCCTGATGCTTTATCCCATATTGGTGTAGCAAGAGATCTTGCAGCAATCTTTAATTTAAAATTAAATCTTCCATCAATTGAAATTGATGAAAGTTCACCGGATGTAAATAAATTTGCAAAAGTTGAAATAATCGACAAAATAAATTGTCCGCGATATTCATCAAAAATAGTAACCGATGTTATTATAAAAGATTCTCCCGAATGGTTAAAAATAAGATTAAAAAATATTGGGCTCCGTCCTATAAATAATATTGTTGATGTCTCAAATTATGTAATGTATGAAACAGGGCAGCCTCTCCATGCCTTTGATCTCGATAATTTAAGCGGGAAAAAGATAGTAATAGAAAGTACAACTAAAGAGACAAATTTCATCACCCTGGATTCTAAAGAAAGAAAGCTTCCTGAAAATACCCTGATGATCTGTGATGCTGAAAAGAACGTTGCCATTGCCGGTGTAATGGGAGGGGAGAATTCTGAAGTCAGTACTAACACTAAAAATATACTAATCGAAAGTGCATATTTTAATCCTTCAAGCATCCGTAAGACCTCAAAAATAATAGGTTTAAGCACCGAAGCTTCATATAGGTTCGAAAGGGGGATTGATCCTAACAATACTGATTTTTCTGCAAAAAGGGCTGCCAAATTAATCTCCGAATTAAGCGGCGGTAAAGTTGCAAAGGGGATTATCGATGTTTATCCGGATAAAATTGAAAAGAGAGAAGTCAGAATCCGTTTCGCAAGGGTTGATAAAATTCTTGGTTTTAATATCTCAAGAAATACGATTATAGATGTTCTTGAAAAACTGGGAATGCAAATTGTTTTTGAATCCGAAGAAGAACTCCATTGTCTAATCCCTACTTTTCGACCGGATATTGAAAGAGAAATTGATCTGATAGAAGAAATTGCAAGAATAAACGGATATGACAATATTCCAACGCAAAACAAAATATCCATAACGCTCGATGAAAAAACTGATGAAGCAGAAACAACGGATAAAATCCGGGATATATCTACCGCATTAGGTTTTTATGAAATAATTAATAATCCATTGCAGAGTGAGAAACTATCATCAATGATAGGCAGTCCCATTAAGATACTTAATCCGCAAAGCTTAGATATGGAATTCTTACGAACTTCTTTAATTCCCGGTGGTTTGGAAACTATTTCTAGAAACATTAAGGTTGGTGAAAAGAATCTTTCTTTATTCGAGATAGGAAATGTATTTAATAGAAAAACAGATAATGAGATTGAAAGCTTTAGTGATTTTACCGAAGAAAGTAAAATAATATTTTTTTCAACTGG